>JBBDRK010000046.1:0-37441 GCA_040905465.1 Trueperaceae bacterium | reverse complement strand
CCCCCCCCCCCCCCCCCCCCACCGAGGTGCTCCCGTGACCCTACTGCGAGGCGCAAGGCGCTGGCTACATCCCGACCGGTCTCCCTTCCTCTATCTATTGCCGACAGTTCTCTTCATTGCCGTATTCCTGGCCTATCCCGTTGCCGAAGTCATCCGCGGCTCGTTCATCCACAACGTCCCGATTCGACCCTGGGAGCCGCAGGGTTTCGTAGGTTTCGACAACTACGCCGCGCTGCTACGGAGCCCCGAATTCCTTCGCGCCCTGGGCGTGACGGTGGGCTGGACGATCCTGGCGGTGGCCGGCAAGCTGCTCATCGGAATGGTGGCGGCACTGCTCCTGCAGCGCGAGTTCATCGGTCGCCGCATCTATCTGACTCTTATGATGGTCCCATGGGTGACGCCGATAGTCGTCGCCGCCGTTGTATGGCGCTGGGTGCTCAACTCTCAGTACGGGCAACTCAACGGGCTCCTCGACATCCTCGGGTTGCCGATCGTGCCCTGGCTCGGGCGCAGCGGAACCGCCTTCGTTGCTACCGCCGCGGTCGACATGTGGGTCGGCATTCCGTTCGTGGCGATGGTACTGATGGCCGGCCTGCAGTCGATTCCCGATGAGCTGTACGAGGCGGCGACCGTCGACGGCGCCGGCCTGGCTCAGATGTTCCGGCACGTGACCCTGCCGCTGCTGCGCCCGGTGATGTTCGTGGTGCTGTTGCTCACCAGCGTATGGACCTTCAACTCGTTCGAGGTGATCTATCCGCTCACCCGCGGCGGCCCGGCCGGCGCCACCACCACCCTGGTCATCCAGGCCTACCGGTTGGCCTTCGGCAGCTTCGACTTCGGGCGCGCTTCGGCGCTGGCGACGCTGATATTCGTGATCCTGCTGGCGTTGTCGATCCTCTACTGGTACCGGCTGGCGAGGCGGACATGAACGCCGCTTCTTCCGCACGAAGGCGGCGCGACATCCGGCGCGGGCTGGTGACGCACGGCGTTCTCATCGCCATCCTGGCGGTGTTGCTGTTCCCCGTTTACGTCATGATCAAGACCTCGCTCACTCCTTTCGCGGACATTCTGAGCTTCCCGCCGACCTGGCTGCCGGAGCCGTTCACACTGGCCAACTATGTCGAGGTGTTCACCGGTCAGTACCGTTTCGGCCAGGCTTATCTGAACAGCGTGATAATCGCCGTTTCGACTGCGCTGCTGGCGGTAGTGTTCGGGTTCACCGGTGCCTATGGGCTGAGCCGGTTCCGGTTCCGCGGCCGCACTCCGCTCTTGTTCGTCGCCCTGGCCACCCAGATGTTCTCACCGGTGGTGCTGGTGGTGTCGATCTACCAGATCGTCCAGGGTGTCGGCATGCTCAACCGGCTCTCCACGGTGATCCTCGCCCAGAGCGCGCTGGCGGTGCCGATAGCCCTGTGGCTGCTGCACGGTTACCTCGCCGGAATCCCGGAAGATCTCGAGGAGGCGGCGATGATCGACGGCTGTTCGCGCCTAACCAGCCTGCGCTACATAATCCTGCCGTTGGCCGGTCCCGGCATCGCCATGGCCGCGATCTACGCGTTCATTCACGCCTGGAACCAACTGCTCTTCCCACTGGCCCTTCTCAACGACGCCAGTCTCTTTCCGATCCCGTTGGCGCTCACCCGCTTCGCCGGACAGAACGTGGTGTACTGGAACCTGATGATGGCGGCCGGGGTGCTGGCGACCGTGCCGGTCGCGTTGCTGTTCAGCGCCGTCCAGGGCGTGTTCGTCCGCGGTATTACCGCCGGCGCGGTGAAAGGTTGAAGGTGACGGCGATCGTGAATGCAGGCGTCTGCGTGGGGCAATGACAGCTAGAGCCGGCTCGGAGCCCGTGACCGTAGCCCTGATAGGTGCCGGCAACCGCGGCGCAGCCGTGTACGCGCGCTACCTTCGTGAGCTCGCGCCGGCCGCTCGCCTCGTCGCGGTCGCAGATCCCGACGCCTCGCGGCGAGACGCCGTGGCGGATCAGAACGATATTCCCGCCGCGCTGCGGTTCACCCAGTGGCAGGACCTGCTGGAACGCGAGCGATTGGCCGATGCCCTGGTGATCGCCACGCCCGACCTGTTGCACGTGGAGCCGGCCCTGGCCGCGCTCGCCCGCGGTTATCACCTGCTGCTCGAGAAGCCCATCGCTCCGACCCGCCAGGGAGTCGAAGCGGTTGCCGAAGCGGCTGCCGAGGCCAGCGGAACGGTGACGGTTTCCCACGTTCTGCGCTACAGCGATCTGTTCACGGCTATCAAGCGCCTCCTCGACTCCGGTCGCATCGGCGAGCTGGTGAGCATTCAGCACACCGAAAACATCGGCTACTGGCACTTCGCGCACTCGTACGTTCGCGGAAACTGGCGGCGCGAAGCCGACTCCAGCCCGATGATCCTGGCCAAGGCGTGTCACGACCTGGACCTGCTGCGGTGGCTGGTGGGCGAGCCTTGCCTGGGCGTAGCCTCGTACGGTGGTCTCCACCATTTCCGTCGGGAGAACGCCCCAGCCGGCTCGACCGACAGATGCACGGGCGGATGCGCGGTAGAGCGAAGCTGTCCATACTCGGCCATCCGCATTTACGAGGAGCGCTTCTGCGGGCAGGCCGAGTGGCCCAACAGCGTGATGGCCGCCGAGCCAGAACCCGGCCAAGTGCGGCAGGCGCTCGAGACCGGGCCATACGGCCGCTGCGTCTACCGCTGCGACAACGACGTGGCGGACAATCAGGTAGTGGCGTTATCGTTCGGCAGCGGTGTGAGCGCCAACCTCACCGTCAGCGCGTTCACCGAGGACAACACACGCACCGTCCACCTCATGGGCACCCACGGCGAACTGCACGGCCACATGGGCAAGGGAGAGATCGAACTGAACGACTTCTCCGCCGGCACGACCGAAACGATCCGAGCTACGCCGAGCGGGCATGGGCATTCGGGCGCGGATGCCGCACTGGTCCGCGACTTCGTAGCTCGCCTGCGGGGAGAGGTGACGGGCCCGGCGCTGACAGATCTGCGCGCCTCGATCGAAAGCCACCGAATGGCGTTCGCCGCCGAGGAGTCGCGGCGCGAAGGCACGATGATCTCGCTGAGCCAAGCGCGTTAGTCGGCGGGCCGGCTCACACCGGGCCAGTTCACACCGGGCCAGTTCACACCGGGCCGGCTCACACCGGGCCAGTTCAGAGCGGGCCGGCTATATACGTCTGCAACTGCTCGATGAGGTACTCCTGCTCGCGGATGATCGACTTCACCGCGTCACCGATCGAGATCACGCCCACCAGCCGGTCGTCGCTCAGAACCGGCAGATGCCTGACCCGATGGTCGGTCATCAGCGACAGGCACTCGCGTACCGTCGTCGAGGCGCCCACCGACACCACTTCGGTACTCATGATCTCCTCGACCGGAGTTACCTTCGAACTCTTGCCTGCCAGGATGATCTTGCGCGCGTAGTCGCGTTCGGAGAAGATACCCAGCACCTGGTCTCGTTCGACGACCACCAGCGCGCCCACGTTCTTCTGCGCCATCTGCTTCAGTGCTTCGAATACGGGCATGTCCGGTTTCGTTGTCCAGACCGCGCGCCCCTTCTCCTGCAGGACCTGGCCGACCGTGCGGTTACCTTCCATCGTCCCCTCCTCGCCCTGAAGGACAAGGACATTGTAGTGCTCTGTATTGCGGTCCGGCGGGCACAGGTACCGAGCAGACGACAACGGTGCGCGCCGGTCGAGCGACGGTCCTGGGCTGGTGACGACTCGCAGCCCTGGCGCCCAGCGGGCGACGGCAACGCGGCGAGCCCGGGAACCGTGCTGAACGTTCCCGGGCTCGTGATCGCGTACGTTCAGGCCGATACCCGAACTCGTCAGGTCCCTTCCTTCTCCTCCGCCTCGTCCTCGTCGTCCTCGTCGTACTGATGCGCCTCCCGGGCGCTGAACCTGTCCTCGTCATGAACCATGTCAGAGGTGAACTGATCGTCGGGATGGTCGTCGTAGCCCTCGGTCGGGTCGAAATCCTGACCCTTGTCGTATGAGCCGTGGCGATCCTTGAGGTTGTCCGGAGTGTTGTACTGCCGTTTGGGGTCCTGTTCCTTGAAGTTGGTCTGGTATGCGTGGGTCTGCTGTTTGGTGTTTGCCATGGCAAAGTCACCCCCTACCACCGAAGGATAGCCTCTGTCGCCGCCTGCTCTAAGTGGGCGAACGCCTATTCACGCCGAATGGTTGTGCGAACCCATCGGCCGAGACGAGCGGCGCAGTATCGTTCGTACCCCGCCTCAGGCCGCGGCGCCGGCCGCTTCCGCCAACGTCTGCATCAGCGAGTCGAACGGCTTGACGAACTTCTCTACGCCCTCGCGCTCCAGCTTGGCCGTGACGTCGTCGATGTCGATGCCGAGTTCCGCCAGCGCTCTCATCTGGGCCGACGCCACTTCCATTCCCTTCTCGATTCGCGAGGCCGGATCGCCGTGGTCGCGATAGGCGTCGAGCGTATCGACCGGCATGGTGTTGACCGTGTCGGGACCGATGAGCGGATCGACGTACATGGTGTCGCTGTAGGACGGGTTCTTGGTGCTGGTGGAGGCCCACAGGACACGTTGGGTGCGGGCGCCGCGCTCGGCCAGGGTGGCAAAGCGCTCACCACCGAAGATCTCCTGGTAGGCGCGGTAAGCCAGCTTGGCGTTCGCCACGGCTATCTTTCCCTTGAGCGAGGCCGCCTTGGCGCCGCGCTCGGAGCCCTCGGCCTCGATCGCCTCGAGCAGCGGATCGACCATTACGTCGATGCGGCTCAGGAAGAACGACGCCACAGACGCGACCCGATCGATCTCGTATCCGGCCGCGAGCCTCTTGTCCAGCCCGGCGATGTACTGTTCGGCCACTTCACGGTAGCGACCGATTCCGAACAACAAGGTGACGTTCACATTCACGCCCTCGGCGATGAGCTCGCGAATGGCGGGCAGCCCGGCCTCGGTTCCCGGCACCTTGATGAACACGTTGGGTCGGGCGAGCTGGCCCCACAGGTGGCGTGCCTCGGCGATCGTGCCTTCGGTGTCGGAAGCGAGGTGCGGGTTCACCTCCAGCGAGACGTAGCCGAAGCGGCCGTCACTCTCGTCGTAGACCGGCCGAAGCAGGTCGGCAGCGCCTTCGATGTCGGCGATGACCAACTCCTCGTAGACCTCGTCGACACTTCGGCCCTCGCGTTGGAGCTGGGCGATCGTGTCGTCGTATTCACTGCTCTCGGCGATCGCCTTCTGGAAGATCGCCGGATTGGAGGTCACTCCGCGCAAGCCGTCGCGCTCGATGAGCGTCTTCAGCGTCCCGTCGGTCAGCATGCTACGGCTGATCTCGTCCATGTAAACGGACTGACCGAACTCCTGCAGCTTCTTGAGTCTGTTCATTTCTTGCCTCCCGTGCGTCATGGCTGCTCTCCTAAGGATAGTGCGTAGGCGGTTGCTGTGGCGTGGGGCCGCTTACGCGGTGTCCTCGACCCCAAGCGCCACCACCTGGTCCGCCTCCACCGCCAGCCGCACTCGCGGCAACGGTTCGGTCGCCGGTCCGCTGACCGCGCGGCCGGCGTCGCCGGGCGAGAAGACACTCAGATGGCAGGGGCACACCAGCGCAGGAGCGTCGGTTCGGTAGTTGAAGCCGAAGGCGATCGCCTCCAGGTCGCGATTGAGCGAGACGGTACAAGCCTGGTGCGTACACACGCGGCTGTAGCCCGCCAGGTGGAGATCTCCGCGGTCGAAGCCGCCGGCCACCGGCTCCGGCAGGCGCAGCGCCAGTGCCGGCAGGCCCTGCAGCTCGAAGGCGACCGAGTCCCAAGGCGCGGCGAAGGCGGCCAGCGGCGCCACCGTCACCGGCTCGAGCGCCCGAAACACCGGTTCCTGGCCGGCCGGCGCCTTGCCGAAGATGATGCGGCGTCCCTCGAAGACGGCGTAACCGAGGCCCGCCAGCGCCGCTACCACCGGAATGCGCCACAGCCAGGCGAGCAGTCGCCGACGGCCAGGATCGCGCGGCGCTGGCGCGTCGCTGTCACGGAACTGTCCCGGCGACTTCACCGCACCGTGCCGGAGGCGTTGAGGACCTCGGTTACGAACGCAACTACCGAGTCGATCTCGGCTTCGCTCAAGACGGCGGCGAAGCCCGGCATCATTCCTCGGCCGAAACGCACCGCGTTGCGAACGTTCTCGGGCTCGCTCGCGCGAGGATTGCCGGCCAGACGCGGTCCTGACCCTCCCGAACCGCCTTCCCCATGGCATCCGGCGCAATTGGACGCGAAGATGCTGTCGCCGGAGCTTACCTGACCGGTCGTGGCGATCGGCGCTCCGGCCTGGCCGTTCAGGCGGGAGCGGGCGTCTGCTACCAGTCCCGGAACGCGTCCCGCCTCATCCTTGCCGACAAGGGCGATGTGCCGCTCCCAGACGTCGATCGCCTCTTGGTAACGTTCCGCGCTGAAGTAGGCGTTGCCCAGGAACAGCAGCGTCTGCGTTCCCACCTGCCGGCTCTCTGCCGCGCGCTCCATCAGGGCGATGGCGTCTTCGTTGCGGCCGCTCAGGAACAGCAGTTGGCCGGTACGGCCCAGCGCCACCGGATCGTTGGGGTCGAGCTGGGTGAGCACCCGGAAGTACACCTCCACTGCACGCTCGCGCTCGTCGAAGCGCCACAGGACGTCGGCCAGCGCGAGCAGGTTGTCGCGGCTCGGGTCGGCCTCGACGCGCTCCAGCACCGGGTGCATCTCCGTCGCAAGTTCCAGGCGAGCCAGTACCGCGGGATCGTTGCTGCCATCGGGAGCTTCGAGATATGCGCGCCACGCCTCACGGGCCGCATCGAGGTCGCCCCGCGCGAAATTGATCTCGCCAATAGCGAACAACGTGTCGAGATCGTCGGGCTCGATTTGGCGCGAGCGTTCCAGGTAGGCCAGCGCATCGCCGAGGTCGGACTGCAGGTTGAGGAACCCCAGTCGACGCAAGGCGAGAGCGGACCGCGCGCCGGCCTCCTCGACGGCACGCTCATAGTAGGTCAGGGCGTTCTCGGCGTCGTCGGCTCGCCAGTAGGCGTCGGCGACCGCCAGCAGGTTGTCGGCGCTGGGATCGTTCTCGGCGGCGCGTTGGGCGTCGCGCAGCGCCCGGGCCTGGTCGAGGTCCTCTCGGAAGAACGAAGTGAGAGTGGCGTTTTCGCCGATGCGCGGCAGAACGTAGGAGCCGAGGGTGGTGGCTATCACCAGCGTCCCCGCCAGGAGCGTCAGGGCCCCGTAAGGGATTCGGGTGCGGCGACGCGGGTTCGCCGCAGCGGGCACGGCCCGTTCGTCCGGCCGCTCGTCGAGTGTCCGCAGCACCCGGGCGGCTTTCGCTTCGTAGCGAGCGCGAAGCTGCGCCCGGCGCTCCGGTGGAAGGTCCTCTCGGCTGTCGAGTTCCTGTATCGCCCGGAACAGCGCCGCCTTCTCCTCCTCGAGGTCGGAGGTTACCGGGTCTCGTTCCGGCGGCAGCGGATCGGCGCCGCGCGGGTTCAACAGGGGTAGCGCGACATAGCCGAACAGGGCCAAGGCAAGGAGGATGATAATCACGGAAGTCAGCATCTGAGTCTCGTCATCGTTGGGGTTCCACGCTCAACCGTGCTCCGACAGCGCGTCGCGAACCCGTTTGAGATCGTTCTCGTCGACCTCGATCGGCTCCCGGCTGGCGCGCAGCCAGCGGCGCATCAGCAGCACCAGGGCGGCACTGCCCGCCAGTGCGGCGGCCGCGGGCAGCAACCAGACCAGCAGGTGCAGGCCGCGCTTGGGAGGTTCCAGCAAGATCCAGTCGCCGTAACGTTCCTGGAAGAAGGTGAGGATCTCACGCTCGCTGCGGCCCTGTTCGAGTTGGCCCTGGATGATCTGACGCATCTCTAGCGAGATTTCGGAGCTCGACTGGGCCACCGACTCGGAAACGCACACCGGGCAGCGCAGCTTGTCGGCGATCTCGAAGGTGCGCGCGTCGATTTGGTCGCCTCGCGCCGACGGCGCCTGAGCCGCCGCGCTGCCCGCCAGCAGCAGGAGCGGCGTCATCAGCGCGAGCAGCGCCAGAGGACCCAGTCGTTGAAAGGATGGTCGTCGCAAGCCCGGCCGTAGATGGTGCAGCCGCCTGTAACCGGTCAGCGATTGCATGCGGCGCCGGTCGTGTCTCACTGCAGGAGCTCCCCGATACGCTCGTCGAGCACCGCTTCGTTGACGATGCCGGTATGTTTGTAGGCCAGCGTTCCGTCGGCGCGCAGGAAGTAGGTCTCGGGTACGCCGAACAGACCCCAATCGATGCTCACCCGCGACCTTTCGTCGATCAGGTTCGGGAAGGTGAGGCCGAACTCGTCGATGAACTCGAGTCCGCCGGCCACCCGGCCGGGGTCCTGCGTCTGAATGCCAAGTATGGTCAAGCGGTCGCCGTAGCGCCGCCACGCCGCCTGCAGCACCGGCGCCTCGTCCCGACACGGTATGCACCAGGTGGCCCAGAAGTTGACGACCAGGGGGCGCCCGAGGGCTTCCGATTCGAATTCGAAAGTGCTTCCGTAGTCGGTCCGGAAGCGGGCGTGAACGGGCAGTTCGAAGTCCGGAAGACGTTTGCCGAGCCGTGCCGAGGCGATGTCACGGTCCGGCTCGCCGCGCAGCAGACCGAACAGGAACAGCGCGCCCAGGGCCCCGACAACGGCAAGCACCATCAGCCCCCGGCTCATGCGCTCACCATCCTGTCGCGGGCGGTCGACCCGCGCTCGGCGGGCCGGCCCGGCAGCAGTGCCCAGACGGTGCCTAGAGCGATGATCAGGCCACCAAGCCAGATCCAGGCGACGAGCGGGCTTTGGACCACTCGCAGGACGACGAACTGCTGGTCGGGACTCACGTTGCCGGCGAGCGACAGATATAGATCGTGCCAGGGCGTGTAGAGCACGTCGGGCGTCGGGACGTTCTGTTGATTGCCCCCGAATGCGTTGATGCGAGGACGCAATGTGGTGACGTGGCGACCGTCACGAGCGACGTCGACTATCGCCCCGGCGCTCGAGCGGCCGGGCGTCTGCTCGCGGAAGCTGTCCACGGCGGTGAGCGTGTAGCCGCGGAAGGGCACCGGCTCGCCGAAGTCGAACCGCATCTGCTGATCGATGCGGTAGCCGGAGGCGCCCGCTATACCGAGGGCGATAACTATCACCCCGAAGTGGACGATCATCGATCCGAAACGGCGGCGACTCTCGAAGGCGTACCGGCGAAAGACGCTCAGCGCGCTGCGCTTGCGGGCGAGGCGCAGCCGCGGAGCGATAGCGCCGTGAAGCAGCAGGTACACGCTCACCAGGTTCCAGCCGGCCAGCGCCACTGTGAGCAGCGGATACACCAGGCGCACGCCCAGCATGAACGCCACGGCGCCGGTCAACAGCCCGCCCGCGCTCATCCAGGCGAGGTTGCGGCGAAGCGACTGCTCCTCGGCCTTGCGCCAGGGAAGCAGCGGACCGACCCCCATCAGCAGGAATATCGTCATCCACAGCGGCAAGCTCACCTGGTCGAAGAAGGGCGCCCCCACGGTTACCTTGTCGCCGCTCATCGCCTCGACGACCAGCGGGAAGATGGTGCCCAGCAAGACTGCAAAGGCGATTGCCAGGAACAGGATGTTGCCGAACAGGAAGGCGCCTTCGCGGCTCACCGGGTCGTCCAGTTCGGCACGGTCACGCACCTGGTCCCAACGCATGGCGATGAGGCCGAAGGCGAACAGGATCACGAGCAGGAAGAAGCCCAGGAACAGCGGGCCGACCGGTCCGTCGCCGAAGGCGTGCACCGACGAGACGATTCCCGACCGGGTCAGAAAAGTTCCGAGGATGGTTAGCGCAAAGGTGAGGCTCACCAGCAGCAGGTTCCAGCCCTTGAGCATTCGCCGGCGCTCCTGTACCTGAACGCTGTGGATGAAGGCGGTGGCGCTCAGCCAGGGCAGGAAGGAGACGTTCTCCACCGGGTCCCAGGCCCAGAAACCGCCCCACCCGAGCACCTCGTAGCTCCACCAGCCGCCGGCCACGATAGCGGCGGAGAGGAATCCCCAGCCGGTGAGTGTCCAGCGGCGGGTCTGGGTCATCCAGGTCACGCCCGGCTGACGGGTGATCAGCGCGGCCATCGCGTATGCGAACGGCACCGTCAGCCCGACGAACCCCAGGTACATGAGCACCGGGTGGACAGCCATCATCCAGTGGTTCTGGAGTAAGGGGTTGGGCCCGGGACCGTCGAGCGGCGGGTTGGCGACCAGCCCGAAGGGGCTGGCGGCGAAAGCGGCCACGCCCAGGAAGAACACCTGCACGCCCTGCATCACCGCCAGTGCCCAGGGACGCAGCACGGTGTTCGGCGCCGTGAGCGCCAGGACCGCGGTGTAACCCGACAGCAACCAGGCCCACAGCAGGATCGAACCTTCCAGCGCCGCCCACAGGGTGACCACCTTCACCCATAACGGCGAGGCGAGGCGGGAGTGCTCGGCGACGTAACTGACGCTGAAGTCGTCGTTGATCAGCGCCACCTCCATCACCACCAGCGACGCGGTAACGGCCAGGAACACGGCCACCGCGGCCAGCCGCGCCGACGTCTGCAGGCGTGGGTCGCGTCGCCGGGCACCCACTACGCCGGTAACGAGCGCATAGGTGGCCAGCGCCCAGGCCAGCAGCACGGTGGCTCCGCCCAGGGTTGCCAGCGAGATGCTGGCGGCGTCAGGATTCATCGTCCGCCCGCCCGCCTGGTCGCTGCCCGCCTGGTCGCTGCCCTATCGATCACTGCAGTGAGTCCTTCAACGCTTCGACGTCTACCGGCTCGCCCTCTTTGGGCGCCTGGTAGACCTCGCTGTGCTTCACCAGCAGGTTGTCGCTCATGAAAACGCCTTCGGCGAAGCTGCCTTCGACCACCACCCCGGTGTTCTCCTGGAACAGCTCGGGCGGGGTGCCGCCGTGACGAACCGGATAGGTCTCCAGGCTGTCGGTCACCAGGAAGGTGAGCTGAAGCCGATCATCGTCGAACGCCACGCTTCCCTCCTGCACGATGCCGCCCAGCCGGATGCGACGATCCTCGTACTGCAGCGGGTCCTGTGCGTACTCGCTGGGCAGGATGAAGTACACCAGCGACGACGACAGCGCCCGGTAGATCAGCAGGCCGGCGACAACCAGCACCACCAGCGCGGCGAGAGCGTAGATAGAACGCTTCAAACGTCGTCCTCCAGGCGCCTCGAGCGGCCGCGCAGGTACAGCATGTAACCGCCGTATGCCACCAGCAACTCCAGCCAAGACAGGGCAACCCAGGCCCACGGGCTCCAGCCGTCAAACATCGATTGCCTCCCTCCGGCCGGCAACTGCCTCACGCCGCTCCTCGAGCCCCGCTTCCAGGCGACCAAGGCGGCTGCGTTCCAGCACGAACCAGGTGTAGACGAGAGCCGCCACCACCACGTTGAACAGCAAGATCCAGCGGAATATCGGGTCGGCGCTGTCACTAACGCCCGCCGCGCTCACCTCGAAGCTCTTCGAGGGGTGCAGGGTACGGAACCACTCGGCCGCCATCCAGTTGAACGGCAGGCTGGCCAGGACCACTATCGCCACCACCGCGCTCACTCGTCCACGCCGCTCCCGGTCGTCGACCAACCCGCGGACCACGAAGTAGCCCACCAGCAGGGCGAACAGCAGCGCGGTCAGGGTCAGCTTGGCGTCCCAGGTCCAGAAGGTGTTCAGCGTTGGTTTGCTGTAGGTCATGCCGCCGATGATCGTCAGTCCGGCGAACAGCAGCGCAGACTCGGCGTGCGCCACCGCACGTATGTCATCGCCGATGCGGCCGCGCCACAGGTAGAGCATGCCGAAGACAGCCGCCAGGATCACCGCCAGGAAGCACACCCAGGCCGCCGAGACGTGCGCGTACATGATCCGGATCAGGTCGCCTTGATTGGTATCGGGCGGACTCACGACCAGGGCGAGGTAAGCACCCACGGCGAACAGTGCCACGACCATGAGGCCGAGGGCGTTGAGCCACGCGGGGCGGCCGCCTGTGCCGCGATCGATGTTTCGGGAGTCGCTCATCAATGTTGCTCCTCGGCTGAACGAATCATGTTCCGCTCCCAGCATGGCAAACGGCACGCTCCGGGTGCGTTCGCTCGTTTACCTGCCTCAAGTGCCCGCTCTTCGCTTGCGGGCTGTCGCTCGTCGCGCCCTTCATTCGTCCACCACGAATCTGAAGACGGCGATACAGGTAACCAGGTAGACTAGGTCGAACCCCACCAGCAATTGTAGCCAGTCGCCGGCCAGAGCGGGGTTCTCCAGCTGCGTAAGGGCTATCGTGGCCCGCACCGCCGCCAGCAGGATCGGAACCACCACCGGAAACATCAGCACCGGCAGCAACGACTCCCGTGCCCGCAGGTTGGCGGTCAGGGCTGCATAGAAGGTAGCGATCAGGGCGAAACCGAGAGTCCCCAAGGCCAGAGTGAGCAGCAGCAGGGGCAGGTTGCCGGAAATCGGCAGGTCGAACAGGACCGCCGTTACCGGCAGCATCAGGGCGGCCAGCGCCGCCATGTATAGCCAGTTGGCCAGCAACTTGCCGAGGTAGATGGCAGCCCGCGGCACAGGGTAGAGCAGGAGCTGCTCGAAGGCGTTCTCCTCGCCCTCGGCGGCGTAGCTCTGTGCCGCCGAAATCACTCCGGCGAAGGCCAGCGCAACCCACAACGCACCGGGGGCGATGCTTCGTAGCAGCGCCTGGTCGCTTCCCACCGCGAACGCCAGCACGACCAACGTTATGGCGGCGAAGAAGAGAGTGGCCACGGTGACGGAGCGGCTGCGCAGCTCCTGGCGCAGGTCCTTGCCGGCTACCGCCAGGACCGCGGTCAGGTCGGACATCAGTCGGACCTCAGCGAGATGCCGCCATGGTCGACCTGCAATACCGCGTCTGCGAACGGCGCCACCCGCTCGAGCTCGTGGGAGGCCAGAACGATGGTGATGCGCTTTCGGCGTGCGTCGTCCAGCAGCTCGTCGACCGAGGACTTGCCCTCCTCGTCGAGCGCCGCGTACGGCTCGTCGAGCAGCCACAACCTGGCACCGGCGAGGCGCAGCCGGGCCAGGCCGAGGCGCTTCTTCATTCCGCTGGAGAAGGTGCGCACAAGCTTGTCGCGAGAATCTGCGAGGCCCACCACCGCCAGGCACGTTGCCAACTCGTCGGAAGTGGAGGTAGAGCCGTAGAGACGGGCGGCCAGGCTTAGGTTCTCCGCCGCGGTGAGCGCCGGGTAGGATCCGCCGAAAACGCTCAGCATGGCCGTGCGCCGCCGCACCTCGTGTGCATGCCTCACCAGGTCGAAGCCGAAGACCGTGCCCCGGCCGCGACTGGGACGCAGGCGGGTCGCCAGCACCTTCAGCAGCGTGGTTTTGCCGGCGCCGTTCGGACCGTGCAGCACCACCACGCGGCCCTCGCCGACTGTCAGGCTGACGTCGGTGAGAACCAACTCGCGGCCGTAGCGCCGCGCCAGGCGGTCGAGGCTGATGGCAAGGGGTGCGGCTAGCGGCAGAAGCCCATTCCCACCCTTCTTCGGGTCACGCCCAGATGATAACGCGGCCGCCACGGGACGAACGTCCTGTTGCGGCCGCGCTTCCGGTGGGGACCGCGCTACCTCACGCGGATTGGGCTGGAGCTCAGGGTCTTTGCGCTCTGGCCGCTCACGTAACGCACCTCGAACGCTCCCGACTCGGCGGGTGCGACCAAGGTACCGGGACTGCCGTTCCGGGTGTCGAAGTAGGACTCGTAGCTTCCCTCGGGGCTTCCGGCAGGGACGATGGTGACGTAGTCGCCCTGGTTGTCGGGTCCCTGCCAGTCGTCTTCGAAGCGGCCGCCGGCGGGCACCTCGGCCGGAGCTGTCAGGGCGGCTGTCACAGGCAGGCTGGTGAACACGGCGCTGCGCCCGATTACCCTGGTGCCTCCACCTGAAGTTTTTTCCTTCCCGCCGATTATACGCCCTTCCCAGGACGAAGATATCTGGGATCCCTCGTCCGCCGAATACCTTCACCGCGGAACGGCAGGATGGTCGGTTACAACGTTGTCGATGACCCCAATTTTCGACAAGGTGCCTGGTGACTACGAGTAGCAGGTGCCGCGGGCGTACCCGCTACGTTCGTCGCCGCAACAGCTCTCGCGCCTCGCCGGCGACGGCCGGATCGGCGGTGACGTCGTAGCGCTCTGCCTGCATGCCACTGACCGAGGTGAAGTCGCGGTCGCCGCCGGAGAGGGCGTATCCGATCAGTCCGACGATTCCGCCGAGGATCGCGCCGAATATCAGGCCGTAGAACGCCAGCGAGAGCGCGGAGGTAAGGGGAGCGAAGAAGTTGAAGATGCCGAAGATGAAACCGATGACCGCACCGATGAGAGCCCCGCTCGACAGTCCGTTGACGAACGCGCGCTGCCAGTTGAGCCGCCCGGTGATCTGCTCGACGAAGCTGAGCCCCTCCGCGACTATCGAGATGGTGCGAACGTCGAACTTCTCGTCAGACAGGAAGTCGACGGCACGTTGAGCCTCGCGGTAGTCGGCGAACGAGGCTATCACCTCGCGCACACCGCCGGCAGCCGCCGTGTCCTTCGGGTCGGTAGCGGGCATTCTTCCCGGCGGTGTTCGTTGGCTGTCCATTGCCGTTCTCCTCTCCGCCTTCTACCCGAGCATGGGCACGCGTTACCCGGGCCCGAAGCGTCATGCCTTACAGTTGACTCATGAGCGAGGGTGAGAGTACCAGCACGGCGATATTCGGCGGCGGCTGTTTCTGGTGTACCGAAGCGGTGTTCCAGGATCTGAAGGGGGTACGGGAGGTCCTGCCGGGCTACTCCGGTGGCACCGTTGCAAACCCCACTTACCAGCAGGTCTGCAGCGAGACGACCGGCCACGTCGAGGTGATCTCGGTGCGCTACGAACCTGACGAGATCTCGTACCGCGACCTGCTGGGCGTGTTCTTCGCGACCCACGATCCCACCACGGTGAACAGGCAGGGCAACGACGTCGGTAGCCAGTACCGTTCCGTCATCTTCTACCGCGATGATGAACAGCGGCGTGAAGCGGAGCAGGCGATCGCCGAGCTGGAGCGGGAGGGCGTCTATGGCGCTCCGGTCGTGACCAGGGTGGAGCCGCTGGACACCTTCTATGAGGCCGAGGCGTACCACCGCAACTACTTCCGCAACAACCCGCAACAACCCTACTGCAGCGCGGTCATCGCGCCGAAAGTGGCGAAGTTCCGCAAGAGGTACCTCGACCGGCTGCGAGGCTGAACGCAGGGCCGCGCGCCAGTTCCGGTCAGGCCAGCAGCGCCGCCAGGGCAGGCAGAACCTCTCCCAGCCGTCCCTCGAGCTTGAACGTGGCCTGCTCGTCCGCTCTGGTCGGTCCGTCGTTGATTATCACCACCTGCTTGCCGTGCCGCAGGGCCGCCAGGACGAACCGCATGCCCGACATCACCGCGAGCGACGATCCGACCACCATCAGGACCTGCGCTCGGGCCAGCAGCTCGTTGGAGTGGACCACCCGCTCCTTCGGCACGTTCTCGCCGAAGAAGACCACGTGCGGCTTGAGGATTCCTCCGCAACTCTCGCACTCCGGCACGATGAAACTCGTCACCAGATCGTCCGGCACGTCCGAGTCTCCGTCGGGCGCGATAGTGACGACGGCTTCAGCCACATCCGGATTCAGGTCCAGCAGCCGGCGCTGCAGGGCCCGGCGCCCCACCACGGTCCTGCAGCCGAGGCAGAGGATCATGCTCAGGCTGCCGTGCAGCTCGAGGACTTCACTACTGCCGGCCTTCTGGTGCAGGCTGTCGACGTTTTGGGTGATTACTCCCACTGAGACGCCCTGCGCCTCGAGCCGGGCCACGGCCTGGTGGCCGGCGTTGGGCACGGCGCCCTCGATGGTCTGCCAACCCAGCACGCTTCTCGCCCAGTAACGCCGCCGCGCCAGTTCGTCGGAAACGAACGTCTGGTACAGCATCGGCTTGCGTGGCCGCTTCAGTCGCTCCGGACTGCGGTAATCGGGAATGCCGGACTCGGTGCTGATGCCGGCTCCGCTGAGGACCAGCGTCCGTCGTCCCACCAGCAGGGATGCCAGCCGGTCCAGTCGCTCAGCCGTCGTCGCTGTGCTCTGTGCCTTCAAGGCTGCTGCTTCCGGGCGCACTGGACGGATCGCTGCCGGCCTTCTCCCGCTCGGCCGTGAAGCGCAGGGCCAGGCCGTTGTTGCAGTAGCGCTGGCCGGTGGGCTCAGGGCCGTCGTCGAAGAGGTGGCCCTGATGAGCGCCACAGCGCGAGCAGTGATACTCGGTGCGCGGCACGCCGATCTTGAAGTCGGTACTGAACTCCAAGGCGCCCGGGACGGCCTGGTAGAAGCTGGGCCAGCCGCTGCCGCTCTCATACTTGGTGTCGCTCACGAATAGCGTTTGCCCGCAGGCTGCGCAGACGTAGCTGCCCTCGCGCTTCTCGTAATTGAGTGGGCTGCTGCCGGGCGGCTCGGTCCCCTCTCGGAACATGACGTCGTACCGCTCCGGCTCGAGCTCCTCACGCCACTCGCTCTCGTTCTTGACGATCTTGTCGTGGGTGTCGCTCATGGCATGAGATTAGCAGGATGACGACTCAACGACGACTCGCCAGGAAACTCTCCAGCATCTTCAGGTTGCGTGCGTTCGCCTTCCACAACACGTCGACCACCGTCCCCAGGACCGGGATCGAGCCGACGACGGTATCTCCCAGGGCATTGACCGTCATTCGCACCAGCAAAGGAGCCGGCGCTCCCATCCGCGCCGCCCGGTAGA
This sequence comes from Trueperaceae bacterium, assembly GCA_040905465.1. Classification (GTDB taxonomy): domain Bacteria; phylum Deinococcota; class Deinococci; order Deinococcales; family Trueperaceae; genus DASVCN01. The sequence continues at coordinate 20,690 of JBBDRK010000046.1, read as the reverse complement.
TTATGTAGCCGGAGAAGGCGAAGGCGCTGAAGTCGCCGATTACGGGCACGAGCCCGAGGATCGCGTCGACGCCGAACCGGTAGCCGATTACCGGGATGCGAAACGAGTTGTCCAGCAGGTGTGCCAACTCACGGATCTCCCGCAGGTGCCTCTCGTCCGCCTGAGGTTCGGTTCGGTCCGGCGCCTTGCTGAGATCGCGTCCCGCGCTTCTGGCCATGGGCCGATGGTAAGCGCAGGCCGGTCCCGCTGAATACTGCTCCAGTCGCGCTTCTGGTCTGCCCGCTCGGCGGCGAGCGAGTGAGTTCGGGCGTTACGTCCGAGCGGGCCGGTCACCCGGTGACGGCTGGCGACGGCCTCCGCTATGCTGTCCGGACCAAAGCGGAGGTAACAGGTGCCCAGAGGTACGCATGAATCCCTGCCCGACGACAGGAACGCTGGGATCGAGATCTACGTAGACGGCGAGTTCTATCCGCGGGACGAGGCCAAGGTGTCGGTGTTCGACTCGGGTTTCCTCGTCGGTGACGGGGTGTGGGAGGGGATCCGGCTGCACCGCGGCCGATTCGCCTTCCTCGACCGACACCTCGCCAGGCTGTTCAGCGGCGCGGCAGCCATCGGACTCGACATCGGCAGGTCTCCTGAGGAGTTGACCGACGCCCTGTACCGGACGGTGCGCCGCAACAACATGGAAGATGGCGTCCATGTGCGGCTTATGGTTACCCGTGGCCGGAAGAAGACGCCCTCGCAGGACCCGCGCCTGACCGTCGGCGGACCGACGATCGTAATCATCGCCGAGTACAAGGCGGCCGATCCGTCTGTCGGCGAGCAGGGCATTTCGCTGTTCACCTCGGCGACTCGTCGTCCCCCGCCCGATACCCTCGATCCCAAGCTCAACTGCCACTCCAAGCTGCACGAGGTGATCGCGCTGATCCAGGCGCTGCGGGCCGGGGCGGACGAGGCCCTGATGCTGGACCCGACCGGCGCCGTCGCCACCTGCAACGCCACCAACTTTTTCATCGTCCGGTCCGGCGAAGTCTGGACCTCCACTGGCCAGTACTGCATGAACGGGATAACCCGGCAGCTCGTGCTCGAGCTGTGCCGCGCCAACGGCGTAGCGGCGCACGAGCGAGCCTTTTCGCTGACCGACGTTTACGGGGCCGACGAAGCCTTCGTAACCGGCACGTTCGGGGGCCTCACTCCGGTCGTGAGCGTCGACGGGCGCAAGATAGGCGCTGGTGTCGGTACTGGTGCCGGTGGTCCGTTGACGGCGCGGTTGGCGGGACTCTACCGGGAGCTCGTCGACGGCGCGTCGGTAGAGGCGTGAGCGTGGGCGCCGGGGCAGACGGTCGCGACGGCCGGCCCTTGCGGCTTTCGATGTGGTCGGGGCCCAGAAATGTGTCCACGGCGCTCATGTACTCGTTCCGCCAGCGCAGCGATACCAGAGTGGTCGACGAACCGCTTTACGGCCATTACCTGCGAGTGTCCGGCGCTCGCCATCCCGCGGCACGAGAGGTCATGGCGCAGATGGAGTGCGACGGCGGGGTGGTGGCTAGGAGCATGCTGGCGGGGAGCGTGGCGGCCGGGAACACAGGGGCGGGGAGCACGGTCGCGCCGGGGTGCAAGGTCGGCGAGCCGGCCGAGAGGCCGGTGTTGTTCATCAAGAACATGGCGCACCACCTGGTCGGTCTCGACTGGGACCTGCTGGACGGCCTAACTCACGCCCTGTTGATCCGCGATCCCCACGAGATGCTGCCGTCGCTGGCCCGGGTGCTGGCGCGTCCGACACTGGCCGACACCGGCCTGGCCCGGCAGTGCCAGATCCTGGATTACGAGCTGGCGGCCGGCAGGGAGCCGGTCGTGGTCGATGCCCGCGAGTTGCTGCTCGACCCGCCACAGGTGCTCGGCGCGCTCTGCGCCAGGGCCGGTCTTGGCTTCGAGGAGGCAATGCAGAACTGGCCGGCCGGTCCCAAGCCGGAGGACGGATGTTGGGCGCCGCACTGGTATGCGAACGTGCACCGGTCGACTGGCTTCGCCCCATTCCAGCCGGTCACGACAAGCTTCCCCGGCGAACTCGAGGAGTTGCTGGCGGAGTGCCTGCCGTACTACCTGCGTTTGAAACAGTACGCGCTGCGGCCTTCAGCCGTCGCCGACTCGCCTACCCTGACCTGACCGAGAGCAGCGGCACTGCAAGCCGGCGAGCGAGCCGGCCAAGGGCCGGCGGATGCGGGACGGTTTGGACGCTTCCGATTGTCCCTAGTAGCCTCCGCCTCCGCCGCCTTCACAAGCGCTGAGCAGTCCGATCAGCAGCGACAGAGCGATCAGAGCTGCCGGTTTCGACAGCGTTTCGAGAGTTGCGCGGGTGATGGTTCGAACGGTTCCGTCGAGATCTGCTCGGGTGCGATTCATGGCTTCGCCTCCCTCGGCAAAAGACTAGACCCCCATACGCCGGCGGTCTTCGAGCCGGCCCACACTCCCGTTGGTGCAGCAGGTCACTGGATTTCGTTTACGGGTCGTCATGGACTCATCCCTGGAGGAATTGGCGAGCAGTAACGAGCCCAGCGTCTACGGCAGGTTGAATGTTGCCCGTCAACACGCTAAGATTGCCAGGCTGTCAGCTTGCAGCGGACCCTCATAGGGACCGCGGCCGATCCGAACGCGAACAACCAGGAGACCACAATGAAGTACAACAAAGGCGCCATCTTGCGCTCGATCGAACAACCGTTCATGCGCGACAACATCCCCGACTTCGACACCGGCGACACCATCCGGGTCGACTACAAGGTTACCGAGGGCAACCGCTCGCGAGTACAGGCTTTCGAGGGCGTGGTGATCGCCCGCAAGAACGGCAAGGGCGCCCGTTCCACCATCACAGTGCGCAAGGTCTCGTTCGGCGAAGGCGTCGAGCGCATCTTTCCGGTGCATTCGCCGGTTATCGACAAGATCGAGATCGTGCGACGGGGTCGCAGCCGCCGTGCCAAGCTGTACTTCCTTCGCGACCTCCGCGGCAAGGCGGCCCGACTGAAGACCGATATCGCTCGTCAGGAAGAGGATCGCGCCGCCGCGCGTGCCGCTCGCGAACAGAAGTAAGTAAGAACGAAGTCTGGTAGAGGTGCGGCGCTTTCGGGCGCCGCACCTGTCGTTGAGTCGGGTCGAAACGTGGGGGCCAGGTCTTGATCCGGCGACGCGGCTCTGCCGGGCGGTCCTGCCCCTGTTCCAGATAATCGTGTTGTTACTCCACCTCTCTGAGAGTAAGCGATGCAAGCAGGAGCAGCAGCAGGCCGTAGCAGGCCAGGACCAGCATGTTGGGCCATGCCTGGGACACCGAGCCGCCGGCAGAGACGACCTCCTGGATCAGGTTGTTGGCGTAGAGCAGCGGGAATGCGTGCCCGAGCACGCCTGTGTCCTTCTGGCGCTTCTGGAAGGGAATGAATGGATAATCTCGACGCTTGATTGAGTGTTTGAGTGTTCAATCAAGATACCTCATTGGCGCGGACGATCGTCCATTTTCTCGGGCATGTGCGCGGAGGTCGAGTCCTGCATTTGCTTGACGGTCACCGCCCTGCCCTATACACTGGTTTTCGCCCGGCAAGCCCGGGCTATCTTGGGGCCGTGGCGCAGTTGGGAGCGCGTCTGAATGGCATTCAGAAGGTCAGGGGTTCGAATCCCCTCGGCTCCACCAGGTTAGGAGCGGAGATTCTTCGGAGTCTCCGCTTCTTGCTTTACCGAATTCAACTACCATGCAACTATGGTTCCAGTTCGATCATTTACTCGGAGTAAGTGAACAATTGTCGGCGGTCGCCAAGGGATGATACAGTGTGAAGCATACGGACCGCATAAATGTGGGAGATGTTTTTGTACCTGGTGGTTTGCCTAGGTATACATACGTCGAGCGGAACGAGACCCAACTTGAGGAGAAACTCCGCCGCGCGATCCAGTTTTCTCGGAAGCTGGTGACCGTTACGGGCGCGACCAAGTCTGGCAAGACGGTGTTGGCTAGAACTATTTTGCCTGAAGGGGACGCGATCTGGCTGGATGGGGGAACGTATTCCAATGAAGATGAGTTTTGGGGGGATGTGCTTCAGAAGCTTGGCGAATTCACGGCGTTAATCGTTGAAGAGGTAAGGGGAAAGACGACTACGGCAACCAGCGGCGCCAATGGTGGCTTTGGCATTCCGGGTGTCGCGAGCCTAGGCGGTAAAATAGAGGCAGGACATGGGGACTCGTTGACCAGCTCTACTTCAAGAGGGCGCACTGAGGCGGTCAAGCCTGCGGCGGTTCGGGCGTTACGGGTAGCGAAGGCCCCAATGATCATTGATGACTTCCATTATGTAGGGCGAGATACGCAGGCACAGGTTGTTAGAGCGCTTAAACCGCTAATCTTTGATGGCGTTGCTGTTATCGCCCTCGCAATACCACATCGCCGTTTCGACGCTGTTCGTGTAGAGCGGGAGATGACTGGACGAGTAGAGCAAGTAGAGGTTCCGGCTTGGGCATTGGACGAACTGCTCGAGATATCGGCCAAGGGGTTCACGATTCTGGGACTTGAGGTGCAGCAGGACGTGCAGGACGCTTTTGCGCGCGAGGCATTTGGCAGCCCTCACCTAATGCAAGAGTTCTGCCTGGAGTTGTGTGTGAGGCGAGGGATTGAGTTAGCTCAGGTCTCGCCGGTGACCTTACACGTAGAGCAAGCGGAACAAATCGCTGTCTTCAGAAGCGTAGCCGAGGCAACCGGCAAAACGATGTTTGAAAGACTGAGCCGGGGGCCACGGCAGCGAACGGATAGGATACAACGCTCGCTTTCTGATGGCTTTGTGACGGATATTTACGGGCTCGTTTTGAAAGCCCTGGCAAATATGCAGCCGGGTATAGAAACTATTGACTACGAGCAGTTGAGGGCTTCAATTCGGGAAACAGCAGCAGGCGAGATCCCGCAGGCTCATGAGGTTTCTAGAGTACTCGATCATATGGCGCAAATTGCGGCAGATGACGAGGCATCGACTCCGGTCATTGATTGGGACAGGGAAGACAGAAGGCTGCACATCACAGATCCCTTCTTCGCCTACTACTTACGATGGGGGGATACATCCGTAGGCCAAGTAAGAGTGGAGCCCTGAGAGTGGCCAGACGCTCTTGCGCCTAAGAGGTAGGGGTGCTGGAGGAGAGTTCGGCAATTCGGACTGTGGTAATAACGGCAGTCACACAGCTTTCGATGTCCCTCCGAACGTCCTCGCTCCAGAGCCGAACGACTGACCAACCCCGATTTGCAAGCGCAGTGTCAACCCTTCTGTCTCGGGCTATGTTGCCCTCGATCTTCCTGATCCAATAGTCGCGATTGCGCTGGAGTCGCTTCCTCCGCTCGGGCCAATTGCGGCCATGCCAGAAATCGCCATCAACGAACACCGCAACCTTCTGGCGGGGAAACACAAGGTCTGGCGAACCCTCAAGGGTCTTCACGTTCTTCCGGTACCGAAAACCCATTCTCCAGACAGCCTTCCGGAGCTGAACCTCCGGCTTGGTGTCTTTCGACTTTACGGCCCTCTTGCGATCCGACTCCACTCTCGATGTCCAGAAGCCGTTGGGAGTCAAGACCAAGGTCTTTTGGACGCTGGAGTCACCTTGCTTCGCGTTACCCATCGGGCCCCCTTGGAACTCAGCTTACCTAGGTCAACACCTCGGTGCAGGTCACACCACTAGGCAAGAGCTACCTCTCATGGTCCAATGGCTGTAGAGCGTAATGAGTATCACGGTAGACACTGAGCGAGCAAGGGCGGTTTTTCTAGAGGCTGTGGAGTTGGTCGATTCTGCCGCCCAACTTCCACCGGAGTGGATTCAGCGAACACAGGAAGTTGGACGGTGCCCTAGCCGAACTTTCGTATCGATGCTCGGCACGGCACTCTTGTCGAGAGCGACAGATCCGCGAGTGGACCCGTTGGTCCTTAAGGCGGGCGGATCGCCAGCGCAGGGGCTGGAAAGCTACTCAGCGAGAACTATTGCGACGAACGTTCTGGCCCCGATGGCTGTGGAGCACATGGTTGATATCGGGACACGTGGGCGCGAGCCGCTCAACAACCAACCATTCTTTCGATACACCTGGGTTCATCGCGAGATGGTTGTAAAGGATCCGGTTCGGCCGCACCTTGATTTCTTGGTTGAGACGCTCGAGCGGTTGCGGGAGCTGCCCGAGGAGGAGCTACTTCCTGCGTTGGCCGCATTCTTGGCTGTTCGGCGGCGTGTCGCCCGAAGGCCTGTCCCTCGAATTCAGGTTGTGAGCACTCACTGGACGATCAATGAGTTCGTCAGTGCTGTTGCGGACTTCGTGACGAGCTGGCCGGAGGACGGCAAACGCGGGCAGGCCATGGTCGCTGCTGCCCTTGACTTGGTTTATCCCGTTGTGCGACTTGGGCACGTTAATGATCCGAGCCGTCATGTTCCAGGCGACGTTAAGGCCTTCCTTGAGGAGGAGGACGTGACGCCGACAGCCTCTGTGGAGGTCAAGCAGAAGCAAGTTACCCGCTCGGATGTACTCTATTGGACCGAGGCGCTTTCGAGGGCATCAGTGGCTCGCGGCGCATACGTGATGCTCTCACCGAGCCAGCAGGATCTGGACGCCGAGCAGTTGACCGCTCAAGTGTTGACTCAACGCAACGTCCTGGTGCGGTTATACACATCTGCCGCCACTTTCTTGCATGAGTCGATCATTTGGAGTAGCAGGGGGCTCGATGACTTCTTGTGTCAGTTCCCGCTCCGCATGCAGGAGAGGCTCGAGGAGGCTAACGTGAGTGACGAGAGCCTTCAAGAGTGGGTTGACCTCTTCGGCTCCTAGCCCCTTCTGTCATCGAGTCCCGTTCGGTCCCTTACCTGTCCCCGGGTGAGCTACGTGCTCGCCGACGAGGTTCAAATACTTCTCGGCGACTGACTCGACTGGCTCGGGCTCCGGAATGGGGCGCTTGGGGCATATCGCAAGAGTTAGCTCTCCCTTGAGGGGCGCGCCGAATAGTTGACGGCGAATCTCCCTGCCGAGCACCTCAGCTAGTAAAGAGGGGACAGCGTTGCCGATCTGACGCTGGAGTGAGTTTCGGCTGCCAACGAACCGAATATTGTCAGGGAACGTCTGGAGGCGGGCCATCTCGCGGATACTCAGCAATCGACTCTCCCAATGGAAGGGCCCGATGGCCGGACCGGGCTGCGCCTGGATCGTCCATGAAGGCCTATCCTTAGCCAGCTTTAACAAGAAGCTCCAGTACCTGCGCCGCCATCCGAACAGTGGCAGGCCACCTTTCCGGTCGGTATGCCAGAGGTAGTTTTCACCTTCGGGAATTGAAGGGAGAAGATCGGCCCAACGGCCACGGGCACGCAAGTCCTCAGCCGGGTCGGGGCAGAGGTCGCCAATTGCGTCCCATGCAGTGACATATGGCTGAGTGCCACAATTGGTTTCTTGGCATACGGTCCTAGACTGGTAAGCAGGGCTAGGGAAGGTAAACCTCTTGCCGTCGCGGTGACCGACCATGAAGAAACGGTTTCTGAGCTGCGGCACCCCGTAGTCGGCGGCGTTTAGCACGTCCCAGGAGAGGACATAGTTGGTCTTGTGCTCAGCATTGATCTCATCCACAAGCCTTTGGAGGAGGAGCATTCCCTCTTCCTTGCCTGAATACTTGATCCCGTGCACGTTCTCTAGGACGAACACTTCGGGCAGGGCTTCTCGGACGACACGCATGTAAGCGTCCAGGGTTTTCGCTCTAGGGTCGTCAAGCCGACGTGAGTCGCCACGTGACCAGTATCCGGACTTTGAAAAGGGCTGGCAGGGCGGCCCCCCGATTAGCAGCGCCGCATCCCCACGATGCAGGCCTGCTGCTTCAAGTATCCGGACTGTAGACGTCTTGTGGATGTCCTGACAAATAACCGGCCAGGAGCGATTTAGCCGGACCGTCTCTACTGCATCCTGGTCAAGCTCGAGCCCAACGCCCGTCTCGAAGCCGGCTGCCTCGAAGCCGTAATCCATGCCGCCTGCACCGGTGTAAAGACTGATTGTGGGTAGCTTGCCGTTCACATCAAAGATGATATCGTTGGCCTTCCTTCGAGTTATCCACGGCTGGGTCATCGCCCCGCTTGCCTGGGCTCTCGCCGAGGCGCTATAAGCTGCTTCCCCAATTATCCCTCTTTCCAGTCGACGTCGCTTGGCCTTAGGAGGGCGGCCTGTTGGGCTAGTACAGGGAAAGGGGCGCCAGCGAGGTGTGGGTGACGCTGACCCCCTGAGAGGCAATCAGAAGGTCAAGCGATTTGCAGCTCAGGCTTATCAGCTTACGCAATCGGATTCTGTTAATCGTCATCCGATCAAATGCAACTACTGTGCAGTTATCTGCTCTCTCCAGGTGTGATTCGCGCTGTGTCTTTCCTCTTGCCTCTTGCTGGCCGTTTCTCGGTTGGCAACCGAGATACGATGATGCTATGAGGATCGAGTTGCCAAACAGTGCCCGCCTTCAGAATTTTGAGGGTTTTCTGCGGAAATACTCTCCCACTGAAGGCGATCCAGATCTAGTTGTGAAAATGCACGAGAAGTGGATTGCTGTGCATCCCGCAGCACTGGCCATGGCTGCCTGCCTTGGAGAGCAAGCGAAACAGCGAGGCATAAAAACAACTGGTGCGGTTCCTCCAATTCGGCCTGTTCGCTATCTTATGCGGATGGGGCTGTTCGATCACCTCGACTTGAAGCCCACACTGGGGATTACGGAGCATGAGGAAGCAGGACGATTTGTACCATTGACGAACATTCGCACAAGCAAGGGCCTGAGTGAAGCAATTGCTAATCTTATCCCACTGCTTCATGCGCCTCCTTCTGTTGCCGACCCGATAAAGTACGTTTTTAGCGAGATGGTCCGAAACGTTCTAGAGCATTCCGGGTCATCGGTTGGAGCCTTCGTGTGCGCTCAGTACTACAAAGGCTCCAATACAATTGCGGTTGGCATAGCGGACGGCGGCATCGGTGTACTGAATTCAATGCAGCGTAGCCACGCTGTTACTACCCCGGCTGAAGCAATCATGCGGGCCCTAAGACCAGGAGTGTCGGGTGCAACGAACAGAATCGGTGGTAACGAGCGCAATGCAGGTGCTGGCCTCTTCTTTACAAAGAGTATTGCCGCCCTCTCCCGCCGCTTCTTCGTTATCTATAGCGGCGACGCTGCGTTCAAACTTCTACGAACAAAGGAAGAAGTAGCGGCCCAGTTGAACGCCGACGCTACCGCGGACAAGCATAGGCTGAGGTCTGGGTTGCCTCACTGGCAGGGGACGGTTGTGGGCATAGACATGAGTGTCGAAGAAGGCGTGGAGTTCGCTGAACTTCTAGCACGAATACGGGAGGCGTACCAAATAGACGTGAAGAAGAGCAAGAAAGAGTATTTCAAACAGATACGATTCTCTTGAAAACGATCCGTATGGTTGAGGAGAGCGGTGTCTTTGCGGAAGATAAAGACGTTGCTGCCGTCCTTCGTACAAAGGTTATTGGGCCATCGCTCAGTCGTAATCACAAAGTTGCGATCGACTTTGACGAAGTTACGCTCACTACCCAGTCTTTTGTCCACGCACTCATAAGCAAGCCTGTAAGGGATCTGGGCGAGCGTTCGCTTGATCTGCTTCTGTTTAAAAACTGTAGTGCTCTGGTGCAGGGGCTAATTGAGACCGTTGTGCAGTATTCGCTCGAAGCGGTCGAACTCGCCGAGGAGCCGTAAGGCAATCGAAATGTGCCGCAACGGGTGACAGGTGACAGCCTAGACCGGTTTCGGTAATGCCGCAGACACCTGTATCCAGGCCCCGAGAGGGGTCGCATCGCGCCCGTTTGACGGGAGGTAGACTACTACTTGACTCCTGAGCCCCGGCGCTCGTATCTTGGCGATGCTGTTCTCCATCCGGACCAGCCTAGTTCGGACGCGCACTATGCCCCTCCGCGATTCCTAGCTGACGTTCCAGCAATTCGACCCGTTCACCCAACTCCGCCACCTCGTACACACGGGCGTACTGGCCGGCCGCCTGCGTCAGAGCGTGAATGCCTCGGAGGGCCAGCTTCTCGTCCTCGCTATCGAAAAGCTGCACCGCCTTTTCGCAAGCATAAGCGAGGGCGGCTTGCACTTGCGCAAGGGAGCCGGTGCCGTGCCTTTCGAGGAGTAGCTGCAGGGTGAGCTGTTCCTGTCGCTTAGGGCGGGCCATGGTTAACGCCGTCCTCTTGGTGCTGCATGCCGTCACTAACCACCATGGCGTTACTCCCTTCCTGAATGCCGAGCATTATCCGTGCCCACTGTAGGTTCCGGCGCGCTGCGACCGGCTCGCCAGGGTTTTCCATCTTTGCATTGAGCCCATCGATTAGGCGAGTCACGAGCCTGTTGATGGCGTCTTGCACGAGAACCTCGATATCCTCGAGCCGCCGATAGAGGGCTGTCATCACGCGCTGCGCGTCGGGGTCTCTTTCGTCCTCGTCCTTGGGCACCAGTGTCGTGGAGATGATGTACATGGCTTGGATGATGGCCTCGTGGAGCTGGCACCCGGTGGTCTGGGCGAGTGCCATAAGCCTGCGTACGCTGAGGAATTTGGCAGTCAGGTGCTTGCGACTAACAAAGCTGGGCTTTTCGTCCGTCACAGATGGCTGCTCGATGAGCCTGTCGTCAGGGCTTAGCTTGGCCATGAGGTGCTCGGGCAAGTAGTAGTCAGCGTGCTCCATCGGCGCCTCCCTGTGTGATGCGGCTAAGTTCGCTCTTGGGGATTCGGTAGCGGCCTCGAGGCAAGCGTACGTGCTCGATGAGGCCGTCTAGACACCAGGAGCGCACCGTGCGGGTTGAGACGCTGAGTTGCTGGGCGACCTCGTCGATGCGCAGGAGTTTCTCGTTCTGGACTTCGTCTGTCACATTCGCCTCCTGCTCTTATCGTTTCTCGGAATGCTGGTTAGGCTGGATGCGGAAAGTACCAGAAACGACCACGGCGGCTCACTTGCCGTCGGGTTGGCCGGAACCCCTGGGATCCAGGGGGAACTCAAGAGCGGGAGGTTCTATGTAGCGGGGAGGGAGTGCAGGGAGGCGATGCGGAGGCGGCAGCCGTGGCCGGTAGTTCAGCCTTCGGACACGTAGTACGTGCCACCAGGAGGCGTGGGAGGCGCTCTTTCCTCTCTTCATCGCTAGCAAGGTGAGGGGCCGCCGGCAAGGGCGAGACAGGCAGGAGCGGGAGGGGAGATGGTTGTTCCTGCCGCCTCCTCCGCCTCCGGCTTCCTTCCCTGACGTCGCCCGGCATAGAAAAGCGGAGGCGACAGGATCGCCTCCGTCGAACCCGAGTTCGCCTCCATCTCGCTCAATGGAAGGGCAGGCTATCGTCCGGTTCTTCGCCGGGGGGAAAGTCCGGTTCTATTGAACTGGCGTTGAACAGTAGTGAGGCATGATTGAAGGCCCTGTTGTGCGTGTGACGGGGTCTTTGTTGTTTTTGGGTGGTGAAAACGAGTTTTCACGTGGGCACAACGCTTGTGGATAACCTCTTTACTCGTGCTGGTGAGCGGGGTATAGTGCGGGCACGATGTATTTGCGGACTACGAGAGCCAGGGGTCATGAGTACGTATCACTGGCGCATAACCAGCGGGATCCGGTAACTGGCCAGACGAAGGCTCAGGTTCTCTATAATTTCGGGCGTAAGGATCAACTCGATCAGGAGGAGCTCAGGCGGTTGGTGAAGAGTATCAGCCGTTTTCTCGAGCCGGGTGAAGCCAAGGATCTCCTGGAGGGCGCCGGATTGGAGGCGTTCGCTTTCCTGGGCGCCAAGAAGCTCGGTGGCAGTCACCTGCTGGATGGTGTGTGGAGGCGGCTGGGCTTGAACGCGGCGTTCGAGCGGTTGCTGTCAGGCCGGAACTACCGGACTCCCATCGAGCGACTGTTGTTCGCGCTGGTGGCGAACCGGGCGTTGGATCCGGGCAGCAAGCTGAGCCTGGAGTCATGGGTCAGTGACGAGGTGGTCATCGACGGTCTCGCCGAGGTGGAGGTGCATCAGCTGTACCGGGGGATGGATTTCCTGTTGGAGGCTCACGATGAGATCCAGCGGGAGGTGTTCTGGCAGGTCAGCAACCTCTTCAACCTGGAGGTGGACTTGTTGTTCGTGGACACCACCACTACTTATTTCGAGATCGACGGCGAGGACGACGAGGGCGACGACGGCGACGACGGCGAGAGTGACGAGGAGGGCGAGAGGGGCTTCCGGAAGCGGGGGCACAGCAAGGACAGTAGGCCGGATCTGGCGCAGGTGGTGATCGCTTTCGCTGTCACCAGGGACGGGATTCCCGTGCGCTGCTGGGTGTTCCCTGGCAACCGAGCGGACGTGAGCTTGGTCGAGGAGGTGAAGCGGGACCTGAACGCCTGGAAGTTGGGCCGGGTGGTGATGGTGATGGACACCGGCTTCAACAGCCTTGAGAACAGGCGGGCACTGCAAGGCGCCGGTGACGCCTTCATCCTGGGTGAGAGATTGCGCTTAGGGCCGAACGGGAAGCTGCCGGAGGCGCTCTCCCGACCCGGCAGGTTCAAGCGACTCGACAGTGGCCTGCGCATCAAGGAGGTCACCACCAAGGCTGACAGCGTGATGAGCAGGCGCTTCGTGATCGTGCAGAACCCCAGTGAAGCGGAACGTGACCGGATCAAGCGGGAGGACATCGTCAGGGAGACCGAGCGGCGCCTCGCCGAGCTGGCCCAGCAGGCGGGTCCTCAGCACACGCGGGCGGCTTGTGATCTGCGGGCTCACCGCACCTTCGGGAAGTACGTGAGGCAGACCAAGACCGGGAAGCTGGCTCTCAACAAGGCCAAGATCGCTGCCGAGGAGAAGCTCGACGGAAAGTTCCTGGTGTCAACCAGTGACAGTGACCTCTCCGCCGAGGATGTCGCGCTCGGTTACAAGCAACTCTTCGAGATCGAGCGGGTCAACCGGGACCTCAAGCACACCGTGGATGTGCGTCCCGTCTACCACCGCCGCAGGCACCGCATCGAAGGCCACGTGCTGCTCTGCTGGCTGGCGCTGCTGCTGATCCGCATCATCGAGAACGAGACGGGCGATACCTGGCATCAGCTCAAGAAAAACTTTTCCAATTTACAGGCCGGCTACCACGACACCAAGAACGGGCCGGTGGTTCAAACCAACCCGCTGAATGCCGAGCAAAAGCGCGTGCTGGACGCGCTCCACATCAGCCCGCCAGCTCGCTACCTGGAAATTCCAGTCCCGCAGCAAGCCCAAAACATGTAGTCACAACACCCAAAGCCTCGTCACCAGCGACTCTCACGCCGGTGACGAGGTAAACGTGCTGTTGTTGTGCCTATCAACTGTTCAACGCCAGTTGAAGCAACCATGGTCAGGGCAATTTGCCTGCGGCCACCGTGCTTCTTCAGGAACTCGACGTGCACCCCCACCTTCTCGAGCGCAGGCGATACTGTCCTCAGATCGTTGCCGAGCTTGCTTGCTGTGGACGGCCATGTCGACTTAATAGTGATACTGGGTGGGGTGATGGCGTTTAGCTCCTCGAGCAGTTCCGTGGCGGTGCCCGTCCACGTCCTGGTCTTGCAGATAAACCGGAACACCTCTGCGGCAACCGGCTCGGACTGCAGCACGAGGCCTTGCACCTCGGCGCGGCTCTCGTTGAATCTGGTTGCGAACGCTCCGGCAGGGAATCCGAGGGCCTCCTCGGTGGCTGCCGCCCATAGCTCGAAGTCTGCCATACGAGTTGAAGCGTTTTTCGGAAGGTGCGGTAGTCGAGCCAACCCGGCTGCCACAGCATCGAGCAGGGCCCCGAGGATAGCGGGTTGCAACTCAGCGAAGCGGGACCATAGCTGCTCCTCGATGAGACGATTCTTGGCGGGAATAGGCGGCAGGTCGAGCATGAGGGCGCGGTCAAGGAGGTCGGGCTTGCTGGCGACGTCGGCGATGCTGGTGAGGATGACGGGTCTTTGGAAACTCACCACCATCTCCTCATTGTTCGTGTAGAGTTCCCGCGTGGCAAAGCCTCCGCCGGTGGAGACCGTGCACAACAGGTCGGAGAGCCAGCCGGGGATCCTCGAGAGGTTATCGAAGGCCAGAATCCAGCTGTTGCCAGCCGAAATTACGACATCGCGTCCTTCGCGGGGCTGGCCGCGCAAGGGTGCAAGGTTGGGGTCCACGAGCGCCCGCAGAACTCGTGCGGTGGTGCTCTTGGCAGAGCCCTGCTGGCCAGTTAAGGCCAACAGCGGGTACGGTCCCTGAGCGCGCAGAGCCGCAACCAGCCAAGCGGCGAGGAGCACGCGGTCGTCGGGGCCGATGTTAAGCAGCTCCCACAAGGGTGAAAGGTGGCCCTTCGGTGATGGAACGGCTAGGGGGCGCATCGCGCGGTGCCGACGAAACCGTATCGGTGGATCGTTGACGACACTCCAGCCTTCGGAAGTGATCTTGACCGCTCGCCATTCATTGTCAGCAAGATCGAGGAAGATTATGCCGTTGCCCGCACCGACCCTTACAAGCACCTCGTGCTGCTCCCCGTCAAACAACGCCATGGCCTCAAGGGCTCCCATTGCCCCGGAGAGTCCGGTAGAGCTTGGCGCCGATCCACGCGACCGGAGGAACAAATGCTTGAGCCACGCCTCCACTTCGGCACTTTCTAGTCGGTGGTGCTCAAAGTGCCTATCGCGCGGGATCGTCAACCACGCCCGCCTCTCCGGGTCGTGCCACGCGATCGCTCCAGCTTGCTTCAATAGTCTTAAGAGGACATCTGCGTGAGACGACTTGCCTTCATTGCTGCTGACAGTTGGGAGGGAGTCTATGTGGAAGCCGTTCTCCAGGAGGGTTGGAAGGCCAAGCCGCTTGCCCTCAGGGTCCGGGGCCGCGGTGAGCCAATCGTCGATTTCCTGGAGCCAATTGCTGTGGCTTCGAATATTGCCGTTTTTCACCCAGGCCCGACGCACCTCGTCACGCTGAAGCGCTCTTATGCCATCCGCGAGCCGCCCACAGTCCTCGAATAGATTGAGGAAGGCGCGGACACACCGGTGCCGGTATTGGAGCCGGCTCACGTCCACCTCTGTCAGGCTCTTCAGCAGCAGGTCGAACGCCCCAGGCGTGAGTCGCACGTGCTGTTCGGAAGGGATTGTGGGACGACTTGAGTCGGGGTTGAGATCCACGCCAAAGGCAGTGATCAGTTGCTCCTCGACGTACAGGGCGCCGGGATCGAGGTGCAGTAGCTCGGCTCGCTTGGCCCCTATGCCGTCCTTGAGGTTAAGCAACCCGGGTACGCGCATGATTCGCGAGGCATTGACGACGGTGGGGTCGCCGCGGAAGGAGTCAATGAGAGCCTTCTGGAGTGAGCGGAAGTGCCTGGGGTTGCCGTCGCGCAGCTTCCATTAGGCGTGCAGCTTGTGCTGCTGGCTCGAGCGCACTATGGCCGTGGGCGGTCGCGGGCTTTGTAGGATTCGATCGAGGTTGTTACCGTGGTCCTCGTCGAGGTCCACAAACACGGCGCGTACCCTGGTGATGTCCCGGTCGCTTAGGTAGGACTCGTCCGCCCAGCGGCCCTCTTCGACGGCAGCTCGCTTAGAGGTGATGACGTCCGGTGACGTCGCGTTGATGACGGGGTAGACCTGATGGCCAGCCGCGTTAAGGTCGAGTAGCTTGCCAATAAGTTCACTTGCAGTCCCGTAGATGCGGCGCGGCTTGCCGTTGCGGTCGAAGTAGCGCCACTCGGTCGCCTCGCTCTCGAGGATGACCTCCGCCCACTGAAGCAGCTGTGAGGGATCGGGCTCGTTAGCGAACGGCGGCGAGCTGATTCGAAGCCGTTCTCGACTAGACTCGCGGTTTCTTACCAACCCAGTATCCATCGTTCCTCCATCTGGGTGGCTGTCGCAAAGGGCTCTAAGGCTCCATTCCTTGCATAGGAGCAGGCGATAATACCCTTGCCGACAGTTCCATCCCTACCGGCCCCTTTCCAGAGGGGCTCCTTTTATCGTTCTTGTCTACTTGTGCTGATATGGAGGCGTAAACCTCCATTACGAACTCGTCAGGCGGCTCCTTCCAAGTCTCAACGTCATGCAGCTGCGTTAGGAATTCTCCCCCGCGTTCCGATTTGAATTGAGAGCATTCACGGGGGCAAGGCGGTGCTCAGACTTCTCATGTCCTGCGGTTGCGAGGCTTGAGAGGTAGGCTTGTCTGGAAATGTCGTCGCTAGAGAAACTACGGCCGCTTGCAAACGAGAAGTCCCGGTACGCCTTCCATGGCTATGTCTTGGTGTGCGAGCGGCCCCGGAAGTGGTGGATCAAAACATCTAGCGGAGATAGGGTGAACCGTAGGGCCGTGCTAAGTCGCAAGGCCGCTATGGATGCAGTGAACGCGCTGACCAGGTTTGCTGATGCAAGGCGAGCTGCCGCCGAATATGCGAACCGGATTGTCAGGCCAACTGAGGCGTTTATGGCGCCCCCGGCTCTTCGCCAACTGCGCTATCAGGAGATAGAGCGACTGTCGGCCGAACTCGAAGTACCTGTGGACGAAATACTTGACTTGGCAGAAAGGGGTTGAACTTTGATACCCTCGTGTCGGATCCGGTAAATAATCCCTTCCGAGCCATTGTTATGTTTCTCACAATCGGGCTCGGATTGGAGACCGGAGATGACCGAGCAGCTTATCCGATTAGCTCCCGGCAAGTACGCCCTGCACGAATATCTCATAGAACGCATCCATAACCACCGCTGGCACATCACTACCGCAGTGAAGGGCCTCGACGCTAGTACCGAGAGCCTCGCCAGTGCCGTAGCCTTCATCGAGCAACACGTAGAGCGGCCACTGGGTGCTCCAGCCGGATCTAGTCAGATGAGCGACAGAACTGACAAGTTCTTTGGCCCTATGCCCACGCGTTGGTGGTGGGGCGCGGCGCTGATTGAGCTGCGGGCGGACGACTTCTGGCATCTTGAGCTGAGTGATGTTCATGAGCTGTTCCCAACACTTCATGAGGCGTTGGACCGTGCTCGCGAACTGGTTCCGGTGCAGGAGTGAGCAAACGCAAAGGGCGGAAGCGAGCGAATGGCGACGGCACCATCGTCCGCAAGAAGAACGGCAAGTACGCCGGGGCAGTCACTCTGGGTCACGACGTCAACGGCAAGCAAGTCAGGCGATACTTCACTGCGGCCGCCAGAGAGGAGGCCGAGGCAATCCGTCAACGGCTCATTCGGGAACGGGACGCCGGAACGAGCCTGGAGGCTCACAAAACCACGGTAGGTGAGTTCCTGAGGCGCTGGCTGGAGCACAAGGAGCGGCACGTACGGCCGGTGACGCACCAGGGGTACGAGTACATCGTCCGGCGAATGTTGGAGCCGCGGCTGGCCTCTGTTCGCCTGACTGACCTGCGGGCTCTTAAGGTCGAAGCATTGGTAGGGGAGATGCTGGCCGAGGGCTTCTCGGCGCGGATGGTGCGAGGTGCCCTGGGCACCCTCAAGACAGCTTTGAAACAGGCCGTCGTATGGCAGATCCTAACGAGCAACCCGGCAGAGCACGTCCGGGCGCCCGCCTTGTCACGCGTTGAGATGAAGGCCTGGACGGCGGACGAAACGAGGCGGTTCCTGGATGCCGCTAAGTGCCACAAGCTCTACCCGCTCTTCTACTTGGCACTTGCCACGGGCATGAGGCGTGGCGAGCTACTAGGCCTGCACTGGAAAGAGGTCGATCTCGAGGAGGGCTGGCTTCGGGTGTCGCGGAGCCTTGTGAAAGTGAGAGGTGGGGTGCAGCTGGGCGAGCCAAAGACGAGAGCCAGCCGGCGAACGCTGCTGCTGTCGGCCGACACGGTGCGAGTGCTGCGCGACCATCAACTGGATCAGGAGATTAAGTTGGGCAAGCTGGCGACGATGGTGTTCGCCTCGTCTGAGGAGACGCACCTCTGGCCGCGAAACGTACAGCGGCGCTTCGATGCCCTCATCGAGCGGGCGAGCGTGTCTAAGATCCGGCTGCACGACTTACGCCACACAGCGGCGTCGCTGCTAATTCGCCATGGCGTGCCGGTGAAGGTGGTGGCGGAGCGTTTGGGTCACGCCGATCCAAGCATCACACTTCGGACCTACGCCCACATGTACGAGGAGCAGAGGCGCGCAGGTGCTGTGTCCCTTGAGGAGGTCTTAACCTAAAAGTGCTTGCCATCACAATGTCATTAAGCGTTAGTATCGGCGTACGAAAGGAACTATATGCTGCTTATCATCGCCATTGCGCTACTCGTCTGGGGTCTGATCTATATTGGTCCAGGAAAGCGAGTTGTTCTCGTATTCGCAGTAGGACTTGGTATTGTTGGGGCTGCTAACATCGTAGGTAAGTCTGGGCTCCTGCAGGCCTTCGGTGATGAAATTAGCGGCCGACAGTACGCAGAGGTGCGGGTCGCGACTGACCCTGAAAACGCAGCCGTCTTCGTTGACGGGAAGACTGTTGGCCGAACACCTACTACTGTGACAGTCGTCCGGGCCCAAGCTACCCCTTACCGAGTCATGGCGGACGAACCCTATGACGACTACGACCTCTATAAACCATTTGAGGGCGTACTAAACGTGACTAGCGAAAGGGAGAGCATCAGCGTGTGGCTTGAGCGCACGACCGCCGAGGAACAGGCGGCCCAGCGTCAACGTGCGGAAGAGGAGCGGCGTCGAGCGGCGGAGGCCGCGGAGCAGCGCAGGCGAGAGGCGGAACAGGCGGCGCAACGAAGGCGTATAGCCAACGCGGTATTTATAATCGAGAACTGGTCTTGGGGTCGCTCCTATGACAACTACATTGTTGAAGGGCAAGTCACTAATAACACGGATGCAGTGATCCGGCACGCCAAGGCCCTAATCGAGTTCTATGACTCCGCCGGCACCTTCTTGTCGAGTGACTGGACCTACCTTGACTTCACCACTCTGGCCCCACGCCAGTCAACGCCCTTCAAGGCCTACGCCGATTACAATCCGCTCTATAAATCGGCGCGCCTGCACATTCTTGTGGACAACCGTCCGATGACGACCATTAGACGACAAGAAATCGAATAGAGAGGAGCACCGGTATGGCCAAATTTGGGCGTGGATTGAACAGGGAGATACTTGCAGCCGTAAACAGGGGTGAGCTTTTAGAACCCCTCTCCGTTCAGAGCGTTAAGGAGCTAGTCTCCCGGCGAGGGTGGAAAGTGAGTCCGAACATGGTAAACGTCACTCTGGCGAATGCTGCTAGCGACGAACATAGTCCAACCTTCGCTAAATATTTCGAAGCGCAAGGAGCTGGCCGGTACCGCGTGCGGGACGAATACCGCGGCCAGAACTGGACGTAGTCAGGCGGCGAACGCGCCGAGGGTCCCGCTGCACGATCTGCGGCACACGGCCGCGTTGTTGCTTATCAGGCACTGCGTGCCGGTGACGGTGGTTGCCGAAAGGTTGGGGAACGCAGATCCGAGCATGACGGTGAGGACGTACACGCATGTGTATGAGGAACAGCGGAGGGCTGGGGCAGTGTCCTTGTCAGAGCTACTTGGGCGAGGCGACTATTTGGCGGCAGCTGGGATACGATAACGTGGCCGCCGTCTTGACAGACTCTACGCCAATATGCCAGTATGGGCGCCAAGGAGGAAAGTAATGACTGACAATGGCGCTGTGACTCTACCCTATAGAACCGGCACAGAGGACATCTTCAAGTTCATTCGCATACTCGGCCGAGGCAAGAGTTTCGATCAGCTCAAGACTATGGGATTTACCGGAAAGAACTTTGTCGGTACCGTCCTCGCTTTAAGGGAGCTTGGCTTGGCTGATTCAGACACGGAGAAGTTGACCGATGAGGGTCGGCGCTTGTCTCTCTCTGATAACGATACTGTCAAGGCAGATATTATTCGGCAGCAGATGTTCAAATACTCGCCCTACGCGAATCTTCTAGAAGCGCGACTACATCAGGGCGAGGAGTCGGTTACCAAGTTGGAGTGGTTTGAGACCTGGTGGGCACAGGCTGGGATCGGTACAAGCCCAAACAACAGGAGTGAAGGGGCTCTCACGTTCGCCGATCTGCTTGGAACGGTTGGCCTAGGGACATTTGTCCGTGGGCGTCGCGGGCACGCATCTCGCATTGAATGGGCGCCGGAGGCTTTTGCGCTAATTGAAGGGTGGCTGTATAGTTCCGAAGTAGGCTCGGAAGGAAGCGATGAGACAGGCCCGGAAATCACAGATAAGGCTGGCCGACCCGGCACAGTAGGTCCGAGATTCATTGAGACTCCAGGCGTGAATGGGCGAGAAAACTCCGAGCAAAAGGGAATAGGCACTTCGAAGGAGCCAATGACATCAGACGAGGACAGTAATTACTACGTACTGAGTCTTCCGCTCGGAGGTGGCCGAGCCGCTTACGTACGGGTACCAAACCAAATATCTCAGCGTGAGAAGGAGCGACTCCTTGGCATGTTGGACCTGATGCTGGAAGCCCAGGAGAATCAGGCGAAGGCTCAGCACGATGAGTTCATGCCGGCTGCTGAGTAGGGAACTGCAGCTACCGTAAAGCTATGCTCGCGTTATACCGGCTTGCGGCGACCCATTTGCGTCGCCCAATGTTGGGAGCACGACTCCAAAATCCCTATAAACTTACCTTCGCCTGTGCCATGTGAGCACAGCGAACTCTGTGCCCGGCAAGCCCGGGCTATCTCGGGGCCGTGGCGCAGTTGGGAGCGCGTCTGAATGGCATTCAGAAGGTCAGGGGTT
>JBBDRK010000045.1:21390-30922 GCA_040905465.1 Trueperaceae bacterium | reverse complement strand
CCCTATGACATACTGACCGACGGCAAGGAGGAGGTCTGGATGCCGGGAATTGCGGTGATCGGCGCCCAATGGGGTGACGAGGGCAAGGGCAAGGTGGTCGACGCGCTGGCCGCCGAAGCGGACTTCGTGGTGCGTTACTCGGGCGGCGCCAACGCGGGGCACACGGTAGTCGTCGGCAACGATGTCTTCAAGCTGCATCACTTGCCGTGCGGCACTCTGCACGAACGGCCCACGTCGGTCCTCGGGGGCGGTATGGTCATCGATCCCTGGTCGTTCTGGCAGGAGCTGGAGGCGTTCAGAGAGCACGGCGACCCGGGTGAGGTGCTCATCTCCCACGAAGCGCATCTGGTACTTCCGCACCACAAGAAGAACGACGAAGGCGGGGGTTTCGTCGGTACGACCGGCCGGGGGATCGGTCCTTGCTACAGCGACAAGGCACGGCGCGTGGGGCTGCGTTTCGGCGACCTGGTGGACGCAGGCGTGCTCAGGGAGCGCCTGGGGCGACTGCTGGAGGCCAAGCCGAACTCCACAGCGCGAGTCGGTTGGACGGATGTCGACAAGGCGTTCGACGAGCTGGCGAAGGTGCGCGAACGGCTCGTGCCGCTGGTGCGCGACAGCGGTGAGATGGTCCGCAAGGCGCTGGCCGACGGCCGCAGGGTGATGTTCGAGGGTGGCCAGGGGACCATGCTCGACCTGGGCTACGGCACCTACCCCTACGTGACCAGTTCCCACCCAAGCGTCGGCGGCATACTGGTGGGCGCGGGCGTCTCCCACAAGGCCCTCGACCGCGTTTACGGGGTTGTAAAGGCGTTTACGAGCCGCGTTGGACACGGTCCGTTCCCGACCGAGTTGCAGGGTGACGAGGCCGCTCGGTTGCGAGGCACCGGCAGCAACCAGTGGGACGAGTTCGGAACCACTACCGGCCGGCCCCGTCGGGTGGGCTGGCTCGACCTGGTGCAGCTTCGTTACGCCTGTGACATCAACGGTTTCGACGGCCTGGTGGTAACGAAACTCGACGTTCTGAGCGGGCTGGACGTAGTCAAGGTGTGCGACGAATATCGAGACGGCTTGCCGGTGTATCGCGAGACATCGGGCTGGGGCGACCTGCACGGCCTGGGCAGTCGCGAAGCGCTGCCGGGAGCGGTCGTCGACTACCTCAAGCTGATCGAGGAGTCGACCGGGATCGCGGTCGACATGTTCTCCACCAGCCCCGATCGTCACGACACCTACGGACGAATCGCCTGGGGGAGAGGCTGATCCGGTGGACGCGCGCGCAAGACATCCGGACCGAGAGCGCTTTCAAGGTCGCCGGTACGCCATGTCGACGAACGAGTCGCCGATGACGGGGAGTGATCGTTGAGGATGATCCTCTGGATGCTGCTGATCCTGGCGCTCCTGGCGGCGGCCCTCCTGGTGTGGCTCGGCTGGCGCGTTTCCAACGGGGTACTCGTGCCCAAGCCGTACGGGCTGATGGCGGAGTTCGAGATCGTCGATGTCGAGCGCGATGGGGAGGGCGACGGCGCATACCGGGTGGTGCTGCCGGCGAAGGAGCAACCGAGCCAGTTCTCGGACGTGCGCAAGCAGGGCGTTTACAACCTGCTTTGGGAGGACGGCTACGGTCGCCTCGGCCCACCGATGAGCGATGACGGTGAGACAGTCACCCGCCGGCTGCAGGGAGTCGTCGGTGAGCCGCCCAAGTCCGGTGACGCTGCGCGCCTCGACGTGACGATCTTCCGGCGCGACCCGCTGCTGGACCACGGGATCCCGTTCGAGGAGCTCGAGCTCGTGGGGGAAGCCGGCAAGCTGTGCGCCTGGTGGATCGAATCGCATCCCAAGAGGGCGGTACTCGCCCTGCACGGCCGTCGGCGTGCCGACCTGACCGAGTCGCTGCGGATCCTGCCGACGCTGGTCGAGCAGGACTGGTCTGTTCTGGCTCTCGCCTACCGCAACCACGACAGCAGCGACCCGAGCCCCGACGGCCTCTTCCACTACGGCGCCAGCGAGGCGGATGATGCGCTGGTGGCGGTCGGCGAGCTGGCCCGTCGCGGGGTAGACGAGGTGCTGCTGCTCGGCTTCTCCATGGGTGGAGCGGTGGCACTGGAAGCGGCGGCGCGCTGGCCGCAAGGCGCACCGCGGTTAACCGGAATCGTGCTCGACTCGCCGCTGCTGGACCCACGTACGGTTATCCGGCGGGCAGTCAGCGAAACTGGGCTGCCACTGCCGCGGCGACTGGCCGATCTGGGACTGGCGATCGGCAGCCTTAGAACCGGCGTTGACTGGGACAGGCTGGATCAGCGGCGAACTGCCGGTTCGATCGAAGCACCGGTTCTGCTTATCGCCGGCACGGCCGACCACACGATTCCGATAAGCCTCGTCGACGAGTTTGCCGGCGAGGTGACCGCTCCGATCGAGTACCTGCGCCTCGAAGGGGTAGATCATGTCGAGGGATGGAACCGAGTCGGGCCGCGCTACGAGCAGGCGGTAGCTCGTTTTCTGGGCCGGTTGTCGACAGCCGAAGGCGCGCCGGATTAGCTGAACAGAAAGCACCCCGCCGACTAAGTACATTGACTAAGCTAATGTCGTTGCAATATATTGGAAGCCTATGGCAGAGGTAGGCGTGCACGAAGCGAAGACGACGCTTTCCAAACTCTTGCGACGCGTTCAGGCCGGGGAAGAAGTCACGATACTACGCGGCGGAACCCCGGTTGCCCGCCTGGTCCCGGTGAAGGCAGCCACGCGCCAGCTTGGGCAGGACGCCGGACGTTTCGTAGTTCCGGACGATTTCGACGCGCCGCTCGACGAGGAAACTCAACTCGCCTTCGAATCTTGAAAGTACTTCTGGACACTCATGTCTGGCTCTGGATGCTCGTCTCTCCGGAGCGGCTGGGCAAACTAAGGCCCCTGGTCGAAGATGCTGCAAACGAGCTTCTCTTGTCGGCGGCGAGCTCCTGGGAGATATCGATCAAGTATTCCCTGGGCAGGTTGTCGCTGCCCGAGGAGCCGGTGACATTCGTACCGAACCGTATTCAGGCGACTGCAGTGTCCCCGGTCGCCGTGGAGCACAGGCATGCGCTCGCAGTATCAGAACTCCCCCTGCACCACCGGGACCCGTTCGACAGACTGCTCATCGCGCAAGCTCGTGTTTTGGGTGTGCCGCTCGCGACGGCGGACGATCGGTTGACCAGGTATGACCTGCCGCTTCTGACTCCCTAGCCGACCGTCGGGAATCCTCCGCCCCTGGCCCTAGCGCTGCTCCACCGGCGTGAAGGTCTTGCCGCGTGGCCCTTCGTAGATGAGCCGCGGCCGCATGAGGTGGTTGTCGGCGTACTGCTCGAACAGGTGCGCCATCCACCCTGAAATTCGGGAAACGGCGAATATGGGTGTGTACATGTCCGTGGGGAAGCCCAGCATCCGGTATACCGATGCCGAGTAGAAGTCGACGTTGGGACGGACCTGTTTGCCGCGCTTCTCCATCTCGCGTTCCATGACCCGTTCCATCTCCAGGCCCATCTCGAACCACTTCGAGTCGCCCGATTCGGCGGCCAGGTCTTCCGCGACATCCTTGAGGATGCGGGCTCGCGGGTCGACTACCCGGTATACTCGGTGCCCGAAACCCATCACTCGGCCGTGTGGCTTGGCCAACGTCTCGAGCACGAAAGGTTCGATTCCGGAGACCTCACCTATTCGTTCGAGGGTGTTCATCACGCCGGCATTGGCCCCGCCGTGAAGCGGCCCCTTGAGTGAGGCGACGGCGGCGGTGATCGCGCTGTAGACGTCGGTGAGTGTCGAGGCGGTGGAGCGTGCCACGAACGTCGATGCGTTGGAGCCGTGTTCGGCGTGCAGGACCAAGGCCACGTCCATTACCCGAACGGCGGCGTCGCTCGGGCGCTCGCCCGAGAGCATGTACAGGAAGTTCGCTGCCAGTGACAGATCCGGGTCCGGTTCGATCGGTTCGAGGCCCTGGCGGATGCGCTCGAGCCCGGCCGTGACCGTGGGGAACTGCGCGACGAGTCTGATGCCGATACGCCTGACGTTTTCCGGCTCCACTCCGTCGGGTTCCTCGTCGAAGGCCGCCAGCGCCGACACCGCGGTGCGCAGGGCGTGCATCGTGCCGGATTCTTTCGGCAGGCACCTCAGTATGTCGAACACGGCGTCGGGCACCGCCAGGTGGGGGCGGAGATTTTCGTGGAACTCACTCAACTGGCGATCATTGGGGAGTTCGCCATCCCACAGCAGGCAGACGACCTCCTCGAAGGTAGCCTTGTCGGCCAACTCCCGGATGTCGTAGCCGCGATAGACGAGCTCGCCCTTCATGCCATCGATGAAGCAGATTTCGCTGCTGTCGATGTTGACCCCGTTCAAGCCGCGGTAGATCGTATCTTCCATCTGTCCTCCGTCAGTTCGGCCGCTTCGCCTGTCCGGCGGTAGCGTGCTCGGCAGTTGGTTGGTCGCTGGAACCGGCGCCCTAGGCTGACTCGGGTGCCGTTGCATCGATTCAGTCCCCAGTCTACCCAATAGCCGGACTCGGCACGAAGCTTGCCGGCAGGAAACGTGACAAAGGTCGGCTCAGGCTGCGGGCAGCGGAACGAGAAAAGCCACCGCCACCCCGGCAATCGCGGCGGCCAGCAACGTCACCAGCACGGCGCGTCCGAACACGCGAGTGCCGAGCGTGAGCGCCAGGCCGGCTTTGAAAAGCGAGTTGGCAGCGACCGCCAGGGCCAATCCCCGCGCCGCGACGGTAGTGTCCAGGCCATCGCCGACCTGACTGGCGAGCGAGAGGGCGATGGCGTCGAGTTGAGTTATGCCGGCGAGGACGCTGGCGAGGTAGACCCCGCTCGTTCCAAGGTACTCCTGGGCGGCGCGGGCAACCAGCAGCACCACGGCGAAAAGGAGAGCGAATTGCAGTGCCGACTTGAGCTCGAACGGGTTGGCGATTCGCGCTTCGGCCGCTTCGCTGCGTGCGCTGCGGCGCAGGGCCATCAGGGTGCCCAGCGCCGCGACCAGGAAGATTGCCGCCAGGGGGAGCAGCGACGGCAGCACGAGACTCGGCTGAACCACGCCTACGATGGCCAGCAGGCGCGGCGCCATGACAACCGTGGCAGCCAGGACTCCTACCGCGTAGACGCCGGAGAGGTCGGGACGGCGCCGGCTGTTCTCACTGAACGAAAGGGTCACCGCCGTGCTCGAGGCGAGACCGCCGAGCAGTCCGGACAGCCCTATGCCGCGGCGCGCCCCGATCGCCTTGGTCAGGATGTAGCCTACGAACGAGACGCCCGAGATCAGGACCACCAGAAGCCAGATAGTGCGCGGGTTCCACACGCCCCATGGGCCGAACGGTTCGTTGGGCACCAGTGGCAGGACGACCAATGAGACGGCGGCGAACTGAACGACCGCGAACAGGTCCTGTCGGGTGGCTGCCGCCGAGAGGTCACGCAACTCCTGACGCAAGGAGAGGACGCCCGTGGCGATCACGGCTCCTGCGAGCGCCGGCACCGCCATGTCGAGGCCGGCCATGACGCCCAACCCGAAAGCCACCAGTACTGCTACTTCGGTAGTTCCTCCGACCTTTTCGCCGGCGGACTCACGCCAGTAGGCCAAGGCAACGAGCACCGCCAGCGCCAGGAACGCGGCCACCGCCAGGAACGGTCCCACCACGTCCATGAGCTGCCCCACGACGGCGCCGAACAGGGCGATCAGGGGGAAAGTGCGAATGCCCGCGAAGATCGATCCGTGGGTTTCGCGCTTGCGTTCGCGCTCGAGGCCGATCAGAAATCCGAGCAGCGTAGCTACCAGAAGCGACCAGATGATTGCAGCGGGACTCGATGCGAGGGCGAAGTTCATGCCGTCCAATACTACGACGGCTTGTCCCTGGTGGAGTCAACGTCCGGTTCGTCTGTGTCCGGTTCGTCTGCGTCGGGATCTTCGCCGGAGGGTGCCTCTTCGGAGGGTTCGTCGACGGCCGGCTCGTAAATTTCCGGGACGCCCCAGGCGGGATCGCCCACCTCGGGCCCCGCCCCGGCAGGCTCATCCGCCGCCGGCTCGGGCGCGCCGGGATCATCGACCTTTACCCACCCCCCGTCTTCGTTGCGGCGCAACAGGTAGATCCCGATCACTATCAGCAGGAACGGGAACCACAGCGATTGCAGGATCCCGGCGCTGAAGAGCCAGTACACCAGGCCTACGGCTACCAGCACGGCAGCGGGATAGATGGGCCAGCGGCTGGGCCGGGGTTCGCCGCGGTCGATCAGCAGGAAGCCGGCTCCAAGAGACATAAGGAAAGCGCCACGCCAGCCCCAAGCGCCTTCGATCAGCAGACCGGCGGCGGTGCCTGCCAGAACCCCGCCTACCACCAAGAAGGCGTAAGTTCGTTCTTTTCGGTAGGCAGCGAGGAAGCCCGTCGCGGCCAGGGCGACCCACAACCAGCCGGTTCCGGGACCGACGCGCGACAGCAGCGCCAGGGCCCCGACGCCGATGAGGACGTAGGCAACGAGTTGCTTGGCATTCACGCCGCACCACCGCGACGAACTCGGCGGCGAGGAGCGCGCTCGCTACCATGGCAGCCCGCCGCCGAGCCGCAAGGGTGGTGGGAGCGTGGTCGGAACATGAACCAAGTCTAGCCGACGGCGCGCGGCTTGTCCTCATGAATCTCACATGAGACCCTTGCACGGACCTCTCGCGCAGTCCGCGGTCCGGCGCACTCGCGCGCAGGAGCCGCATGATGGACTCGGTTACAGCCGCCGTGCGGGGCCGAGTGGTAGGGTAGTGGCAAAGCGACGACCGGTCCCCAACCGGCAGGCGGTCACGCCCGTATCGTCTGCCCGGTGGCGCCGGGTAGCAGCCCCGCGGAGGATATCCCCGTGAAGGTACAGCAGATGAAGCCACAGCGACTAGCCATCCGGATTTCGTCTCCCGTTACGGGCGCTGAACGGGCCCCGCTGATCCATTTGGCGGGGCCCCTCCCGTGCGGACCGGCTCGACGCTGTCGCAACGGAATTCCGGAGAGATGCCCAGGAGGAGGAGCGCCATGATCAAGGGCTCGCCACGCTTCCAGCCATTTTCCGAGAAGCCGATATCGCTCATTTCCGATAGCGGTGAGTGGACCGGGGACTTCGAACTCACCCTCGACGAGGGCGAGCTGAAGCGCATCTACCGCGATCTCGTGGCCTCCCGGATATTCGACGAACGGCTGGTGCGGCTCCAGCGCCAGGGCAGGATAAGTTTCGTCGCCCCGTCCTCCGGTCATGAGGGTCCGCAGGTGGCCGTCGCGCGGGTGGTCAGACCGCGCCAGGACTGGCTCTACCCTTACTACCGCGACACCGCGCTGGTCTTGGCGCTGGGAGTGCCGGCCGTCGAGATCGTGGGCCAGATGATGGCCACTCGGGCGGATCCGAGCCGCGGACGCCAGATGCCCGCCCACCCGGGATCGAAAGAACTCAACGTGTTCACGGTGGCGTCCCCTATCGCGTCGCACATCGCACCGGCGGTCGGTACCGCCCTCAGCATGAAGCTGCGAGGCACCGGCGAGGTGGTAGTGACCACCTTCGGCGAAGGGGCGACTTCCGAGGGCGACTTCCACGCCGCCATCAACTTCGCGGGCGCTCAGGGAGCTCCGATCGTCTTCGTCTGCCAGAACAACCGCTATGCGATATCGGTCGGCTACAACAAGCAGACCGCTGCGGAGAACGTCGCTGCCAAGGCGCACGCTTACGGCATGCCCGGATACCAGGTCGACGGAATGGATCCCCTGGCCTGCTACTTCGTGATTCGCGAGGCGGTGGAACGCGCCCGGGAGGGCGTAGGACCCTCTTTGGTGGAGGCGGTGGTATACCGTTATGGGCCGCATTCGCCCGCAGACGACGACAGCCGCTACCGGCCACCCGAGGAGGTCGAGGCCTGGCGCAAGCGCGACCCTCTGCCGAGAATGCGCAGCTTCCTCGAACGTCGCGGCATCTGGGACGAGGAGCAGGAGGCCGCGCTGCGTCAGGAGATCGATGCCGAGCAGCGCCAGGCGGTCAAGCAAGCCGAGGCGAGCGGGAAGGTGCCACGCGAGTGGATGTTCGAGGATGTCTTTGCCGAGGTTCCGGATCACCTGCTCGATCAGCAGGACAGCCTCGGCTGAAGTGATCCGGCGGGCGAGGACCTGGAGAGCGTAACCGGAGGAACCGAGTGAGCATGCAGACCATCGTGCAGACCATCGCTCGCACGCTCGATCAGGAGATGAGGCGTGACGAACGGGTGGTAGTGCTCGGCGAGGACGTCGGCAAACGGGGCGGAGTGTTCCTGGCCACCGAGAACCTGTTCGACAAGTACGGTCCCGACCGGGTTGTCGATACCCCCTTGTCCGAGGCGGCGATAATCGGAGCGGCTGTCGGCATGGCGGTTCACGGGCTGCGTCCCGTGGCCGAGATCCAGTTCGCCGACTATGTGTATCCCGGCTTCGATCAGTTGGTTTCCCAGGCCGCGAAGTTGCGCTACCGCTCGGGGGGCCAATTCTGCGCGCCGATGGTGGTGCGGATGCCGGCGGGTGGCGGTGTGGGCGGCGGCCACCACCATTCACAGAACCCGGAGACTCACTTCGTCCACACGGCGGGGCTGAAGGTGGTCTACCCGTCCACCCCGACCGACACTCAAGGTCTGCTCAGGACCGCGATTCGGGACGAGGATCCGGTGATCTTCATGGAGCCCAAGCGCCTCTATCGTGCAGTGAAAGAGGAAGTGCCCGACGGTGACGCCGCCATCGCCCTGGGCGAAGCGCGCGTTCGACGCGAAGGCGATGACGTGGTGCTGGTGTCCTACGGCGGGAGCATGGGGGAGGTGCTGAAGACGGCCGAGGAGCTCGAGCGCCAGGGCGTGTCCGCCGAGGTGATCGACCTGCGCTCGCTCATGCCCTGGGATCGCGATACCGTGCTCGATGCGGTAGCGCGCGTCGGCCGCGCCGTCCTGGTGAGCGAAGCGCCCCGCAGCGTCGGCTTCATGTCCGAGGTGGCCGCGACGATTTCCGAGGAGATCCTCGACTCGCTGTTGGCTCCTCCGCTGCGGGTGACCGGTTTCGACATCCCATACCCCTTCGCCTATGACCGCGAGTACCTGCCGGGCCCAAATCGGATTCTGGCGGCGGTGCAGAAGGCTCTCGACTACTGAGCGCGGCTTGCCGAGTGCCGTCCGCTTGGTATGGTCGCGACGAGCCCCTAGGAGATCAGATGCCGAGAGAGTTCCTGTTGCCCGAACTGGCCGAGTCGGTGGTCGAGGGCGAGATAGTCAGATGGCTGGTGGCCGAGGGCGAGACGGTGGCCGAGGACCAGCCGATCGTCGAGGTAATGACCGACAAGGTCACCGTCGAGCTGCCCAGCCCGTTCGCCGGCGTCCTGCAGAAACATCTCGTAGCCGAGGGAGAGGTCGTTGCCGTGCACCGGCCGATCGCGCTGTTCGCCGATGACCCCGCGGCGCCCGGCGCAGGCGCGACCGAAGGTGAGGCCGGCAGTACCGAAGCCGGAGTCGAAACGGGTACTGAAACCGGCGCTGAACGCGGCGC
>JBBDRK010000045.1:0-21290 GCA_040905465.1 Trueperaceae bacterium | reverse complement strand
CGGCGCTGAACGCGGCGCGGCCGAGACCGGAGCGGCCGAAACCGGAGCGGCGCACGCCGAGGCGGCGGATGGCGGCGCGGACGGCGAAGAGGATGACGGCGAAGACGACGGGGACCGGTTGAGCCTGTTCCGGCCGTCGACGGCAGCGGACGAAGGACCGGCCCTGCAGGTGCGGCGCTCGGGCGGCCGGCACGACGGCGCCAGGGCCAGCGGTCCGTACGGGCGAGTACTGGCGGTGCCGGCGGCACGCCGCCTGGCCAGAGAGTTGGGCGTGGAGCTAGATCGGGTGGAGGGGAGCGGGCCGAACGGCCGCGTGAGGGTCGACGACGTTCGTGCGCACGCCGAGAGCGGTGCGAGCGGGACCGCAGCGCAGCGCCCGTCGGCGCCACGGCCGGAAGCGCCGCGCCACCACACCCCGGCCGGCTATGAAGATCGCGAGGAGCGCGTGCCGGTTCGCGGGTTGCGGCGGGCGATAAGCCAGCAGATGACCGTGTCTCACCTGCAGTCGGTGCGGACGCTGCATGTCGACGAGGCGGACCTGAGCTCGCTGGTGGCGATGCGAGCCCGGCTGAACCGGATCACCGAGAAGCGCGGCGTGAAGCTCTCCTACCTGCCTTTCATCCTGAAGGCGGTGGTGGCGGCGTTGAAGGCGTTTCCCGCGATCAACGCGTCTCTCGACGAAGAAGCCGGGGAGATCGTCCGCAAGTATTACTACAACCTGGGCCTGGCGGTAGCGACCGACAACGGCCTGGTGGTGCCGGTGGTTCACGACGTCGACCGCAAGGCGCTCGTCGAGCTGGCCGAAGAGTTGCTGCAGAAGGCGCAGCGGGCCCGGGACGGCAAGCTCGAGCCGGCCGACGTGAAGGGCGGAACCTTCTCGGTAACGAACATCGGCTCGCTGGGCGGGTTGTTCTCGTTCCCGATAATCAACGTCCCGGAAGCAGCGATTCTGGGTGTTCATTCGATCAAGAAGCGCCCCGTCGTCCTGGAAGACGACACCATCGTGGCGCGGCAGATGCTCTACCTGAGCCTGTCGTTCGATCACCGGCTGATCGATGGTGCCGAAGCCGCCATGTTCACCAGCTACCTCATCGAGTTGCTCGAGAACCCCGAAGCGCTCCTGCTCGAGGTCTGAGCGACAGCTTGACGTATACCCGGCAGGGGTATATCGTTCGGGGTGGAGGATCCGATGCTTCTCGAGCGCATGTACGACGACGACCTGGCCCAGGCCAGCTATCTGATCGGTTGCCAGGCCAGCGGCGAGATGCTCGTCGTCGACCCGTTACGCGACCCGGGCCGTTACCTGGACGCGGCACGCTCCAAGGGGATGCGCATAGTGGCGGTGACCGAGACCCACGTCCACGCCGACTACCTCTCCGGCAGCGTCGAACTCGCCGGCGCCGCCAATGCGCGGTTATACCTCTCGGGCGAGGGCGGCGACGACTGGCAATACGCCATCGAGAGCGAACGGCTCGCAGACGGAGCCGCAATCCGCTTGGGAAACGTCACGATTACCGCGGTGCACACGCCCGGGCACACTCCCGAGCACCTGTCGTTCCTGATAACCGACGGTGCGGCCGCTTCCGAGCCGGGCTACCTGCTCACCGGCGACTTCGTCTTCGTGGGAGATGTCGGACGGCCAGACCTGCTCGACGAGGCGGCGGGAGCGAGCGATACGCGCTTCGACGGTGCCGACCGGCTCTTCGCCAGTCTCCGTGACCGCTTCCTGACGCTGCCCGACTACGTCCAGGTGCTGCCCGGCCACGGCGCGGGAAGCGCCTGCGGCAAGGCGCTGGGAGCGGTGCCGAGCACCACGGTGGGCTACGAGCGCCGCTTCTCCTGGTGGGCGCCTTACGTGCTGCGAGGAGATGCGAAGGGGTTCAGCAAGGAGTTGCTGGAGGGGCAGCCGGATGCGCCCAGCTACTTCGGCCGGATGAAGCGGCAGAACCTGCAGGGACCGGCGCCGCTGGGGGAGCGCCGGCAGCTGCAGCGGCTGGAGCCCGAGGAGATGGCGCGTCGGCTGTCGCAAGGTGCGAGACTCATCGACACGCGCTCGGCGCAGCGCTACGTTGCCGACGGGATCAAGGGCGCGCTGCACGTACCGGCCGGCGGTCGTTTCACCACCTACGCCTCGTACGCGCTGGATCCGGAACTCGACCCGGGACCGATCTATCTCCTGGCGACGGACGCCGAGGCGGCCGCGGGACTCAGCCGCAAGCTCGCTCTCATCGGCGTGGACGACGTACGCGGCTTCGTCAGCAGCCTCGACGGGCTCGAGCGACGGCCCTTGGCTACCGTCACACCGCAGCAATTACCGTCGCTCAGCGACGCATTCGTGCTGGACGTCCGCGGCCGGAGCGAGTTCGAGGCCGGGCATATTCCCGGCGCCAGCCGGGTTCACCTGGGACGCCTGCGGACGAACCTGTCCCGCATCCCCGGCGATCGGCCGATCGTCGTGCACTGCCAGAGCGGTGGCCGCGCGGCGGTGGCGGCCAGCATGCTGCTGGCAGCCGGGTTCGAAAACGTCGTCGATCTGGAAGGCTCTTACGGCGGCTGGGAGAGCGCGCAGGAACGAACCGTCACGAAGTGAGCGGGAGGCCGTGAGGCGGGTCCAGCCGGCGATTCGCGCTTCCTGGTCCTGGCGCCGGACGTTCGTCCTGCTGGCCGTGAACAACCTGTTCGTCGGCGGCATGGTCGGCCTGGAGCGCACGGTGCTGCCGTTGCCTGCCGATGGTGCCGGCACTTCCGCCCTGCTGGCGGCGGTCCCGGCACTGGTGATCGGATTCGGCGCCAGCAAGGCGTTGCTCAACCTGCTGGTGGGAGGCCTGGCCGACCGGTTCGGCAGGCGCCGAGTCCTGCTGGCGGGCTGGCTGCTGGCCGCTCCGATACCGTGGCTGCTGGCCGGCGGCGAGAGCGGAGCGCTTTCTGTGACGCTCGCCAACATTCTTCTCGGCGCGAACCAGGGACTGGCGTGGTCGATGACCCTGAACATGATGATCGACCTGGCGCCGGCGCGCTCGCGCGGTCTGACAGCGGGTATCAACGAGTTCAGCGGATATTCCGGCGTCGCCTTGCTGGCTCTGCTCACCGGCCTGGTCGCCGGCGGCGCTGGCGCTGGAGCAGCCGGCGGCGCTGGCGCTGGCGCCTTTCCCTGGTTCGGCCCGTGGCCGCCGGATCCCTTCGCGCTGGGCTATCTGCTGGTTGCCGTGGGCCTGGCCAGCGCGCTGCTGGTGCCGGAGACCCGGCCGGCTAGCACCGCCGTCGCCGTCCGCTGGGAGCCGGGTGTCGGTTTGCCCGGGCTGCTGGGTGCGGCGACCAACCTCAAGGACGGCCTGGTGTGGCTGGCGTTGCCCCTCCTGATGGCGGGTCGCGGATTCGATCTCGCGCAGACCGGCGTCGTGACCGCTCTGTACCCGGGTATCTGGGCGGCCGGCCAACTGCTGTTCGGCGCCGTGTCCGACCGGGTCGGCCGGCGCGAGCTGATTGCGTTCGGCCTGCTTCTCCAGGGTGCGGGCCTGCTGACGCTGGGCTCGGTCCACGACTATCGGGGTGCGTTGCTGAGCGCCACATTGCTGGGGCTGGGAACCGGCATGGCCTACCCGACGCTGCTCGCCTACGTGTCGGACCGAGCGGCGCCGGAACGGCGCGCCACCGCTCTGGGCATCTACCGGTTCTTTCGCGACGGAGGTTACGTCCTGGGGGCGGGGATCCTGCTGTTCGGCGTTCCGCTCGCGGGCGCGGCTATGACCGTCGGCGCCATGATGGCAATGCTTGCGGTGATCGCCTGGAAGACGCTCTGACGAGGCCACCGACGATCGGGCCCACCGTTCCCGCAACGTCCAGCTGGAAACGGCCGTGGCCGACGGGCCCCGATACAATAGGCGCGTGAGGACGACCGCCCAAGGCTCGACCGTTTCGGGTGTCGGCAGGGCAGGAGAAACGCGGTGAAACGCGCGGACCTGCCGGTGTTGCCGGCAACACCGGGCTGCTACTTGTTCAAGGACGACGCCGGCGAGGTGATCTACGTCGGGAAGGCCCTGAGCATCAGGAGCCGGGTGAGCTCCTACTTCGGCGTTTCTACCGACCGCAAGGCAAGGTTGGTTGCCGAGGGCGCGGCACGAGTCGACTTCATCGTGACGAAGAGCGAGGTCGAGGCGCTGATCCTGGAAGCCAACCTGATCAAGCGTTACAAACCGCACTACAACGTCCTGCTCAAGGACGACAAGAGCTATCCGTTCCTGAAGTTGACCGACGAGCCCTACCCGATGCTGCTGTTCACCCGCCGCGTGGTGAAGGACGGCGGCACCTACTTCGGCCCCTACCCCAATCCGGGTGTGGTTCGCCGCGTCCAGGACCTCATCGGCTCGATCTTCCCGCTGCGCCAGAACAGCGGCGTGCCGATGAAGACCCGGCGCAAGGCGTGCCTGCGCTTCCACATGGGGAGGTGCCTGGCTCCCTGCATCGGCGAGACCGACGAGGAGGAGTACGGCAAGGTAGTGGAGCAGGTGCGGGCGTTTCTCGAGGGTCGGGTCGAAGACACTGCCAGCATGCTGGAGCAGGAGATGCAGGGCGCGGCAGCGAGGCGCGACTTCGAGCTGGCCCGGGTGTATCGCGACCGGTTG
This sequence comes from Trueperaceae bacterium, assembly GCA_040905465.1. Classification (GTDB taxonomy): domain Bacteria; phylum Deinococcota; class Deinococci; order Deinococcales; family Trueperaceae; genus DASVCN01. The sequence continues at coordinate 16,668 of JBBDRK010000045.1, read as the reverse complement.
CAGGCGCTGCGGAGGCTGACCGGTTTCGAAAGCGATGTTTCTCGCCACTCCGAGGAGGATCTCGACTTCCTGGGTCTCGCCCAGGCCGGTAACTTCGCAATGGTGCAGCTCTTCCAGATGCGCCGCGGGCGGGTTGTGGGTCACGACAAGCGCTTCCTCACCAACGCCGCTCATGCCGAGCGTGGCGAGATCCTGGAGCGCTTCATGGGGGAGTACTACACCCAAGCCATGCAGGTGCCGCCGTTGGTGCTGGTGCCGCCTTCAGACCTCGAGCGTGGCGTGTGGAGCGAGTTCCTTAGCGGGCGAGCCGGTCGCCGGGTGGAACTGCGCGTGCCCAAGCGCGGTGACAAGATAGACCTGATGCGGATGGCCGAGCGCAACGCCAGCACCGGCGTCGAGGCGGAGATAGCGCTGCTGGAGCGGCGTGGCGAGGCGCCCGGTATTGCCGAGTTGCAGAAGCTGGCGGGCCTGGAGACGCCTCCGTACCGGATCGAAGGGTTCGACATAAGCAACCTGATGGGCAGCCATACGGTGGCGAGCATCGTGGTGTTCGAGGGTGGCCGGGCGCGCAAGAGCGAGTACCGGCGGGTGCGAATCCGCGACCTGGAGAAGCCCGACGACTTCTTCAGCATGCATCAGGCCGTTTACCGGCGCTTCGCCGGAGCGCTGGCGGACAAGCTGCCGCCACCGGACCTGCTGCTGATCGATGGCGGCAAGGGGCAACTTTCGGCGGCTCGGCGGGCACTGGCCGATGCCGGTGTCGACATCCCGCTGCTGGGACTGGCCAAGCGCCAGGAAACGATCATCGCCGCAGGCGGGCGGGAGATAATCGTTCCGCGCTCGCACCCCGGGCTGAAGTTGCTGATCAACGTGCGAGACGAGGCGCACCGCATCGCCGTGGGATACAATCGCAACCGCCGCGGCAAGGCGATGACTCGCTCGGTTCTGGACGATGTCCCCGGGATCGGTCCCAAGCGGCGCGACGCCCTGCTTGCGCACTTTTCCAGCGTGGAGCAGTTGCGGCACGCCGGCGTCGAGGAGTTGGCGTCGATTCCCGGTGTCGGCGCCACCGCCGCCGGTGCGGTGAAAGCCTACTTCGCCGACGACCCGGGCGACCAGGGGGTCGCCTGAAGTTCGGTCTCACCGCCCGACGCCCGCCAGGCGGCCCTGCGGACCTCCATCTGCACGTCGATACGGCCGCCGCTGGCGGGCACTCTCCGCACTTCCCGAAAGCCGACCTTACGGAACGCCGCCTGGGCTCGCGGGTTGTCGTCGAAGGTAGACAGGCGGACGGACTCGAGGCCGAGCACGTCGAAGGCGTGCCCCAGCAGCGCGGCGATGGCTTCCGGTCCGTAGCCCTTGCCCCAGTGGCTCTTCTCGCCGATGATTATGCCCAACGTGGCGCGGGGTCCCCGAATGTCGTAGAGCTCGATCGTGCCGATGTATTCCTGGTGCTCGTCGAACACGCCGAAGGTGAGCCGATCGCTGCGGCGGGTGTCTGCGCGCAATACCCGCTTGAGGAGCCACAGCGGCATCCGGTTGGGAGGGGTGCCGTTGAGGTGGGAGATCTCCGGATCACGGAAGTGCGCGTGAACGCGCCTCCAGGCCAGAGCGTCGATCTCGTCGAGCGGGCGCAGTCGCACACGTCCGAAGGAAGGGCACATGGCGACAGTCTACCGCCGGTTCGCGCCGGCCGCCGCGTGCGGCATTTCATGAGCGGAAGCGGAGGACGCGGCCGGCCGGACTCGTCGGTATAGTGGTGGCACAGGCAGATGAAGGGGAAACATGAACAGCACGCCCAGCGAGAAGAATATCGCCAACTTCAGCGAGCGCTTCCGGGCCCTGCGCTCCGCCATCGGAGGAGTGATCCTGGGCCAGGAGCAGGTGGTCGACGATCTGCTGGTGGCGGTTCTGGCACGTGGGCACGTGTTGATCGAAGGAGCGCCGGGCCTGGGCAAGACGATGCTGGTGCGCGCGTTCGCCGAGGCGACCGACCTGGCGTTCGGCCGGATCCAGTTCACGCCCGACCTGATGCCGGCCGATGTGACAGGCACTACGGTGTTCCTCGACGACGGCAACTCGCGCCGGTTCGAGTTCCAGCCGGGTCCGGTATTTACGAACGTGCTGCTGGCCGACGAGATAAACCGCGCCACGCCCAAGACGCAGGCCGCACTGCTGGAAGCGATGCAGGAGCGCGCGGTGACGGCGGCGGGAACCATGCACGAGCTTCCGGCGCCGTTCGTGACACTGGCGACGCAGAATCCGCTGGAGATGGAGGGCACCTACCCGCTCCCGGAAGCGCAGCTCGACCGGTTCCTGTTCAAGGTGTTGATAGGCCGGCCCGATGCCGACACCCTCCGGCGCATCCTCCTGGCCACCACCGGCACCGGCGACGCCAGTGTCGCGCGGATCTTCAGCCGCCAGGAGCTCCTCGAGTTTCAGGAGATGCTGCGGGCGGTGCCGATGGCAAGCACCGCGTTGGAGCGGGTGGTTGAACTGGTGGAGGCATCGCACCGGCACCCTCAGCTGCGCCTGGGAGCCAGTCCGCGCGGGGCACAGGCGATAACCCTGGCGGCGAAGGGCTACGCCCTGGCCGAGGGGCGCCCCAACGTCGAGCTCACGGACGTCCGGCGGGCGGCCTTTCCGGCCCTGCGCCACCGATTGCTGCTGTCGTTCGAGGCGGAGGTAGACGGAACCGAACCCGACACGATCATCACGGAGCTGCTGGAGCAGGTGGAAAACGGTGGCCGCGCACGGGCGGTAGGCCGCTGAACCGGTGATATCGAAGCGCAGCCGAGCAATCCTCGACCGGTACTCGCTGGCGTCCCGCGTGCTCAGCGGGGAATCGGGCGAGCGCACGGCCAAGGAGGCCGGCCACAGCGTCGAGTTCCACGACTTCAGGCCGTATCAGTCGGGTGACGAGCTGAGGTACGTCGACTGGCGGGCCTACGCGCGCACGGGCCGGCTTTACACCCGGCTCCATCAGGCCGAACGGAACATCCGGTTGCACCTGCTGATCGACATCAGCGCCTCGATGCGGGTGGGCCGCAAGGCCGCATACGCGGAGAGGCTGGCACAGTTGCTTGCATACGTGGGCCAGCGCGACGCCCGCAGCCAGGTACATCTCAGCGACGGCACTCACGGCCGTCCGGTGCAGGGGTTGCGGCGAATCGGCGAGACCTGGGATCTCATCGAAGCCGGCGCAGCCGCCGTGAAGGAAGCGCCTGCGCCCGGCCAGGCGATCAGGCGGTTCGCGCTCGCCGGTCCGAGCGATCCGGGCGCCGCGCTGGTGCTCGTGATCTCGGACCTGCTCGAAGAGGCCCCGCTGCGTCCTGCGCTCACCGCCTTGCGCACCCGGGGGCTGGACGCCTCGTTCCTGCAGGTAATGGCAGCCGAGGATCTGCGGCCGCAGGAGGGTCGGCTGGAGCTCATCGACGCCGAGACCGGGGAGCGACTCGAGGTAACCGCCCGCGAGGCCCGCGCCTACCGGCGAGCCGTCCGCGAGTTCGTGGCACGCCGCCGCAGCGAGATCCTCGCCGCCAGTTTCAGGCATGTGCTGCTGCCGGTGCCGGCCGTCTCCGGCGAGGACCTCGAGCGCGAGGCGTTCGCCGCACTGCTGCGGGCCGGCATACTGGAGAAACGGTGAGCATCCGCCGCCGACGATCGCGTGGCAGGGCGGTGGCGCGAACAGCCTGCAAGACGGGTCGAGCTCGGGCCCGGCAGCGCACCGGCGCCAGCTTGCCGGCGAAACCCCGCCGGGCGGAGTGGGAAGCCTTGCATCGGCCGGCGGTGGCTCCGCGCTAGGATGAGCGCGCGTGGACATAATCGGCCAGCACTTTGGGGGCTACCAGGTAATCCGCGAGATCGGCCAGGGTGCTGTCGCACGGGTGTTCCTTGCCAGCGACGGGCGCCGGGTGAAGGCCGTCAAGCTGTTTCGCTCCGAACATCGGTCGCGGGCCGAACGCGAGTTGATGTACGGCCGCGATCTCACCCATCCACACCTGAACCCGGTCGAGGACTGGCTTGAGCTGAGCGGCCGGCCCGGGGTGGTGATGCCGTACGTGCCCGGAATCCGCCTGAGCAGCTGGAATCCGGATGATGGCGCACGAGAGTGGTTTCTCACCGCCTTTTGCGGGGTATTGCGGGCGCTGGGATACCTCCACGACCTCGGCATCGTGCACCGCGACGTCAAGCCCGAAAACATCCTGGTCGACAAGGACGGCCGTGCGGTATTGGTCGACTACGACCTGGCCACCAGCATCGACACCGACAGCGAGCGCGTCTCGGTCGCCGGCACGGTCGCCTTCCTCAGTCCCGAGCAGGCGCGCGGCGAGCCGGCCACGGCGGCAAGCGACCTCTACGCTGCCGGCGTGATCCTGTACTGGGGCCTCACCGGGCAGGTGCCGTTCACCGGCACCGTCGAGCAGGTGATGCGCGCCCATGCACGTAGCCGGCCGGCCTCCGCCGGTCGACTCGATCCCAGTCTCGTGAAGTTCGAGCCGCTGCTCGAGCGGCTGCTGGCGAAGGAGCCCGAGCGCCGCTATCGCTACGCTCTCGAGGTACTCGGGGAGTTGGAGCGGCACCTCGACAGTGCCTGACCGGGTGCACTCGAGCGCCGACGGCGGCCGGGGCCCGGACGGAACCGGCCAGCGCTTCGGATAGAATGCGCGGGTGAACGAACGTCTGGCGGTTGCGCTGCTTGCCGTGCTCAGCGCGATCGGTTTCCTGCTCGCTCCGTGGGCGGCGCTCAACCGCGAGATCGGCGCGCGCAGCACCGTGTTGCTGCTGCCCGGCCGGGTCATCGACTTCACCGGTCGCACCGATCCGGTAATCATCGGGGGCCTCGGCCTGGTCTTTGCCCTGGGCCTGATCTCGCTGTTCGTCCTGGTCGCCACTGCCTGGCTGCCGGGCCGCGGCCGGCTGGTGGCGTGGCTTGCCGCCGGCGCGGTGCTGCTGGCGTCGACCGGTTGGGGCCTGGACCGAGTGGGAGCGGCGGTAGCCGAGGCGCGCTTGGCGGCGTTCGTGGGCGAAGTCGAGCGGGCTATCGAAACGCCCCGGCCCAATCGCGACATCGACGCGCTCGAGTCGGTGGTGGCAGAAGCCGATGAGCGCCCGCTGGAAGAATCGCGGGAGGCCGCACTCGCCGCCGGGCTCAATGTCCGGCGGTTGCCGTACTCACGCAGCGGGATGGGGCTGGCGGCCTTCCTTGCCGGTCTGACCGGCGCAGCGGCGCTCCTGTTCGGATCGCGACTCTATCCGCGGGCGTCGCTGTTCATCGATCGATTTCTGGCCGCGGTCGCCGTTCCGGCAACATCGATTGCTCTGGCGATGCTGGCGTCTGCCGTCGTGGTGTTGCTGTTGCAGCCCACGCCGGTCGGCAGCTCGGTGGAGATAACCGGGCCACTGATGGGCCTGGCCGGTCGCCTCGACACTCTGTGGCACGCCTACCTCACGCTGTTCGCAGATTCGCTCGGCACGCTCTCCGGTTTCCTGGAGGCGCTCAAGTTCACCACGCCGCTGATCTTCACCGGCCTGGCGGTCGCCTTCGGCTTTCGCGCCGGCCTATTCAACATCGGTGCACCCGGCCAGATGATCCTGGGCGCACTCGGGGCGGCGGCCATCGCCATCTACCTTCCCGGGCCGCGATTGCTGGTATTGCCGCTTGCCGTGGCAGGAGCGGCGGTAGCGGGCGGCCTGTGGGGAGCGTTGCCGGGCTGGTTGAAGGCGCGCTTCGGTGCGAACGAGGTGATCAACACGATCCTCCTCAACTACATCGCCGCTTCGATTCTGCTGTTCGTGCTGTCCGACCGTCCAACGTTCGCCGCTCCGGCTCTCAGCATCATCAGGCTGCTCGGTCCGGCCGCGCTGCTCGTGCTGGTGGCCTTCCTGATCCCGCCTCTGCGTCGGGCGATGGGTCGCTACCCTCGTCTGTCGTTCGCTGTCGGCGGTGTACTGTTGCTGATTGCGATGGTGGCGGTTGCTGCGCCGGTTGCCAACGACCCGCCGGTAATCGTCGACCTGCCGTTCAAGGCGCCAGGCTCCGAACCAAAGAGTTATCCGCTGCAACCCGAGGCGCGCATACCGCAGCTCCCGGCCGTTCTCGGGATCGACCTGCAGGAATCGCCGGGCGCCAACGACGTGATCGTCGACCTGGCCGCATGGCTTGCGCCGCTGGCTGCGCTCCTCGCCCTGTGGCTCGCGCCCCGCTTCGGCGCCGGGCGTTGGATCCCGCGGTTGTTCGTTACGGTCGCCGTTTGGGGCGTGAGCTATCTGTTGCTGGCGCTGGCTGGCCTGGCGGCTGTCGAGGTGGAGATCCCGCCCACGAACCTCAACCTGTCGTTCGGCCTGGCTCTGCTGGCTGCCCTGTTCATGCAGGTGCTGCTGTGGCGCACCAAATGGGGATACGAGCTCAGGGCGGTGGGAGTGTCGCCCAAGGCCGCTGAGTACGGCGGCGCCGACATCGGCGGGAACATCGTCCTGGCGATGACCATCAGCGGAGCGTTCGCCGGACTCACCGCGACCCACTACGTCCTGGGAGGGGCGCTCGAGGACTATTCACTGCGGCAATCGCTGCCCACGGCCGACGGTTTCGACGGTATCGCGGTGGCGTTGCTGGGCGGCAACACACCGCTGGGCGTGATACTGGCGGCTTTCCTGTTCGGGGTGCTGAAGAACGGCGGCTCGGTCCTCAACATCACGTTCAGCGGATTGACTCGCGACGTGGTCAGCATGATCCTGGCGCTGGTGGTGCTGTTCATCGCCGCCAAGGGCTTCCTTCCGGAGCGCCTGGCGAACCCGCTGCGACGGCGACAGGCGCTCTACGCCGAGCAGGATCCGACGATCAGCCAGCCGCTCGACCCACCCGGCAAGCCTGTGCGCAAAGAGGAGAGCTGACATGGACCAGTTGGTGCTGCTGACGCTCGTGGCCTCGGCACTGCGGGCCACCACACCACTCCTGCTGGCGGCGCTGGGCGGGCTGTTCAGCGAGCGCGCGGGCGTGGTGAATATCGCCCTGGAGGGGATAATCCTCTTCGGAGCGCTTGCGGCCGCGGTCGTGGCACAACTGGTCGAGGCGCCTTACCCGGGGCAACACGTGCCGTACGCCCCGTGGCTGGGGTTGCTGGCGGCGATGATAGTCGGAGCCGCGGTGGCATGGATACACGCGGTAGTGTGCATCCGCTACAAGGCGGACCAGATCATCTCGGGCACCGCCATCAACCTCATGGCGATCGGAATCCCCGCCGTCATCCTCACCGGTCTCTACAACAACAGCTCGACCAGCGACAGAATCCGGAACCGGCTCCCCGAGTGGGGCACCGGAGTGTTCGAACTCAGTCCCCTGGTCTACCTGGCTTTCGCGTTGGTGCCGGTGGTTTGGTACGTCGTGTTTCGGACGCCCTTCGGCCTGCGCCTGCGTTCCGTGGGTGAGCACCCGGAAGCGGCCGACAGCCTCGGTATCAACGTCCGGCGGGTCAGGTATACCGGCGTGGTCCTCTCGGGCGTTCTCGCCGGCCTGGGCGGCGCCTACCTGTCCATCGGCAACTTCAACCAGTTCGTCTCCGAAATGTCGGCCGGGCGCGGCTTCATCGCCCTGGCAGCGCTGATTTTCGGGAAGTGGCACCCGCTTGGGGTGTTGGGCGCAACCCTGCTGTTCGGCGCCTTCGAGGCGGTAGCCACCAGCCTCGGAGGAGGCCAGATCCTGCCGCCTACGCTGGTTCAGAGCATCCCGTTCATCCTGACGATGCTGGTGCTGGCCGGGTTCATCGGCCGCGCCATTCCGCCCAGGGCTATCGGCAAGCCGTACGAGGGCTAGCTGTCCCGAACCACGGCGCTTCCAGATAGTACCCGGTGTGCTCGGTATGGCCGGCGTTCGAAGTGCCGCCGGTCGTAAGGACCGGGAAGCAGCAGCCCGATCCTGCGGCGCCTTCGTTTTCAGCGCAGGTGGCGCGCGCTACGATGGCACCGGATCACTGCTTGCGCCGCGAGGCAGGAATGCCGACGGCCGGTCGCCGCTGGGCCAGCGGGCGCAGCAGTTCAGCAAGAGGGAGGACTGACCTTGGACATCGAGCGCAGCGCCGGCATCCTGCTGCACCCCACATCACTGCCCGGACCGCACGGAATCGGCTCGCTCGGCGCCGAGGCGTACAAGTGGATCGACTTTCTGGAGGCCGCCGGCCAACGGCTCTGGCAGGTCCTGCCACTTGGGCCAACCGGCTACGGCGACAGTCCCTATCAGTCGTTCAGCGCATTCGCCGGCAACCCGTACCTGATCGACCTCGACCTGCTGCGGCTCGAAGGGCTGCTCGAAGACGAAGATCTGGCAGCAGGTGGAGGATTTCCGGACGAGCGGGTCGACTTCGGCGCCGTCATTCCCTTCAAGCTCGCCGCCCTCACGCGCGCGTTCGAGCGATTCGAGGACGGGGGGCCGGAGCTACGGAGCGGCTTCGAGGAGTTCGAGCGGGACCACGGTTACTGGCTCGACGACTTCGCGCTCTTCATGGCGCTGAAGGAGGCCCACGGCGGGCAGGGCTGGAATACCTGGGCCGGCGAGTTACGGCTGAGGAACGAGCGGCGCCTCGCCGAGGTCCGGCAGGAGCGGGCCCGGGAGATTCGCCGGCACAAGGTCTGGCAATGGTTCTTCCACCGGCAGTGGCGGGACGTGAAGCGCTACGCCAACGAGCGGGGGATCGCGGTGGTGGGGGACATCCCCATCTTCGTCTCCTACGACTCGGCAGACACCTGGGCCAACCCGGACCTGTTTTCCTTGGACGGCGAAGGCAACCCCACGGTTATCGCGGGAGTGCCGCCCGACTACTTCAGCGCAACCGGCCAGCGTTGGGGCAACCCGCTATACCGCTGGGACCGGATGGCCGAGCGTGGATTCGACTGGTGGATCGATCGTTTCCGCTCGAGCCTGGAGTTCTACGACCTGGTCCGGATCGATCACTTCAGAGGCTTCGAGGCCTACTGGGAGATTCCCGCGAGCGAACCGACGGCGGTTCGGGGGCGCTGGGTGCGTGGACCGGGTCAGGACTTCTTCGACGCCGTCAACGGTGCGTTGGGCGATTTGCCGGTAATCGCCGAGGACCTCGGGGTGATCACCCCGGAAGTAGAGGTCCTGCGCGACCGCAACCGGTTGCCCGGCATGCAGGTGCTGCAGTTCGCCTTCGCCGGTGACGCCAGCGATCCCTACCTGCCCCACAACTACCCGAGGCGCTCGGCCGTCTACACCGGCACGCATGACAACGACACCACGCTCGGCTGGTACTGGATGGCGCCCGAAGGCGAGCGCGACAAGGTGCGGCGCTATCTGGCACGCGATGACGATCGCGTCGTGTGGGAACTCATGAGACTGGCGCTGTCTTCGGTCGCCGACCTGGCGGTGGTCCCGCTTCAGGACGTGATGGGCCTGGGCAGCGAGGCGCGGATGAACACGCCCGGCAGTGCGTCGGGAAACTGGGGTTGGCGCTTCCTGCCCGAGCAGCTCGAGCGCTGGATGGCGCCGCAACTCCGTGAGATGGTGGCGCTCTATGGGCGCATTGCCGAAGGAGAGGCGCGGGACACCCCCTACCGGCAATCGAGCACGGCGAGCGGCGTAGAGGAGAGCTGACCGGCTCCTCAGGAGGGCCGGTTGAACGCCGCCAGCCGCGGGTCGAAACGGAAGGGCAGCGGTCCTTCCAGCAACATGTCGGCGTATGCCGGGTGTTCCGGGTTGAGCAGCAGATTGTGCTCGTGGGGGATCACCGCGCTCGGCACCCGCAACAACAGCGAACTCCCGCCGGCCGCCCAATCGGTTCCCAGTCGTTGTGCCGCAACCGCCGGCTCCACATCGCTCCAGTCGGCGGGCAGCTCGGCAGCGAGGTCTTCCGCCTGCGCCGGTTCGAACTCCACTCGGTAGGCCAGGTAGCGGCCCAGGTCACGGTAGGCTGCGGCGTGCACGATTACCTCGAGGGCCGCCAGCGACAGGTGCTCGGAGAGATAGACGATCCTGCTGCCCGGCCGGTTCCAGCGCTGGCCGTACAGGTAGCTCCCCATTCCACTGAACGCCTCCTCGCTGCTGCCGCCCCTGGCCTCCGGCACCAGCCGCCAAGCACTCGCCTTCAAGCCGGGCCGCCGTCGGCCAATCGTCCCAATAGCGTCTCCAGCCGGCGCGCCGCCAACTCGTTGCGGGCGCACTCGAGCGGCCTGGTGTCCAGCGCCGGGTGCCGTCGTGAGAACCACGGCGCCAGGCCCTCGGGCGCCAGTACCGCCCGACCCATCTCGACCAGGCGCGCCAGCCGGAGCAACCGTTCGGACTCGTCCGCATTCAGTTGACCCTCCTTGCGGCGCCTTGCGAGCGTGGTCCCGGGTATGCCGAGCGCCGATGCCAGCTCGGCGGTGCTGATTGCCAGGGTGCGGCGCAGTTCGTCGAAGCCCCGAAAGGGAAGACCGCGTTCGACCGCCTCCTGGGCGTCGCGCAATCCGCGGAACTCCATGTCGAAGTAGTGGCCGGAGTCGGCCAGCGCGCTATCGAAAGTCGTGGTGCTGAGCGTCGGGATCACCCCCATTCGGCGCATTGAGCATACCATTTGGTTGGGTGGCAGTGCGACATGGGCGAACGACCTCATCGGCTTATCATTCCGGCATGTTCGCTTCAGCTTCTTTCGGCGCCCGGCAGTGAGCGCCTCGCAACCGTTCGAGGAGGGCCGCCGCTTCTTCGCCAAGGTGTGGGGCGAGGCCAGGAGTCTCCTCTGGGCTCACCGCGGCAAGCTCGCCATCGGGTTGGCGCTGATGGTAGTGAACCGCCTGGCGGGCTTCGTGCTGCCCGGAAGCTCCAAGTTCCTTATCGACAACGTCGTCGGCCGTGGCCAGACCGAGCTGCTGGCGCCGTTGGCGCTGGCGGTCGGCGCCGCCACCGTTGTCCAGGCGGTTACCACTTTCGCTCTCTCCCAGGTTGTCTCGGTGGCGGCGCAAGGCGCGATAATGGAGATGCGCAGGCGCGTGCAGGAGCAGGTCACCCGGCTGCCGGTCCGCTTCTTCGACGGAACCCAGACCGGCGTCTTGATCTCCCGCATCATGAGCGACGCCGAAGGCATCCGCAACCTGGTGGGAACGGGGATAATCCAACTTGTCGGCGGCGTGTTCACCGGCGTGCTGGCGCTGGGCGTGCTGCTCTACCTCAACTGGCAGCTGACCGTCGCAATCGTGGTCTTCCTGGCGATTTTCGGGGCGGCGATGTCGTTGGCGTTCTCGCGCTTGCGGCCGATCTTCCGTGTGCGCGGCGAGATAAATGCCGAAGTGACCGGGCGTCTGGCCGAGACGCTGGGTGGCATCCGCGTGGTCAAGGCGTATCGGATGGAGGAGCGCGAGCAGCGGGTGTTTTCCGACGGGGTCGCGCGGCTGTTCGCCAACATCCGCAGCTCGATCACCGGTGTCTCGCTGGTAACCGCGTTTTCGACCGCGATCGTCGGGGTCGTCGGCGTGGTCATGATCCTGGTTGGCGGCCGCGCCATCTTCGCGGGAACGATGACGCTGGGCGACCTGGTGATGTACGTGTTCTTCGTGGGGCTGCTGGCGCAACCGGTGATCCAGATCGCCAACATCGGCACGCAGATCAGCGAAGCGTTTGCCGGACTCGATCGGATCCGCGAGTTGCTGGAGATGACCACCGAAGATGACGAGGACGCCCAACGCGGGCCGATCGACCGGATACACGGTGACGTCGCCTTCGAGTCGGTCTTGTTCGGGTACGACCCCGGTGTCCCGGTCCTGAAGAGCGTGTCGCTGGAGGCCCCGGCCGGCACCAAGACCGCCCTGGTCGGCTCCTCCGGTTCCGGTAAGAGCACGCTGGTAAGCCTGATAATGGCCTTCAACAGGCCGCAGGATGGTCGCGTGTGCATCGACGGGCGTGATCTGGCCGAGCTGCGCCTGGGCGACTTCCGGTCGCAGCTCGGGGTGGTGCTGCAGGAGAACTTCCTGTTCGACGGCACCGTGGCCGAGAACATCCGCTTCGCGCGTCCGGACGCCTCGCGCGAGGAGGTCGAGGCGGCGGCCGAGGTGGCGAACGCCGACGGCTTCATTCGTGGTTTTCCCGACGGCTACGACTCGGTAGTGGGCGAAAGGGGCATCAAGCTCTCCGGCGGGCAACGCCAGCGTATCGCCATCGCCCGAGCGATACTCGCCGACCCACGCATCCTGATACTCGACGAGGCCACGTCCAGCCTCGACAGCGAGAGCGAGGGCCTGATCCAGGAGGGGTTGCGGCGGCTGATGGAGGGCCGCACCAGCTTCGTGATCGCCCACCGGCTCTCCACCATCCGCGACGCCGATCAGATCCTGGTGCTAGAGGCCGGCGAGATCGTCGAACGGGGCAGCCACGCGGTGCTGGTCGCCGCCGGCGGCCGTTACCGCGAGCTCTACGACAAGCAGTACGCCTGGGAGAAGAACCTGTTCGTGAACCCGGGTGAGGAGTTGCTGTCGAACACTCCGGCTTCGGGACCGGGCGACGGCAGCTGACTCGGCCCAGGCAGGTATGCTTGTAGCAGCTATCTTCTGGTCAACGAGGCATTTCCTGTCGAAGCGGACACCCCAATGGGCGGGCGGCGTCCGAAGTCAATCGAAAAAGTCGAGCAGCGCGGCCAGCGTTTCCCGGGGTGCTTCCTCGGGCAGGTAATGACCGCACGGCAGAGCGTGGCCGCGCACGTCGTCCGCCCACTTTCGCCACTGAGCTACCACGTCGTACTTGCGCCCTACGAAGCCCTGCTCCCCCCAGAGCGCCAGGACCGGGCACACGACCTTCTGGCCCGCCGCCATGCTCGCTTCGTCGTGCTCGAGATCGACTGTGGCCGAGGCTCGGTAGTCTTCGCACGAGGCGTGGATGGTTTCGGCCGTGAAGCAGCGCAGGTACTCCGCCATCGCCGCGGGCGTGAAGGCGCTTTCGTCCCGACCCCACTGCCCAAGCTTGCGCCGCAGGAAGTATTCCGGGTTGGCGCCGATCATCCGCTCCGGCAGGTCGAACGGTTGAATGAGGAAGAACCAGTGGTAGTAGGCCCGGCCGAACTCCATGTCGGCGGTGGTGTACATGGCGTGAGTCGGCGCGATGTCCAGCAGTGCGAGCCTCTCGACCCGCTCGGCGTGATCCAGCGCCATGCGGTGCCCCACCCGGCCGCCGCGGTCGTGACCGGTCACACCGAACCTGTCGAAGCCGAGGCGCTCCAGGGCCGCCACCAGGTCTTTCGCCATCGCTCGCTTCGAGTAACGCAGGTGGGCTTCGTCGCCGGGCGGTTTGGAACTGTCGCCGTAGCCGCGCAGGTCGGCAGCAATCACCGTGTACCTCTCGGCCAGCGCCGGTGCCAGTTTGTGCCACAGCACGTGCGTCTGCGGGTAGCCGTGCAGCAACAGCAACGCCGGACCACTGCCGCCTATCGCCAGGTTGACGTCCGCTTCGGCAACCTCGATCCTTCTGATGTCGAACCCTTCGAACATGACAGGCTCCTCGCTCACTACGGTTCGGTTATTGCAACCCCTGCAATCAGGTCACTCCGGCTCGGTCACTTCGGTTGGGTCACTTCGGTTCGGTCACTGCGGCCAGGTTCGTGGAGGTTGATCGCGCGGGCAGGTTTGCTCCAACTCGGTGTCTGCGGCATCTTCACGTCTCCTCGGCCGTCACTGCCGCCGGTCGACCCGACCGGCGGACCAGCAGCGCTGCGCTCGCCAGTCCCCCGGCCAGCGCCAGGACACTGCAGGCCACGACGCCCCCGAACCCCAGAACGGGGAAGAGGAAGCCCGGCAGGAAAGCGCCCAGGCTGCCGCCGAAGTAGTAGAGCAGCAGGTACAGGGCGTTGGCGCTGGCACGGTCGTTCGGCGCCGCAGTCGCCACGAAGCCCACCGCCAGGCCCTGAACCAGCCAGTTGCCGAAACACAGTACCAGCAGGCCCGCTATCAGCACGAAGAGGCCCGGTGCCAGCGCCAGCAGGTTACCGACGATGGCCAGGCCGTAACCGACCATCAGGCTCGCCCTGAGACTGGTCAGCCGGCTGAACCAGCCGGCGAAGATGGACGAGAAGACGCCGGCGCTGTAGGTAAGGTAGGTGATACCGATGAGCGAGCTGGAGAACGAGAACGGCGGGCTCTCCAGCCTGAATGGCAGGTAGTTGAACGTCGACTGGAACGCAAAGAACAGGAAGAATCCCATCAGGAGCCCGCCCAGGATGGCGCGATTGCGCAGGTGGCCGAGCATGCCTGTAAGCGCACGGCGAAGGGTACTGGTGACCGCCACTCCCGGGAGCGCCGGTAGCCGCGCCCACAGCGGCAGAAGTGCCAGATAGAGGAGCGCGCTGAAGACGAAACCGTAACGCCAGCCGATCAGGTCGGCCAGGCTGCCGGCCAGCAGCCGGCCCAGCATCCCGCCCACCACCGTGCAGGCAACGTAGACCCCGGCAACCACCCGCATGGTCTCGGCCGGCATCGATTCCGATACGTAAGCCACTCCCACGGCGAAGAGCGTCGGCAGGAGCAGTCCCTGGATGAAGCGGAATACCACCAGCAGGGTGAACGTCGGGGCCCAGGCCGACGCGGCGGTGCACACGGCCAACAGCAGCGAGCCCACCACCAGGATGCGGCGTCGACCGAAACGATCGGAGAGCACGCCGATCACGGGCGACGCCAGGGCGATTCCCAGGATGGTCGCCGAGACGACCAGAGTTGCACGCTGGGCGTCCACCCCGAAGTCGCGAGCCAGCAGCGGCAGTATCGGTTGCGGGAGATACAGGCCCACGAACGCTGCCAGTCCCGTGAGGTAGAGCGCTATCGCCCGTCCGCTGGTGGGCGATGCCCCCGAATCGCTCACTCGCCGCTAACTGTGCGGCAGAAGGCGAATTCCGCGCCCCAGGCTGATCTCGACGCGTCCTTGCAGCCACCACAGGAAAGCTACCAGCGCGACCCCGACGATATCGCTCCAGATCGGGGGCATGTAGCAGAGGAAGGTCGCGCCGGCCAGCAGCAGCCATTCAGGAGCGGTGGTGGCGCGCTTGAGGTAGCCGATCGTGACGGCCCCGAACGCTATCGTCCCCAGCAAGGCCGCAATCCAGGAGGTGATGACGTGGCCGTCTACCGACTGCCCCACCCCTACGAGGATTGGGGTGTAGGCAAACAGCAGTGGCATGACATACAGCAGCTTGGCGTATTTGAACGCGTTCCAGCCTGTCTTCCAGGGGTCGGCCTGGGCTATGGCCGCAGCCGCGTAGGCCGCTATGCAGACCGGCGGGGTGATGTTCGAGTCCTGGCTGAGCCAGTACACGATCATATGGGCGGCCAGGATGGGGATGCCGAGGTCGTTCAGCGCCGGCACGGCCAACACGGCGGTGACCAGGTAAGAGGCCGTTACCGGCATGCCCATGCCGAGGATCAGCGAGGCCAGAGCCACCAGGAAGATGGCCATGAGGCTCGAGCCGCCTGCCAAGGTCAGGAAGATGGTGGTGAACTTCTGCGACAATCCGGTCAGGTTGATGACACCGAGCAAGATGCCGATGACGCCTACCGTCGCACCGATGATCAGGGTATTGCGGCCGCCTTCCACCAGCGCCTGCCAGATCTGCCTCGGCCCCATCCGATTGTCTCGCGTGAACCAGGAAACCGGGATGGTCGCGGCGGTGCCCCAGAAGGCGGCGTAACCGGCGGAGCGGCCCATAACCAGCAAGGTCACGAGGATCACCAGTGGCAGAGCCAGGAACCAGCCCTGTCGCAGAGTCGCGCCCAGTCTCGGAATCTCCGCGACCGGCATGCCCTGCAGGCCCAGGCGCTTGGCTTCGAAGTGCACGTTCATCCATATCGACAGCATGTACAGTCCGGCCGGCACGATCGAAGCCAGCATGATGTGGGTGTAGGGGATGCCGGTCAGTTCGACCATCACGAAGGCGCCTGCGCCCATCACCGGCGGCAGGAACATCCCGCCGATCGATGCCGAGGCCTCCACCGCGCCGGCGGTATGCGGCTTGAAGCCGATCTTCTTCATCAACGGGATGGTGAGCGCGCCGGTGGACACCGTGTTGGCGATGGCCGACCCGGAGATCGAGCCCATCAGTGCCGAGGCCAGCACCGCCACCTTGGCCGGACCGCCTCTGGCGCGCCCGGCTACGCCGATCGCCAGGTCGATGAAGAACTGCCCCACCCCGGAGCGATTGAGGAACGCCCCGAAGAAGATGAAGATGATCACGAAGTTCACCAGGACCTGCGCCATCGTTCCCCACACACCGCGTTCGTCCATGAACACGGCCTCGCTGATGCGGGGGATGCTGTAGCCGCGGTGGGCGATCAGGCCCGGCATGTAGGGCCCGTAAAAGGCGTAGGCCATCAGGATCACGCCCAGGACCGCCATGGTCCAGCCGAGCGCACGTCGGCCGACTTCCAGACCCAGTACGATCATCAGGATGCCCATTACGTGATCGGCCTGGTTTGCGGCGCCCGCCCGGTAGGTGATCGCCTGGTAGTTGGCTACCCAGTAGCCGACCACGGCCACCGACACGAGAGCCAGCGCGATATCGGGGATCGTCGGCGCGCGCTTTATCGTGCCGCGTTTGAGCGGATACACCAGGAAGATCAGCACGAACGTGAGGGCGACGTAGACCCCCAGGTACACCTCGAGCCGGTTGGCGCCGAACAGCGCCGTGTAGAGGTAGTAGATGCTCATCA
>JBBDRK010000044.1:4154-5442 GCA_040905465.1 Trueperaceae bacterium | reverse complement strand
TCGACCGGAGCCCCTCGGTAGACGGGAGTGCCCTGCAGAGATATCGTCACCGCGGCCGGATCGAACGACGCTCCGGCGCGCCCCAGCGCCACCAGGATCCGTCCCCAGTTCGGGTCGTTGCCGTGCACCGCCGCCTTCACCAACGGCGAACCGGCCACGGTGCGCGCGGCGGCTCGCGCCTGCTCGTCGTCGACGGCGCCCACTACCTCGACCGACAGGAGCTTGGTCGCACCCTCGCCGTCACGGGCGATCTTTTGGGCGAGACGCCGGCAGACGGTGGCAAGCGCCGCCGCGAACTCGGCTAGGTCCGCCTGCCGGCGGCCGCTGGCGAGAACCAACGCCATGTCGTTGGGTGAGGTGTCCCCATCGACCGTCACCTGATTGAACGAGGTTACGGTCAGCTCGGCCCACAGTTCGCGCAGGCGCCGCTGGTCGATTTCGACGTCGGTCAACACGAAGGCCAGCATGGTTGCCATGTTGGGATGGATCATCCCCGAACCCTTGGCCATTCCGACGATGCGCCCGCCGCCGGAAAGGTCTGCCGCCACCTCCTTGGTAACGGTATCGGTGGTGAGGATAGCCTGTGCGAACGAGCCGCCGTCTTCGGAGAACGACTCGGCCAACAGCGGCAGCCCGGCGCGAATTCCGTCGAGCGGGAGCTGCCGGCCGACCACGCCGGTGCTGGCGGTCAGCACGTCGTGAGGATGTGGCAGCCCCAGAGCCGCGGCGGCCAGGCCGGCGAAGTCTTCGTTGTCCCACACGCCCTGCTCGCCGGTCGCGCAATTGGCGTTCCCGGAGTTGACCACGATCGCCCGGACTGGGCGCATTGAGCGGTGCTGGGCCCGGTTGCGATCCACGCAGGCCGCGCGAACCACGTTCCGGGTGCCGGAGAACGCCCAGGCCGCCGGTTCCTCCGCCATCACCGCGCCGAGGTCGTGGCGCCCCGATCGTTTGAGGCCCGCCGCCACCCCCGCCGCCCTGAACCCGGCCGGTAGCCTCACGGCCAGCGGCCTTCCAGCTCGAGCGCCAGCGTCTCCGGCAGCCCGTGCATCACGTTGAAGTTCTGGACCGCCTGCCCGGCCGCCCCCTTGCCGAGGTTGTCGATCGCCGCGAAGGCGAACAGCATGCCCGAGCGGGGGTCGATGCGCACCGAAATTATCGTCCGGTCGCTTCCTGCAACCGCCTTGGTCTGCGGCAGCTCCTCCTGGACGTGCACCATCGGATCGCCCCCGTAGTAGTCGCGGTACAGTGCCAGCGCTTGGTCGCCGGTGAGGCCGGCGCGAGCAGG
>JBBDRK010000044.1:0-4054 GCA_040905465.1 Trueperaceae bacterium | reverse complement strand
GAGTTGCAGCCGGGGTTGGCCACCAGGTCGGCTCCGGTCAGCTCCTCGCGGTGCAGCTCCACCAGCCCGTAGCGGGATTCCTGGTATAGCTCCGGGTGTGGGTGTTCCAGGCCGTACCACTGACGGTAATCGGCCGGCGGCAAGCGGAAGTCGGCAGACAGGTCGATAACGCGCTTGCCTGCTGCTCGAGCCTTGGCAACGAGCGGGGCGGTGGCGCCGTGCGGCGTGGCGAAGAACACCACCTCGCCCGCGTCCAGCGCCTCGTCCGGCTCGACGAAGCGCGCCTGCGAGAGTCCGGCGAGCTGCGGCCAGCACGCCTCGAGGGGTTGGCCGGCGAAGGAGCGCGAACCGAGGGCGGCCACCTCCACCTCACGATGGCGCGAGAGCCTGCGGATCAGTTCCGCTCCGCCGTAGCCGCTCGCCCCGAGCATCGAGACCCGGATCACGGCTCGCTGCCGAGCAGGGAGGTGAGTATCGCCTTGTGCGCATGCAGCCGGTTCTCGGCCTGGTCGAACACCCGGCTGCGGGTGTGATAGATCGCCTCCTCGACGCACTCCTCTCCGTAGTGCGCGGGCAGGTCGTGCATGAAGATTCCACGCGGCGAGAGGTCGTCGAACCATTCCGGGGTGACGGTGTAGCCGGCGAACGCCTGCCGGCGGCGCTCGGTGTCTTCCTCCTGGCCCATCGAGATCCAGACGTCGGTGTAGAGCACGTCGGCACCGATGGCCGCAGCCCTGGGGTCGCGCTCGATGCTTACTGTCGCGCCACGCGCGCGCGCCCGCTCCAACACCTGCGGGTCGGGATCGAAACCGTCCGGGCAGGCGATCACGAGCTCGCTGCCGGCGTGCATGGCCGCGAAGATGTGCGAGTTGCAGACGTTGTTGCCGTCCCCCACGAAGGTCACCCGCAGGCCCTGGACGTCGCCGAACACCTCGCGCATGGTGAGGTAGTCCGCCATCAGCTGGCAGGGGTGGAGACGATCGGAAAGGCCGTTGACCACCGGAACGTCGGTATGCCGCGCCAGCTCGACCAGGGTGGAGTGGCCGTAGGTGCGGGCCATGATCCCTTCCACCCAGCGCTCGAGGTTGTGCGCCACGTCGCGAATCGATTCGCGTACGCCCCAACCGATGTAGTTCTGGGAGAGAAGCACCGAGTGTCCGCCGAGTTGGAACATGGCGATGTCGAAGGTCGAACGCGTGCGCAGCGACTGCTTTTCGAAGATCATCGCCAGCGTCTTGTGGCGCAGGGGCTGGGGGCGGTCGCCGCGCTTCCACCCTTGCTTCAGCTCGAGGGCGCTCTGCAGCAACCCGTCGAACTCATCGCGCGTCAGTTCCTCGAGCGATAGCAGGTCTCGCCCCTTCAGGCTTTCGACGGTGGTCACCGGCATTCAGGACTCCCATGAGGGCCGGGCTCGCCGGCCGGCGCGCTGGCGCGCGACGGTGAGACTCTAACACGCACCTCAAAAGCAGTGGAATACGCTGTTGTCCGGCAGCGACCGCCACTGTCCGCCGTGCTGCCTGCCGGCGCGGAGCGGCGGTGGACAGAGCGGCAGGGCGACGGGCACAGGGACATAGCGGCCTACGGTATAGTGACGCGAAGTCAGCCCCATCGGCGACGTCGGCGCCGCATCGGTTGCCCTGTCAGCTGAAACGGCGGTCCCCGCTCCTCCGAGCTGTCGTCCGGGCATGGCTGGCGCTTCGCGCGGAGCGATGCGATTTGGGGGTGCGACGGGTAGGTCGAGCATGACCCAAGCGGATAAACAAGCTTTACCAGATCAAAGGTCGGAAGCGGCTGGTGACACGCCCGCTGGCGAGGCCTTTCCCATCGTCGGCATCGGCGCTTCCGCCGGCGGACTCAAGGCCGCCGAGGCGTTTCTCGACGCCATGCCCGGTAACAGCGGGATGGCTTTCGTGATGGTCCAGCATCTGGACCCCGACCACGAGAGCGTGCTCGCCGACCTTCTGCAGAATCACACCACAATGAAAGTCAGTCAGGTCGCGGAAGATTCGCCGGTTCAGCCCGACCACGTGTATGTGATACCGCCGAAGAGGTCGCTGGCGATTCGCGATGGGGTGCTGGTTCTAGCGGAACTGGATCAGCCGCGCGGCCGGCCGGCGGTGATCGATCAGTTCTTCCGCTCGCTGGCCGACGATCGGCGTCATGATGCAATCGGCATCGTGCTGTCGGGCTCGGGTACCGAAGGGGCCAAGGGCCTGGCGGCGATCAAGGAGCGTGGCGGCATCACCATGGCTCAAGATGAGACGGAGGCGGAGTACAGCAGCATGCCGAGCAACGCCATAGCCTCCGGTTGCGTAGACCTGGTCCTGCCGGTAGCGCAGATGCCGTCCAAGCTGCTCGAGGTAACCGGTCACGCCGGGGACTTCAACCTGCGTGACGACGACGCGCCGCTCGAGCAGGGCGAGGTCGCCACGCTGGATGCGATCTTCGCACAGGTCCGCTCCAGCAAGGGCCACGACTTCAGCGACTACAGGAGGGGCATGATGCTTCGGCGCATAGGCCGTCGGATGCGACTTCGCAGCCGCACCAACCTAACCGACTACCTCGCCTACCTGCGCGAGAACGAGTCCGAGGTAGAGACGCTGTTTGGCGAATTCCTCATCAGCGTGACCGGCTTCTTCCGAGACGAGGAGGCGACACAGGCGCTCGAGAGCAAGGTGATACCCAAGCTGTTCGAGGGCCGCGGCGAGGATGAAACCGTGCGCGTCTGGGTACCGGGCTGCGCTACCGGCGAGGAGGCCTATTCGCTGGCCATTCTGCTGGCCGAGGCCAGCGCCAGCCTGGAGCGACCGCCAGCGATTCAGATCTTCGCGACCGACATCGACGAGGCGGCTCTCGCTACCGCCCGCGCCGGGCGCTACCGGGACACGATCGCCCAGGAGGTTTCGACGAAGCGACTGGATCGCTTCTTCATCCACGAGGGGGGAAGTTACCGCGTCGGCAAGGCACTTAGGGAGATGATCCTGTTCAGCAGGCACAACCTCCTCCAGGACCCGCCCTTCGCCAAGCTCGATCTCATCTCCTGCCGCAACGTGCTCATCTATCTGACGGAAGAGATTCAGGCCAAGGTCTTCGCGTTCTTTCACTTCGCGCTCAGGCCCGGAGGCTATCTCTTCCTGGGTACCTCCGAGTCCCTGTCCCAGGCGGTGGAGAAGTTCAGCGACGTGGACCGGAAGGCCAGACTCTTCCGGCGGCGGGAAGGGGCCGCCGCCGTCCGGTCGTTTCCCACTCCGGTTCCCGGCGCGGCCCGCTCGAGCGGCAGCCGCAGCGCCGGGGGTACCGGGGAGCGCCGCGGCAACGGCGAACGGCCGCAGCGATTTCTGCTCGAGCGCTTCGCCCCGCCCTGCGTCATCGTCGATGAGAATTGGTGCATCACCTATGTGTCGGGACGCGTAGGCAAGTACCTGGAGCATGCCGTGGGCAAACCAACCCAGGACATACTCGAACTTGCCCGAGAGGGGCTGGGGCTCGAACTGCGCCTGGCGCTCGCCCAGGCCGCCAGGTCGGGCACCCCCGCCGTCCGCCGCGGCAAGGTCGGCGCCGCCGGCGGCTGGCACGAGGTACTGCTAACGGTCGAGCCGATACCCGACTCCGGCGGCATGCTGATGGTGGCGTTCGATGGTGACAAGAGTCCCGGGCAGGAGCAACTGCCGGCGCAGGTTCCGCACGAGAAGCTTGCGAGTAACGGAGAGAGCGCCGCGGAGCCTGATTCCGGCGGGGTGCAGGAGACCGGCGCCAAGCTGATTGCGGAGATCGAGGCCGAGCTCAAGAGTTCCAAGGCCTTGCTGCAGGCGACCATAGACGATCTGGAGACCGCCAACGAGGAATTGCGGGCCGCCAACGAGGAACTGCAGTCGATGAACGAGGAGATGCAGTCGACCGGCGAGGAGCTGCAGACCAGTCAGGAGGAGCTGCAATCGACCAACGAGGAGCTCGTGACGGTCAATCAGGAACTCCACAGCAAGGTCGGGGAGCTGTCGGAGTCCAACAGCGTCCTGGATAACCTGGGCGCCAGCACCAACATCGCCACCGTGTT
>JBBDRK010000043.1:0-119003 GCA_040905465.1 Trueperaceae bacterium | reverse complement strand
AACAGTGCGCCCTGTTGCTTACGCATCAGGACACGACACGAGAAAACAACTCGGCACACACAATCCCTCAAAAGCCACCCAACGCACACTCGAAAGTGAACAAAGAGCGCTCAACACGAGAGATCGCACAATGCCTACACTTGCTCGCCACTTGTCAACGTACACGCCACTCTCGCGAGCGGCAAAAATAAGTCTATACCTCATGGTCGAGAAGTGTCAAGTTGCTCCGGACGCGGTCAGGGAGGGAAAAACTACTGGACTCAGGTAGATCGCCGAGTATGGGTCGGCTCGCGCCGCCGCTGGCTCGCCGGCGTGTCAAACTTGCGCCATGAAAGCTGTCGCGCTGATCGCTCACGACAAGAAGAAGCTCGACCTCGCTATCTTCGCCAAGGATCATGCCGACGTGCTTTCGCGCTTTCCCCTGATCGCCACCAGCACCACCGGCCAGGTGATGGCGGACAAGGCCAAGCTGCCCGTCGAACGGTTGCAGTCGGGGCCGCAAGGGGGCGACCTCCAGGTGGGAGCGCGCATCGCCGAGGGCCGAGTGCTGGCCGTGATTTTCTTCCGAGATCCGCTGACCTCGCAGCCACACGAACCGGACGTGTCCGCCTTGTTACGGATATGCGACGTACACGACGTTCCTCTGGCAACCAACCTGGGCAGCGCGGAGGCGATAGTGGCGTGGCTCGAGGAGCAGTTGCCTGTCGAGGATCGGTGACGAGAGCAGCGTAGCCGAAGCAGCGGCTACACATCCAGGTACTGAGACTCACGCGGCCGGACCCGGACGCTCAGAAGTGAGAGGGCTGATATGAACGAAGACATTATCGACGCGTTCCTTCAGGAGATGCGGGAGAACCACGAGGAGGAAATAGACTCCGTCTCCCTGCCCGACGGAACCGCCGACTACGTGCGCCGGAAGATGGAGGCCGGCGACGTAGAGACCCTGCTCTTCATGCTGCGGCTCGGTTATCTGATGGGCTTGCAGACCGGTTTCGCGGCGGGTCGGTCGGGCGAGGATTTCGCGTCAGGCCTGACCGGGTCCGGACCGCTCCAGGCCTGACGTCTGCCCGCACGTCCGACCCGAACACCCGGTCCGCGGCCGGGCCTGGGCCCAAGGCGTCAGCGGGTGGCGTTCTTGGCGAGAACGTCGTATGAGTAGGGTAACTCCGGAGCGCTGGCCTCGTCCAGCTTTCGCATCGAGGCACCGTCCAACTCCCAACCGACCGAGCCGAGGTTGGTCTCGAGTTGCGCCGTGTCTCTTGCACCGACAATAGGGGCACTCACGCCCGGGCGTTGCACCAGCCAGCGAATGGCAACCTGCGCGGGATGCCGGCCCAGCCGCTCGGCCGACTCGTGAAGCACGTCGAGCACGCTCCAGGTGTGCTCGTTGTCGTAATTGCTCCACTTCTCGCTCCAGTCTTCGCTCTCCGCCTTCTCTACGCGGCTGCCCGCTACCGGCACCTTCATCCCCCGCTCGAACTTGCCGCTCAGCCAGCCTCCCCTCAACGGGCTCCAGGGAATGACTCCCAGCCCTTCTGTCCGGCACACGGGCATGAGCTCCCACTCGGTGAGCGGCAAAGGAGGTTGTACTGCGGCTGCAGGCAGGTGAACGACTCCAGACCCAACGCGCGACTCGTGGCGATCGCCTTCTGTAACTGCCAGCCGCTGAAGTTGCTGGCACCGATGTAGCGAACGAGCCCCCGCCGGACCAGGTCGCTGAGGGTGGCCAGGGTCTCTTCCAGGGGAGTGCCCGGATCCCAGCAGTGCACCTGATACAGGTCCAGATAGTCGGTGCGGAGTCGCTGCAGGCTGGCCTCTACGCCCGAGAGGATGTGCTTGCGGCTGAGCCCTGCTTCATTCGGTCCGTCGCCCATGGGAAAGCGGACCTTGCTGGCGACCACCAGGTCGTCGCGCCGCTGCCTGGAAAGCCAGCTCCCCACAACGGTCTCCGAAGCACCTCGCGAATAGACATCGGCGGTGTCGATGAAGTTGCCATCGGCATGCACGAACGTATCCAGCATCTCGTGGCTGGAGCGCTCGTCGGCCTCACGACCGAAGGTCATGGCGCCCAGCCAGAGCTCGCTCACCTTCAGGCCGGTGCTTCCCAGATACCGGTTACTCCACTGCGGGTTCTCCTTTCGCTAACCGTGCCCGAGCGGCCGCACAACGCCATGCGTCCCGATCCGGCGCGCTCGACGTCGAAGTTCAGTCACGGTTGCCCACCGAACGTGAGCGCCTCGCCGAACTCCATGACCTGGTAACCCAGGAGCTACTCTTCCGGAACTATTCTTCCGGAACTATTCTTCCGGCGCTATTCTTCCGGGGCAGCCTCGGCAGCCTCGGACTCGTGCTCGAGCACCACCTCGAACTCCATCTCCGCCCTGAGCGACGCCGCCACCGAACAGTACTTGCTGGTCCCGAGATCCACGAAGCGCTCGGCGGTCGCCCGGTCGAGGCCGGGTGCGTCGAACACGTGCCGCGCCTTGATGCGGGTGTAATACGCCGGCGTTCCTTCCGACCGCTCGCCTTCCAGTTCCACGCGGTACGAACGCAGTTCGATGCGCCGCTTGCGGATCATCTCCACTATGTCGTAAGCGGCGCAGGCGCCGACTGCATTCAGGACGAGCTGCATCGGCCGCATGCCGGTTCTGGCACTATCCTCCCCATCGATGAGCACCCTCAAGCCGTCGGGGTCGATGCCCACGAAGCGTTTGCCGGTGAGCCGGTGGACAACGGTGGTCTGTGTCTTTGCCATGACCCACACTATCCGACCCCCTGCCAGCCGCCGGTGCACCAGGGGACAGGACGAGCGTTCCGCGAATGAGACGGCCGGCCATGCCCGCGGACCGCGTCGCTACAACGACAACACCTTTGCGTCGGTTACAGAGAAAGCGGGCGCATAGGCTCACTCTCTTGGCAAGGGTTCGCTCGCTGGATGGATCCTCGAAATGGAGCCGAGAAGGAGGGATTTGCGTGGCCAGTCAAGAAGGAAGCAGACCAAACCCGACCCAGATCCAGAAGTTCCTCGGCGGCATGAACTACCCGGCCGCCAAGCAGGATCTGGTGGAGCACGCTCGCGGTCAGAACGCGCCCGACGACATAATCGAGACGTTGAAGGCACTGCCGGACCGCAAGTACGACGGCCCCACCGGTATCATCGAGGAACTCTACTGAACCCAGCCTCTACCCCAGCCTCACTTGTCCGGACTCACCGGGCACAGTCAAGACGCCTCGTAAGCGGCTTCTATCCAGGTGGCGAAACCCTGACCGGCCACGACTCCCCTGATCAGTGCATCCTTTCCTGATCGGCCCGTAGTTCCGAGAGAAGCGAGCGGCAATACCGCTCGCTTCTCTCTTTACCCCACGACTCCTCGCCGGCACCAACGAGTGTCGGCGTCGACGACTACCGGCCCAGCGAACGATGTTCGTCGCGTCGGGTTGGCGGGCGCTTCCGTTCCGCAGGCGCAGCTCGCTCGGCCCTGCGCCCGTGACCGGGCGTTAGCATTAGCGCATGTCGCCTACGCGCAAATCCGAGACGGGGGAACCACCCGAAAGCGGCGCTCCGAAGGCCGACTGGCGGGTATGGGCACGACGGCGGCGTTCGGCAATCGATCCGTGGCATACGGGACAGGCGGTTGCCGCAAGACTCAGGGAGTGGCCAGCCTACCTGGCGTCGGCGCGGATACTCGTCTATCTGGCCTTCGGCGACGAGCCGGACCTGAGCGCGTTGCTAGACGACCCCGCCAAGAGCTTCTACACCACCAGGACCGCAACCGAGGGCGAACCCGCCCTCACCCTCCATCGACTGGATCTCGCGTCGCTCGAGCGTCACCGCTTCGGCTTCCTTCAGCCGACAGTCGCCGCCGCCGGTTCGGCCGGTGAAATGGAGATGGTGCTGGTTCCCGGTCTTGCGTTCGACGTGAGCGGCCACCGCCTCGGCTTCGGGATGGGTTTCTACGACCGGTTTCTGGGCTCCCTGGATCCCAGCGTGCCTCTTGTCGGAATCACGCCGGCGGAGTTGCTGGTGCCACGCCTGCCGAGCGAACCCCACGATGTGAGGATGACTCACCTTGCGACCGAGGACGGCGTGTTTCCCGCAGGGTCGATCACCCCTTGGTCCCGGTAAGCACCACCCCCTCGATGATCTGCTTCTGGAACAGGAAAAACACCAGCAGCACCGGGACGATCGCCAGCGCCGACGCGGCCATGATCAGATTCCAGGCGGTCCCCGCCTCGCTGGAGAAGAACGCCATCCCCACCGGCACGGTTCGCATGCTGGACGAACGCGCGATGATGAGCGGCCACAGGAATGCGTTCCAGTTGCCGATGAAGGTGAATATGCCGAGCGCAGCCAATCCCGGGCGGACCAGCGGCAGGCCGATCCGCAGGAACAGTCCGAACTCGCTGACTCCATCGACCCGGCCGGCATCGAACAGGTCACGCGGCAGGGTGCTGAAGAACTGCCTCATCAGAAACACGCCGAACGCCGGAATCAGGCCCGGGAAGATCAGCCCCCAATAGCTGTTCACCCAGCCGAACTGCGAGGACATAACGAACCAGGGGATCACCAGCATTTCGGTGGGGATCATCAGGGTCGAGAGAATCAGCAGGAACACCGCGTCGCGGCCCGGGAAGCGCAGCCGGGTGAGGGTATAGCCGACCAGCGAGCAGAAGAACAGTACGGACGCCGTCGTCAAGCCCGCCACCAGCAGGCTGTTGAGGAACCAGCGCGGGAAGGCGGTCCCGAGCAGCACGTCACGGTAGTTGGCCATCGTCCAGGTCGTGGGAAGAACCGTCAACGCGAAGATGTCGCGAAGCTCCTTGAACGACGACAGCAGCATCCACAGGAATGGGAAGAACATCGCCACGCCACCGACAACGAGCAGCAGGTAAGCTATCGCGCTGCCGGGTCGGATCCGCCGTTCCGGCCGGTGTTCGGGCCGAGTCGTGGCGGCACCCGCTCCGGGACGAGCCGCTTCGGGCGGGGGAAGCGCCATCAGTATTCGACCTTGCGACTGGCCAGCCGCAACTGCACCACGGTGACAAGCAATATGAGCGCGAAGAGAACGACGGTCACGGCGGCGGCGTAACCCATGCGGAAGCGGCCGAACGCCTCCTGATACATGTACAGCGCGATGGTTAGCGTGCTGTTGAGGGGACCGCCCTGGTTGGTGAAGTTGATGTTCACCACCTGATCGAAGAGCTGCAGCGAGGCTATCGAGGATATGACCACGGAGAACACCATTACCGGGTTCAGGAGCGGCAGGGTGATGAAGCGAAAAAGTGCCCAGGGTCCTGCGCCGTCGATCCGGGCGGCCTCATAGAAGGTGCGTGGAATCCCCTGCAGGCCGGCAAGGAAGATGACTACCTGGAAACCGAGCTGCTGCCAGATCACCACCGCCGCCACTGCCGGCAAGGCCTGGCTCGGATCGGTCAGGAACGGCTGCGGGTCTATCGCAAGCCATGGCAGGCCCAGCTCCTCCCAGAAGATGCTCCACTCGATGAGGAAGGTGTTGATGATGCCGAAGTTGGTGGAGTACATCCAACCCCATACCCAGGCCACTGCAGCCGCGGGCGTCATGTAGGGAGAAAAATAGATCGCTCGAAACAGCGGGCGGAACCGTTCGACCGCCTGCAGCAGCAGAGCGATCAGGAGCCCCAACGCAAGCTGGACCGGCACGATGATGAGCGTATAGAGAAAGGTGTTGAGCACCGCCCGGTGGAACCTCGCGGCGCCCATCAGCTCCCGGTAGTAGTCGAAGCCGATGAACTCCCGCTGCGCCGGATCGACGTGCCAGGTGAAAAGCGACAACTGGAAAGACTGCAGGGCCGGCCAGATCCGCAGGAACAGGAAGAAGACGAGGGGCACCGCCAGGAAAGCGTATGCCCACAACGTCTCCCGCCTGCCGAGCGAGAGTCGGGAGCGGCGCTGCTCGCGCCGCTCCCTTCCGATCGACGTCTTCACGAATCAGCCGCTTCGCCGACGATCGGTGGCACCGCAAGGATCGCCATGGAATTATCGGCCTAGCGGGTGAACTGGTCGAGCAGGGCCTGGTCTTCGGCGGCGGCCTGGTCCCAGGCCTGGGCCGGAGCCACGTCTTCTAGTACCACCCGGTCGATCGCGTCGACGATAACGTCCCGCTGAGCGGTCTCGTCGACGAACCGGGTGGCGGTCGCGTACGCCAGAGAACTGATGAACGGGCCGAACACCGGATCGGAGATCATCGCGGGATCGTCGACCAGGCTCTGCCGCGCCGGCAGTTCGCCTACTACCTCGAGCCACAGCTTCATCGCCTCGGGCTGGGTGACGAAGTCGAGGAACTTGGCCGAGGCTTCCAGACGGCGGTCATCCTGGAAGGCGTTGGCGGTGAGGCCGTTCATCCAGAACGAGCCGAAGTTCGCCTTCACGCCGCCCTCCTCGCGGACGGGCAGTTCGGCCACGCCCCAGTCGAACTGGGCCGCGTTTCGAATCGAGCCGACCGCGAAGGAGCCGTCGATGATCATCGCTATGTTCTCGAGCTGACCGAAGCCCTCCCGATAACCGTTGTTCCCCGGGACGAAGCTGGTTACGCCTATCTCATGCTCGGTCATCAACGAAGTGTAGAACTCGAAAGCCGCGAGACCTTCGGGACTGTCGTAGAGGACCTCGGTGAGCTCATCGTCGTAGGGCGGAGTGCCGAACTGCCTCGTGAGGACCTCGCGAACCAGGTGATGGTCCTGACCGCCCGGCGCAAAACCGTACCCGACCTGGGTGAACCGTGACCCGCGCTTCTCGGTTAGCGCCTTGCCGACCTCGATGAACTCGCTCCAGGTTTCCGGCGGCCCATCGAAGCCCGCCTCACGGAGCATGTCGGCGTTGTAGAAGAGCGCCAGCGACCGGACGGCAGTGGGAAGCCCGTAGTATTCGCCACCTATCTTGCCCGCCTGGGCCATCGGCACGAACTCGCCATCCAAAGCGGCGGTATCGAAGAACCGATCTGGCAACGGTTCGAGGTATCCCGCGCGCTGCCACGCCGGCAACCAGCCGTAGAAGAGCTGGATGACGTCCGGCCCCTGGCCCGCCGGCAGCGAGGCGGCCACCTGCTGCTGGTACGCGTCGTACGGGAAGGTCTCCTGCACCACGGTGATGTCCGGATTCTCGGCCTCGAACCGCTCGATGAGCTGATTCATCGCGTCGATGCGGGTGGCGAAGTCGTACTGCCAATAGACGATCTCGACCGGCTGGGCAAATGCGGCGGCTCCGAAGAGCAAGCCAAGGACGAAGAGTATGGGCTTCAGAGCGTGGTTCATGAATTCTCCCTTGTCTCGCTGCTGAGGGTCTCCCGGACCCTTTGCAGGCTGGAACGGACGATCTCCAGGTCATCGGTGTCGGCCTCGAGATCGTGTCTGGCGGCGAGAAGCATTCGGCTCATCGCCTGCGGAGCCGGACCGCCGGGGCCGGAGCGACGCGCCACGAAGGTTCGCGGGTCGAGCGCGGTTGCCATGTCGTCGGCCGAGATTCTCGGCCCGCCCACCGCCACCAGGTCGTCGGGCGACGCGCTCGCCAGCGGCTTGCCCTGCCGGGCGACCTCGGCGACCAACGCCGCGCTGAGCCGGTGCGACTCCTGGAAGCTCAGGCCATGATGGCGCGTCAACTCGTCCGCCAACTCGGTAGCGGTCGTGTCGGTAGCGTCCACCGATTCAGCCAGGCGCGCACCATCGAATCCGCCCTCCTCGGTGCAGGCGGTAAGCAGCGCCAGGCCGCCGTCGCACTGCAGGAACATGGTGATCAGGGCGCCCTGAATGTCCGGCCCGAAGTCGTTTAGGTCGGTGAAGGGGATGTTGTGACTCGAGAAGAGGACCATCTGGGCACTGCCAAGGGTGCGCGAGAACCTGGTCCGGGCGTGTTCCAGGGAAACCGGGTTGCGCTTCTGCGGCATGATCGACGAGCCCTGGACCAGGTTGTCGGGCAGCACGTAGCTTCCCTGGGAAGCCCAGGCGAGCAGGTCGCAGACGAAACGGGAGAGAGTCAGCGCCAGACTCTGCAATGAGGTGGCGAACTCGACCTGCCAGTCGCTGGAGGCGACCGCGTCGTAGGTGTTGGCCACCGCCCCGTCGAAACCCAGGAGGCGAGCGGTGTAGGAGCGGTCCAGGCCGAAGCTCGAGCCGGCCAACGCGGCCGCGCCCAGCGGACAGGTGTTCAGCCGCCTGTATGCCTGCCACAGGCGCTGCGATTCGCGATCGAGCGCTGCGGCAACTGCCCCGAGATAGTGCGCCACCGTGGTCGGCTGACCGGGCTGGTGGTGCGTCTGAGCGACGAACACGGTCTCGACATGAATGTCCGCCTGGTCCAGCAACGCTCGCCGCAGCCGCAGCAGGTGCTCGAGAATCACCGTAAGGAGCTCGCGAGTACGCATCTTGTAGACCGTCATGTCGAGGTCGTTGCGCGACAGCCCCATGCGCAGGAACGACACCGCTGCCGGGCCAACGTCCCTCTCCAGCGCCTGATTGAAGGCGAAGTAGAGGTCCGGCAGATCGGGCGAGTAAGGCGGCAGCGGGAAACCGCGCAGGCGCAGGAGGGCGGCGTCCAACTCGTTCACTTCGGCCCGGTTAGCGCGGACGACGGGGTCGTCGATGCGGGCGACGGTGCGAGCGTGGGCGGTCATGGCGTCCAGGAAGTAGCCGGCAAGGTGCTGCGACGCGAAGCGGTAATCCGGCATCAGGACGTGGTCACGGTAGGCCGGATGCCAGTGGCCGGTGTCGCTCATGATCCCTCCAATCCCAACAGCGTGGCCGCGTTGCCACCGAAGATCTTTCGGATGTCGGGTTCCGGGAAGTTCAGGGTGTAACACACGCGCAACTGGTCCTGCAGATAGTGCTGCGAGAAACCGCGCGGGAAGTAGCTCGAGTCGCTGCCGAAGAGGACCCGTTCGGGGCCGATGGTCTCATACGCTTTGGCGAAGAGATCCTCCAGGGTGAGCCGGTACGGCATCCAGCGCATCCACTGGTTGGACCCGGACGTGTCGACCAGGATGTTTGGAAGACTCCAGCACAAGGCGAGCAGTTCCTGCCAGTAGCCGGCTCCGAAGTGGGGAATCACGAACGGGATCTCAGGGAAGTCGCGCGCCACCGTGAAGAGCGACAGCGGGCTCATCCGCGGGTGCTCCACCACCCCGCCGCCCCTCCCCAGGAAACCGAAGTGGCTCAGCACCGGCAGGCCGCGCTCGGCGCAGAACTCCCAGACGCCGCGAAGCGACGGGTCTTCGAACGGGTAGTCGGTCATCGGCCCCAGCAGCTTGTAGCCCTTGAGGCCGAGTTCGTCGACCGAGCGGCGCAACTCGTCCGCGGCGCCGGGAGCCAGAGCGTGGTGAGCAAAGCCGGTGAACTTCTCAGGGTGCCTGGCTATCAGCGCGGCGAGACGATCGTTGCCGGCACCGCTGACGAAGTTGACGCAGCGGAGACCGTAGCGGTCGACCTCGCCGGCCCAGCGCTGGAGCGCCGCATCGGCCTCCTCGTCGTCGCGCGCCAGCGGTTCCGCCGGCGCCGTGTCCCACTCGCTGCGCATCCGCTCGCCGCGTTCGCTGGCGTACTTCGCCAACAAAGGGTGCGACGAGCCCGCGCGCGCGAGTCCCATGGTGTTCTCGATCGGGAAGTGGGCGTGGATGTCGATGACGTCGAGTGAGTGGTACACGTCGTCCTTTCGCTCCAACTGCGCGCCGGGGGCGCCTGGTTCCGTGCTGTCAATGCTACCCCGGTGCCGTGGGCGACGCAGTGTTTTCGAACTACGCGCGAGGCGGCCGCCGGACGTGACGAGCGTGGCGCTCAGGCGGCATTCGTGGTGGCGGCTGTCGCCCGGAACAGCTCTCGGTCGTGGCGGCTAGTGCCCTCAAGCCCTCCAGAAGAATCCGGACATGCGCCAGCCGTGCCGCATCTGCCGCAGCAGGTCACGCGTGCGCCAGGCGTTGGTCTCCTGCACCAGCCTGAGCAGGCGCCAAGCCTGCGAGCGGGCGATGCCCGACAGCAGGAACAGCCCGTAGTAGGGCGTCAACTGCACACCCCAAATTGAAAGCGTCGACAGCGGTTGCAACAGCAGCAGCAGGGGACCGGACAGAAAGCCGCCTGCGAATCCGGCGACTCCGCTGGCCAGGGCGAACATGGCGATGAACGCGGTGCGCTTGCCGCGGGGTGCGCTGGCGAGTGCCAGGTTGAAGATCGCCGGCCCGATCGCCCCCCAGGCCACGGCGTCGAAGACCGCACTGATCCAGATGTAGATGATGTTGCCGGTGATTCCGGCCAGGATCCAGAAGGTGGGCAGGGCCACTCCGGCCACGAAGGTACCTATGGCCAGGACGCTCTTGTTCCCGACCCGGTCGGCGGCGCGACCCCAGAGAATCGTGGTGCCGAGTGCGCTGGACGCAGCGATCGTGCTCCAGATGGCGATCTGCGTGAAGGTGAGTTGCAGTTCGTCGAGGAAGTACGGAAACACGAAGGGAGCGGACAGGAATACCGCGAACTGCCAGTACACGGCGAACACCAGAAAGCGCCGGAAGTTCCTGTCGGCCAAGGGTGTCTTCAGCACCTGCAGCAGGCTCACCCGCTCGCGCGGCGACGGCGGATCGTAATGCACCAGGTACAGAATCGCGCTGATAGCGGCGCAGGCCACGCCGACTCCGATCACGACCTGGAACCCCAGCGGGACTGCTACCCGGTCGAGATACCAGCCGGCGCCCAGGTTGGCCAAGGTGCCGGCGAGTCCGGCCACACCCGTACGCAGTCCGAAATACCGGCCGCGCACGTTGTCGGGAACGACGTCGCTTATCCATGAAGCCCATAGCGTGCTGTTCGCCGCCTGGAAGACGCTCGAGACCAGCACCAGCAGCACCAGGAAGGTTGGCTCGGCGCCCGCCGGCAATCCCAGCGACGGCAGGACCGCGGCAAGGATCCACAGGCCCCGGGCCACGAAGGCGTTGGCCAGGATCAGCATCCGCCGGCGCCCCAGGACGGCGGCAAGCCAGGCAGCCATCGGGCTCATCGCCTGCGCCAGCAGCGGCACGCTGGCAACCAGACCGAGGTGGGTTGGGCTCGCTCCCAGGTGGAGCATGTAACCAATGAGCACGCTCCCGGAGGTCCAGTTGAGGAAGACCTGCATGACCGAACCCTCCACGAGGGAGGCGCGCATTGTGCGCTTTACTTCGGGTGCGATGGGCTGGTTTGGCCCGGGCGCGGGCGCGAGGTCATCCGATGCCGGCATTCCGGATCAGTCTACTGGCAGTCGCATCCCAGGATGACGCAGTGAGTACCGAAATGCTGCAAACTGGGTCAATGGACACCGAGTCCGAGCTGATGGTCCGCGTCGCCGAAGGGGACGAGATCGCGCTCGGCCGTCTCTACGAGCGGCTGGGTGGCAACGTCTTTGCGTTGGCGCTCCACATGCTCGGCGATCGGGAGGATGCAGAAGAGGTGTTGCAGGACAGCTTCGTCAACCTCTACCGAAGCGCCAGGCGCTTCGATCCGGCGCTCGGCTCGGTGCGTGCCTATACCTATACGATCGCTCGCAACCAGGCCCGGATGCGGCTGCGCAAGCGACGCAGCCGATTGCCCACCGAACCGCTGGAGGAGCGAGAGCCCACGGCGCCGGCGACGGACAACGCCACGGCCATCGCCCTCAACGGTGCGCTCGCGCGGCTCGAGCATGACGAGGTGCGGCTGCTGGAAGCGACCTTCTTCGATGGCTTCAGCCACATGGAACTGGCCGAGCGCACCGGGCTACCGTTGGGAACCCTGAAAAGCCGGATCCGACGCGCGCTCCTCAAGCTGCGTGGACTGTTGGGTGAACTGTGAGCAGGCCGCGCGAACTGCTGACCGATTACGCCCGTGGCGCACTGCCTGACGCCGATGCCGTCCGCCTGGAGGAGCATCTCGGCTCCTGCGCGTCGTGCAGAAGCGAGGTGAGGGAGGTGCGTGAAGGGTTCGTGGAGCTCGTCGAAGGCTTGCCGAGAGCGGCGCTGCCGACAGGGAGCTGGCGACAGGTTATCGGCCGGATACGGCGCCGCAAGCGGAGGGGCAGCCGGCGAATGGCCTGGGGGCTGGCTGCTTCGCTGTTGCTTCTTGCCAGCGGCGGCATCTGGAGCCTGCAGGTGATGGGGCGGGCGGCCACCGCCGATCTCGAAGCGGCGACGGTGGCGCGTTGGCTCGCCCGTGACGACGTAACGACGCTGAGCCTGGGCATCTACCCTTCAGGCGGACACGGCAGCATCCTGGTGTTGCCGGACGACCGGACGCTGTTCGTGTTGTCGGACGCTCCCGGACGGGGCAGCAGCTACCAGGCTTGGGGGCACCGTGACGGGACGTCGGAGTCCCTGGGCGTTTTCGGCCGGCCGGTGTTCGAGGTGTCGAGCGCCGGCTACGACTCCGTGGGCGTGAGCCTGGAACCTCGTGGCGGAAGCCCGGTACCGACTCACCCGCTGGGACGCACCGGGCTGCCCTGACTTCCGGGCAGGCATCCAGTCGGCCTGTTCGCGCATACCTTGGGGTGGAGGTAACAGATGAAATTCGTCCCCAAGCTAGGTGTTTTCGTCTTTGCGCTGTTCCTGACAGGTCATACGCTCGCCCAGGCCGTCGACCCTGAGGTGCAGGTCCGTTACGACCCGGCGCTCGGCCACTTCCTCACCGGCCCCAACGGCATGACTCTCTACGTCTTCAGCAACGACGCGCCGGGAACCAGCAACTGTTACGACCAGTGCGCCACCAACTGGCCACCGCTGCTCACCGAGTCCGAAGAGCCGGTCGTCACGCCGTTGGCCATTCCGGGCGAGTTCGGAGTGACCGAACGAAACGACAGTGGACGCCAGGTCACCTACAACGGCTGGCCGCTCTACTACTGGGTGCGCGACCAGGACGTCGGCGACACCACGGGCCAGGCCGTCGGCGGGGTCTGGTGGACAGCAAACCTCAATCCGGTGGTGCGCGTGGTCGAACACGCCCAGCACGGCAACATCCTGGTTGGGCCCACGGGGATGACGCTCTACCGGTTCACCAATGACAGCGAGGGCATGAGCAACTGCGCCGGCAGGTGCGCCCTTCGCTGGCCGCCGCTCGTAGGCGGGTTCAACGCCGGAGCCGGCGTAAGCGCCACGGCCGGCGACGGCGTTACCGGCGAAATCGGCACGATCGAGCGTGAAGACGCCGGAATGCAGCTCACCTACAACGGCGAGCCCCTCTACTACTGGATCAACGACCACGCCCCGGGCGACGCCACCGGTCACGAGGTCGGCGACGTCTGGTTCGTGGTAAACCCCTGACGTTTCCAGTTGGGCAAGCCTCGATCGACTGATCCGCCAGCTGCCCGGTGCGAGGTTTCGCGACCGGGCAGTTGCCTGTTGAGCGAGTGAGGTCTTCTCGCCGGCCCGATCAGCGAGCGCCGAGCTTGCTCCGAACCGAGTCGGGGATCACCGCCGGACTCTGCCCCTCGTAGTCGTACGCCACGATCACCGTGTCCGTCTCGGCAATGACTTCGCCGGCGGACAGGACAACCTGCCTCAGGGTGATGGAGGTGCGTCCTACCCGGGACACCTCGGTAGTCACCTCGGCGGCGGCACCGTAAAGGAGCTGGCGCCGGAAGTCGATGGCCAGGCGAGCCAGGATGATTCCGCCGGCTTCCCCACCCGGTTTCTCCCGGGTGCCGCCGAGAATGTCGCGGAAGAACGCCAGGCGGGCGGTCTCCACATAGGTAGCGAAGGCGGCGTTGTTGACATGGCCGAACATGTCCGTGTCCCCGAAGCGCACGTCTATGGGTGTGCTGTGCGCTGTCACCGGCGGGATCTCCGCCGCTGGCAGCGAGGGCAGAAGTGGGTGGAGCGGGCACCCACGACGATTCGGGAGATCTCGGTACCGCATCGCCGGCACGGCTCACCGGCATGGCCATAGACCGCCAACTGCTCGAGGAACTCGCCCGCCTCGCCGGCTACCGTGCGGTAGTCGTTCAACGTCGTCCCCTGGGCGGCGATGCTCGCCTCGAGCACCAGGCGAATCGCGTCGCGCAAAGGCGCCACCCGAGCCCCGGGTACTGCGTCGGCCGGTGTTTCCGGATGGATGCGGGCGTGCCACAGGGCCTCGTCGGCGTAGATGTTGCCTACTCCCGCAACCGGCCGTTGCGAAAGCAGGCACGTTTTGACCGCCGCTTCGGAGCGAGCGAGCGCGCGCTGCAGGCCCGCCACCGTGAACTCCGGTGAGAGTGGTTCGGGCCCCATCGCCGCAAGCGTCGGCAGCAGGCGGTAGTCGCCCGAGGGAACCACCATGAAGCGGCCGAAGCGGCGAGTGTCGCGGAAATACAGGGTCGGCCTTGGCCCGCCGTCGAGCTCGAGCCGCACTCGCAGGTGCCCGGGCGGCTGACAGTGGCTTATCACTCCGGTCATGCCGAGGTGCACCACCAGTTCGTCGTGCCGTGTCTCCTTCTCACCGGCCGCACCCGCCACAGGAGACGCGCCTCTCGGCTGGGCGGCGCCGTGCGGGCGGGCGAGAGGCATGAGCAGGAACTTGCCGCGCCGTCCGACGGCGGTGATCACCTGGCCGGCGGCGCGCTCGAGCCCGGCGTACTTGGGTCCCGGCGCCGCGTCCACCAACTCTGCGCGCACGATGGTCCGGCCCGTGAGCCACGGCTCGAGCTCCCGTCTCACGGTCTCGACCTCAGGCAGTTCGGGGATAGGTGATCCTCCCCTCGTAGAGGGCCCGTCCGACGATGGCGCCGTCCAACCCTAGGCTCTCGTACAGCACCAGGTCGTCGTCCGAGGCCACGCCTCCGCCGGCGACAAGGGTGTGGGGGAAGGCGTCTCGCATCAGCCGGACCGGCTCGGCGTCGACCCCCTGTAGAGTGCCGTCACGGGAGACGTCTGTATATATGAGGTGCCGCAACCCGAGCGCGGCCATCTCGCGGGCGAGGTCGGCGGCGTCGGTCTCGGTGGTTTCGGCCCAACCGCGCACGGCCACCCGGCCGCCACGCGCATCTATCGAGACGATCACCCGCTCCGGGCCCACCCGCTCGAGCAGCTCTCTCACCAGCCCCGGCTCGCTCTGCGCGGCGGTCCCCAGGATCACCCGATCGACCACCTCCAACCACCGCAGGGCGTTCGCCAGGGAGCGGATACCCCCGCCGAGTTCGGTGACCGCCTGCACTCTTGCTGCGATCGCCCGAACGGTATCGCCGTTGTCACCACGGCCCAGCGCGGCGTCGAGGTCGACCAGATGCAACTGGCCGGCGCCCAGCCCGGTCCAGTGGACGGCCGCGGCCACCGGATCGTCGAAGTAAACGGTCTCGCGTTCCGGGTCGCCTTCGAACAGGCGAACCGCCCGGCCCTTCTGGATGTCGACAGCAGGAATGATCTCGAACACAGCGGTGCGAGTATATCGCCCGACGCCGAACGGCGCCGCCACCGCCATGCTGCAGGGCCATGCGGCAGGGTCCTGCGGCGGCTCCACGCGGCGGCTTGCGCGGCGGCTCCACGCGGCGGCTCCACGCGGCGGCTTGCGCGACAGCGCCACGCGGCGGCTCCTCCTGGCGACTCCACGCCGCGGCCGGGTCCTACGGAAAGCCCCGGCCTCAACGGTACGACTTGTGGCTCGGATTCCCTTCGGTATTGGCCGTCGCAATCCCCCGCAACGCTTCGCCTACCTCGTATATCCGGTAGACGTACTCCTGTATCCAGGCCGGATCCTCCCCCACGCGACCCCGCGAGCCCAGCTCGCGGGTGATGTTCTCCAACTGCTGGAGCTGCAGGTGAAACGCCTCTTCCACCCGCTCCGCTCCGCCGTCTTCGATTCGGTCCACGGTTCCCCCTCTCCCCACAGGTTCGTACCAATGATGCCCGGGACGCTGCCCGAAGAAAATGGCTCCAACGCCCTTCCGCGAAGCGGATGCCGGGAAGCCCAAGATTACGATGTTCATCGGTATTATTTCGCCTTGACATCCCCCCACCCCCTACCTATACTCTCAAGGGATGTCGACTCGGGAGGGTGCCACTCTCAATCTGGCAAGCCTGCTTCGGCAAGACCTCAGCACAGGGGGCGAAGTAGAGGCGACCGGGGAGTTCATGCCCGATCCGGCCTGGCATTCCGACGAGGTGGGTTACAAGCAGCCGCTGCGTTATGATCTGAGCGTCCGCACGGCGGGCGGCGACGACTTCATCCTTACCGGCAGCGTAACCGGCGAGGTAATCATGCCCTGCCGCCACTGCCTCGAGGGGGTCCAGCTTCCGTCACGGTCCGACTTCCTCTACCCGATGAAGTACCGTCCGGGCAAGAAGGGCCTGGAGATGGTGTTCGACGAGGAAGAGGACGAGGTGCTCGTGTTCGGCCGGCCCGAGGTCGATTTCGCCGAGATGATCACCGAGATCTTCAGTGTCGACCTGCCTCTCGCCGTCGAGTGCCCGGAGGGGGTCTCTTGCGAGCGACTCTCCGAACAGTACGCCGAGCGTGCTGTCAATGCCCCCGCTTCGCCGTTCGCCGCGCTCGAGGATTTCGACGTCGAGTCAAAGGAGTAGTACCCCATGGCAAAACACCCAGTACCCAAGAAGCGCACCTCTGCGTCCAGACGCGACAAGAGGCGCAGCCATCACGCGCTCTCCGCCCCTACGCTGGTCGAATGCCCCCAGTGCAAGAGCATGAAGCGTTCGCACACGGTTTGCCCCGAGTGCGGCTACTACAAGGATCGCCAAGTCCTCCCGGAGGCCTAGGCCCAGCCCAGTGACCGAATCGAGGCTGCGTGCCGGCATAACGGCACTTGGCGCCTATGCCCCCGAAAAGGTCCTGACGAACCAGGATCTCGAAGAGATCATGGACACCACCGATGAGTGGATCCGGACCCGCACCGGGATCCGGCGCCGTCATGTGGCCGCCGACGACGAGTTCACCAGCGACCTCGCTGTCAGTGCCGTCCAGGATCTGGTCGATCGGCACGGGCCCCAGGCGCTGGAAGGGGTGGACCTGGTGATAGTGGCGACCAACACCCCAGACGCCCTGTTCCCGTCCACAGCCGCTCTGGTACAGGACCGGTTCGACCTGAACGCCGGCGCCTTCGACCTGCTGGCCGCCTGCGCCGGCTGGCTCTACGCCGTTTCGGCGGCGCGCGCATATATCGAGTCGGGCCAGTGCCGGAAGGTACTGGCGATCGGCGCAGAGGCGCTCACCAAGCTAGTCGACTGGCAGGACCGCTCGACAGCGGTGCTCTTCGGCGACGGTGCCGGTGCCGCCGTCCTGGAAGCCGTTCCCGAGCCTTACGGCATCCGCTCGATGGTGCTTGGCGCCGACGGCAGCGGTGCCGCTCACCTGCACATGCGGGCGGTCGGCCGCTGCCTGCCCAACGGCGAGCCGCTCAGCGACACGCTGAAGATGAACGGGCGCGAGGTGTTCAAGTTCGCGGTTCGCGTCATGAACACCGCCACCGTCGAAGCGCTCGAGCTCGCGGGGCTGCACAGCGACGAGATAAGCTTGTTCGTTCCCCACCAGGCCAACCTCAGGATCATCGAGGCGGCCAGGGAACGGCTGGGACTGGACGAGGAACGCGTAGTAGTAACCGTGGACGAGTACGGCAACAACTCCACCGCGTCCATCCCTCTGGCACTAAAGCACGCGCTCGATGCCGGCCGAATCCAGGACGGCGATTCGCTGCTGCTGGTTACCTTCGGCGGCGGACTGACCTGGGCTTCCGGGGTGATCACCTGGTACGGCAATGCCGGCGCAGGACGGAGCAAGGGAGTGCCGGCCGCGACCGACGTGGACAAGAGCCCGGCGACTGTCGGGGAGGCGTCGGCCGAGGTCGGCGGGTGAGCGACCGTTCGACCGACCGAGACGGTGCGCTGGCAGCGCTGTTCCCCGGCCAGAACTCACAGGTACTGGGCATGGCCCGCGACCTCTACGAGAACAGCGGCGCCGCCAAGCAGGCCCTCGACCAGGCCGAGGCGGCGCTGCCGGGACTGCTGGGGATAATGTGGGACGGACCGGAAGAGCGGCTGCAACTCACCGCCAATCAGCAACCGGCATTGGTTGCCGCCGGGGCGGCGGCCTTCGCCGCCTGGCGCGAGGCCGGCGGTGAGGAGCCTGCCTTCGCCGCGGGCCACAGCCTGGGCGAGTTCACGGCACTGGTCGCGGCCGGCTCGCTTCCCCTCGGCGACGCGGTGCAGCTCGTTCGCAAACGCGGGGAGTACATGCAGGAAGCGGTACCCGAAGGGGTCGGTGCCATGGCAGCGATCCTCAAGCTCGATCCGGACCTGATCGACACGATCTGCCGCGAAACCGACGGCGTGGTGGAGATCGCCAACCTCAACGCCCCTGGCCAGACGGTGATCTCCGGCGAGAAGGCCGCTGTCATGGCGGCAGGCGAGCGGTTACAGGAGGCTCGCGCCCGGGTGGTTCCTCTCAAGGTGTCCGCCCCATTCCACTGTTCGCTCATGGCTCCCGCGGCGCGCAAGCTGGCCGGCGACCTGCGGAGGGTCTCGTTCGCCGAGACTTCGTTCGGCGTGGTCGGCAACGTGACCTCCGAGCTCCATAGGGACGCGGGTGAGATCGCCGCGCTGCTCGAACGCCAGGTGACCTCTCCTGTACGCTGGGTGGAATCGCTGCGCACGCTCCACCAACTGGGCGTGAGGCGCTTCGTCGAGTTCGGCAGCGGCAAGGTGCTGACAGGCCTGGTGCAGCGAACGCTGGCCGACGTCAGCGCCGTGGCGGTCATCGACTCGGCGTCTTTGAAGGAGGCACTGTGAGCGTGGAATCGGGTAAGGCGCCGAGCGGCGCGCCGGGCACGTCCGCGGTCAGGTCGGTACTGGTTACCGGCTCGAGCCGGGGCCTCGGCCGGGCCATGGCGCTCGAGCTGGGCGCGCGCGGCCACCGGGTGGCGGTGCACTACGTAAGGTCGGAAGGTCCGGCTCAGGAGGTAGTGCAGCGGATCCGCGAAGCCGGCGGAGAAGCCCGGGCATTCGCCGCCGACGTGGCCGATGGCGACGCCTGCGCGGGGCTGATCAAGGCAGCCTCCGAGGCGCTGGGGCCGGTGGAGGTCCTGGTGAACAACGCCGGAATCACCCGTGACACGCTGGCATTGCGAATGAAGGCCGACGACTGGCAGGCGGTCATCGACACCAACCTCTCCAGCGCATTCCACCTCTCCAAGGCGGCGCTGCGGGCGATGCTGCGGGCCGGATTCGGGCGCATCGTCAACGTCGCCTCGGTGGTGGGCATCATGGGCAACGTGGGGCAGGCGAACTACGTGGCCGCCAAGGCGGGCCTGATCGGCTTGACCAAGGCACTCGCCCAGGAATATGCCGGCAAGGGGATCACAGTGAACGCGGTCGCTCCCGGCTTCATCGAGTCGGATATGACCGCCGAGCTGGGCGAGTCGCTGCGCGAGACTTATCTTTCCCGCATCCCCGCGGGGCGCTTCGGGACTCCGGAGGAAGTCGCCCGAGTGGTCGCCTTCCTGGCCTCCGAGGATGCCTCCTACGTCAACGGGCAAACGCTGCCCGTGGACGGTGGAATGGTCATGCATTGATGGTAGATTGCTTGCGGCCTGCCCCTGCTACACTGGGGCCGATCGCGGCACACTTTGTTTGCAACTTACGTTAAGGAGGCATCATGGACGAGCAGGCGATCCTGGACAAGATCAAGGAAGTAGTAGCCGACAAGCTGGACAGCGACCCGGGCGAGGTGAACGAGCAGGCATCGTTCGTCGACGACCTGGGAGCCGATTCGCTGGACGTGGTCGAACTGATCATGGGACTCGAGGACGAATTCGGCATCGAGATCAGCGACGAGGAAGCAGAGAGCATCCGCACCGTCGGCGACGCCGTCTCTTTTATCACCAAGAAGCAGTAGGGGAACGATCTCCGCGGCCATGCGGCTGCGGACCCTCCGCCGACCCACCGTCCTCCCAGTGGTCGGTAGGCGGAAAGGCAAGGGAACTGAGGAATGAAGAGAGTTGTCGTCACCGGCCTCGGACCAGTCACTCCCATCGGAGTGGGCGCTGAGGCTTTTCTCGAGGCGCAGCATGAGGCATGCAACGGCATCGGACCGATCACGCGTTTCGATGCCAGCGAGCTCTCCGTGCGGATCGCCGGCGAGGTCGACGTCGACATGGGCCTCTACCTCGACCGCAAGGAGGCCAAGCGTATCGACCGCTTCGTCCAGCTCGCGCTGGTGGGCTCGGCGTTGGCTATCGAGGACGCCGGTCTCTCGGAAGAGGAGCTGGCGGGCGAACAGACCGGCACCTGCATCGGCAGCGGCATCGGCGGCCTGGAGACCTGGGAGCAGGAATCCCGCTCCCGCTTCGAACGCAACCCCATGCGCATGAGCCCTTTCTTCATCCCCAAACTGATCGCCAACATGGCCAGCGGTCATGTCGCCATGCGCTACGGGCTGCTGGGGCCGTCCAGCACCGTGGTAACCGCCTGCGCCACCGGCGCCGGCTCGATCGGCGACGCCTTCCGTGTCATTCAGCGCGGCGAGGCCGACCTGATGCTCACCGGCGGTGCCGAGGCCTGCGTTACCCCCATGGGCATCGGCGGCTTCGCGGTGATGAAGGCGCTTTCCACTCGCAACGACAGTCCGGAGACCGCCAGTCGGCCGTTCACCGCGTCCCGCGACGGCTTCGTGGCCGGAGAGGGGGCCGGAATCGTAGTTCTCGAGGAGTTCGAGCATGCCAGGGCCAGGGGCGCGCGCATCTACGCCGAGATCACCGGCTACGCCACCTCCTCCGACGCTCACCACATCACCGCGCCGGCTCCCGGCGGCACGGGCGCGGTTCGCTGCATGCGCTGGGCACTTCGGTCCGCTGGTATCGGTGCAGAGGCGATCGGCTACATCAACGCCCACGGGACCAGCACACCGGCCAACGACCTCAACGAGACGCTCGCCTTCAAGACCGTGTGGGGCGGCGCCAAGTCGGTTCCGCCCGTCTCCTCGACGAAGTCGATGACCGGCCATACGCTGGGCGCGGCCGGCGGGATCGAAGCGATCGCGGCGATCCAGGCTATCGACAGCGGGGTGCTCCCACCCACGCGCAACTATGTCGACCCGGATCCCGAACTGGACCTCGACTACATCCCCAACGAGGCGCGCGAAAAGCGCGTCGACAGGGTGTTGTCCACCAACTTCGCCTTCGGTGGCCAGAACGCCGCGCTGGTGTTCGAGCGGGTCTAGCGCGCGTTCGCTCCGGCGTTCGAGCCGGTTGGTAGAGGTTTGCGAGCGGAGCACTTTTGAACCCTGACGAAAGCAACAGGATCTCCTGGGATGACTTCGTCAAGGTGGATCTGCGCGCCGGCACGGTGGTGCGCGCGGAGGAGTTCCTGGAGGCGCGCAAGCCCGCCTACAAGATCTGGGTGGACTTCGGGGCGCTGGGCGTGAGGCAGACCAGCGCCCAGGTCACCCGCTTCTATAGTCCCGAGGAGCTGCTGGGCCGGCGCGTGCTCGGAGTGGTGAACCTTCCGCCCAAGCGCATCGCCGGCTTCGAGTCACAGTTCCTGCTC
Source organism: Trueperaceae bacterium (assembly GCA_040905465.1). Classification (GTDB taxonomy): domain Bacteria; phylum Deinococcota; class Deinococci; order Deinococcales; family Trueperaceae; genus DASVCN01. The sequence continues at coordinate 97,518 of JBBDRK010000043.1, read as the reverse complement.
ACCGGCTTCGAGCATGCCGACGGCGAGGTGGTGCTGGCTCAGCCGGAGCGCGAGGTACCGAACGGCAGCCGTCTGTTCTGAGGCTTGCCGGGCGCTGAGGCGTCCGCTCGACGAAACGAACCGAACCGTCGCCCGCCCCGGAGCAGTCCCGGGCGGGCGACGATCTGTCGTAGGACGGGTGGGACGGGCGGGACGTCAGCCGTGCCGACCGCTCGTCATCGTCTGACCAGCAGGTCTCCTTCGGCGGTCCCTTCGTATTCGGTGGCGGCGTTGATGTAGCCGCGCACTACCACCTTCCAGGTACCGGGGGCCGGATCGACCACCGTGGCAACCTCGGGATCGGCGAGGGTTGCCCCCGACGCCGCCTCTTCGCCCGAAGGGTCGTAGAGGTAGAGGTCGATGTCTTCCGCGGCTACCAGCCATTCGATCCTCACTCGCAGCGCTTCGAGCCCGTCTGGCACCTGCAGCTCGTAGACGTCTTCGGTCTGCACCAGGCAGGTCACCACGGCGCAGGCACCGAGCGGGACAACACCCTGCCAGGAAGCGAGGGATTCGGTGGTGAGTTCGTACTTGTCCTTGTTGCGCTTGAGCGCCAGCCGGACCGACTCGTATGCGTCCAGATAACCGGCGCCCACCTCATGCTCGGTGAGCAGGCTGCCGTCGGCGTCGTACATCGGCCGCGCCGTGTCCTCGAAGATGTCGAACGCGCCTTCCAGGGTGAGTGAGGGGCTGGCCTCGAGCATCAGGGCAAGCGTGCCGGAGACGTGGGGAGTTGCCATCGAGGTCCCGCTGATCGTGCTGTAGAAGGCGTCCTCGGTCTCGGGCGGGGTAACCAGGCCGGTAAGGGCTCGAGCGGCCGTGATGCTCACACCCGGCGCGGTGATGTCGGGCTTGTGGTACTCGTCGCCGGGGATCCCGCGGCTGCTGAAGTCCGCCAGCATCCCCTGCTTGTCACCGGCAGCCACCGAGATGGCACAGGGCGAGGCGGAGTAGGGGTTGAGCGTGTCGTTCTCGGGACCGGCGTTGCCGGCCGCGAACACCGTGAGAATGCCCTCGTCGTAGGCACGCTTGATAGCCAGCGATATCGGGTTGTACGGGCTGAACCGGCCGCTGGTGCCCCAGGAGTTGGAGATGACGCGAACGTTGTACGCCTCGCGGATCTCGGGCCGCATGACGAAGTCGAAGCCCTCGAGCGCGTAGAGGATGACGATGACATCCCCGGTACCTACCCCAACAAGAGTCGAACCCGGGGCCACACCGGTGTAGCGTCCGTCGGAGGCGGTGCCCAGGCCGGCGATCGTTCCCGCCACATGGGTGCCGTGGCCGCTGGTGACATCGGTGTTCTCGGCGTCGACGTAAAGGTAGCCGCCTACCGGCTGTTCGACCGGCGATCCGACGATCTTGACGTTGCGACCCACGTTCTCGCCCATGTTGAGGTCCGGGTGAGTGGCGTCTATCCCGGAGTCGATGACGGCCACCCCCACCCCCGCGCCGGACAGGCCGAAGGCCTCGCGGGCGGCGTCGGCGCCGATGAACGAGACGCTCTCGTCGAGGAAGAAGCTGAGCGGCTCATTGCCCCAGATCGAGAGCAGCCCCTGCGGCTCGAACTCGGACCTGATCGCCTCGACCAGCTCATGGGTGACCAAGGTCTCGACGGCGACCATAGGCAGGTTCTCGAACACGCCCACGCCTTCACCGACCGCCAGGCCCAGCTCGATACCCATCCAGTCGACCGCCTTGGCCTTGGTGCCGTTTTCCAGGAACGACAGGATCAGCGTGTCGACCTCGCCGTAACGCAGGTTCGAGGAGACCTGGGTGCTGCCGGGCGCGTTGGCGTAGAGAGCCTCGCAGTCGCTGACCTTACCGGCGCCTTGCAGGTCGAACGAATCACTGCCCGCATCAGGCTTCGACGACACGCTGCTGCACGCAACCAGGACGGCTGCGAGCAGAGGTAGTGTCAGGGTACGCAGATACATACGCATGCTTAGACCCCTCCTGGACCTTTGCTTCGTGGCCCCACTGACCCCCCGGACGGGAAGATGCGTTCATTCTAGGAGCGTCCGCACAAAAAAACCTCAAAAGCCGACCGTTAAACTGGTTCATGCTTCTCCTCCCGGCGCAGTTGCGGGAAGCCCTCAGGCACGCCCCGAGGGTGGTGGTCGCTCCCGTTGCCGTCGGCTTCGGGCAGGCTGCCCTGAGGGCCTGGGCCGAAGGAACCGGGCGAACGGTGCTGCACGATCCCGGCGCACTCGCCGAGCGGCCGGCGCTGCTGATCTGTGCGCGCCGGTCTCAACTCGCCCGGATCCCGCGGGCCCTGCCGCTCTCCGAACTCCTGGTTATCGACGAATCGGACACCGTGTTCGACGCAGCCGGCTGGCGGGACGCGATGGACGGCCTGCCCGCCAACTTTTCCGACGAGACCTTCGAGGAGTGCCGAGGCTGGCCACTGGGGCTCGAGTTGGCCCAGCGGATCGGCGACTGCCCCACACCGCTTCATCGGCACCCGCTGGCTGCCGTCGCGCTCGAGCGACTCCTGCCTGAGGGTCGTTTGCGGGAAACCCTCGGGCGGGCGGCCATCACGCCTCTGCTGGTTCCCGATCACTACCTGCCCCTGTCGATCGAACCGGCCGAGGTGGACGAGCTTCTGAACAAGGGCTACCTGAGACCGGAGCGCGACGGGCTTTCCCTTCCCCGCCTGCTGCGCCGCTATCTGAGGCAGCTTCCGGTTGCGCCTCACTCGGAGAGCACCGCCGGCGAGGCGGGTCCGGCGGAGAAGGAGCTGACGCTGGCCGTGGCGCGCACGCTCGCCGACCGGCGCCACCTGGACGAGGCGCTCACCGCCCTCGCCGAAGCGGAGCTGTGGGAGGCGTACCTCGAACTGCTGGCGCAGGGGTACGAGCCGACGGCCTCCGACGGCGAAGCGCGGCTGAGGCGGTCGCTGCGCGTGCTGCCGGCATGGACGCACGGAACCGGCGAGTACCGCTACCTGGTGGGATCGCTCGAGCGCCTGCGGGGCGAGCTCGAGCGGGCGCAAGCCCAGTACCGGTCGGCCCGAACGCTGGCCGCGGGCGAGTTGCGGGCGAGGATCGACAACGCCCGGGGTATCGCCTACGCGCTGCGGGGAAAACTGGAGGACGCGCGCAAGGCGTTCGGCGCGGCTGCCAAGGGTGCGGGCGGAAAGCGGGGGGCGCCCAGCGCGGCGCGGCTCGAGGGCGAAGCAAGGCACAACCGTGCCGGCGTGTTCATCCAGCAGGGCCACTTCGCCCAGGCGGAAACCGACCTCCGCCTGGCCGTCGGCAGCTTTCGCGACGCGGCCGACTACGTTCGCGAGGCGCGCAGCTTGCAGTTGCTGGCGCTCTCCTGGCATCGTCGCGGGCTTCTGCAGGAAGCGAGAACCGGCTACGGCGAAGCGCTCGAACTGCTCGCGACCTTGGGACAGCCGACCGCGCTGCTTCGCGTCAACCTCGCCGAGGTGCTGCTGCTCACCGGAAACGCCGACGAAGCGAAGAACCAGCTGGAACTGGCCGCCGGCGAAGCCCTCCACGACGCTCGCGCCAGCGGCTACGTCCAGGTGAACCTGGCCTTCTGGCGACTTAGCCAGGGCCAGACGGAGGCGGCCGGGCGCCAGCTTCGCGAGTTGCTCCGCCAGGAGGGCCTCGAAGCGCATCTGCACGCCGAGGCCAGGCTGCTGCTGGCAAGGGCGTTGCGACTGCAGGGCGAGCGGGAGGAAGCGCTCGAGCATGCCAGGTCGGCCGGGCCGGTGGGCGTGGCGGCGATGGTGGAGGAGGCTTTGTGCCGAGCGGGCGACCGCGGCCCGTCGCTCGACGACGCCATCGCCCTGGCGCGTACCCAGGAGGCACGTTTCGAACTCGCCACGGCGCTCCTGCACAGGGGGGCGTCCGGCGACCTGGAGGAATCGTTGGCTCTGATTCGTGCTCATGGCTACCGCATCCTGCTCGATTCACCGCAGCATGCGCCGGCGCTCGCGGCTCTTGCCCAGAACGACCCGGCCACGGTCGAACTGTTTCCGCTTCGCATGTCGACCTTCGGCGGATTCACTGTGCGTTTCCTGGGCCACGCCCTCACGTTGGCCGAGTTTCCGACCCGCAAGAGTGCGGCGCTTCTCCTGCGCCTGGCGCTCGCCCGGCGCCCGCTGGCGCGCGAAACGTTGGCCGAGGAGTTCTGGAGCGACACCAGCAATCCGGTCCACAGCCTGCAGACCGCGCTCTATCATCTCAACCGCACACTGAGCGCTCAGGTAGTGGGGGGCCGCAAGGGCACCGTCGAGTTGATCTATCCGGTGGCTCTCGACCTCGCGGAGTTCGAGCAGGCCGCCACCCGGTCGCTGGAGGGATCCGCTCCCGAGAACGCCTGGGCGCACGACGCCGAGGGGGTGCGTCTGGCCCTGGCGATAGCCGCGGGAGAGCCCCTGGCGGAGTTTCCCGAGTGGTTCGACGAGGAGCGCCGCCGCGCCGAAGCCCTGCGGCTGCGGCTCTGGCGCCGCCTCGCGGAGCTAGACTCGTCCGAACCGCGCCGAGCCGCCGAGTCGTTGGAAGCGCTGCTTCGTCTCGACCCCTACGACGTCGAATCCCACCGAAACCTCATCGGAATCTACGCCGAACTCGGCGAGGCGAACCTGGTGCGCCGGCAGCGGGAACGCCTGCGGTTGCTGGAGAGCGAGCTGTAGCGGCGGTGGGCCGTTTCCGGGCCGCGTCCGGTGATGGTGTGATTCTGCGTCGCGCTCCTACTTCGCCGCCGTCCCGGCCGCAAGGCTATGCGCCGGAACGCTGCCGGCGGGTCGGCGAACAGCGTGAACGAACGCCGATCGGCTGCCGGCGACGTCGTAACTCGCGATCCCGGCCAGTGCGCGAGGCACGGTAGGTGGCCGCCAGCCCGGCAACGCTCGCCAACGCGACGAGAGCTGGTGCTAGCGCTGTTTCGATGGCTTCCACGGTTCCCCCTTCGCCGGGACCCCCGAGCGGTCGGGGACCTTCGCTGGCCAACCGCCTGTCCCGATCGCCTGTATCGACCGTGCGTCTCGGCCGCGGTTCCCGGCAAGCCAATGCTAGGTCGCGCCGGGAGGCGAGACCACGCCCTGTCCCACGTTCACCGCCGTCGCCCCCACGTCCCGCCGGCGAACCCCCGGCCGCGGACGGCGACCCGCCCCGCCGGCAGCCGTACCCGGCTAAACTCGAAGATCATGGAACTCGGCGCGACTACACGAGCGGATCACCACCGATGAGCGACCAGCCTGGCGGCGCACGGCCGACGCGCGTGGTGACCAGCGCCGTTGAAGACTACCTGAAGGCGCTATTCGAGCTCGGCGAGCAGGCGGTCAAGACGCAGGCGCTGGCGGCTACGCTCGGCGTGAGCCCGGCCTCGGTAACCGGGATGCTCAGAAAGCTCTTCGAGCTCCACCTGATCGAATACGAGCCGTACCAAGGCGCATCGCTGACTTCGGCCGGACGCAAGATGGCGCTGGAGACCATTCGCCATCATCGCCTGCTGGAAACCTATCTGGCGGAAGCGCTCGGCTACGAGTGGCACGAAGTGCACGACGAAGCCGAAAAGCTGGAACACCACATCAGCGAAGACTTCGAGGACCGGATCGCCACGGCGCTCGGCCATCCCACCCACGATCCGCACGGCGACCCGATACCCGCTCGCGACGGCCGTCTGCCGGAAGACTCCGGCCAGCCCCTGGTCGCCTGGGAGCTCGGCGCGCGGTTGCGGATCACGCGGATTACCGATCAGCGAACCGACGTTCTGCGGTACCTCGACGGCCACGGCCTGGTGCCGGGCAGCGAGATCGTGATAACCGACATCGCCCCTCTGGCCGGTCCCCTGACGCTCGAGCGGGAGGGGCATGCGGTTGCGGTGTCGTATGAACTGGCCGAGCGGATTCACGGCACGCCCTCGTTCGGCTGACGGAACCGTCTGGCCGCCTCTACCTTCCCCGCGACGTCAGCCGCGCCACCAGAGTGCGCAGCTCGCTGACGCCCAGGAGCCAACCGGCCACGGCGTAGATGGCGCCGAACGCGATCGCGCCCACCGTGAACTCCAGAAGCTCCGCCGACCAGCCGCCGGAGACGCCCAGCAGCAGCAGCATGCCCACGGTTCCGGCGGCCGCGGCCAGCGCCGCCAGCCACACCAGCGCGAGTCCGCGCAGCAGTTCGGGGAGCGCCAGGCCTTCCCGACGCGCAACCAACGTCAGCGTGACCAGCAACTGCGCCCACGCTGCCGCCACCGCTCCCCAGGAGAGTCCGGCGATGCCGTACGGCTCCACCAGCAACAGGTAGAGCGTGCCCTGTACGACCAGCGTTCCCAACACCACGAGGACGGGTGTGACTACCTGGCGCCGGACATAGAATGTGCGGACGAGCAGGTTGAACATGCCGATCGGGAACACCGCCAGGCCGAGAGGGGCGGTAGCGGCGATCGACCCCAGGAGCCGCGCGTCGTCGAGCGGAGGTCCGAACAACGTCCGCCAGTTGAACGCCACCTGCACGGCCGGCTCGGCCAGCACCGCCAGCGCCAGCCCGGCCGGAACGGTCAGGAAGGCGATGAGCCGAAGGCCCTCCGTCAGGGTCGGTCCGAACGACTCGGGCTGGTCGACCGCGTGGGCCGAGAGCCGCGAGTAGTAAGCCAGGGCCGGCGAGATCGAGAAGAGCCCGAGCATCAGGCTCAGGAACAGGTCGGCGTTGGTGAATGCGTTCTGGGCTCCTTCGAAGAGCCCCGTGACGAGGTTCGACGCGAGCACGTTGAGAAGCTGCCGGCCGCTGGTCGTGAACGCGAACGGCGCCATCAGCAGCAGCACCCCGCCGAGCGCCGGATGCCACAGCGATCGCGCGCTGGGCAGCAGGCCGTTGCGAGCCAGTGCCGGCAGTTGCACCAGGAGCTGGGCGGTACCGCCGAGCACATGCGCCAGCGTGAGGATGACTGCCTGGCCGGGGAAGAGCGCCATCAGCGTCACCGTCACAACGTTGAGCATCACCGGCGCCCACGCCGGGGCCAGGAACCTTTCTTCTGCGTTTAGTATCCCCATGGCCAGCGCCGAGAACGAGATCGCCGGAAGGAACGGGAACACGATCCGGATCAGCCTGGTCGTCAGCTCCACGTCGACGTTTCCGGCATCGACATCGATCAGCAGCCGCGCCAGCAGCGGCGCCGCCAGGTAGGCGATCAGCATCAGCAGGCCGTTGACGAGCGCCAGCAGGCCGAGCAGCGCGCCGGTCAGCCGCCGCCGCTCGTCGCCTGCGACCCGGCGATAAACGGGCACGAACGAGTTGGTCAGGGCGCCCTCGGCCAACAACTCACGAAACAGGTTGGGAACCTTGAAAGCGGTAAGGAAGGCGTCGGAGACGCCCGCGGGAAAGAACTGGGTGAGGATCGAACTACGCAGCAGGCCGGTGACCCGGCTGGCGAGCGTGCCGACCATCAGGGTGAGCGCCCCGCGTGCGCTCGAGCGCCTGGGCGCGCTACCGGCCACTTCTACCGTCGGTTCGGAAGCCGCAGGGTCCACGCGAACCATCTTCGCACTTCACGGGCGCCGTTCCGCGCGAAGCTTCCCCCACCACAGCCGATTTCACGCCCGCCGGTTTGCGTGCGAGCCGCCATTGTCGCCGGCACCTCGAGCCGCTAGGGTAGATGCCACGCCCTGTCGGTTCGGGTGCTGAAGACGCCAGCGAGCGGGCATGGACGGGTAAGGCAATGCCCCGGAAGGAGGGGTAATGAAATCGGTCTCTCGGCTATTCGAAAGGCTCGAAGACGCGAGCGACGCTACCGAAGCCCTGGTTGCCGCGGGGTTCGATCGCGCCGCGATAAGCCTCATCGCGCCGCACTCGTCTCAGTCCCTGGGATTCGACACCATGGACGAGATGCCGCTGGCGGACGATCCCGAGAAGATGTCCTCCGGGGCGGCGCTCGGGGTGACAGCCGGCGCCGCTCTCGGTGGCGCTACCGGGTTGTTGATGGGACTGGGCCTGTTGGTGATCCCCGGGATCGGCCCCGCCCTGGCGGTCGGTCCGTTGGCTTCCGCTCTGGCCGGGGCGGGCCTCGGTGGGGCGACCGGCGGAGTTGCCGGTGCACTGGCTCGAAGTGGCATTCCGCCTCTCGACTCCAACGAATACAGCCACGCCTTGCGCCGCGGCGAAACCCTGCTGTTCCTGTACGTGCCGGACGACCGGGTTGCCGACGCAGGCCGAATCCTCGATGGCCACGGCCCGATAGCGATGGACAACACCCGAGACGAGCTCCTCGAAGGCGGTCATGGCGGGTAGCGCGACCTGGGTTGACGGTCGTAAAGCCGTCAGCCTGGCCGCGTCGCCGTGAGTTCGTTCAACCCGAGTTTGTTCCTAGAAATCGCTCCTAGTGTTGGTCATGCGCGGCCGCCTCCAGCTCCGACATCGGGTGCCATTCCGGGTCCGGCTCCACCACCTCGTCCGGGGTGGGTCCGGTGTCTGGCCAGCCTTCGCTCTGCAGTGTCATCAGCGGGCGAACCTCCATGTCATGGGAGGTGAGGATCTGGCAGGACAGGCGGACCTGGCCCAGCAACCCTTTCTCCTCGAGCTTGGCGTACTCCGCCTTGGTCATGCTGTCAGGTTCGCCGGTGACGACTTCGACCCGGCAGGTGGTGCACCGCGCCTTGCCACCGCAACGGTGGCCGATATCGATTCCCAGCTCCTCGACCGCCAGGACCAATCTGCGGTCCGGCGTGCTCTCGATGCTCTTGCCGTCGACGGTTACTTTCGGCATAAGGCCTCCAATAGTCGACTGTAACTGCGGAGGCACGTGGCCGGCGAGTTCCGGCATACTGTCGATCCTTCGTGGCCTACATCCAAGAGCCCCGAGGCCGCTACCGCTAGACTCGGGGGCGAGCCGAGACGACTGCACCGCGGACCGCTATGTACTCGGCGCGCGGACGGGCAGTTGCCGGCGGACTAATGCTCGAGAATAGCGCCGAGTCGACACCGATTCAGAACACGGGAGGGGCTACTCCGATGGATTACCACGCAACCGAACCGATGATCGAACACCGGGAGAGGAACCGGGAGGCCGGCACGGGCTCGAATCTGACCGGCATGGTTCGCCGTCGTCCGCTGCGAACCGTGCTTATGGGCACCGGGATCGCGCTGGCGGTAGGGATGTTCTTGGCGCGCCGCCGTTCTCGCGCCGGAACTGACGACCAGTACGGCTGGGCCGGTGGCGAGGCCGGCATGGCCTACCGCGGCGGCACCAAGGACGCGAAGAAGCGCACGCTGCTCGCGTGGCTCACCGACGCCCATGCCATGGAGAAAGCGGTAGCGCAGAGCCTCAGGCATCACGCCCACAACGCGAAGGAACACCCGGTAATGCAGGCGCGGCTCGAGCGCCACCTGGAAGAGACCCGTCACCACGCCGAGCTGGTTCGGGAGTGTATCGAACGCCTGGGCGGACGGGTCTCCATGCTCAAGAGCGGCATGAGCACGGTCATGGGCACGGTCCAAGGGGTCGCAACCACGCCCGCCAAGGATGAGCTCGTGAAGAACATCCTGGCGGACTCCGCGGCCGAACGGTTGGAGATCGCCTCCTACCAAGGGATAATCACCGCCGCCGACGAGATCGGCGATAGCGAGACGGCGCGTGTCTGCCGGCAGATCCTGCGCGAGGAAGAGGCGATGTCGGAGTGGCTCGAGCAGCAGTTGCCGTCGGCGGTGCGCGACCAGATGGCTCACGCCTGACGGGAGCCGCTATCGGACCGGTTGCGCCGGTCCGATAGCGGCAGTGGCCGAGATACAGTGCGCGACACAGGCCGTGGTGTTCCACCGCGGCCTGTTCGGTGCGGTAACTTCGTCCCCAGGAGGCCAACATGATCGATCACGTCATTCACGGGACGCGGGTACCGGCACTGGGATTCGGCACGTTCAGGATGAGCGGCGACGAGTGCCGCAACAGCGTAGCCGACGCCCTCGCGATCGGCTACCGTCACATCGACACCGCACAGTCCTACGACAACGAGGAGCATGTAGGCGCGGCCCTCGCCAACTCGACCGTGCCGCGCGACCAGGTCTTCCTGGTCACCAAGGTGCACCCCGGCAACTTTCGGCACGACGCGGCCCTCGCCAGCACCCGCGACAGCCTGCGCAAGCTGCGAACCGATTACGTCGACCTCCTGTTGCTCCACTGGCCCAACGACGACGTGCCGCTCGAAGAGACCCTGGCGGCCTTGCGCGAACTCCAGGAGGAGGGAGCGGCCCGCAACCTGGGTGTCAGCAACTTCCCCTCGGCACTGGTCCGCGAGGCCAGCCGCCACGCCCGGATCTTCGCCAATCAGGTCGAGTACCACCCCTTTCTCTCGCAGAAGACGCTGATCGAACTCGCCCACGAGCTGGACTATCTTCTTACCGCCTACAGCCCTATCGCCAGGGGCGCCGTGTCGAAAGACCAGACACTCAAGGCAATCAGCCGGGAGCACGGCAAGACCCCGGTTCAGGTCACGCTACGGTGGCTGATACAGCAGGAGCGGGTGGCTGCCATTCCCAAGGCGTCGACAGGCGAGCACCGGCACAGCAATTTCGAGGTATTCGACTTCGCGTTGAGCGAGGAGGAGATGAGCAGGATAGGCACGCTGGCCCGCAGTGAGCGACTGGTGGCGCCGAAAGACGCACCAGCCTGGGACGCGGATTAGGATCGCTCGTCGAGAGTACAGATGGTCAGAACTGGTGGCCCTTCAGTCGCACGAACTCGATCGCATCTACCCCGTAATCCTCCGGGTAGTCGGGGTGCACAGGGTGGATGCCCTCATCGGTCAACCACGCGCGCACCTTCTCGAGAGGCGCATCCAACATCTGCGCCAATCGGCTCAGGGAGTACTTCTCTGAAGTGTCGGTCGGACGCGAGTCGTCGTTGCCCGGCAAGTCGTCGGATCGGTGCTCGGCCATGGTTACCTCTTCCCGCCTCACGGTAGGCGGCGGCGCGGGAACCGACGTGGTCCCGGGCCACCGTGGAGTCAGACCAGGAACTTGCCGAGCCAGAGGGTAACCATGCCGAGCGTAAGCGTCAGGAGCACCGAGCCGGAACGCCAGGCGATGGCGGCGCCGACCAGGGCGGCGATCAGCCGAGTCGGCTGTACCGCGAAATCGACCTCGCGGCCGCCGAATAGTGCCGGAACCACCAGCGCAGCCAGCACCGCGTAGGGCACGTAGCGCAATGCCCGTTGCACCAGCGGCGGGAATACCAGGCGGCCGTTGAGCATGAGGAAGGAGAGCCGCAGCGCAAAGGTCACGAGCCCCATGCTGACTATCAGGAGCCAGGCGTACTGACTCATGTTCGCCACCATCTGCGCTCTGCCAGCAATCCGGCAGCTATTCCCACTAGGGCGGCGACGATCAGGCCGAGGTTATACGGGAGCCCGAGGCCGAGGAATGCCGTCGCGCCGCCGGCAGCGGCGGCCACCGCTGCCGGCCTGTCCCTGATGGCCGGGAGCAACAGCGCCAGGAACGTGAGTGGAATCGCGAAGTCGAGCGACCAGCCGGCCGGAACCTGGGCGCCCAGGGCAGCGCCGATGATGGTGCCGCCGTTCCAGGCCAGCAACAGCGGTATCCCCAGCCCGAGGAAGTAGGCCACGCGATGCCCGGCTCCCGGCCTGTCACCGAAGCGGCGGACGGCGAAGGCGAACGTCTGGTCCACCAACACGTGGCTGACAGCCAGACGCCAGCGCTTCGGCACGCCGTGGAGGTATGGAGCAAGGGCCATGCTGTACATGAGGAAGCGCAGGTTCACGACGAGGGTGGTAGCCAGGATCACGAGCAGCGGCGCACCCTGCGCGTAGAGCTGTAACGCGGCGAGTTGCGACGAGCCGGCATTGACCAGGGCCGACAGGGCGACCGCCTCGTGGAACCCGAGCCCCGAACCCACCGCGGCAAGGCCGGCGACGGCGCCGAACGGCGTCACGGCCAGCACCATCGGCGTAATGTCACGAACCCCCTCCAGGAAGGTGGTCCTAGCGCTCGCTCCGCCCGACTCGGCGACTGTCTGCCTGCCGTCCGGGTCAGGTGGGAGGTGCTGAGAACCGGACACGCGGGGCATGATAACGTCACGCGAAACCGAGCTGGCGCTCCGGCACACCAGAAGTGCGCGCGCCGCTCGAGGCCGCGCGCGCGGTTCCACTGGTAGAAGACTCCTCTGCCGGCTCTCAGGCGGTCGTCATCTTCTCGATCTGCCGCCGCAACTCGGCTGCCTCACGCAGCACCAACCCCTCGAGTTCCTCGCTGCCGTTATCGGCCGCCAACTCCGCCTGCCACTGCAACAGGTACAACTCGAACTCGAACGTCTGGTCGCGCCCCTTGGCCTCAGCCAATGAAGTAACGTCCCTGACTACTTCCTGAATGCCCCCTCGGTCGACCCCTTGGTCCGGCATGCCCCCTCCATCTGTCAACGATGTAGCTCTCGATGAACTTCCCGCTCAGACCGGAGTCTACCCCGGGACTTCGGTCTGGCATATGAAAATAGTATGGCAGTATTCTGAAACAAATTAGAGCAGGCATCACGTTCGCCGATTCCACCACTCCTCCCGCTGGCTGGTCAGAGGCCGAATCAGGCTGCAGGCCGCCGTGACCTAGCGAGGCGACTGCCCATCCCGATATCGGCCGAGACCGGAAAGGGTGGACGCATGAATCGCTTGGAAAGCACCCGTAGAACCCCGGCAAGCCGGACGACGGCGAAGCTCCTTCTGGCGGCGCTGCTCGTTTTGCAGTGGACGCAGTTGGCCGGCGCCGCGCAACCCGAACAGCTCGCCCAAAGGGCACTGGCCTGGGAGCACCCGGACGCCGAAGCCGCTCGCCGGCGCGTCGAGAGACTGGCACAGGAGCTCACCCCCTGGGGACAGGTCGACTACTCGGCCCGGCTGCGCCCGCTGCTCCGTTTCCAGGGTTATCCCGGCGAACCGGATGCCGGAGAACTCACGACCCGTTTCGGCCTGTCGGCTTGGATGAACTTCGCGGATCGCCCGGCAACGCACGCCAGAAGCCTGCAGTCCCTCCAGCGCGCCCGCCGGGATCTCCACCGGTTGCGCGTTCTCGGGGTCAGAGACGCGCTGCTGGCACACGCCGAGCTTCTTCTTGCGCAGGAGCAGGAGGCGCGGGAGCGTCGCGACCTGGCGGAAGCGGACGCGGCGCTTGCCGCCACCACGGCGAGCGCCGCAGCCACCTCCCCCACCGGACATGCCGAGCTGAGGATCGCTCGGCTGGACCAGCGCAAGGCCGCTCTCGACTACCGACGCGCCCTTCACCATTTGGCGCAGGCACGCGAACGAGCATTCGAATTCGGCTTCGCCGGGCCGGCACGGTACCAGCCGCTGCGCTTCGCGCTCCCGGATCCCGCCGGCGCCGGCATGCTCCTCGAGAATGTCCATGACTACCGGATGCTGGAACTCGAGCTGCTCGAGGCCGAGGCCGAACTGGACGAAACCCGAGCGGGACCTCTCGATGACCTGCGCCTGGGCGCCGCCTACCGTACACGAGCCGCCACGGTGGACTTAGAGGGTGGCATCGTGAACGGCCGGCCGGGAGCGACCTTCGGCCTGAGTGCTCCCGGCGGTCCCGAACGCTGGCAATTGGAGATAAGCGCCGAGATCGTCCTGGACGACAGTTGGCAAGGCTTGCCGCTCCTGGTGCGGTCGCTAGAAGAAGCGCGTGAGCGCATCACCGCATTCGCCGAACGTTTCGGAATCGACGTGGAGCGGGCCGTGACCGAAGCCGAGCTGGCCGAAGCCGCGCTATCCCTGGCCGAAGAGGAGGTAGCGCTCGCCGAGCAGTTGCTCGCGCAGCGGACTCTGAACAGGGATGAAGTGGCGGCCGCAACCCGTTCCGAAGAGGCGAGCGCCTCGGCCGGCGAGCGTGACCTGGCGCGGGCAAAGCGCGACCTCGCCCGCTCGGAGAGCGCCGTCGGCGGCACCCGGGTCCGTCTTCACCGCGCCTGGATCGCATACGTCAGGGCCGTTGCCGAGCTGTTGGAAGCGACAGGCGGAACATGGGAGGTCTTGCGGTAGCCGGTTCGGTATCTCCTACGGCCGCGCGACTCCCGCCACCCTCTCGCGGGGAACGAACCCGACCGACTCGTAGATGCGCGCCGCCTGGTAGCCGGGATCGGCGAGCATCACGAGCTGCGACGCTCCGAGTTCGCCGAGCGCGTACCTGGCCACCTCTGCTACGGAAGTGCCGCAAATTCCTCTCCTGCGGAAGTCGGGGTGCGTCTTGACCGACTGAAAACGTGCTATCCCGGCCTCAGCGAACACGCCCATGTCCGCCACGAGCTTCTCGCCCCAGAACGCACCGAACCAACTGCCCAGTCCGGCGTCTTGCATCCGACGGTACGTCTTCATCTTGGGAGCCAGATAGGTGCGGTAGCCTTCCTCGCCGTAGCGGAAGTCGCGGCACAGCACCCCCAGCTCGAGCGCCGCCTGCCAGTCGGCGTCGCTCTTCAGGGGCCGCACCACGGCCTCGCGGTTGATGCTCGGCGGGTCATGCACTTCGGTGGCCGTCAGCACCACGGTTTGCTCTACCCTGAAACCGGCGGCAAGAAACGGCTCGATAGCACCGACCGGAGCCGGCCCGCTCGCCTCGCCGCCGCAACCGCCACCGGCAACCTCGCGCTCCTTGTCCCAGCCGTACACCCGGTGCGGCGGATTCCCCAACTCGGACCGGAACAACTCCTCCCAGCGCTCGTAGTCTCCGGGCCCCGGGGGCCCCGGAAACATCAGCATGTTGCCCCAGTGATAGTTCGGGTTCGACGGTGTGCGAATCAGCAGATACGCGCCGCGGTCCGTCACCTGACCTTCAAAACGGTGGAAAATAAGCTCGGTCCGCAGGCCGAGCGAACGAAGTTCCATCGGAGGACGACCGCTCCCTACTCCTGTTCGCGCTTGCCCAGGCGCTCCAGCCGGTAGGCGGCGCCCCGGGTTACCGCCTCGCACCAGGCCCTGTTGTCCAGGTACCAGGCGACCGTTTCGCGCAGGGCACTCTCGAAGGCGACCCGTGGGGCCCAGCCCAGCTCGTTGCGGATCTTGCCGGCGTCGACCGCGTAACGGAGGTCGTGTCCGGGCCGATCCGCTACGAACTCGATGAGCCGATGGTAGGGGCGGGTCGACGGCACCAACTCGTCGAGCGCTTCGCAGATCGTCTTTACCACCTGCAGGTTGGTGCGTTCGCTGTCGCCGCCGATGTTGTAGGTTTCGCCGGGCCGTCCCTCCTCGAGCGCCGCCATCAGGCCTCGCACGTGATCGTCAACGTGCAGCCAGTCGCGCACGTTTTCGCCCTCGCCGTAGACGGGGATCGGCTCTCCTGCCGAAGCGCGCAGGGTAGCGAGGGGGATCAGCTTCTCCGGGAACTGGTACGGACCGTAGTTGTTGGAGCAGTTCGTGACGATGACCGGGAGGTCATAGGTGTGGTGGTACGCCTTGGCGAAGTGATCCGCAGACGCCTTCGACGCCGAATATGGCGAGCGGGGGTCGTACCTGCTGTCTTCACGGAAGCGCCCCTCGTCACCGAGCGAACCGTAGACCTCGTCCGTGGAGACGTGCAGGAAGCGGAACTCCTCCCACTGCCCGCCGCTCAGCCGGTCCCAATAGCGGCGGGAGGCTTCCAGCATCACGAACGTTCCCTGCACGTTGGTGCGCAGGAATTCGGCCGGCCCGTCGATCGAGCGGTCCACGTGCGTCTCGGCGGCAAGGTGCACGACCGCGTCGGGTTGGTAGCGCTCGAACACGTCCGCCACCGCGGCCCCGTCGGCGATGTCGATCCGCTCCAGGTGGTGCCGCGAGCTTTCAGCGGCATCAGCGAGGCTCTCGACGTGACCGGCATATGTGAGCTTGTCGACGTTCACCACCCGATGCGGCGTATCGGAGATCAGGTGTCGCACGAGTGCCGAGCCGATAAAGCCGGCGCCGCCGGTGACAAGAAGGGTACGTGGATGCATGGCTAGAGCATAACCGGCGCAACAAGCGACCCGGTAGCATGTCTGCTGTTTGGTCGTGTAGCGTCGGCAACGGTAGGTGTTTCTGTGCTCGCTGTCGCTGAGCGCTCGAATTCTATTGACAGCCCATAAACGCCAATCGTAAGATAAGCATTAATAGCCAGAAATAATCAGACTTTTACATTACATCCACGAATTGAGGTCTTGTAACTATGTTGCCCGAGCAGAGGAAACGGAGACTGCTCGAACTCCTTACGGAAAACGGCGGGGCTGATGTCGCCTATCTTGCCAGGCTCCTCGACGTTTCCCCGGCCACGATACGCCGTGACCTGCACCTGCTCGAGACGCAGGGGCATATAAAGCGAACGCACGGCGGCGCCGTTCTCCCCCATATCAGTACGGCCTTCGAACCATTGCATTCGGAGAAAGCGGGGAGGCAACTCGAACAGAAGCGAGCAATCGCCCGAGTTGCGGCCCGGTCGGTGTCGGATGGGGAAGTAATCGTTCTCGACTCCGGAAGCACGACCCTGGCATTGGCACGCGAACTAAAGGGAAAACGCGACATTACCGTAATCACCAGTGATCTTAAGATCGCACTGGAGTTGTGCGACACGCCCGGCTTCGGGGTGATCATCCTGGGAGGGAGCGTGCGACCCTCTATCTACTCGGTGATCGGACACGCCGTAGAAGAGTCGCTCGCAAATCTCAATGCGAACAGCAGCTTCATCGGTGCCGACGCCGTGAGCCTCGAGGCGGGGCTGACGAACGCGACATTGGAAGAAGTGCCGGTCAAGCGGCTGATGAGGGATTGTGGACAACGGGCAGTGCTTCTCGCTGACCACACGAAGTTTGGCAAGAGGAGCCTGGCCAAGGTAGGCGACCTGGATGACTTCGACGAGATAATCACGGACGCCGGACTCGAACCTCAAGTGGCACGCATCTACACCGACGCCGGCATCAAACTTACGCGCGCAAACGGAGAGTGAACGTCTTGAACGATTTCGTAAAGCTATTCGGGAAGAGAAAGCCGATCATTGCCATGGCCCATCTGCTTCCCCTGCCCGGAAGCGCCCTCTACGACAAGAGCGGCAGTATCGGTCGGATCCTCGACTCGGTCGTGCAGGACATCGATGCTCTGCAAAATGGCGGTGTCGATGCGATCATGTTCGGCAACGAAGGCGACCGGCCGTACTTGACCCGCTCGACCCCCGAAAGCCTGGCGGCAATGACCGCAATCGTTACCCGCGCGGTGGAACATGTGCGTGTGCCCTTCGGCGTCAACTACCTATGGGACCCAGTGGCATCAGTCGCCTTGGCGCACGCCACCGGGGCGCGGTTCGTGCGGGAGGTCTTTACCGGCGTCTACGACGCCGACATGGGCCTGTGGCAACCCGACGCCGCTACCGCCGTCCGCCTGCGCACCAACCTCGGCGCGGATTGCCTGCTCCTGTACAACATCAACGCCGAGTTCGCCTCGCCTATCGGCACGCGCTCGAATGCGGCTAAAGCGAAAAGCGCGGTCTTTGCGAGTCTCGCCGATGGCATCTGCGTCTCAGGTCCGATGACCGGGCAAGCCGTGGACCTGTCAGATATCCGCGAAGTCAAGGAGGCGATTCCGGAGATACCCGTCATCGCCAATACCGGCGTTCGAGTCGAAAACGTCAACGCAATCATGGAAGTAGCCGATGCCGCCATCGTGGGCACGAGCTTCAAGCGGGATGGAAACACCTGGAATCCGGTGGATCCCGACAGGGTCAGCAGATTCATGGACGCAGTCGAAAGCATCCGATGAGGCCGTGGCTTCCGGACTGGAGACGATAGAATGAGCAAGAGCATAAGCGACGAGGCACTCACCGATTTCCAGACCCTGGCTACGCTGCCCGGACTCGCTGGTCACGAGCAGCGCGTAGCTTCGTTCATGAGCGAGAAGATGAGGCCCCATGCGGACAACGTCTACACGGATACGCTAGGCAACGTAATAGCTACCGTAAACGGTAGCGACGCCGATGCGCCAAGTATCATGGTCTCCGCCCACATGGACTCGCTGGGATTCATCGTCCGGAAGATCGAGGACGACGGCTTCATCAGAGTTTATCGGTTGGGGGGCATACCGGAAAAAGTACTCCCGGCGACCAAGATCACCATCACCAACAGCCGAGGCAAGGACATTCCAGGCATTATAGGGATAAAGGCCCACCACGTCACACCGCCCGAAGAGAAGTACAAGGTTACTCCCCTCCAGGAACTGTTCATCGACATAGGTGCGCGGAGCAAGGCAGAAGTTCAGCAAGCAGGTATCCAGACGGGTGACCCGATTACCTACACCGGTCAATTCCAGCGGCTCGCGAACGACACGGTGACGGCGACCTTCATCGACAACCGTGGCGGTTGCCTGGCGGTCCTCGAGACCCTGAGGCGGCTAGCCAAGAACCGACCCAAAGCCACGACTCACATCGTTGCCACCGTTCAGGAAGAGTTCAACCTGCGCGGCGCCGCGCCGGTAGCCCATGCACTCCGGCCGGCCATTGCACTCTGTGTAGACGGCACCGTGCCTGGCGATACCCCTGACCTTGCGGGCAGCAACGACGTGAGGATGGGCGGGGGCCCGGCGATGAACCTTTACTCCTTTCACGGCCGCGGCACCCTCAACGGTCTCGTCCCCCACCCGGCATTGGTTCGCGCCATAAGCCGCAGTGCCGAGGAGGACGGACTCGTGTTGCAACGAAGCGCTTTCTTCGGCGGGCTTACCGAAGGCTCGTACGTTCAGCTGGAAAACGGCGGCACCCCTACGATAGACCTGAGCTTCTCGATGCGCTACTCCCACTCCCCGGCGGAGATGTGCCACCTCGGTGACGTGCAAGGGCTCATCGACCTGCTTTCCGAGTTCATTCCAAAGGTGTCGGCCGATTTCGACTTCAGCCGTTAGTTCGGATCGGGTGAAGTGACAGCAGCAGGAGGGAGCGAGAGCGTCGAGTTCGAACGCACCGTCTTGTGCTATGGCGACTCCAACACTTGGGGCTTCGATCCGAATACCAAGGAACGCTTCCCGCGACGGATTCGGTGGACCGGTGTCCTGCAGGAGTTGCTAGGCAGCAAGGTCCATGTAGTGGAGGAGGGGCTCAACAGCAGGACGACAGTATTCGAAGATCCCCTGCAACCGGGGCGCAAAGGGATCGACTACCTGCTGCCGTGCCTCGATTCGCACGCTCCCCTTCACTTGGTGCTGCTGATGTTAGGCACCAACGACCTGAAGGCGCGCTTCTCACTTTCACCGAAGGAGATCGCACTCGGGGTCTCCCGGCTTATCGGAGTCATCCTCTCCAGTGCGAGCGGTCCCGCGCAGGATAGTCCTGGCGTACTGTTACTCTCTCCCCCGCTGATAGGTAGGCTCAGCGAGTTCGCGGAGTTCTTCGACGGTGCCGAGAAGAAGTCCCGCCAGTTGGGAGCAAGCCTTCGAGAAGTCGCCCTGGAGCACGGGTGCGACTTCCTGGACGTTGCACAGCACGTCAAGGCGAGCGAACACGACGGCGTTCACCTCGATGCGGGAGCTCACGCGGTACTGGCCAGGACGGTGGCCGACGAGGTCACAGAATTGCTCAGGTGATCTCGAGATCGGGACAGGAGAGCCGCCCACGCCTACGCTATGACCATCTTTGAAAGGGGGATTCCGTTCGCGAGTAGAGCGGCCGGAAACGATTCGCCGAAGCCGACAGTCGAACTCCGTCACTATCGCATCAGGACACCCGGTACGGACGCGTGTACGGTCCTGCGCCCGATGATCGAGAGAGCGATCGAATCATGACAGACAGTAGCCGAAGCCAAACGGCAGCAGCATCGGAGTACTTCTCCAGCAATCGCGAATCCTTCCTGGAGCAACTCTTCGCCCTGTTGGCTCAGAGGAGCGTGAGCACGACCGGGGAGGGAATACCCGAGTGCGCCGAACTGGTGCGGACCCTGCTCGAGAAAGCCGGCCTCCGTGCATCGACCATCGCTACCGACGGCGCTCCGATGGTCATCGGAGAGTACGAGCGTCCTGGGAACCGGTTCACCCTGCTGCTGTACGGTCACTACGACGTCCAGCCGGCTGACGAGCCGGAGTGGCAGTCGGACCCGTTCGCCCCCACCGTTCGCGACGGGAGGATCTATGCAAGGGGGGCCAGCGACAACAAGGGGCAATTCTACGCCCATATCGCAGCGATCGCGTCCCTCCTTGCCGCCGATGCTCACATTCCGGTGAATGTAACTGTCCTGCTCGAGGGTGAAGAAGAGACAGGCTCACCGAACATCGACAGCTTTCTCCAGTCCCAGCGGGAGCGGCTCGCCGCGGACCTCGTTCTGATCGCCGACGGCCCGGGTCATCCGAGCGGCAGGCCCGTTGCCGTCTTCGGCGCCCGTGGCCTGGTATACCTCGAAGTCTCTCTACGTAACGCCGAGACCGACCAGCATTCCGGCACCTACGGCGGAGTAACGCCGAATCCCGCCGTTGCGCTCTCTCGCCTCATCTCCAACCTCATCGGAACCGACCGAACCGTAAACGCCCCGGGTTTTTACGACAGAGTGCGGGCGCCGTCACGATCCGAAGTCGAGTTGGCCCGCGCCATCCCATTCTCCGCAGCCGGATTCAGGCGAACCATCGGGGTTCGGGCGCTCGAACCGTCCATCTCCGATAACCTGGAATACTGGCGGCGGATCATGTTCGAGCCGAATCTGAACGTGAGTGGAATCGCTTCGGGCTATACCAGAACGGGGATGAAGTCGGTCATCCCGTCCAAGGCTGTCCTGAAACTCGATGCCAGGCTGGTGCCCGATCAGGATCCCACCGAAATAGCTGAACTCCTGGCAAGCGAGATTCGGCGGCTCGAGCCGGAAGCCACCGTGAACTATCTGGCCCGAATGACTCCGTATCGGATAGAGCCGAGCGATCACGCAACTACCGCCGTACTCGCTTCATTGGCAAGGGCCTGGCAAAGCGAGCCTCTGGTCTATCCGTCACTGGGCGGAAGCCTGCCCGCCGCGGGGTTCCTAACTGCACTCGAGGCCAAGCCAATCGTCCTGAGCTACGGCCACCACGATCAGAACAATCACGGTCCGAATGAGAATCTCCGGCTGGATCATTTCGAGTTGGGGGTCCATTCCACCCTCGAAATCATCGCTGCCCTGGCCGAACTCGACCGAAATGCTCAAAACTGACGCGGAACCGGTAGACGCCCTCGGGGCCTGAACGCCCGAAGCTTGACGCCAGCAACCGTCACGGACCCGCGCGTGCTATCCGTTGCCCCTCCGGCGGCTGGTTCCGACGGTTACCCACTCGCTAGGTCTCGTGTTTCTGGTGAGCCACTGGCTACTGCCCCGCCGCGGCGTCAACTGCACCCGCATCTCATCCGTGCCGTGAACGTCGAGCGAGACCCGCTCGCCCAACGTCAGCTCGGCCCAAGCCCGGGCCGGCTCTGGATAGGTGGTGAAGCACTCGGACAGCGACTGGACGGTCAGGTAGTGGATGCCGTGAATCGTCCTGGCTGAGTTCCAATGTACGTGGCCGGCGACGGCAACGCTCGTCGTGCTCCTCTCCATCAACCGGCGAGCGCGCTCTGCGTTGGCGTAACCCGAGAATTGAGGAGGCATGGGTTCGAAGTAGTAGTTCCCCACCATCGGCCCGTTGTCCAGGGGCGCATGCGTGAATACCACAGTGGGTCGATCGGTTACGGCGAGCTCCTCTTGTAGCCAGAGAAAGTCGCTCTCGTCTATCTGAAGCCCGTCGCCACCGCGAAACGCACTGTTGACCTGCCAAAAGACCAGGTGCCAGTCGTTCAGCTCCAGGCTCTGGTGGTCGAGCGTCGCACCCAGCAGGGATTCGGTGGTATCTATGGAGAGCCGTGCGACGTCGTGATTACCCAAGAGGTGGCGAACCGGCACCCGCAGACGAGAGAAGGCATCCGCCACCTCGGCCAACAGCCGCTCGTCATCCTCCTTGCCCACATCGTTGATGCGATCTCCAAGATCCACCACCAGGTCAGGAGCTCTCTCGTTTATTTCGTCGATCACCTCATTCAACAGGCCAAGTGCCCTGCTCCCCAGCTTCGGGGGGGCATCCGGACCGTGATGAATGTCGGCGACTATGGCGAGGCGCAACGATCTACCTTCTGTGCTCATATGCCTCCCTCTCAACCAGTTCGACCTTCGTTTTCGGAAGCCGTCTGCTCCCGGCCGGCGTAACTTCCTCGAGTGCAGCTCTGCGTTCGCTCACGCTCGCACCGGTTTCAGGAATGGGGCCGTAACTGCGATCACCAGCGGCACCGCGGTGGCCACCACCAAGGTAGTGACTTGGTCGTCGAACAGATCGAAGCCGAGGGCGAAGAGAAACGGCCCGGCGGCCGAGCCGCCGACCGACAGCGTACTCGCGAATCCCCTGACGACACCGAGATGGCGCCTGCCAAAGTAGTGGGCGTACACGCCCGCCTGCAAGGCTCCGTGCATTCCCTGTAGGGCACCGATTCCTACTCCGTAGGCTATTACCAAAGCCGGGCTGTCTACCCTGCTGGCGCAAGCCAGGGCGGTCACCAGAAGTGCGAGATTGAAGCTCAACAGGTAACGTGGCGCCAGACGATCCATGGCGAGGCCCGTAAGCAGGTTGGACGTCGCCATGGCGATCCCGAAGGGAACGAACATCAGGGCCGCGACTGTTCTATCTACCCCGTTCGCCGTCATGATCGCGTAGTGATGGAATACGAGTGCAGTGCCGAAACAGGACACCGCCACCCCGCCCAGAACGAACAGCCAGTACGTTGCGGTTCGTTGTGCCTGCGGCAGCGTAAGAGCCGGCTCGCTACCTGTGTCGTCGGCTCGGTGCTCATTTTCCCGTCTGGACGTGACCGTGTCCCCGTCGGGTAGCAGGCCGTAGCTTTCTGGATGGTCTCGGAAGAATGTCACCACCAGCGGGAGCACGACCAATGCAATTAGACCGCCGAGCATGGCGTAGGTCGTTCGCCAGCCGTAGTTCCCCATCATCAGCTCGATCAGCGGAGGGAAAGCCGCAGTGCCGAGGGCGATTCCCAGTCCTGCAATCCCGACCGCCATTCCGCGGTTCCGAATGAACCAGAGGTTCACGCTATGCATGCTCACCAGCGGCAGGGCCCCCTGGCCGAATGCGCGGACCAGGATGAGCCCCAGCAGGAGCGACAACGGCCCCGTTGCCGAGCTCATGACCAGGCAACCGCAAATGAACAGGATCACGATTCCGCTGGCGGCTCTGCGCGGACCGTACCGGTCGATCGCCCATCCCACCAAGGTCAGCGTAAAGGCCGCAATGAGCGTTCCGATCAGGTAGAGCAGAGATACCGTGGTGCGCTGCAGCGTCAAGTCGGCGATGATCTGTTCCAGGAACACCGCTATTCCGGCGGTCTGGCCGGGCAGCGTCATGAACATGCTGGCGGTCGCAGTGGCGAGGATCATCCAACCGTAGAAAAATGGTGAGCCGGCTACGACACGCGAACGATGCCGAGCATCACTCATGTTGTCCGGAATTCGCGGTCAACCGCACTACTCGCCTTCCCTCCCGGCGTGGGCCGCCTGAAGGTCGGCAAGCTCGTGCAGCTCACCGACGAGACTTTCGTACGTTCGACGATAGATTGGATAATAGTCGTCATAAACAGCCTGACGCTCTCGGTTCGGCTCAATAGTGCCGTCCCACTCGATCCACTGCTCGCGTAGCGTGAGCAGGTCGTCGAACAGCCCGACGCCGTAACCGGCGAGGTATGCGTCCCCGTAAGAGGCGCCGACCGTGTTTTTGGGCAGGTGCTGAGGCTGTCCGATGCAGTCGCTGATTATCTGGAGCCACGTTCGATTCTTCGTGCCACCGCCGACGGCTACCAGCCTGGTGAGGTCCGCTCCCACGGACCGCATCGCCTCCAGATTGTGCCGAAGAGCGTAGGCGACCCCCTCCAGCAACGCCCGGTATACGTCTGCCCGAGTATGCGACAGCGTGAGCCCGGCGATTACCCCACGCGCCTTCGGGTCGAATATTGGAGTCCGCTCGCCGCTGAAGTAAGGAAGGACGATTAGCCCGTTGCTCCCCGGGGCCACCGACTCCGCCTGTGCGGCCAGCATCTGGTATGCGTTTTCGCCGCCGGCGCGCTCCTCCTGCAGTTCGAGGGCAGCGAACTGATCGCGATACCAGCGGGTTAGCGCCGCACTCGTGGCAAGCCCACCGGCCAAAGTGTAGTGACCGTCGAACAGATACGGTCCGGACCAGAGCTTCCCATGGCGGCGCCATTCGGCATTCACGTTGATGATGAAGAGAGTCGTTCCGTACATCAGCATCGTTTCACCCGGATTGGTGACTCCCACACTGAAAGCCTCTGCCACTGCATCGATGGTTCCAGCGATCACCGGGGTGCCGGCAGCAAGACCGGTCTCGCGTGCGGCGGTCCGGGTAATCTTCCCGACAACCTCCGTCGGACTCACCAGGCTGGGGAGCATTTCGACAGGACATATTCGTTCCACTCGCTCTTTGTTCCAATTGCGCGAGGGGACGTCGTACATGGGATCGAAAGCCGAAGCAGAGTAGCGGTCGAGAGTATACTCGCCCGTCAGTTTGAAGGCCAGGTATCCGTTTGCCGTAAGAATCTTGTGAGTACGATCGAACAGTTCCGGTTGATTGCGGCGGAACCAGAGGATTTTCGGCCCGTTGGACTGGGTCGTCACCGGTTTCCCGGTGCTTTCGAGCAGAACGTCGAGCCCGTACTCTTCGCCGAGCTCCTCTGCCTCCCGCCAGCTACGGGTGTCGATACCGTAGAGAATGGCCGTGCGAAGGGGCGTCCCGTTTCCGTCGACGGGCAGCATGGTAGGTCCGATCGCGCTGCAGCCGATGGCTGCAATCTCTGCCGGATCCACTTTGCTGTCGGCGACCAGGCTGTTGGTCACTCGAGCGAGGGAGGCCCACCAATCCGATTCGGCATCGTGCTCCGCCCAACCCGGTCGCGGGATACCTAGTTCGTACTCGACCGTGTGGCTGGCGATAACGCGTCCTTCGAGCGTGACGAGCACCCCCTTGGCACTGTACGTTCCGACGTCTATGCCGAGGAGGTAAGCGCTCTCAGGCATCCGTTTCCCCTTTCCATCTCGCGTCGCCGCGACTCGCAGGCCGGCTGGAGCAGGCAATCGGCGGCCTGCTCCCCGACTTGCGACTTATTCGCGCGAACTGCGTCCACTCCGAGAATGCCGGGTACCGTCCGGGTGCTCGGCGGCGAACCGGGTAAACCTTCAATTGCGGGGATCGAGGTAGTCGCGAACGCCGTCACCGAGCAGGATCAAACCGAGCACGAAGATCGATATGCCGATGCCGGGGAAATAGGTCATCCACGGGGCCTGGTACATATAGACCCGGCTGTCGGCGAGCATATTGCCCCAACTGGGCGCCGGCGGCGGCACGCCGGCGCCTATGAAGCTCAAAGCGGCCTCTGCCAGGATGGCGTAGCCCATTATGAACGTGCTCTGTACGATCAGGGGGGAAACGCAATTCGGCAGGACATGGCGGAACATGATTCTCACGTGGCGATTGCCCAAGGCCCGAGTCGCCTCGATGAAGTCGGTAGCCTTCACGCTCAGCACCGAGGACCTGACGACACGAGCGGTCTGCGGGGTGTAGACGATTGTCAGGGCGATCACCACGTTGAACGCATTGATGCCGAGGACCGCGATCAGGGCGATAGCCAGGATCAGCGAGGGAAAGGTCATCAGCCCGTCCATGACTCGCATCAGGATCGCGTCGAGCGGGCGGAAGTAGCCCGAGACCAGCCCGACGACCGTGCCGAACACGGTGGTGAGGACCAGGGTGGTGAATCCGATCAACGCCGACACGCGGGCACCGTAGAGCAGGCGCGAGAGCACGTCACGGCCGAACTCGTCGGTCCCCAGCCAATGCTCGGCGTTCGGAGCCTTGAGCCGATTGAGGTTGTTTATGCGGGTGGGATCGTAGGGGGCCACCTCGGGCCCCACGATCGCGACGGCGAGCATGAACACCGTCATGATCAGGCCGATGAGGATGAGAGGATTCGTGGCAAGGAAGCGGCGGGCCCGACGCATCCGCTCACGGAACGAGCCCCGTTGCGGTTGACCGGCACTTCCCCCGGCGTGAGCGGCCGTCGATACGGCCGTGGGCTTCACTGGAGGATCCTTCCGGTTGGCTTGGAAGGCAGAGCTGTTGCACTAGTCATATCTGATCCTCGGATCGAAAAGGCCGTAGGAGATGTCGATAAAGAAGTTGATAAGCAAAGTGATGACCGCGAGAATCACCAGAACGCCCTGTATGAGCGGGAAGTCGCGTCGTCCGACCGCCTCGACTATCAACTGTCCGAGCCCTGGGAAATTGAATACCAGTTCTGTTACCACGGCCCCGGTGAACAGGGACGCCATCGAGATCCCGATTACCGTGAGAATGGGGTTCATGGCGTTGGAGAGGGCGTGACGGCCGACGATAGCAGTCTCCCTCAGGCCCTTCGCTCGGGCCGTCCTGACGTAGTCCAGCCGCAGCACGTCGAGCATGGCGGACCTCGTCATCCTGGTGATCAGCCCGGCCTGAAGATAGCCGAGCGCCACCGAGGGCAGCACCAGTCGACGAAATCCCTGCCAGGGATCCTGGAGCGGATCGGTGAAGCCTTGCGACGGCAGCCACCCCAGACTGATGCTCACGACCATGACGAGCATCATGGCGAACCAGAAATTGGGAATGGCTACGCCGCCAAGCGCGAAGATGGTGAACAACCGGTCGAGCCAGGAGTTTTGCCG
This sequence comes from Trueperaceae bacterium, assembly GCA_040905465.1. Taxonomy (GTDB): domain Bacteria; phylum Deinococcota; class Deinococci; order Deinococcales; family Trueperaceae; genus DASVCN01. The sequence continues at coordinate 70,788 of JBBDRK010000043.1, read as the reverse complement.
TACGGCGGAGATGATTCCGGCCGGCACCGCGATCACTATTGCGACCATTTGGGCGCTGACAGCGAGCCATAGAGTCGGATAGGCGCGATCGATGATCGTGCTGACGACCGTGTCGCGGGTGTAGTAGGAGATTCCCAGGTTGCCGCTGAGCAAGTCGCGCATCCAGTAAAAGAATTGGAGAAATAGCGGCTGGTGCAGGCCCATGGACCGTCTCATGCGCTGGATGTCCTCTTGGGACGCATCCTGCGGCAACAGGAGGGCGGTGGGATCTCCCCCGGCGACCCGGATGAGGAAGAAAGCGACGACGGCTATCACTGCCAGAGTAGGAATCAGTTGGATCAGCCTGCGGAGAATGAATACCATCGGCTCCCGTTGCAATCTGCCAGCTCGGTGACTGGCCCTGCGTCAAAATACCAAGTTCGGAGCATGAGACTTCACAGTGTTCTCCTTGTGTCGATGCGCCCGGAGTGGGACTTCGACACAAGGAGACGGTCGGACTATATTCTGCTTTCCCTCAACGACCTCGAAGTGCTAACGCCCCTCGATCCAGGTGTTGTACAGGTTGAGGTAGTGGCTGAAGGGCATGTCCTGAACGTGATCTCCGTAACCGCGGAGCATAGCGGTATGGCCCAGCCACAGCTGTCCGGCACGCTCGAGCTCGATCTCCACCATCCGGGTGATCGCCTCGTCACGGCGTTCGAGGTCGCGCCACAGAACGCCTTCGTAGTACAGGTGCTCGTCACCAGCCCACGACCACTGGGTGCCGTCGCGGTGCCGGCCGTGGAAGCCGAGCACTGCCGCCCGCCTGATCGGGGTGCTGTAGCTGGTCTTGATCTCCCACTGCGAGGTGTCGAGCGTGAGCTCGAGTTGCTGCGGACGGTCAACGATGATCAGCTCGGCATTGAGGCCCATCTCCTGAAGCATCGGCAGGATGCCGATCGCCTGCACGTACCAACCTGCCAGGTCACGACTGCCGATCACGCGGATGGGCTCGCCATTGTAGCCGGAAGCCTCAACCATCGCGCGCGCCAGCTCCATGTCTTCCGGGTAGTAGTACTCGGCATGGACCTGGTCATTGAGGTTGTACGGCGACTCCGGATGGAACCTCGGGAACAGGTTGAGCTCCCAGAGCCGCTCGTCGCCGAAGCCGGCCATGATTTCCATGGGTCTTATACCGACTCGCACTGCCTGGCGGAGCAGTTCATTGGCGAACGGTCCTTCCTGGCTGTTGAACTTGGTGTACCAGCCGAGAGCGCCGGGGATCACATCGGCGTTGACGCCACGACGGCTCTCGACGAGGTCGAGGTCATCGGGCGACAGGTCGTCCGCGATGTCGTAGTCGCCGGCCAGCAAACCCGCGAGCCTCGTTCCGGCTTCCGCGACCCTGGTTATCTCGATGGTATCGGCGTAACCCTTTCTCTCACCGGCCATGAAGCTCAACTCTCCGGTGAATTGCCCGTGATAGTCCTCGAAACGCTCGAGCATCCAGGTGCGCTCAGGAGTGAAGTCGGCCAGTTTGTAGATACCGGTCCCGATGAGATCACTGCCGTCGAGTTCCCCCTCGCCAACGCGATCGACAATCTCTTTCGGCAGGATGGCGGCCGGGTTGAGACCCAGCGCATCGAGCGTGCCGGTAAACGGTTCGCTGAGGTGCGCCCTGATCGTGTAGTCGTCGACGATCTCTACCTCTTCGAAGCTCGCGACCTCCCATTGCACCGGGGTAACGGCGAACCATCGATCGAGCGAGGCCTTGACGTCCTCCGCCGTCATGTCGCTTCCGTCGTGGAACTTGACGCCTTCTCTCAGGTAAAGAGTGTAGGTGAGCTGGTCGTCGCTGATTTCCCAGTCGCGTGCCAGACCGGGAACGTCGGCACCACCGAAGTCCTTGAGGATCAGGGTTTCGACTACGTTCGAGGTGACGCTCTGAATGCCGGCGGCGATCGCCTTATGAATGTCGAGGGACGGTACCGGCTCGGCGATCGCCACTCGCAGCGTGTTGCCGTACCTTTCCTCTTCCGGGACCTGGGCCTGAGCATTCGACAGGAGGATGAGTGGCAGCATCAAGATCAGCAACAGGGAAGTCTTGCCTGTACTTCTACTTCCGTGCGCGCGGGGCTTGTCGTACATTCTCATGTTTCGACTCCTATGGCTTGCGATTCGGTCGTAAACTGCCTGGTTTCCCAAAGGGCACGAGCTACTACCTCGAATGTGGACACACCGATGGCCTGCTGTGGATGTCTTGACCAGCCGGTACCCCCTTTCGGGTCCTCGATGATCACTCAGGTTCACTTCGCGCTGTAATCGTTATTATATACGCTTACTCCTGATCGATGTCAAGCGAGTCGCGTCGGCACGGTGGTCAGCCGTTTCCAGGCACGAAAGGGCGCCGCGCCACCCTGTAAGAGCGGCCTCGCGTTGCCCGTGTCATGTGCGGTTCACGCGTGGCTGACGAAAAACGCCTGGGCGGGCGGGCAGTCCGGAGCGCCTCCGCGTCTGGTGCCCGCCTCGAGGGTTATTCGCCGCGATGCTTCCGAGGGGGTCTGACGTTTCGTGCACGTTGCACCGAGATGCACTTCTTCGATCAATTACGATCTCAGCACGATTCAGGCAGGCGGGCTAACCGCTCCCTCTCCCGCCTGGAGATCGGCGAGGTCGTGCATTTCAGCCTTCAGTGCCGAATAACATCGCCGGTAAATCTCGTAGTAGGGGCCGTAGAGGCTATGATTCCGTTCGTCCGGCTCGATGGTACGACCTAGGGTGATCCAGTTGCGTCTAAGCTCGCCGAAGCCTCGGAAGATGCCCGCACCGATCCCGGCCAGGTAAGCGTCGCCGAACGACGCCCCGATCGTCTGCGCGGGCACGTCGACCCGCTGATTACAACAGTCGGCGATGATGTGAAGCCATACTTGGTTCTTTGCGCCGCCCCCTACGGCGATAAGCCTGGCGGGAATGGCGTCGGCCTCGGCCATCACTTCGAGATTGTGCCGTATCGCGTAGGCCACGCCCTCGAGGAGTGCTCGGTAGACATGTTTTCTCGTGTGCGACAGGGTCAAGCCCGTGATCGTTCCCCGGGCCCTCGCATCGTGAATCGGAGCACGCTCGCCGCTGAAGTAGGGCAGTACTATCAGACCTTCGCTCCCCACCGGGACCTCGGAGGCCTGCTCGGCCAACTGCTGATATGCACTGGTGCCGTCGCGTTCCTCGATGAGCTGCTCCGCTCCGGCGAAATTGTCCTTGAACCAGCGGGTGAGGGCGGCCGACGTGGCCATGCCGGCACTCAGCGCATAGGTGCCCTCGACCAGATAGCGCGACGACCACAGCGAGCCGTGGCGCCTCCTTTCGCCGAGCACCTGGGTAATGAACGCAGTCGTACCCAGCATCAGCATCGTTTCGCCGGGAGCGGTCGCTCCGATGCTGATCGCTTCGGCCGCCGCGTCGACCGTGCCTGCGATTACCGGGGTCCCGGCAACCAGTCCCGTCTCACCGGCCGCGGCAGCCGTGACCGTCCCGATCACGTCAGTAGTCGGGTGCAGGCCCGGCAGGAGTTCCAGCGAGCAGATCGGCTCGGTCATGGCCGGGTTCCATGCCCGCTGCGTGACGTCGAACATCGGTGCGAAGCCCTGCGCCGAGTACTCGTCTATCACGAACTCGCCCGTGAGCTTCAAACCGAGGTAGGAGGAGGCGGTGAGCACCTTGTGCGTGCGGGCAAACAGCTCGGGCTCGTGGTTGCGGAACCACAATATCTTCGGACCGACCGAGTTGGCCGAGAGCGGGCTGCCGGAATTGGCGACAATGGCATCATTGCCCAGTTCTTTGGTCAGATACTCGATCTCGCGCGACGCTCGAGTATCGATGCCGTAGAGTATCGAGGGACGGAGCGGATTCCCGTCCGCGTCCACCGGCAGCATGGTGAGCCCGATTGCACTGCATCCAACTGCAGCTACCTCGCTCGCAGCCACTCCGCTCTGTTCGAGCAGTGTGCGCACGATCCTGACGAAACTCCCCCACCAGATCGTCTCGGCGTCGTGCTCCGCCCACCCGGGCCGGGGAATGCTCAATGCATACTCTGAGGTAGCCGTGGCCTTGATGGTACCGTCGGAGTGCACCAGCACCCCTTTGGCACTGTAGGTGCCGACGTCGACGCCTATCAGATGTGCTCTTTCCGGCATCCCTTCTCTCCTTCCGAACAGCTTTGCGGTACCCGAATCGACGACACGAAGACCATGATGACCTATGAGCAACTGCGCGAAGATGTGCGACTCCGAGCAAAAGCTACCATGGCCGTGCCATACTGTAAACCGGAGTAAATATGCTGCCGGATAGGCGTCGAAAACGACTTCTAGACATCCTCACGCACGACGGCGGCGCCGACGTGGCCACGCTGGCGGAAGCGCTCGATGCGTCGCATGCAACGGTGAGGCGTGACCTACACCTCCTCGAACAGCAAGGTCACCTCAAGCGGATTCGTGGCGGCGCGGTCCTCCCCTACCAGAGTTCCGCCTTCTTTCCGCTGGCGGAAAGCAAGGCACGCGAGCATTTCGAAGAGAAGCTCGCCATTGCTCGGGTGGCTAGTCAGCGTGTTACGAACGGTGAAGTCATCATTCTGGACTCCGGCTCCTCGGCACTGCTACTTGCACGCGAGTTGAAGTCGCGGCGGGACCTGACGGTCATCACGACCGACCTCAAGATCGCGCTCGAGCTTTCCGACGTCCCCAACTTCAACGTGGTTTCCGTCGGTGGCACGGTTATTCGTGACAACTACAACGTCGGCGGCATGATCGCAGAGAACACGCTGAAGACGCTGCACGCTCACCACGCGTTCGTCGGGGCGGACGGTATCGACCTGGTTGCGGGCATGACGAGCTCCCGAATCCACCAGGCCCCGATCAAGCGTCTTGTCATGGCCTGCAGCAACCGGGTAACCCTGATAGCAGATCACAGCAAGTTCGGTCGGGTGCACCTGATAAAGGTCGCCGATTTGGCGGAGTTCGACGGCATGATCACCGATGATGGCCTAGATCCGGCACAGGCGGAGGACTATCTCGACGCGGGCATCGCACTTACGCTCGCTCCGCGCTCACATTGAGGCATGCTCGGTTTCGGGACGCTCGCAGCGACCATCGCCATCGCGTTGACACGCACTGCGGGCTGCACTATAATGACACACACTGCACAACAGTTGATCGTTCCTGATCGTTCCATCTAGCACGGCGCGTTGAATACCCATCTGGGAGGAGAAGCCAGCTATGCATACACATTCGACAGCGAAGGCCCTGAGGTTGTCTCGCGTGTTCAGGGGAGATGGCCGTTCGGTTGTGTTCACCATCGATCACGGAAAGACGCACGGCATGATGAAAGGGCTACAGGACGCAGGAGAGACGCTCGAATGGGCGTTGGCCTCCGGCACTGATGCCGTCCTGCTGAACCCAGGCATTTTCCGGCGCTATACAGATTTATGGACCCGCTATCCCAGTCCGGGAGTAGTGCTGGCGCTAGACATCCACATCACCGGGACGATTCCCGGAGAGTCGAGCGGTCGCCAGGCTTATCGCCTGTTGTCGACGGTCAACGAGGCCGCTGCAATGGGTGCGGACGCCGTCAAGGTAGTGCTGGCGTTTGGGCGTCGGGACATAGAAGTCCATGCGGACAACGTACGTCTCGTGAGCGAGGTAGTCCGCGAATCCGAGATTCTGGGTATACCAGTGATCTTCGAACCGACACTTTGGGGAGACGGCATTCCCGATGATCAGAAGAACGACCCTCAGCACATCCCCAACATCTGTCGGGTCGCAGTTGAGCTGGGGGCAGATGCCATCAAGACGCCGTATGCAGAAGGCGTCTTCGAAGACCTCTGCAAGGCCCTCCCGGTTCCCGTCACCGTGATGGGCGGCGCCAAGACCGACACGATCGAGGATCTCTATCACTGGGTCGAGAAGATCGCCGGCGAAGGCGTAAAGGGACTGATCGTCGGCCGCAACGTCTGGCAACACAGCGACCCCAAGACCGTCTGGAAGAGGCTCAACGAGATATTCCACCCGGAGCTCAGCAGGCGCGCTTGAGTTTCTGGCCGCCGGGCCTGCGGGGCAGGGCGGCGAGGAGCGGCAGATGCAGTACTCGACGCCCAACCCGCCACGCGGGTTCCAATTCACCTGGAAGCGAGACCTGAGATGAAAGCGGCAATGCTATCGAGTGTAGGTCAACTGGAGATGCAGGATCTGCCGGAGCCCGTGTGCGGACCCGGCGACGTGATAGTACAAGTCAAAGTCTGCACCATCTGCGGGACGGACCTGAAGGTCTTCAAGTATGGTCACCGGAAGATCAAGCTTCCCGCGGTATTGGGCCACGAAGTCGCCGGTATCGTAAGTGAGGTAGGCGCCGAGGTAGAGGGGTTCGAGGTAGGGGACCGGGTTGCCCTGTCTCCCTCCGGTAGAGGCTGCGGCGAGTGTCACTACTGCAACACAGACCAGGAATGGCTCTGCACGAACTACCAGGGCCTCGGCGGAAAGGGCGGCTTCGCCGAATCAGTTCGCATTCCGGAGTCGATGGTTTCAAACGGCAACCTGCATCATGTGCCTCCGCACCTCAGCCTGGAGGAGGCTGCGCTTACAGAGCCCCTTGCATGCATCCTCAACACCCACGGTCACCTGGACCTGAAGCCAGGCGATTCCGTAGTGGTGATCGGGGCGGGCCCGATCGGCATCATGCATGCACAAGTGTGCAGCGCTCGGAGAGTACAGCCGCTGTTGGTGGTCGATGTCTCGGACGAGCGACTCGGTATGGTTCCACAAGATCTCTCGGCCACACTCATCAATGCGTCGAGACAGGATGTCGTGGCCGAGGTGCTTGCTGCTACCGACGGCCTGGGAGCAGACGTGGTGATCGTCGCTGCCCCGGTTCCAGTGGCCCAGCAACAGTCTCTCGATCTGGTACGAGCCGGTGGCACGGTCTCATTCTTTGCCGGTCTCCCTTTCGGCACCAAAGAGGTCGCACTCGACACCAACAAGATCCACTATCGCCAGATCTTCGTATTCGGAACCTCCAACGCCGGTGTCGAACATTCGCGCCGTGCCCTGAAGATGCTGGCAGAGGGTAAGGTGGACGGCCGTCAGGTGATAACGCACACCTTTCCACTCGCGAAGACTGTCGAGGCATTCGAAGCTGCAGGCAATCAGATCGGCCTGAAGGTCGCGATTACTTCCGAAGGCTAGCTGTCGCCGGCTTGCAGGCGGCCGAACTTGTGAGTGTCGAAAGGTGTCGAGTATGACAGCCGGCCCCCCCAACATCATCCTAATCATCACGGACCAGCAGCGGTATGACACCATCGCTGCACTGGGGTTCCCCTTCGTCGACACCCCGCACCTCGATCGTCTGGCGAACGAGGGAGCAGTGCTGGCCAACTGCCACATAACCGCGCCGAGCTGCGCTCCTTCTCGTGCCAGCCTCTTTTCCGGCCACTATCCGCATACTACCGGTGTCTTCAAGAACGAGGACCAGTGGAAACACTCCTGGGTCGAACTCCTCGCGGATGCCGGCTACCGCTGTGTGAATATCGGCAAGATGCACACCTTCCCTCCCGAAACTCCGCTGGGCTTCCACGAGCGCTATGTCGTCGAGAACAAGGATCGTCATTTCGGAGCGGAACTGTATCTCGACGAGTGGGACAAGGCGCTCCACGCCCGAGGCCTAGATAAGCCGGGGCGTGTCAGCTATCGCAACCGCCCCGACTACGACGAGGAGATGGGAGCTATCCCCTGGGAGCTTCCCGAGGACCTGCATCCCGACACCTTTGTCGGCGACCTCGCATGCTGGTGGCTCGATAAGCAACCGAAGCAGGAACCGCTGTTTATGGAGATCGGCTTCCCTGGGCCCCATCCTCCCTATGACCCGCCGCAGCGATACGTCGATCCCTACCTCGAGAAGGAGCTGCCGATCCAAGGTGTGACGGCCCCGGAGTTAGACCTGCAACCGCCGCCGTTGCATGCGCTACGGCGCAATCATGCAGAAGTCGACCATGACGCCGTCGTATTCGACCTGGATGCGTCTCCGGAGAAGCTCAGACGGGTCCGCGCCCACTACCTGGCAAACGTGACCTTGATCGACGAGAAGGTCGGCGCGATCTTCGCCAAGCTCGAAGAGAGAGGCTATCTGGACGATGCTGTCGTGATCTTCACCTCAGACCACGGCGACTGTCTCGGGGACCACGGCCACAGCCAGAAGTGGACAATGTACGACATCGTCACTCGGGTTCCAGCGATCGTTTGGAGTCCGGGCAGGATTCCGGCCGGTGAGGTGTTCGACCAGCTATTCCAGTGGATGGACCTCGGCCCAACGATCCTTCAGCTGGCCGGAATAGATCCTCCGTCTCACATGGAAGCGCGTTCGCTGATGCCGGTTCTTACCGGCATCAGCAGCGAAGGACGCGACTACGTGTTCGCCGAGCAGGGGCGAGACTTCATCCTGAACGAGACCTCCTTCATGACTATGGTCAGGTCTGTCGAATGGAAGTTGGTGCACTTCCACCAAGAGGCGTTCGGCCAACTGTTCGACCTGACCGATGACCCGGAGGAGACACGCAACCTGTGGGACGACCCTGCGAGCGGTCACATCAAACAGGAACTCCTTTCGGTACTTCGCGAGTGGCTCATAGAGAGCAACCGGACAACCGCGGATTGGAGTCGCGAGTGGCGATGATCGACGCCGTTCTGCGTTCTTCTGTCAGGCCGCCACTTTCGTTCGGGAGGCGACGACAGTGAATGGGAGACCGAGCAGCGAACCGCATACGAGCCTGGCGGGGCGTACAGCACTGATAACCGGCGCTGGTCGGGGAATCGGCCGGGCGATCGCCGACCTTCTGGCTGCTGCGGGAGCCGACGTCGCCATCGCCGAGTTCGACGGCAAAGCCGGCCGAACGGCGGCCGAGGAGCTGGGTCGAACCGGGGCGAAGGCAGCATCGTACGAATTGGACGTGCGTGATCCGGAACAGGTTCGTGACGTGGTCGCCAATGTGGTCGACGACTTCTCCCGGATCGACGTGCTGGTCAACAATGCCGGGATCGTATACAACACCGCCGCGGAAGAGATCGCGGATACCGAGTGGCGCGATGTGCTCGACGTGAACCTCAACGGTGCCTTCTGGATGTGCCGCGAGGTAGGGCGGCACATGCTCCGGAAGGAAGCCGGAGTCATCGTGAATATCGCGTCCATGTCCGGCCTCGTTGCCAACAAGCCGCAGCCGCAGGTCCATTACAACGTTTCGAAGGCCGGGGTCATCATGCTTACCAAGTCGTTGGCGACAGAGTGGGCTGGGCGCAACGTGCGGGTGAACTCGGTGTCGCCAGGCTATATCGGCACCGCCTTGACCAAGCGGGGTATGGCCAATCCTGCCTGGGCGGAAACGTGGGTCAGCATGACCCCCATGGGGAGGGTCGGTGAGCCTCTCGAAGTCGCCCGGGCAGTACTCTATCTGGCTTCCGACGCTTCCTCATATGCAACAGGCACAAATCTCGTGATAGACGGCGGGTATACGTCCTGGTAACGAACGCCAGCTCGCCAGTTCGCAACCCGACCAAAGAAGGTGAGGCCATGCGACTACAAGGGAAGATCGCACTCGTTACCGGGGCCAGTCGCGGCATAGGGGCGGCAATTGCACGCGCCTATGGCGCGGAAGGCGCGCTCGTCGGGTGCCTTGGCCGCAACCGCGACGACATCCGGACGACCAGTGCTGCCATAGAGAGCGCCGGCGGCAAGGCGCTTCCATTGGAGGCCGACGTCACCGACCCCGGCTCAGTGGAGCGAGCGATCAGAGAGCTAACGGGCGACGCGGCCCGACTCGACCTGCTGGTAGTGAACGCGGGGATCAACGTAGACCAGCGTCCGGTAGAAGAGAGCGATCCCCTGGCTTGGCAGCAGACCATCGCTGTCAACCTCACTGGGGCGTATCACTGTATTCGGCTCGCGATCCCATACCTGAAGTCGAGTTCAGGAGGGCGCGTTGTGACGATCGGATCGGGAACGGGACACCATGCCCGCAACAGCAACTCGTCATACATCTGCTCGAAGGCTGCACTTTGGGCACTCACCAGACTATTGTCCGACGAACTCGCTCCGTACGGTATATCCGTCAACGAGCTCATTCCCGGTCCGGTACGGACCGAGATGACCGTCGCCGAGAAGGGCTCGGGTTCGGTCATGAACGTTGGCTCGGAGTGGATCAAAAACCCCGACGATGTCGTGCCTCTGGCGCTGTACCTGGCTAGCTGCCCAGCCCCCGGCCCCTCCGGCCAAACCTTCAGCCTGATGAGGCGGACCGGATAGCCGACCTCTGTTCGACCCTATACGAGTCTCTTGGCACACAAGGAGCGTGAGCAAGCATGGATAGTAATCAACCGGACCAGAGGGATAGGCGCAGCACGCTGCTGTTCGATCTCATGCGCCTGCAGGGGCTCGCCGGACACGAACAAAGAGTGGCGTCGTTCATGGCGGACAACATGCAACCGTTCGCCGATGAGGTCCGTGAAGACCGACTAGGGAACGTCATCGCCACGGTGAACGGCAGCGATCCTGCCGCTCCCACGGTGATGCTCTTCGCCCACATGGACTCGCTCGGGTTCATCGTGCGGAAGATCGAAGACGACGGGTTCGTGCGCGTCTACCGTCTCGGAGGCATTCCGGAGAAGGTCCTTCCCGCGCTGCGCGTGGTCGTCTCTACCAGCGACGGCACTGACGTCCCCGCAGTCATCGCCGTGAAGGCCCATCACGTAACCCCGGCGGAAGAGAAGCTGCGTGTTACGCCGCTAGCCGAGTTGTTCCTCGACCTCGGGGCGACGAGTGCCGAAGAAGTGCGCGAGATGGGGGTGCAGATCGGAGATCCCGTCACCTACGTGGGTCACGCCCAATGGTTGGGAAAGAACCGGGTGAGTGGCACGGCCGTCGACAACCGTAGCGGCTGCCTGGTAATCCTCGAGGTCCTTCGGGAGTTGCATGTCAAAAAACCGGCTGCAACCGTCCATGTGGTCGCCACCGTGCAGGAGGAATTCAACCTCAGGGGCGCACAGCCCGCGGCCAATGCGCTTCGTCCAGACATCGCGATCTGCGTCGATGGGGGAGCGGCCGCGGACACCCCTGATCTCTATGGAATGAGTCATGTGAGGTTGGGCGAAGGGCCAACCATGTCGCTTTACAACTTCCACGGTAGGGGCACACTAAACGGACTACTGCCGCACCCGGCACTGGTTCGTCTGATCGAGGGTACGGCCAAAGCAACCGGTGTCCCGCTCCAACGCAATGCAGGGTTCGGGGGACTCACGGACGCCGCATACGTACAGCTCGTGGGGGAAGGCGTCGCCTGTATAGATGTCGGAACCCCTCGGCGCTACGCGCATACCCCGATCGAAACCACGGACCTTGCCGACCTCGATGGCCTGATCGAGCTTCTGGCATCCGCCATCGGGGGTATTGACTCCGGTTTCGACTTTTCTCGCCGCTAGGCGCCGTGGACGGCGGAGGTTTGCTCATGACGGAATCGCAAGGAACGGCTCGGGCTTCAATACGCTACGACTTCGCGGGCCATGTAGCAGTGGTGGTCGGCGGCTCGAGCGGTATAGGCGCGGCCACCGCCGAACTGCTCGCTTCGTCCGGTGCCAGAGTGGCGATACTCAGCCGCGACGAGAAGGCGGCACGCAAAGTTCTGCGACGACTGCCGAGCGATGCTCCGCAGGGTGAGTGGGTTCGCTGCGACGTGACCGACGACGGCAGCGTCGAGAACGCCTTTGCCGAAGTGGAGTCGCGATTGGGTTCTCCTACGGTGCTCGTGAACTCGGCCGGGCTGCTGACGCGCGGCGCTGCAGACGAGACGTCCAGCGACGTGTGGAACGAGCTGATAGCTGTCAACCTCACCGGGACGTTCTACTGCGCCCGTGAAGGGGCCCGGATCATGAAGCGGCAGGGCCGCGGCGCCATCGTAAACGTCTCTTCGGAGGCGGGCCTGAAAGGAATACGAGGGCTGGCGGGATACTGTGCAGCCAAGGCGGCCGTGGTCGAGCTCACGCGCTGCATGGCACTCGATCTGGCCGATGACGGCGTGCGGGTGAATTGCGTCTGCCCTGGAACGACGCGTACGCCCATGGTTCTGAACGCGGTGGCGCTCACCCCCGATCCGCAGGCCGCTCTGGCACGCTATGCGACGCGGCCCGCCGGCAGACTGGGGACACCGCAGGAGATCGCAGCGGCCATCGCCTACTTTGCCTGTGACGACGCCGGATACACTACCGGAGCCATCCTGGCCGTCGACGGCGGTTATACCGCCTGATCGCGCCGACCGTCTTCATCAAACCGCTGCTCGAGGGCATCCATCAGGGCCCTGGCACTCTCTGCGAACGACGGACCGGAGTAGAGGCCGCTGCCGCTGACTATAACGTCGGCCCCGGCATCGACGACCGGCCCGACGTTTTGAATGTTCATCCCGCCATCGACCGATATCTGAAAGTGCCACCCGTTTTCGTCCCGTAACCGTCTGGCACGGTCGACCTTCCGCAACAGATTCTCCAGAAACGGTGCCGCTGCGAATCCGGGATTGACACTCATGATGAGCAGGCGATCGACCGACTCGAGCTGGAACAGCTCCAGGGCGGCTTCGATCGGGGTGCCGGGACTGATAGCCACGCCCGCTTCGCAGCCGAGCTTGCGGATCGAACCGAGGTGCCGATGATGGTGAAGGGTAGCGTCGAGGTGAACCGTCATCCCGTCCGCTCCGGCCTCGGCATAGCGCTCGATGTGCCGCTCCGGCTGCATGAGCATCAGGTGCACATCGAAGAAGCCCTTGAACAACGGGCGCAGGGCGGCGACCGTATCAGGTCCAAAGGCTATCCACCTGGCGAAGTGGCCGTCGACGGCATCGAGGTGCAATACGGGTATACCGAACTCGTCGGCGGCTATCGTTGCCTCTGCCAGCCGCCCGGGGTCGGCAGCGAGAAGCGACGCGGCTAGCCTGGCCATGAGCCTCCCCCAGACAGTGCATGTGCCGCGTCGATTGGAGGGCAAGATGTGCCGGCTTCGAGTTTTAGCACCGCTTCACCCTTCCCGTGCCTGATAGTCGGCGATCCGATGATGGACGTCTCGCAACGTCGTGCCGAGCTGCAGATACAACCCGTAGAGTTCGTCGTATCGGTCGCGAAGCCCCGGCTGGGGCTCGGACACGGTGGCAATACGGACCATTCGCTCTACCCCCTCCGTAATCGAATACCGTCCGACGGCAACCGCGCCGAGTATAGCGGCACCGACCGACCCGGCGTCGCTGACTTCGAGGCTGGCGAACGGCCGGCCCACCACGTCCGCCTTGATCTGGTTCCACAGCCGGCTCTTCGATCCGCCACTGGTCACCACTACCTGACTTGCCTGGACCTCACCGAGCTCCTCGTGCGCCTCCAGGACATGACGCACGCTGAAAGCGACTCCCTCGAGCACAGAACGGACGAAATCGGGACGGCGGTGACCCCGGTGAACCCCGTGGAACCCGGCCCGTACGCGGGAGTCCGAGAAGGGGGCCCGTTCCCCCTGCAGGTATGGGAGGAAGATCAGTCCGTCGGCTCCGGGGGCAGCCGAGTCCGCCAGGCCATCCAGATGACGATAGAGCGAATCCTCACCGAGCTGGGCGCCATCGGCACCATGCTCAGGAAAAACCTCCCCGTACCAGGTCAATGCGTCCGTTCCGCACTGGGTGACACCGTACGACAGCGCCACCTCGGTGAGGAACTGGCGCTCGGACGTCTGGGCCAGCCTGGAGTTGGCGGCAGCCGCCACACCTACGACCTCCGCCGTGCCGGCGGTATCGAACGCGTCGCCGGGATCGGTGACGGCGGCGCCAAGGATATTGCACCAGGAGTCGATCATTCCCACCGCAACCGGTGTCCCCTCGGGAATGCCCGTTGCGCGAGACGCCCCCGCTGTGACACGACCTCCGACGGTTGTCGGGTCCAGCCGTGGCGGAAGGAGGCTTGCATCGACGCCGGTCGCGCTCGCCATCGCCGCATGCAACTCCCCGGTAAGAATATGGCACAAGCCACTGCACGAGGTCCTATCGGTGGCCAGCTCCCCTGTGAGCAGGTAGAGAAGGTAATCCTTCGAGCCCAGGATGTGGCGCGTTCCAGCCAGGAGTTCGGGCGCATTTTCGTGCAGCCACAGCATGCGGGCGCCCTGCATCGAGGCCGTCATGCCGATGCCGGACCCGAGTGCGGCGCGAATCCCATCTTCGCCAAGTTGCTCATTCAACCGAGCTGCTTCACGCGTTGCCCGGGTGTCCTGCCAGATGATGGCGGGACCCATCAGGCCACCGTCGGCTCCAAGCAGCACATGCGTGGCCGCCATCCCGCTCAGCCCGACGGCGACCAGGTCCGACGGCTCGACACCGGAGGCGCCGAACAGCTCGGCACAGGCCTTTCGGGTCGCCGCCCACCAGTCGTTCGGATCATGCTCGACTACGTTCGGGCGCGGCCGGTGGGTGCGGTACGGGGAGGTCCTTGAAGCGAGCGACTGCCCATCGAGCGTAACGGCCGCCGCCTTCACAGAGGTGGTGCCTATATCGAGCGAGAGAACCCATACGTTCATTCGGACTCCTCCGGTTCAGGGTTACGAGTAGACCGAGTCGCTCTCACCGATCGCGAAGCCTCGGGTCCAGAACGGCACGAAGGCCTTCGGAAAGGAAGAAAAAGGTCAGCACCGCATACAGAATCGCCAAACCGGGCCAGATCGAAAGGCCGGGGGCGATCTGGATGAACGTGCGGGCAGAGCGCAGCATGCCGCCCCATGAAGGCAACGGCGGCTGCACGCCCAGGCCCAGGAACGACAGCGAGGCTTCGAAGAGGAGCCCGTATGCAAGGAGCAGGCTCATATAGATTGCGACCGTGGGCAGGATGTTGGGAAGGATGTGCCGCATGAGGACCCTCAGCGAGCGCACGCCGAGGGCGGTGGCGGCGGTAACGTAGTCATTCTCCTTCGCCGCCAACACGGCACCACGGCTGATGCGGGCGACGCGAGGAGCGTACACTGCGCCGATCACGATCGCGGTGTTGGTGATGCCGGGTCCCATTATGGCTACGATCACGATCGCCAACAGGAGCCCGGGGAACGACAGCAGCAGGTCTGCCAGGCGCATGACCCCGATGTCCAGCCAACCCGAGTAGTACCCTGAGAGCATCCCGAGGAAGCCGCCTACCACCGTGGCGAGGACCGCCGACGCGAGGGTGACCAGGAGCGAGTAGCGCGTGCCGTGCACGACCCGCGACAGGACGTCCCTCCCGAGCTCGTCGGTGCCCAACAGGTGTCCACTCTCGAACGCCGGCGCGAACGGAGGTCCCACGCCCATGCGCGATGGCGGATAGGGTGCCAGAGACGGGCCTACCAGGAACAGCGCGGCAAGCCCTACGAGCATGAACGTGCCGATAGACAGCTCGGCGCTCTGCCTGAAGGGCTTGGTCATGAGTCGCCAGCGTCTGTGGGTCACGAGTAGGTGATCCGCGGATTGAGCAAGGCGTAGGAGAGATCGACCAGGAAGTTTATGACGAAGAACAGGAAGCTCACGATCAGGAGAACGGACTGGAGGATCGGATAGTCGCGTTGACCGATGGCGGTCAGCACCAGTAATCCGATCCCGGGGTAAGAGAAGACCAATTCGATCGTCACGACCCCGCCGAGAATGAGTCCTGCCTGCAAGCCCAGCTCGGTGACGACCGGGATCAAGGAGTTCCTCAACGCATGCTTGTAGAAAACCAGCCGCTCAGCAACGCCTTTGGCGCGTGCAACCGTAATGTAGTCCTGTGCCAGCACCTCGATCATTGCCGACTGGGTGATTCGAGCCAGCACCGCGGCAACGGGGATCGCCAGAGTGAGGCTCGGCAGGAACGCATAGCGCAGGTGTTCGTACCACGGTGCACCGGCACCGGCCGATCCGATCGTCGGAAAGACGTCGTCGAAATAGAAGGTAGCGACGAGCAGGAGAATCGTTCCGGTCCAGAAGGTAGGTAGCGATAACCCCAGGAGATTGAAGGTCTGCAGCAACACGCTGAAGCGCGACCTCCGGTGGCGGGCGCCGAGAACACCCAGTGGAATTCCGACGATGATGGCCATCGCGAGCGCCAACAGAGCCACATTGGCGCTGAGAAGAAACCGGTCTGCGATCACCGGACCGAGCGGACGCCCGGTTCTTAGAGACCTCCCCAGATCGCCCTGGGCCAGATCGGTGAGATAGTCCCAGTACTGCTGTGGCAAACTCCGATCGAGGCCGAGCAGAGTTCGCATCTCGGCAGCCCGTTCCGGCGATATCACGGACTCGGTGCCAAGCATGATCGTTACCACGTCGCCAGGAATCAGCCGTGGCAGAAGCATCACGACAAGGATGACTCCGAGGAGCAACGGGGTGAGTTGCAGGAACCGACGGGCCGTATAGATCAACATGACTGAAGATATGAAGGTGCGTCTGGCACCGGTTCAGATCGGCCGGCGCCAGACGCAACAGCCCCTACTCTTGGAGGTCTACCTCGTCGAGGAAGTAGTACATGCCCATGGGATGAGTCTCCCAATTTTCGACATGGTCCCAGAACACGTCGTAGAGGGGAAGCTGGACGGTGAAGATCTTGGGTGAATCGGTGGTGATGATGCGCTGGAGCTCGGCGTAGATCTCGTAGCGCTCATCAAAGTCGATCGTGGTGCGGCCCCGTTCCATCAGCTCGTCGACTTCCGGGTTCTCGTAGCCGACGGTGTTCCTGTCCGACTCGGAGTGGAATCGCCGGAAGAAGTTGGCGTCCGGATCGCGACCGGTAGAGGAACCGATCAGCAGAGTGTCGAAGTTCTTCTGGGTTATCCAGAGGTCGAGCATCTCGCCCCACTCGATCTGACGGATCTCCATGTCGATTCCGACCTGCGCGAACTGCTCGGCCATCATCTGCAACTGATCGATGTCGGTGCTGTTGTCGGCTCTGCCGATCATGGTGCTGGAGAAGCCGTCCGGATAACCTGCCTCCGCCAGGAGTTCACGCGAGCGATCCAGGTCCTGGGTGTAGCATTCGAACTCCTCGACCGGAAGCGCCCAGGCACCCATCGAGGGAGGAATCGGACCGGTCGGTTCGGCATCGCCGCTGAAGATGATATCGGCGATAGCCTGCCGATCCAATGCGCAGCTCATCGCCAGCCGGACACGCTGGTCATCGAACGGCTCGCGGCGCGTGTTCAGATGGAAGTGGCTGATAGAGGGCTGACCCGTGTAGTTCACCGTCAGTCCCTGTACGCCGCGCAGCGGCAGGACAGCCCGCGTCGACAGGAATCGTGCGGCGTCGAGGTCGCCGGCGGTCAGTGCGGTCGAACGCGCGACATCGTCGGCTATGACGTGGAACTCGATGCGATCGAGCGCCGGCTGCGGTCCGTCGTAGCCTTCGTATCTCTCGAAGATCACGATCTCATCCGCCCGGTACTCGACGAGCTGGAAGGGTCCGGTACCGGAGCCCTGAAACCGCAAGTCACCGAACTGCTCGACCGTTTCCGGCGAGTGAATGCCCAGGCCGAAGGCGATCCCGTGAAGAATCGGGGCAAACGGCTCCTCGGTGACCAGCCGGAAGGTGCGATCATCGATAATCTCGACTTCGGTGATCGGTGCAAGCTCGAAGGCTTCAGGTGAGGGAACGGCAGGGTCCAGAAGCCTTTCGATCGAGAACTTGACGTGTTCCGACGTTATCTCTTCACCGTGGTGGAACGTGATCCCGTCGCGAAGCGTGAACTCATACGTAGTGTCGTCTATGATCTGGAAGCTCTCGGCGAGGTCGGGTATCAGGGCCAGTTCGTTGTCGTACTGCAACAGGCTCGGGTACATGAAGGCTACGAAGCGGTGGGCGACCATGTGACTCATCTGGGCCGGATCGAGATTGATCGGGTCGACCGGGATGCCGAATCTCAGCGTCTTCTGTGCGAACGCGAACGAAGGCACCAGCACAAGGCACACGAGCACGATAAATAAGGTTCTCTTCACGACTCCTCCTCTATCCTGAGCGAAGCGTCCTCAGCATCTCTCTACCGGTGTAGTCGTCCCCTCCTCTGGACCTGAATCGGACTTACCGCGGTGTCCGGGCCAACTAGAAACATCCTGCTGAGTGCTCAAAGCCTATCAGACTGTGGCCATATTTGTCCACAGATGCCCTTCGCCCTCGGAGGCGCCGAGGAACGCTCGAAACAGCCACCGTGGCTGCCTTGGGGGAGCTGGCCTGCCACCGTCCGAACGGTTCGGCGAGAGGCACGTGACGCAGGTTGTTCCTGTCCTGCACGCCAGCCAATGCAAATCCACAACACTCGGTCGAACGGTGCGGGATACGAGTGACGTAACGAAAGTTCATGTTGGCCCACAACTCCACCGGAAGAAACCGCGTCGGTTCGCCTGTGCACAGATGATCACATCCGAGCATGCCGAAGTCGACGCAATCAACTCGTGGGCCCTGGCAGGTGCAACAGGCCGCCTCGCCCCTCGGCCGCCGACCCTTGAGGGGATGCCGGTTCGAGGGCGGCGAGCGGAGAAGTGTACACTGCGACTGGGACAGCGGTCCGCTCTCTCCGAATAGGGGATTGTGTGACTCGAGGGCAAAGGCGAGGAGGTGCACAGTTCATGATCGCAAGCGTACGAACTTGCTCGTTTCGCCTGAACTCCGGCCGGCACGGCACGGTTGAACGGCGGCGCGACCGACTTGGCACGGAAGGCCGGCGGAGACCTTGAAGCGTTTGGCTGCGTCGCTGCTGGGCGCCGATCCGCTCAATCTCGAACGGGATCTCCGTGCCGCACTCGATGAAGGCATCGACCACTTCCACATAGATGCAATGGACGGACACTTCGTCCCCAACATCGCCTTTGGGCCCGACACGGCAGCAGCGCTCCGACCCCTCACAAACGCCGTGTTCGACGTCCATCTGATGCTGACGGAGCCGCAATACTACATCGACACCTACATCGACGCTGGTGCGGACTGGGTGACCATCCATATGGAGGCCGGCCAACACCACCATAGGCACTTGACCAAAATCCGTCAGGCGGGCCGGAAGGCCGGACTCGCGATCAATCCCGCTACACCGGTAGAAGCGATAGCGGAATTGGTCGAGGCAATCGACGTCCTGCTCATAATGAGCGTCAATCCTGGCTACGGCGGCGCATCCTTCATCCCCAATGCCGTGTCGAAGGTCAGACGAGCCGCCGAGATGAGGCGAGCCCGAGGTGCCGAGTTCCTGATCTCGGTTGACGGCGGCGTCGACGAAAGCAACATAGCGGAGCTGGCAGAGAGCGGTGCCGAGGTTTTCGTGACGGGAAGCGCCCTGTTCCGTCGGGGAAATGTCGGGGAGCGCGCCTCCATACTGATGTCGGCGATCGCGGCCGGTGGCGAGCCGCGCGAGCGGCGGTAGGGGAACAGGCAGTACCTGGCTGGGCGGACGCAAGCTGTTTGGGGTGAGGGTGCGGCCGGCACGCCATGCGGGCCCACTTCGCCGAGGTCGACCGGAGATAACCTGATGTTCGACGTTCTCATTCAAGGTGGCGAGGTAGTCGGCGGTGAACGGCACGACCGCCCCGAAAGGGCCGATGTGGGCATCAACGGTGGCCGTATACAGGCGGTAGGGGATCTGGCGAACGCCGCGGCCGCAAGAGTGATCGACGCCTCGGGCCTGACCATAGCTCCCGGGTTCATCGATGTGCATGTACATTCCGAGATCGCCCTGTTGGGCGGCAAGCACCGCCACGCCGGCTTGCTGCAAGGAGTGACAACGCAACTAATGGCCCCGGACGGATTCGGTTGGGCTCCACTCGGCAGTGCCGACGCAGCCGCCCTGTGGGACACGCTGTACTTCTCCGTCGGCATGCGACAGCCCCGGTCCGAGTTCCCTACCGTAGAGAGCTACCTGAGCCTCTTCGACCGCGGAATCCCGGGCAATCTGGTTCCTCAGGTTCCGCACTGCGCCCTGCGTACCGCGACCGTGGGTTGGGACAATCGCGGCCCGACATCTTCCGAGCTCGAACGTATGAAGGAACTGGTCGCTCAATGGATGGATGCTGGCGCCGTCTCCCTGTGTCTCGGCCTCGACTACCAGCCGAGCGCGTTCGCCACCACCGATGAGCTCATCGAACTGGCGAAAACGACCAGGGAGATGGGCGGGATCTATGCCGCCCACATCCGTTACAACCGCTTAGGTCGCGAGGGGGCCTGGCGGGAAACCTTGGAAGTTTCACGGCGGGCGGAGATACCTGTTCACGTATCCCATGAGGTTGTCGATGATCTTAGCGAAGCGATGCTGGCAGACGGGGACGACATCACGTTCGAGTCGTATCTCTATCCCGCCAAGTGCACTCATCTGACGACAGTCCTGCCCAGTTGGGCGCAGGAGGATGGGGCACCCGGATTGCGAGACCGCTTGAAGGACTGGGCCTTTCGCTACGAAATCAGCTCGCACCTCGAAGAGCACTTCTCCAGCTCGTTGGCGAAAGGAGAGAGCGCCGTGTTCGCCGATACTCCAACAAGATGTCGGGTTTCCCGGCTGAACGCTTCGGAATCAAGGATCGAGGTTTCGTGCGACCCGGTTTAGGGAAGGGGAACATATGCGTCGTTTAGCCGTACGTCTCGCCCTCGTCGCTTCGACTATCGCCTTCACCGGCACATCGCTGGCCCAGCAATAGGGCGGCACCGCCACGGTGCTGCTGCCTGAGGATCTGCCGACGCTGAACCCTTACGTGTCGACCGCCTTCATCGCGCTTCAGGTCACGCCGGCCATCATCGAACCGCTGGTGGAGGTAGACGCCGACGGTCAGTACCAACCGGTGCTGGTTTCCGAGATTCCGACTCGCGACAACGGCGGCATAGGCGAGGAGGGCCTGCTTATTACCTGGCGGCTTCGCGACGGCCTGCTTTGGTCGGATGGCGAACCGGTGACCGCCGACGACGTGGTCTTCACCTACGAGTCGGCCACCGCCACGGGATCCGTCCGCTCCGGAGCTTTCGAGCGAGTGGTCTCGGTCGAGGCCATCGACGATACGACGGTGCAGGTGCGCTACTCCGAGTTCGACTCATCCTATTTCGACCAGTTCCAATGGGGAATCCTGCCTAGGCACGCCGCCGGCGCACCGGAAGAGATCGCCAACTGGGAATTCAATCGCGAGCCCGTGGGTACGGGACCGTTCGCCTTGCAGAGCTGGAGCACCGGCGACAGGATCGTCCTGACGCGAAACGAGAACTATCACGGAGAGGCGTACCTCGACCGCGTGGTCTTCCAGGTGGTACCGAGCGAAGACACCAGAGCGGCCATGATGACCCGGGGAGACGCACAGCGGATGCTGTGGCCGAGCGCCACCCAGCGCGAGATCTTTCAGGAGTCGCCGCAGACCCGCTACGAACTGGTTCCCTCTATCTGGGTACTGCGCATGTTCCTCAACCTTGGCGAACGCGGCAACCCGACCACCGGCCAGGACCCGCATCCCGTCCTCGGTGACCAACGTGTCCGTCAGGCGATAGCCCACGGAATCGACTACGACCTCCTCACCGAAGAATTGGCCGAGGGTCGGGTGAAGCGTGCCACCAGCCCGTTTGCGCTCGGCTGGTACGACTGCGGAACGGAGGGTTATGCGTTCGACCCGGAGCGGGCGCGAGCGCTGCTCGATGAGGCCGGCTGGGTGGACACCGACGGCGACGGCGTACGCGAGGCAGTGGGTGCGCAGTGGGTGCGCCGTACGCCCCCGACGGTACCCCGCTGCGGCTCGAGATGGTCGGCTACACCGACTTCCGCCTGCTGGAGCAGACCGAGCTGGTAATCGCCGACCTGCTCGCCGACATCGGCTTCGACATCGAGGTGCGCAATGTCGAGCAGAGCGTCCTGTTCGGCGGCTGGTCGGACCGCGCGGCGCGCAAGATCGGTGACTTCGACATCCTCATCTACGACACCGGCGCCGGCATCAACCCGCAGATCCACGTGTTCGACCTGCTTCACTCGAGCCGCATTCCCAGCGAAGAGAACGCTGGCGCAGGCGGCAACTACAGCCGCTGGGCAAACGACCGGACCGACGAGTTGCTGTCCGCGGCTGCCGGCGAGCCTTCGCTCAACGAGCGCCGGGCAGCGTACTGCGAAGTGGCGGAACTGGTGAACGAGGAGCTTCCGCAGGTCTACCTCTACCAGTTCCAGGATGGTCACACGCTCGCCAACCGCCTCCAGGGCGTGACGCCAAGTACCTGGGCCGGGATCAGCTGGGATATCGAGAACTGGTGGCTGGAGTAAGCGAACCGAAACTGCAGTCACAGGGGCAGGCTTCGCGGCCTGCCCCTGCCTCTGTGGCGACGGCGCCTTTGGGCGATGCGGAGGCAAGGGGCGAATGGGTCGCTACCTGACCCGGCGAATCCTCGAGGCACTGCCGCTGCTGTTGCTGCTGAGTCTGCTGGTGTACGCGCTCCTCCAGGCGAGTCCCGGCAATCCGCTGTCGCAACTGGAACGTGACCCCACGATTCGGCCCGAGGACATCACCCGCAGGGCGGCCGAGCGAGGCCTCGACGATCCCTGGCTTGTGCAATACGGAAGGTGGGCCGGCGCCGTCCTTCGCGGGGACTTCGGGACCTCTCTGCAGACTGGCCGGCCCGTGATGACGGAGATCATCGACCGCTTGCCCAATACCGCGCTCCTGGTGGGAATCGCGTTCGCCGTGACGCTGCTCGTCGCAATTCCGGTGGGGGTATTGAGCGCGGTACGCCCGTACTCGACCTTCGACCAGGTGGTCACCACCCTGGCTTTCATGGGCCAGTCGATCCCGATCTTCTGGTTCGGTTTGCTGCTGATCCTGGTCTTCTACCTGGCACTGTCGAACCCGTTCACGGGAGGACCGCTCTTCCCCGCCGCCGGCATGTTCGACATCGATCGCGAGCGTTCTCTGGTGAATCGCGCCTGGCACCTGGTACTGCCCGTCACCATGCTCACCGGAAGCTGGGTAGCCTGGTACACCCGCTTCCTGCGCGGTTCGATGCTCGAGACACTGTCGCAGGACTACGTTCGCACGGCTCGAGCCAAAGGCCTGCCGGAAAGGGCAGTCGTCTACCGTCACGCCCTCAAGAACGCCTCGCTCCCGCTCGTCACGCTCATCGGCCTGGACCTGCCGATGATCTTCTCGGGCGCCCTGTTCACGGAGACGATCTTCTCCTGGCCAGGAATGGGGCGGCTCTTCTACCAGTCGGCGTTGCGGCGCGACTACCCGATCCTGATGGCGGTAGTGATGCTCACCTCGGCTCTCATCGTGCTGTCGAATCTTCTGGCCGACCTCGCCTACGCCTATCTCGATCCCCGGATCCGTTATGACTAGCGTTGCCCAACGACCGGGACCGCCCCGGCTGCCGCGCTCCGCCCGGGCCTTCGTGCGCAACCGGTTGGCGCTGGCGGGACTTGCAACGCTCACGCTGATCCTCCTGGCGGTAACCTTCGCGCACTTCTCGCCATACGATCCCGACGGCATCTCCCTACGGAAGCGCTTCGAGCCCCCGAGCCTCAGTCACCCGTTCGGCACCGACGATCTCGGCCGCGACGTACTCACCAGAGTGCTTTTCGGCGGACGCGTCTCGCTGGCGGTCGGCGGGCTGGCCATGGGGCTGGCAATCGCCGTAGGGACTCTGATCGGCGGAATGGCAGGCTACTTCGGCGGCTGGGTCGACAGCCTCCTCATGCGCCCGACCGACCTGTTCCTGAGCCTGCCATCGCTGTTCGTGCTGATAGTGCTCTCCACTCTGCTGATCGGGCATCCGCTCCTGAACGCATTCGGAGGCATGCTGCTGATTGTCGTCATCATCGCGGTGCTCTCCTGGATGACTGTCGCGCGGATCGTCCGCTCGAGCTTCCTGGCAATACGCGAGCGCGAGTTCGTGGAGGCCGCCCGCGCCTACGGAGCACGTCACGGCCGATTGATGGCGCGTCACATCCTCCCGAACGCCATCGGTCCGCTCCTGGTTCAGGCGACCCTGCAGGTTGCCGTAGCCATCATCGCCGAGTCGGGGCTGTCGTACCTCGGCTTCGGTATCCAGCCGCCCACCGCGACCTGGGGCAACATGCTCAAGGACGCCCAGACGTATATGACCCGGCAGCCGCTGCTGGCGGTCTTTCCGGGCCTGATGATCTTCCTTACCGTGATCTCGGTGAACGCGATCGGCGACGGGCTACGCGACGCCTTCGACCCGCGGCGCTCGAGCAGCCTGGGACGGTAAAATCGCCGACGTCCACCCGGAAGTGCCGAAGCAGGCCGATAAGGAGTGTGCCATGAGCAGGCAAGAACTATCGCGTGGTTTCACCGCGGACTCGTTCCGAACCGTGCTGAAGAGCCAGTATCATGCGTCGCTGGAGATGCTCAGGGAGGCCATCGAGCTGTGCCCGGACGACACGTGGTACGGCAGGGAGCACTTGAACGCTTTCTGGCAGGTGGCGTATCACACCTTGTACTTCACCCACCTGTACCTGCAGGAGAGCGAAGAGGCGTTTCGCCCCTGGGAGCAGCACCAGTCCGAGGTCCAACACGAGGACGGCATATCGGGCCCGCCGGATCCGGACAGCCCTCTGCCGTTGATGCCCGAACCGTACAGTCGCGAGCAGGTGCTGGAGTACTGGCGCCACTGCGACCAGATGGTGGATAGGGCCGTCGATGCGCTGGACCTGAACAGCCCCACCAGTGGCTTCCATTGGTACCGACTTTCGAAGCTCGAGCACCAGATCATCAACGTGCGCCACGTGCAGCATCACGCCGCGCAACTCGCAGATCGGCTGCGGGCGGCGGCCGGAATCGGCATCGACTGGGTGGCCGCAAAGAGCGGTGAGAACGCCGCCTGAGCGCCGATCGAGGTTGTGGCTCAACAGCGGCAGACCAAGGCGTTACCGGCGTTTACGCTGTCGCGCCGTCAAATCCTCTTTCAAATCCTCTTTGCGAAGTGGAAGTTGACTATCTCCAGCCCTCCACGAATGTAGAACCGGTGGGCAGCTGTCCTCTGGGTACCCGAGTCCAGATGCAACCTCTCGCAGCCGTGCTCCCGGGCATGGGTTTCGAGCCATTCGATTAGCACCGACCCGACGCCCGTGGATCGCCGGGCAGCGGAGGTAACCAGGTCGTCCACGTACAGCAAGCGCCCGTAGGCGAGGTTCTCGATAATTCGAAAGCCGGCCACGGCCACGCACTCTCCATCTCTACGGACGTAGGCGAGCCTGTACCCTTGCTTTTCCTGAGTGCGCACTCGAGAGAGGAAGGACCCTTTGTCGAGATGCGTGCGCAACTCCCTCATCACCGGAAAGCAGGCATTGATCTCGTCGTCGTCGACGGCAAGCCGGACACTCTCATCGCTGAGCATGGTTGCAGGATAACCAACGGAGCACGCCCGCCCCGGCGCGGTCAGGTCAGAAAGTACTCCGGTTCGTTTCCCGGCTTCCACTTGATGTTGCAACCCATACTGGGCCTTTGATCGGCCGGTCCGGCGCGCCCTGCCAGCACGGCGTCGACCGCCGCGTTCAGATCCTCGCCACTCACCTCGATGTCGTTGCCGGGCCGGCTGCTGTCGAACTGCCCGCGGTAGGTCAACCGGAGCCTGCCGTCGAACAGAAAAAAGTCCGGGGTACAGGCCGCGCGGTAGGCCCGCGCGCACTCCTGCGACTCGTCGTGCAGGTAAGGGAAGCGAAAGCCGAGCTCTGCTGCCTGCTCGCGAAGGTTATCCGGCGAGTCTCCGGGGTAGCGCTCGACATCGTTGGCGCAGATGGCAACGACGCCGAGCCCCCGGTCCAGATAGGAGTTGCACAGTTCGGCCACCTTCCGCTGCACGTGTTTCACGAACGGACAGTGGCGCGACAGGAACATCACCAGCAGTCCTCGACTCCCTTCGAAGTCGGTCGACCGCACTTCCTGCCCGCCGGTCACATCGATGAGCGAGAACTGCGGTGCCGGGCTGTTCAACGGCATCATCGTCGACGAGGTGTCTACCATCGTTTCTCCTCCTTTTGAGTCCATCCGTCGGCCTACTCCACGCCGCCGGTGAAGATCGTTTTCGTCTCCTGGTACTCGCGCAGCCCCTCGAGCCCGGTTTCGCGACCGAACCCGCTGCCCTTTACACCGCCGAACGGCGCCTCGGGAGTTGCCGGCAACCAGTCGTTGATGCAGACCATACCGAACTCCAGCTCCTCGGATACGCGGATCGCGGTGTTGAGGTCGCGCGTCAGCACGAACGCGGCGAGCCCGTTCTCGCTCCCATTGGCCAGCGCCAGAGCCTCGTCGGTGTCGTCGAAGACGGTCACCGGCATGACCGGGCCGAAGATCTCCTCGTCGAACACCGGAACGCCCGGTCCGGCACCGGCTACGACTGTCGGATGGAAAAAGTAACCTGGCCTCTCCAGCGCTATGCCGCCACTCAACACCTCGGCGCCGGCCGAACGGCTGGCGGCGATCAGATCGCCGACACGGTCGCGTTGCCGCGCGTTGATCAGCGGACCTACCTGCGTACCCCGGTCCAGGCCGTGTCCCACCCGCAGCCCATTCGATGCGACCACCGCTTCCTCCATGAATGGTTCGGCGATATCGCGGTGCACCAGGAAGCGCTGCGGTGCCACGCAGACCTGACCGCAATTGCGGTACTTCCAGATGACTGCGCTCCTGGCGGCGGCGTGGACGTCGGCCACGTCCGGGAACACCAGCACCGGGGCGTTGCCGCCCAGCTCGAGCGAAAGTCGGGTGATCGTCCGTGAGGCGCCATCCATGAGCAGCCTGCCCACCCGGGGTGAGCCGGTGAACTGGATCTTGCGCACTCTCGGGTCGTCGAGGAATACCCCCGCCATCGCCTCCGGATCGCCGTTCACGAGATTCACCACTCCAGGAGGGGCGCCGCCCTCGTGCAGTGCCTGAGCGAGAAGCATCCCCGAGCGCGGCGTGTACTCGGACGGACGCCCCACTACCGTGCAACCAGCGGCGAGGGCGGCCGCCCAGCAGCGAACGTTGTTGTAGACCGGGAAGTTCCAGGCTGTGATGCTGGCGATCACCCCGAGCGGCTGCTGCAGGGTGTGAATGCGCCGTGAGCCCTGCCTGGCGGGAATAGTGCGACCGTAACCACGAACCCCCTCGGCGACGAACCAGGTGAGATAGTTACAGGCCGAGAGCCACTCGGCCTTCGACTCGCCCAGCGGTTTGCCGGACTCCTCGGTGGTAAGGCGCGCCAGTTCCGCCGCGCGAGGCCGAATCCAGGCGGCGGCGCGCTCCAGGACTTCGCCACGATCGTAAGGTGTCGCTCGCGACCAGGCGCGCAGTGCGGCCGCGGCGGCGTCGACCGCCGCGGTGGCATCCTCGGCGTCGCCGAACGGGACCTCCTGGATCAACTCCTCGGTCCCGGGATCGAGCAGGCGCCATCTGCCGCGCGAAGCCGCGGGGCGCCACTCGCCGCCGATCAGCATCTCGAACCGGTACTCCTGCTCGATGCTGTTCACGTCGCGGCTAATGAGCACGCCTCATCCCCCGCCGGCAACTGCCGACCGATAGTTGCGGTTCAACGCCTCGGCAAAGACCGCCAATGCCTCGTCTATCTGCTCGCCGGTCACCACCAACGGCGGGATCCAGCGGATAACGTTCTCGTAGCTGCCGCAGGTCAGGAGCAGCAGACCCTGGTCCAGGCAGGCGCGTTGAACGCCCTTGGTCGCCGCCTTGTCGGGTTCGCCATCCTCGTCGCGGAACTCCACGGCAACCATCAGCCCCAGCCCGCGGACGTCGGCGTGGCCCGCGACCCGCCGCTTCAGGTCGTTCAGACCGGAGCGAAGCCTCTCGCCCTGCCGGGCGGCGTTGGCTATCAGCTCCTCGTCGAGCAGCGTCTCGATGGTCGCCAACGCCGCCGCCAGCGGAACCGCGCTGCCGCCGCCGTAGGTCCCGCCGTGCGTTCCGGGCTCCCAGCGCGACATCAGCTCGGCGCTCGCTCCCACGGCGGAGACCGGCAGGCCGCTAGCGAGACCCTTGGCCATTACCAGGATGTCGGGCGCAACGCCGGAGTGTTCGAAGGCGAACGTCTTGCCGGTACGGCCGAATCCGGTCTGCACTTCGTCGAACACCAGCAGGATGCCGTGCCTGTCGCACAGTTCGCGTAACCCGCGCAAAAATGCGGCAGGCGCCGGGTGGTAGCCGCCCTCGCCCAGGACCGGCTCTATGAACATCGCGGCAGTCTCGTCGGGAGCGCTTTGGCTTATCAGCATCAGCTCGAGCTGCTCCAGGCAGTAGTGAACCGCGTCGGCCTCGCTTCCGCCGTGCCGCCGAGCGTCCGGGAACGGCGCCACGAACACGCCACCCGGCAGTGGCTGGTAGCGGTGCCGGTAGGCGGTCCTGGAGGTGGTCATCGCCATCGCCTGATGCGTGCGCCCGTGGAAGCTCCCCTGGAACACGACCAAGTTGGTGCGCCCGGTGGCGTGCCGGGCCAGCTTGAGCGCGCCCTCGATCGCCTCCGCCCCGGAATTGGCGAAGAAGAACCTGTCGATCGAGCCGGGCGTGAGCTTCGACAGGGCCAGCGCCAGCTCCTCCGCGACCGGCGGCACCGCGATGTTCACCTGACTGAACAGGAGCTCAGCCGCCTGCCGACGGATCGCGTCCACCACTCTCGGGTGGCAGTGCCCGGTGCTGGTGACGCCGATCCCTGAGGTGAAGTCCGTATAGCGCCGACCCTCGGCATCGAACAGATAGACCCCCTCGCCGCGAACCGGACGGATCGGGGTCAGGTGGCTCCACACGCTCGAGAGATGGGTTGAGAGTTGGTCGCTCATCGGCTACCTCGCTACCGGCCTATGCGGCTGACAATCTGCGCCGTTGGCGTCAGGCTAGCACAAGCTCTGACGGCTCAGTCGACCGATCGAGCGCTCCGGCCGCCGCCGGTCGAAGGTTCGCCCAGGAACGCCGACACTTCGCCGGCAGCGCGCCTGCCGCTCTCGATGGCCCCATGAACGGTGCCCGCCTGATGCTCGGACGCGCTCGCTTCGCCGGCGAAGAAGAGCGGCGGTACCGGGCGCGCCAGCAGCCCGCGTACACCATCGTGGCCGGGCAGGACGTAGCTGTAGCCACCCAGCGAGAACCGGTCGCCCGGCCAGTCGATCAGTCGCGAGTCCGACGGTTCCAGCCTGCGGCCGAGCTCCTGCGACAGCGCTTCGACACCGGCAGCCAGGGCGCCGTGCTCGCCCAAGGCCAACAAGGAGGCCGCGGCAGAGCCCGAGACGAACGCAGTCCAAACCTGGCCGGGCCCTCCGTGGCCGGTCGTGGGGGTAGCGGCCCGCTCGCCCGGCCTGCTACCCGGTGCCGAGCGCTTGTCGGGCCCCCTGCCGATCTGGCCAAAGGACGGCGACCACCACATGGGCGGGTTGTGGCGGCTGTAGATGGCCATTGTTTCCGGTCCGACGACCAGCTCGGCGAAGCGATAGACCAGCTTGATGACCGGGCCCATTCGCAAGCCCGCCAGTGCCCGCGACTTTTCTTCCGGCAACTCAGGGATGAACCGTATCGCGTCGGCCTGCCAAACGCCCACCGGCACGGTGATTATCAGCGACTCGGCCGCGAAACTCTCGCCGGCTTCGCTCACGGCGGTAACGCCTGCAGCGCCCCAGCGGACCTGCGCGACCGGAGTGCTCAGACGCACGTCCAGACCCCGGGCCAGATGCTTGGGCACGGCGTCGTAGCCGCCTATTACCCGGTAATCACCCTCGCCGTTGCCTGCGTAGCCACGCAACGCCCGCAGCGTCGCCGCTGCCGACAGGAACCGCATGTCCTCGCCCTGCGCGTTGGCGAACCAGCGCTCCACGTATCGCAACTGCTGCCGGCTGAAGCCGATACGTTTCAGGTAGCTCCCCAGATCCTCGTAGCGGCCGGCCGGCACGTCCGGCAGTTCCCACGTCCTGGTGAGCTCCAGATCCCGGTCGGCGGCACGCGCCTCGGCCATGCTCAGCCACTCGCCGCCTTCGGTACGCACCTGCGAGTCGCCGAGTTTGTTCCAGTGAAGCGTGCGCAGTCCCAGCGCCCGCACGTACTCCCAGGTAGCTACCCGGTCGCCATGGATGAACTCGGCCCCCAACTCCACCGGTACTTCGGCGAAGTGCCGGTCGGTCCACAAGCGCCCGCCGAGGCGCTCGCGAGCCTCCAGCACCACCACGCTCTTTCCGCTGTCGACCAGCCGTCTGGCGGCCGCCAGGCCGGCCATGCCGGCGCCGACGACCAGGGCGTTCGGCACCTCATTCAACGTCGCGCTCCGACCCCTTGCGACGCACGATAGGCCGGGTTCTCCCACGCTATCAAGGTCGCCCAGTTCCCGGTGACGCTGTCCTCGATGTAATCGCGCAGCATGCCACGGACCCGGAAGCCGTTCCTGAGCTGAAAGCTGAGCGTCGGGTCGTTGAGCCCGCCGCCCACGACCTTTCGCACGTAATCGGGAACCGTGAGGGAATCACGCTGTTCGGCGTACCCGGGCAGCGCGCCGCCGGCTACGATCCCGCGGCGGTTGAAGCGCCGTACCAGATCCTTGCGGGCGTCGTACAGCATTCGGCCGATGCCGCGTCGGCGGTAGTCGGGGTGCACCGAGATGTCGCCGCCGTAGTACCAGTCGCCGTCCGGGTCGTGGTTGCTGTAGTCGCCGCCGGCGATCACTTCCTCGAAGGTGTGGTCAGGGTGGTCGAAGTCGAACTCGGTGAAGAACCCTGATCCCAGCCCAACCACTCGCTCAGCGGCGCCGGCGTTGGTGGGCACGCTGTTGCCTGGATGGCCGGCGGGCTGCTCATCGGCGGTCTGCCCGTCGGCGGTCTGCCCGTCGGCGGTCTGCCCGTCGGCGGTCTGCCCGTCGACCGGGCTTCGTTCGGAGACGTCGAGGGCAACGAAATCGCCTTCGGGGAAGATGCGGCAGTGGCTGATGAAGTTCTCGCGAGTCATCAACTCGTGTTCGGCAAGGTTCGGGAAGCAGTCGCGCTGAAGCCGCTCGAGGTCCTCCGCGAAGCGCTGCTCGATCTGCACGATGCGAATCATCCTGTCGAGTTCAGCCCGGAACGGTGTAGCGCCGGTACTCACCTCGCCCCGGTGGCCCCTTGACCGCCCAGAACTCGCCGGTGGCCGGTCTCATGACCGCCGCGCCGCAGGTTGCAACGTGAAGCGGCGGCTTGGGACTCGTGCAGATGAGCGGCTCGTCGGCCGTGAGCCTCTGCAACCGCTCGGGCGAGACCTCACCATCGGCAAGCAGCTCCGCGGCGCGCTGCAGCCTGGCCCGGGAACCGGTCAACGACGCGTCGGCGCGCTCACGCTCGACTTCCTGGGTGTTCGGGAAAAGGCAGTGGTTGGTGTGGAGGATCGTTCGGTCGGCAAGGGGCGTCACATGGCGCCTGCTGCCCGTCGCCTCGACATTGGCGCCGTTGCCGTGCCGGTCGAGGAGCAGGTAGTTGTGGGCCCCTGCAAGCGGAACCGCGTCGAGCAGCTCCAGCGCCTCGGCAAGGGTTTCGCGCCGCAGCAGTTCGCGCACCACGAACGTCCACATCACGCCGGGTTGACCATCGCCGCCCATGAGGTTGTTGATGCCCACCACCAGGCCCGCTTCGTTCATGCCGATCATGCCTACGCAACCCACGGAGGTGAAGGTGAGGAACTCGGGGTCCCCTGCCGGCCGGCCCCTGATCAGCAGAACGTGCTCGGCTGCCGATGCGTGCATGTCCCAGGTCTGGCCCAGAAGCGCCTGGTTGTCTTGGGCGCGCCCGGAAGGCACCAACGCGGCCGTGCAGTCGTCCGGGCTCGCCGCCGTCGCACCGGCACTTCGACCGTCGGCGTACACGGTATCCACGAAGTCCGTGAATCCGTTGACCACGATCAGCTCGGGGAGGCTGAGACCGGTTGCGGCCGCCATTCCCTCGAGCTCTTCCATACTGCTGGGCGTGAACCGCTCATGGGCGTCCAGGCACTTCTCGGCCAGCTCCAGCACGGCGGAGCGCTCCAGCGTCCGACCGGTCCAGGCTTCGCTGCCGGCCAGCTCCACCCGCTCTCGCGCGAAGTGCCAGATGGCGTCGGCGTAGCACCTACCGTGGCTGTAGCCGAGCTGGTAAGGGCTGCCCTCGAACTCCAGGACGTCGAGTTTCATCACGTCAGGCTAGCACTGTGGAGGTCGCACGCTTGGCATTGGCGCGCGTCCCTGTGCATGGGGCGCGGAGCCGGCAATTAGACTTGGCAGTACCAGTCTACGTCTCGTCGCGGCAGCCCCCACACGAGAGGAGCCCCCATGCCGGCCAGACCGCTCGTACTCATCCACGGCTACTCGGCGTCCGGAAGCTCGTTCGATTCCTGGAAGCAGGTTCTGGCGGAACAGGGTTACGGCCCCGACCAGCTTCACGTCTGCACCTACAAGACGCTGACGAACGAGGTCAGCATCAAGGACATCGCCGAAGCGCTCGACCGGGCGCTGCGCATCCAGACCGGCCTCGACGGCAACGAGGAGTTCGACGCTATCGTGCACTCCACCGGCATGCTGGTGGTGAGGGCCTGGCTCGCCTCCCACGCCCGGCGCAGAAGCAGGCTCAAGCACCTCATCGGGCTCGCTCCGGCTACGTTCGGGTCTCCCCTGGCGCACAAGGGGCGCGGCTGGCTGGGCGCCATCTTCCGGGGTAACCGGGAGCTCGGCCCGGACTTCCTGGAGGCCGGCGACCTCGTGCTCGACGGCCTCGAGTTGGGCAGCCGCTTCACCTGGGATCTGGCGCACCGTGACCTCATCGGCGAAGGGGCCTTCTACGGGCCCGGCAGCGAAACACCCTACGCGTTCATCTTCTGCGGGACCGCCAAGTACCCTCCCCCGCTGAAGTGGATAAGTGACGAGGGCACGGACGGCACCGTTCGACTCGCCGGCGCCGCCCTCAATACCCGCAAGATAACTATCGACCTGACCCTCGACCGCGCCGGCGACGTCGACCCGCGGAGGGTACAGACCGCCCCCTGGAGCAATGTCGACATCCCTGTCATTCCGATTTCCGGTCGTGATCACGGAAGCATCCTCAGCAATCCGCCGAAGCGCCTCGTTCGCTTCGTAATGGACGCCCTGGCGGTCGATGACGCCGCGTCATACCGGGCCTGGTTGCAACGGGCCGCGTCGCACGCGACCACGGTGTTCGGCCGAGCGATGCACCTCGCGCGCTGGCAGCAGTTCGTGGTCCGGGTGGTGGACGAACGCGACGACGGAGTGAACGACTACTACCTCGACTTCATCGTGAAGCGCAAAGGCAAGCGCAAGTGGGAGCAGTTGCGTGACCACGAGATGGCCGTGCGCCCGTACAGCGGCGACGCCAGCTACCGCTGCTTCCACATCAACCTCGACTCGCTCGGCCTCGCTGAAGGCGACACGCTCGGCGTCCGGTTGGTAGCCTCCTCCGGAACCGCCCTGGTGGCCTACGACGGTTTCTCCGACGAGGACGTCGAGCTGTACGTCGATCAGGAGTCGCGCGAGGTTCAGGGCGAATGGAGCGGCGTGATCGACCTGTCGTCGCTGGAGAGGATCTCCTTCTTCTACCCGTTCACCACCACGCTGGTGGAAGTCCGGCTCAACCGCGAACCGCAACCGCCGACAGGAAGAAACGAGGTGCTGTGGTTCCTGAAGCCCGAGTGACGGGCATCGTCGACGGCCGCCGGCGTCAATACCCGCGGCTCTTGTCGACGACATTGCGCAGCGGCTCGCCGGCCAGGTAGCGTCGGAGATTGCCGAGAAAGATCTCGAGCGCGCGCGAGTCGTAGTGGGGCGTCGTTCCGGAATAGTGGCTGGTGACGAGCACGTTGTCCATGCCCCACAGGGGCGAATCCTCGGGCAGCGGCTCATCCTCGAAGACATCGAGCCCGGCCCCGGCGATCCACCCTTCGTTGAGCGCCCGTACCAGGTCGGCCTCACTCACTGTTCCGCCCCTGCCGATATTTATCAGATACGCCGACTCCTTCATGGCGCGCAACTCCGCCTCGCCGATCATGCCGCGGGTCGCCCGGGTCAGCGGCACCGTGAGCACTACGAAGTCCGCTTCGGGCAGTAGTGCGGGAAGAGCGTCCCTTCCCTGCATCTGCGCCACCCCGGCAACCCCTTGCGAGGAGTCGCGCCGTACGCCTACGACCCGCATGTCCAACGCAGCCGCCAGGCGGGCGGTTCGCGCTCCGATCTCGCCCACCCCGACAAGCAGCATCGTCTTGCCGGCAAGCTCGAACACGTTCGACTCGCCGGCGGGATTCCAGTTCACGCCTTCCTGATCGCGAACGGCCTGCGGCAGCGCCCGCGCGAACGCGAGCATGACAGCCAGAATGTGCTCGCTTATCGGAATTGCGTGGACTCCGGAGGCGCTGGTGAGTACGAAGCCTGCCTCGACCGCGTCCGGATGCCGCAACAACCAATCCGCCCCGGCGCCCCACTGCTGGAACCAGCGTAGGCGTGGTGCGTTCGGAAGCAACTCACGCGGGAACTCACCGACAGCCACCTCGATCCCGTCGAGCAGGGCCTCGATATCGGCTTGGGCGTTGGCGACGACAACGCGCATTCCGGGCGCGGCTTCTCGGACGGAGTCGACCTGAGCGTCGCTCAGGCTGTCAGGTTTGAAGGCCAGCAGCAGTGTGCTCATCCGGGCCATGTTATGCGTTGACGATGGCCGCGACCGGTATTGTGATGCTGCCGATAATAATCGTCTACCTAGTGCCGCAGCGTAAATTCATCCAGGGAATAACCGCGGGAGCCGTAAAGGGCTAGCACAGCCTCCCGTAAGAACGAAACGTGAATCGAATCGGAGCGTAATGAGCAAAATCGTCGTGTTCGAAGAACCAGGTGCGGTAGTCATAGAGGAAGCGGCCGAACAACCGCTGGGGGCCGGAGAGGTGCGCTCCGCACCCTCTACTCGGGGATCAGCGCGGGCACCGAGCTCACCGCCTACCGGGGAAGCAACCCATACCTGCACAAACGCTGGGACGCGGAGCGGCGGCTGTTCACGAAATCCGATGCGCCGCAACTGCAGTATCCGGTGCGTGGCTGGGGTTATGAAGAGGTCGGGGAGGTCATCGAACTCGGCGCCGACGTAGGCGGCGTCGCTCTCGGCGACCGGGTGTACGGTGCCTGGGGCCACCGCAGCCGCCACGTCGTCAGCGAGGAGTACGCGAAGCAGAGGATCCTGCCCGCCGCTCTGGAGTCGGTTCTCGGCATATTTTCACAGATCGGTGCCATCTCGCTCAACGGTGTGCACGACGCGCGAATCCGCGTCGGCGAGACCGTTGCCATTTTCGGCTTGGGCGTACCGGGGCAGATCGCCGCGCAGCTCGCCAAGCGCTCCGGCGCCCGTGTAGTAGGCGTCGACCTGATCGTCGAGCGCCTCGAGCTGGCCGTTGCCAGCGGCGCCGTCGACGTTATCGTGGACGCCAGCGAGGGTGGGGTGGCCGAGACGATCCGCGAGCTCACAGAGGGCCGCGGAGCGGATGTAGCCATCGAGGCGTCAGGCTCGACCCGGGCGCTGAACGAGGCGGTTCGCTCGGTGGCCTACTCGGCCAGGGTCGTGGCGCTGGGGTTCTTTCAGGGAAACGCCGAGGGCCTCTTCCTCGGAGAGGAGTTCCACCACAACCGGGTCAACATCGTGTGCTCGCAAATTTTCGGGGTGGATCCGGAGCTGAGTTACCGCTGGAACCAACTGCGGCTGATCCACACCGGAATCCGCCTGCAAGCGGAGGGAGCCCTGCAACTGAAGTCTCTGATCACCCACGAGTATCCGTACTCGCAGGCGGCGGAAGCTTTCCGCATCCTCGACCAGGAGCCGGCAGGCGCGCTCCAGGTGGTCCTGGACTTCAGCGACGCCTAGGGGACGATGAGGCACGCCCGAGCACGAAAAATGCGGCCCTACGGAGGGAAGTCATGAAGATTGCGATGATCGGCAGCGGCGGCTTCGCCCAGGCGCACCTCGAGGCTCTCGCCGCCGAACCTGGCGTCGAGGTCGTCGGGCATGTGTCGCGAACGGCCGAGCGCACGGAAGCTGCGGCACGGCGGTGGGGGGGCAGGGCATACCCCACCTGCCAGGAACTGCTCGACAACGAAAGCGTCGAGGCCGCCTGGATAACGGTCCCGCCCGGTTCGCACGGGGCGATCGAGCGCTGCCTGATCGAGCATCGCGTCCCCTTCTTCGTCGAGAAGCCTCTGTCCGCCGACAGGGAGACCGGGGAAGAGATTGGCCGGGCGCTGGCGGCCCAAGGGCTGATCGCCGGTGTCGGCTACCACTGGCGAGCGATGGACACGATGCCGGAGGTACGTGCGGCGCTCGCCGAAAGGCCGGCGCAACTGCTGCTGGCCGCCTGGCACG
Source organism: Trueperaceae bacterium (assembly GCA_040905465.1). Taxonomy (GTDB): domain Bacteria; phylum Deinococcota; class Deinococci; order Deinococcales; family Trueperaceae; genus DASVCN01. The sequence goes on along the minus strand of JBBDRK010000043.1, from coordinate 34,452 downwards.
GCAGTACGCCGCCGCCAGGTTGGTGGCGGCGGCAGGAAACGAGCGGCGGCCAGATGGTCGAGCAGGCCACCCACCTCTTCGACATAGCCCGGCACCTCCTGGGGGAAGCCACCGTGGTGACGGCTACCGCCGGCAGGCACCAGAGGGCGGCTTATCCGGGGCTGGACGTGGCTACCACCAGCACCGCCCTCATCCGCTTCGACAGCGGCGCAACCGGGGCGTTCACGGCAACCTGCCTGCTCGACGGTGCCGAGGAGGTGTACGTGAAGCTCGTGAGCGAAGGACAACTGGTGACGATCAACCGTGCGGGCGTGAGCTTCGAACGGGGCCGGGAGCGGCGCTTCCTGCGGCTGGGCGAGAAACCGATCGTGCGCGAGAACCGGGCATTCCTGGAAGCGATTCGACACAACGACGACACGCTCCTGTTCAGTTCCTATCGGGACGCGCTCGAGACCCATCGGCTCTGTTTCGACGTGCTCGAGGCAGCCGGTGGTTGAGCGGCAGACAGCCTGCCCGGGAGTATGTCTCGCGGTCCACTCACTGAACAAGGAGCTGCAGGAAAGGACGGCATGGCGAAGATAACCTTCATCGGGGCCGGCAGCACGGTGTTCGCGAAGAACCTCATCGGCGACATCCTCAGCCTTCCGGAGCTGGCGGACAGCACGATCACGCTGTTCGACATCGACCCGAAACGGCTGGAATTGAGCGTGGCGGTGGGACGGCGAATAGCAGAGCTGCTGGGCGTGACGCCGAAGATCGAAACGACCACCGACCGCGAGAAGGCGCTCGACGGCGCCGACTATGCCATCAACATGATCCAGGTGGGCGGTTACCGGCCTGCCACCGTGACCGACTTCGAGATACCGAAGAAGTACGGCCTGCGGCAGACGATAGGAGACACCCTCGGTATCGGCGGGATAATGCGGGCGGTTCGTACCGTTCCGGTGCTGCTGGAGATGCAGCGCGACATGGAACGGCTCTGCCCCGACGTGGTGCACCTGAGCTATGTCAACCCGATGGCGATAAACGTCTGGGCGTTGCGCAGGGCAAGCCCGATCAAGACCTATGGACTCTGCCACAGTGTCCAGGGCACCGCCAGAGAGCTCAGCCGCGACGTCGGGGTGGCGGTCGGCGACACCCGCTACCTGGTGGCGGGCATCAACCACATGGCGTTCTTCCTGAAGTTCGAGCGGGACGGCGAGGACCTCTATCCCCGCGTTCGTGCGGTTATCGACGAGGGACGGGTGCCGGACTGGAACCGAGTGCGCTACGAACTGTTCGCTCGACTGGGCTACTTCGTAACCGAGTCGAGCGAACACCTGAGCGAGTACCTGCCCTGGTTCATCAAGAGCGGCCGACCGGACCTGCTGGAACGCTTCAACATCCCGCTCGACGAGTATCCGGGCCGCTGTCAGATCTATGAGCTGTCGTGGCCGTTCATCGAAGAGGAGTTGCGCCGGCCCGGAGCGCACCATCCCGAGGAGCTCCGGCAGGCGGTGGGCGACCAGGGGATCGAGGTCATGCCGCGTCAGATCGATCACCTGGTGTCGAGCTACGAGGGGCTGAGCAAGGTGCGCGAAAGCGGCGAGTACGGCAGCAGGATCATCCACAGCATCGAGACCGGCACTCCGCGGACCGTCTACGCCAACGTGCCCAATCAAGGGCTCATCGATAACCTGCCGGCCGAATGCTGCGTGGAGGTCCCCTGCCTGGTCGACGGCAACGGTGTACAGCCGACTCGAGTGGGGCGGCTTCCGCAGCAGTTGGCGGCGCTGATGCAGACGAACATAAACGTGCAGTCGCTGACCGTCGAGGGGATCCTGAGCGGAGACCACCGGCACATCTACCACGCTGCAATGCTCGACCCTCATACCGGCGCCGAGCTGACCCTGGATGAGACCTGGAGCATGGTCGACGAGCTGCTCGCGGCGCACGGGGAGTTCATACCGGAGAATATCCGCGAGTCGTGGCGGGGGCGGGCATGATAACCATCGGCGATCTGGCGCCGGAGGAGCTGATCGTCCACGAGTTCAGGCAACTCCGCGAGGAGGGTGCCGACCCCGGTCCACTGGAGGAACGCTGGAGCGCCCTGGCTGACGAAACCGGGACGGCCGATCGGCGCCGGAGGGCACTGGAGCTGCTGGACGATTGCCGGTTGCTGCGGCGCGACGACGGTACCGCGGATCGTCGACGTGCGAGCGCTGTTCAGGGTCGGAGGCCAGGTCGAAGAGCATCGTTCAGGTCGAATGCGGCCTCCCGGCGGTCGATCAAGCCGTCGGAAAGCCGCACGATTCCGATGGGGCTCCTCGGCTAAGCGGCGCTCGCCTCCCGGTGCAACCGTTCCAGCGCCGTCGGCAGGTCCAGCGCGGCGCCGGCTGCCTCCGCTCGCTCGTACTCCTCGCTTCCCAGCCGCTTCCGCAGTCCGTCGAGGGTCTCCGCGACCGACATCCGGGCCTCGGCGGTCGTCTTCTCCTCACCGTGCACGAACGAGAGCACGGCCGCCGCACGCTCGTCCTGGCGTTCCATCGCCAGGACCTGACCGAACGCCGCCACCACGCTGAGCGTGCCAGGCAAGACGTTTTCCGCAAGGTACAGATCGGCCGCTTCCGCCAACTGGCGCCGGGCGTCGGCACCTTCCCCCTGTCGGGCCGAGAGCAGCGCCAGATTGTCGAGGGCCACGGCGAGCTTCAGGGGGTGCTCCAGCGACCGAGCCAGTCGTACGCTCTCCTCGTAGCGAAGCCGCGCCTCACCGAGCCGTTCCAACGCCATCTCCACGCTTCCCAGGTCGGTGAGGCAATCGACCACTCCGGGGCGGTGGCCACGTTCGCGGCGTATCGCCAGGCTCTCTTCGAAGCAGGCCCTGGCCTCGTCGAGGTCCTCCATGATCAGGTCGGCGGTTCCCAGGTTCCCGAGTGCGTTCGCTACGCCGTTACGGTCACCCAGCTCGCGCGCCAACTCCAGGCTGCGGGTGAAACGACCTCTAGCCGTCTCGAACTCGCCGCGAGTGCCGGCCACGACTCCCAGGCCGTTGTACGCCTTGAGCAGCCCGACCCGATCTTCCCACTCCCGTAGCACCTCCGCTGCCCTCTCGAAGCTGTCCTGGGCTGTCTCCAGGTCGCCGCGGGTGCCGGCGGCCGCGCCCAGCGCCAGAAGTGCGTCGGCGCGGATGCTCGCTACCTGCGCGTCGCTTGCCGGCGCCGCGACAAACCTCTCCTCCCCGCTCCCCGACTGAGGGGCGCCACTATCAAACGGGCGCACCGTAGCATCGGCGTCGGTCAACGCCGCCCGCGCCCAGCTTTCCGCCCCTTCCAGCTCGCCGGAGCGAAGCGAGCGCTCGGCCAGGCGTACCCGGCAGAAGAGGAGCTCGAGCGGGTCAGCAAAGGCCCGCGCCGCTTCCAGACCCTGCTCGAGCAGCCTCGTCGCCCGCTCGAACTCCCCCAGGTCCACCATCAGGGACCCTCGCCTGCTCGACAACCGCCCTCCCAGGCCGGCGCCGGTCTCGCCCGGCAGCCGCGCCACCGCCGCGCTCGCCTCGGCGAGCAGGGCCTCGCCCTCGCCGGCGAGTCCGGTAGAGCGGTAGTAGAGGAACACCGCCTCCACCATCAGCTCCAGCCGTTCGGCATCGTCCGATTCACAGCAACGCCGCCAGGCGACGCGTATGTTGTCGATCTCAGTACGCGCGGCATGCAGCGCCCGGCGTTGGCCGGAGCTGACCAACTCGCCCTGCAACGACCGCAACCAGCGAGCGAAGTGATGCGCGTGCGCGTCGCGCGCCTCTACCAGCCACTCGCCTTCACCGGCGAGCCGTGCGGCGCCGTACTGTCTGACCACCTCCAGCATCTCGAAGCGGCCGGCCCGCCCACGCGCCAGCAACGACTTGCTGACCAACGCCAGCAGTGTCCGGTAGTCGCTGCCGGCTACCGCTGCCGCGCTCTCCCGGTCGAATCCGCCCCGGAACACCGAGAGCTTTGCCAGGCCCTCCCTCTCGGCGTCTCCGAGAAGCCGCCACGAGTGATCGAGCACCGCGCGCAGGCTCGACCGGCTCTCCTGTACCCCGGCGCCCTCGCGGCTGAGCTGGGCGAGGTTGTTCTCGAGGTCGCCGGCCAACTCATCGAGCGGTGTCTGTCTCACCCAACTGGCTGCCAGCTCCAGGCCCAACGGCAACCCTGCCACCAGGCGCGTAATCCTGGCGACAGCCCCGACGTTCTCCTCATCCAGGCGGAACTCGGTGTCGGAACGGCGGGCGTGCAGCGCGAACAGCTTTACCGAGTCGAACGATTCCGGCGGCTCGGCATCCGAGCCGTCGGGGAAGGACAGCCCGGAAAGCGGCAGTACCGCCTCGCCCGGCAAGCCGAGGGGCTCGCGCGAGGTCGCCAGTATTTTCACCTCCGGCGCGGCCTCGAGGATCTCTTCGAACACCCCAACCCCTCCCAGCAGGTGCTCCAGGTTGTCCACCAGCAGGAGCAGCTCCTTTTCCCGGAAGTAGTCGATCAACTGCGTGCGGGGCGGATCGCCGGCGGTGAAGTCGAGCCCCAGCCCGTCCGCCACGGCCGCCACCAGGAACTCGGGGCTGCTGAGCTCGGCCAGCAGGATAGTACGGACCCCGTCCCGGAACGACTGGCCGCCCGTGTCGGCGGCGCGCAGCGCCAACCGCGTCTTGCCGACCCCGCCGGGGCCGGTGAGCGTGACCAGCCGCCGCATCCCGAGCAGTTCGGCCGCCCGCTGCAACTCGGCGCCCCGGCCAAGGAACGGCACGGGGTCGGCCAAAGGGGCCATCACACCCTTCCCCTTGCGGTCACCGCCGCCGGAACGGGCGCTCGACCTGATCTTCTCGTAAAGCTCGACCGTCTCCTCGAGCGGCTCGAGCCCCAACTCCGCGCTCAGTATTCGCCGGCAGGCCATGAACTGACCGAGGGCGGCCTCGGTCCGGCCGCGCAACCACTCGAGGAGCATCACCTCGCGGTGCGCCCCTTCGTGCAAGGGGTCCTCGACCAGCAGCCGGTGCCAGCACTCCAGCGCCTGAGCGTACCGTCGCTCTTTCCCGAGCTCGCTCGCACGCCGTTGCAGGCAGTCGAGATAGAGCCCCTCTACGCGGCTGCGCTCTATCTCCAACCAGTCGTTGAACTCCGGGGCGCCGCGAAGCCTGAAGCCCTGAATCAGCGCCTCGCGGGCCGGCCCGGAAACCCCCGACTCGTCCCAGACCGCCAGGGCAGCGCCGTGATCCTCTTGGGCCAGCAGCTCCTCGAAGCGCTCCAGGTCGGTGTCGCAACGCAAACCGACTTCAGCCTCATCTTGCAGCCAAGCCTCCGACGACGGGACGGATCGGAGCCTATGCATCGCCACCCGTAAGTTGTTTCGTTTCCCGCCCCAGAGCAGGTCCGCCAGCTCCTCCTTCGGCACCGAACGACGCCGCACCGCCAGGTAGAGGAGCAGCGCCAGCTTCTTGCCGGTGGCTTCCGGAGCCGTTCCGCCCGGCAGGGAGAGTTTCGGAGGGCCGATGAGCTGTACTTGCAACTTCTCCATACGCTCGACAAGTCGAGTATACCGGCCCAGTAACGCCCTTTTAATGCCGAAACGGCGACACTCGGTTGTGCGGGAAGATGTCCTCTACGTGCTGCGCCTGTGGCGAGATTCAGACCGGGAAAACTGCTGGCGGGCGAGCCTGGAGAATATTCGCACCGGGAGCCGCCAAGCCTTCTCCAGTCCCACGGCGCTCAACAGGTTCATCGCCTCCGAGACCGATGGTGAGGACGAGCCCGGCGGCGGTTAGGGTCGGAGAGGCAGCAAGGGGCGAGTAGGCAAGTCCCCTGCCGCTGCGGCCACCCAATAAATCAGGGCAGAAACGGCTCCGTCGAGTCGTCGATGGTGAGCAGGAAACGAGCCAGCTCGAGCCTCTCCTCGTCATTCAGGGAAACTCCGGTATGCAGCTCGTTGTCGAGCACGTCGACGAGTCGGGGAGCGCTGCCGTCGTGGAGGTAAGGGGCGGTGGCGTGCAGTCCCAGCAGCGTGGGCACGTCGAAACCGTCCTCGCCCAGCACGTCGTGGCCAGGATCGAAGGTGCCCACCTGGTGCAGTACCGCGTTCACCGTCTCGGCGCCGGGCTCCGCCTGCTCCCCGGGCGGCGCCGGAGGGCTGCTCACGGTCCAGGACGGGCCGCCGTGACACTCGGCGCAGCCGCTCTGCTCGAAGAGCGGGCGCCCGCTTTGCACCGATCGGGAAGACGATTGCGTCGACTGGGTGTCGGCGTATGCAGTCGGCGCCGCGGGAGTCCGGAAGCCCTGCAGCACGAACGCTGCCAGCGCGTCCAGGGCGTCGGAGCGGCCGCCGTTCGGTTCTCCCAGCAGCGGCTGGTGCTCGCCCGGCGCCAGCCCGACCCCTTTCATTAACACCTCGAGGTCGCTTTCGAAGTCCTGGACCTCGTCCCGTGTCGCCGCGGCGTGCAGCGGGAGGGTTCCGGCCAGGTTCCACAGTGGCATCGTCTGCCGCACTCCCTCGGGGGTGTCCCAGTTGGTCGCGTCGCCGCCACCGTCCAAGTGGCACGATGAGCAGGAGATCCAGCCGAGCCGTGAGATGCGCGGGTCGTTGGCCTTGTTGAAGAGGATCTTGCCGGCCAGGATCTCGGCCGGCAGAGTCTCGGCCGCCGTGTCGATCCGGGCGATCTCTTTGCGGCCGGAACCGACGAGATCGAGCACGCTGACATCGCGGGAAAGGTAGTTCATCACGAACGCCCGTTCGCCCGTGCCATCGAGCACTATCCCGCGCGGGTTGCTGCCGACCGGCCAGAAACCGATGAGTGTCGGCCGGTCTGGTTCACTGAGGTCGACTCCCATGACCGAGTCGCTGCCGCCCAGGACGATGTAGGCGCGGGCGCCGTCGCCGGTCACCGCCACCGCCACCGCTCGAGGATAGGACACCGGAGTGGAGAAGCCCGAGTCGTTGAGGTGCAGTCCGAGTGGCGAGGCTCCGGCACCGTCCGCCGACGGAAGCGACTGGGAAGCCGCTCCGGCCGGCGATCTCACCGCCAGCCGCGACAACCCCGCCGAGACGGTGGTGTTGAAGCCCCGGGGCAGCCCAGGGTTGTTGAGCTGGTGCACCGCGAATATTTCGTCGCCGTGCAACGCCACCCCTTCCAGGGCGTTGGCGAAGCCGAACTCGAACGCCGGCAAGTCGACCTCCCGTTGCCCCTCGGGTCCTACCAGGGTCAGACGACCTCGGCGATCCTCGCTACCGAGCGGCAGCGCCAGCCGGTGCGAGACGACTATAGTCTCGTCCAGGTCGTCGCTGTCACCGTCGTCGCTGACGGCGATTGCCCAGGGGGAAGCGGCCACCGCCAGGCGTTCGCTGACCTGTCGTGAGCCGGTGTCGACCACGGCCACCGCGCCACTGCTCGAAAGGGTGACGTAAGCGAGCCGGCCGCTGGGCGAGAGGGCGACAGCAGCCGGCTCGGACCCAACCCGCAGGTCCTCGCGCCGGCCGTCGTCGAGGAACGTGAGAGTCCCGTCGGCGCGGTTGACTACGATCACCAGTCCCTGGGGAGTGACGGCGATGCTCCACGGCTCGCGGCCGACTGCGACCGGAGGAGCAGACGTGTTGGTGGCGACGTCGAGGGCAGTTACTGTATCGGCGTCGGGATTGACTACCCACAGATGCTCGCCCGCCGGGCCGAACGCCAATGGAGAGGACGCGCTGGCGACACCGTCGCCGCCGCCGACCGCCGCTCCGCCGCGCACGTTGCATGACGTAGACAGAAGGCAGATGCTCAGCAGCGATATGAGCAGCGCGAGGCGCTGGCGGCGTGGCGCGAGAAATCGGCCCCGGCCAGGCACCCGGCACGATCCGCCGTCTAAGAGCCTGGCTGGCAGGCCGGAGAGGTTCGCGAAACCTCCCGACCCGCCGCCAGTCTCGCTACTGCTCGTGCGCACCGATATCGACCGTGCCGCTCTGGGGCCGGGAGTTGCCGCTGTAGTCGACCGCGGGCACATCCGAATAGCTGGCGCTCCCGGCTCCGGCGTTCACTGCCGGGCTGCCAGACTGGACCGTGAGCAGGTCGAAATCTGCGAAGAGGGGATCCTCACCGCTCTTGTCGTTGCCGCCGGTGCGGTTGGTGCCGCCCGAGTAGTCCCCGGCCGTGTCGAAGAAGAGGTTGAAGTCGGCGTCGATGGTGGCGTTCGCCGGAATTTCGATCCCGAACTCGTTGTTGCTCACCAGGATGTTGTTTGCGATGGTGACTGGCAGGTCGGTCGCCGAGGCAACGGTTCCCTGGAGCGAGATCAGGAAACCGTCGCCGATCGTAGAGGCGGTGCTCGCTGCCCGCATGCTGTTGTTGATGATGCTCAACTGGGAGATCGACTCCACATTGCCGACCTCGAAAGCCCTGCCAACCATCAGGTCGGTGGCGACGTTGTTGCGGATCAGCACGGTTCCCGGCCCGCCCGAAACGATGTCGAGGAAACGGCCGCCGTCCGCGTGACCGAAGTCCACCCGGTTCCGCTCGATCGTAAGATCTGCCGTTCCACCGGCCATCGAGAGGTCGAGGACGGTCGCGTCTCCGGAGCTATTGTCAACCGTGACCGTGTTGCCGCTAATAAGGGTCGGCTGGATGGGCCCGGCACCCATGTTGTTGACCACGATCACGTCGGAACCGAAGCCGGCACCGATGGTGAGGGTGTTGTCCACTATCTGGTGACCGCCGCCCGTCAATGAAATCGACCGAGCCTTGGCGAGATCGAAGGTGTTGTTGCTGACCGTCACGGCGGAGGCGTTGGGGTCGTCCGGGGTGGCACCGAATCCGTAGATCTTGCTGTCGAGCCCGAGAAACTGGTTGCCGGTAATGAGGATTCCGCTGGCGCCGTCGAGGTCGATGGCGCTTCCGGCGTCGACGAAGACGCTGTTGCGCACCGTACTGTGGTTCTCGAGACCGTTGATGCCTCTCGACAACGACGCCTGATTGGTGTGAGGCTCGATCCTTACCGTGTCGAACAGCGCCGATTCTCCGCCGCTGGCGATCATCACCGCGTTACCGCTGCTATGGTCCGCTCCACGAATCGTCAGATTCTCGACGGTTGCTCCCTGAGCGTAGATCTGCAGAGGAAGGTACTTGCCTCCGCTCAGGACGACCGCGGATCGACTGGCGCCTGAGAGGATGATGTTGTCGAGTTCGATGTAGGAGGTGAGCACCTCCTGATAGAACCCATCGCACATCGTGACCTGTCCGCCGGCATCGACAGCGAACAGTGCGGCGGGCAGCGACTTGGAGTCGGCAGCCGGGCATTGGGCGCCGTCGTCATCGATGAGCAGCGAGCCCCCGCCAGGAGCAAGGTCGACACGCAACTGGTAGCCGCCCATGTACTCGTCCCGGCCGTCCACCCTGATCAGGTAGCTACCGCTGCTGGGCAGCTTGGTGCCGAGTTCGTTGAACACCTGATCGTCTCCCGAGCGGGCCCCGCCTATGGCGCCGCGGCTCTCCAAGTACGATCCGCGTACAGTTCCGTTGTCGATCTTGAGCTCCAGCGTCACATTTTCGATAGGCGTTCCGCCGAATTCGCTCAACGAGACATGGATCCCATCGCCGGCGATTGCGTCCACGAGGTAGTAGTGCTCGTCTCCCACCACATCGATGCTGGCGTCCCCCAGGAACCGTCCGTGACTTGCGCTGGCGCCAAAGGATATCGGGGTTGGCTGCTGGATCTCGGCCAACCCGGCAACATAGCTGCCGCCGGACCACGGTTCGATCATGACCAGGTACTGCCCGTCCTGCGCAATCTCCTTGGGCAGCGACTGGGTGAACAGGTCTCCATTCGAGTCGAGGATCTTGCTCGCCATGCTGCCGTCGTCAGCGGACAGTACCTTCGTCTTGACCTGCTGTCCGGCGGTAGCGTTGAAGGCGTAGAAGGCTCGCTCGTCGCTGAGTACCTCGCCAGTCAGGTTGCTGTCGAGGACCTCGAGCGATGGTTGGTACAGACCCAATTGGTAGCCGCCGGTTTCGCTTTCCCATGCCCCCGCGACATCTATGACGTACTGGCCTGTCTCGGGCAGCGTGACGAACATGACACCCAGGGAGTATGCGAACGATGCGGTGTCCAACTCCGTGCCGGCAGCGAGCGACAGCGTCACGTCACCGTCGAGGCTGGAGCCGGAGCGCTCGCCGGTCACCACTACCAAGTCGTCGGCGTTGCCGTCGAACACGTACGAGTCGACCTCACCCATATCGAGCGAGCCGATCGCTGTTTCGTCGTAGGAAAGCGGAGTGCCCAGGCTCTCCGCCGTCACCGTCATCGTATCCACCCCTTGTGCTTCGCCGTCCGAGACCTCCAGTTGCAGACTATAGGTGCCGGCCGCGTCAGCCGTGAAGCTAGCCGTCGCGCTGGTCGCTGAGGCGAGGGCGGCACTACTGGCGACGGGTTTGTCGAGGAACGACCAGAGGTAGGTTAGTGAAGCGTCATCTCCGTCGGGGTCGGACGAGCCGCTACCGTCGAGCGTGACGCCCTGGCCGGCATTGACGGTCTGATCGCTGCCGGCTTGGGCTATCGGCGCGCTGTTCTGTGCCACTTCGCTGGCGCTGATCGTGACGCTGTCGCTGTTGCTGTCGATTCCATCGTCCACCGTCAGCTCTATGACGTAGTCGCCGGCAATATCGGGAACCATGCTCGGCGTGCTGGTTTCGGAGTTCTCGAGGGTGGCGGTGCTCCCCCCAGGCTTGGAGGTGAACGACCAGGAGAAGCTGAGCTCATCACCGTCAGGGTCCGAGGACGCGTTGCCGTCCAGGGACACCGCGTCGCCGACCTTCACCGACTGGTTGACGCCGGCATCGGCGCTCGGTGCGATGTTGCTGGAAGAAAAGTCGAAGGTGACGTAAAGACCCTCGCCCACCGCCGGCCCGACTCCTCGGATGTCTCTGGACTCACCGGTCAATGTATCGACTGCTGTGGCAAGGAAATCCTGGCCCGCCGGCAGTAGCGGCGAAAAGAAGTATCCCCCTGCGTCGGTGACGCCGGTGAACGGCTGGGGCGAGCCGCCGGTATAGACGGTGATCCGGTAGCGACCGGCAAAGTCGGTAGCCGCCGTGGTCGAATGAGGCGAAATGGTCGAATGAGGCGAAGTGGCACTAGACGCAGAGCTCGTCCCCAGAGAGGCCGTGTTTGCACCACCCGCACCGGGCGCTACGTTGCCTCCAAAGTTTCCGCCGAGCGGAAGCGCAGCACCCATGCCGGTCATGCGCAGACTGCCGTTGCCTCCTGAACCGCCGGAGCCGCCCCCACTGCCGCTCCCACCGCCTGGCGGTCCGAAAGGGGGCGGCGGCTCGTCTTCACCGCAGTCGGGAACGATGTCTGTGTAGTCGATGGCTGTCCCGATGATGAATACTGTTGCGCCGAACACGCACAAGGGCGCGCCCCCGCCGGCAGTCGCCAAGGCGGTGACGCAGGCGCCGGCGGTCAGGGTAGCGTCTATCAGCATGATGCCGTCCAGCGCGTCGGAGAGGAGCGCCTCACCTTCGCTGCAGGTTACCTGCGGTTGCAACGACTGCTGCCCGATGGTACCGATCGACTGGCCCTGGTGGCCGGACTGACCCTGCTCGACCGCGGCCGCCAAGCCCTCCAGGGCGTCCTGGACATCGGGGTCTGACGAGGCGTAGGTCTCGCGATAGCCATCACGAAGGTCACTGAAGCTGGCTAGGAGGCTGTCGAGCTGGGCCATGAAGTCCGGGTTGACGGGAATTCCCTCGTCGCGAATGAGATCCCTGGCCAGGGTGCGAACGGCCAGCAGGTCGGCTATGCGAGAAGTCAGATGGCCGTCGATGATCTCCGCGGCCGGCGAACTCAACGACGGGGCGGCCTCAACGTTCAGCGCGACCTCGGTTTCAAAGCCGGTGCTCTCGTTTCGCAGTTTCAGGGTGGCCGGTCCGGGCGGGAGCGGCGGGATCGCCACGTCGAACTTCAGGCTGCCAGAGCCGGTTTCGCTCACCATGCCGTACGATTCGTACTCGAGGTCGGTTCCGTCCGGACAGAAGATCGCCTTGTTCCCGAGGGGCGACGCGGCGTTGAATCCCTGCGCTTCGAAGCTCAACGAGGTTCCGGGCGGGCCCGATATGTGGCTCGACTGCATGACGAGGCCTAGCGCTTTGAATCGGTTGCGCGCGTCGGCAGCACCCAGGCTCTTGACGGCCCCCGAGGTGCCGACCACCACGGTGTCCGAAACTTGTGGTCGCGCCACCGGGTCGGAGACGACGTCGCCATTGGGCGCCACGCTGGCGGTATTCAGAACGGTCAAGTCGTCATTGCCGTCGCCGTTGCCGTCCGGCACTATCGCATAGTTCACCACCGTCTGGCCCGGCTGCACCTGCGGCCCGAAACCGCCCGACGTCACCAGCAACGGGGTATCGACTTCGGCATCGATCGTGAACTGCTGGGCGCCCAGGAAGGTCACGCCGAGCGCTTCATAGTCGACCCCGGTGTCAGCTTTGATCTGCTGCTGCGTACGGGTCTCGAACGACAAGGTTGAACCTTCTGCGGTTCCGGGAAGCAGAGTCAGGGTACTTAGCGCCCCGCTCTCCTCGAAGTCGCCCACGGTTCCGCCATTCCCACCCAGCGTCTTGCTCGACGGCGGATCGTGCACGACCTCCACGGTCACGCTGCGAGTCGTCCTCTTGCCGTTCTTGCCGTGAGCGGTAGCAACTACTTCGAGTTCGCCCGCCGAATAGTCTGCGGGAATCAGGAATCGCCGGAACTTGTTCTCACCGTCGGCATCGAGGTCCAGTACCTGATCGCCGGCGCTGAAGTCGACCCGGTCGACCTCGCTCTCGTCCATTGCCTGCACGCTGAAGTAGCTCGCTCCACTGAGCTGCGCGCCCTCTTCGGGGCTGGAGATCATCATCCGTGGCCCGCCGGTGTCCGATCCGCCGCCTCCACTTCCGCCGTCGTCCGGCGGGGTGGGGGCGGTGAAGCAACCAGCGAGCGCGAGCATGAGCACGATCGGAATGAGTTTCAGTGGCAAGAGTTTAGGCATGGGAGCTCCTTCGAGGGCAGTCTGGATTCAGCAGACCGTATCCAAGTGGGCGCTACACAAGCATTACTTTCCCTTTACCATCGTGTTTGCGGGGTGCGCCGGTTGGCCCGGCAAAACGGCATTAACGGCCGCGTAACGCCTGTTCCACTACCGTGCAATTCGCGTGCAGGCAGACCGACCCACGGCGCCAGGCGGGCAAGCCATTGCCCGGGCACGCATGCGCCTCACGGTCTGCACTGCAGACATGCCATAAGGGAGGAAGAATGAAGAAGCTTCTTTTACCGATCGGCCTTTTGGCCACCATGACGTTCCTGGCTGCCTGTGGCGGCCCGGGAGGTACGAACACAGGCGGCGGTTCCGGCGAGAGCCAGGAATTGAACCAGGAGACCGCGGCCGAGTACCAGGAACTGGCGGTCCAGGGTTCCGAGTTCCAGCTGGCGATGCTCCAGGAGCCGATGCAGATACAGACCGCCAGCGTGACGACACTGAGCGGGGCGCAGGTTCCGCGACCACTGGTAAACACTCTAAGCACGTCGGGCATTTCGGCTCAGCAGACTGACGACTGCGTAGTCGAGAGTGGCAACACGACCGACGCGGACGGCGACTCCGTGCCGGTGAACGCCACCTACACCTACGACTGCTCAAGCGCCCCGGAAGACAGCTACCAATACAGCCTGACCGGGTCAGCTTCCCTGGCGGACAAGAACGACAACGACAGCAACAGCGGCTACTCCATGAAGATGACGGCGCTGGAGTACCAGTTCGGCCAGGGCAGCGACAGCGCCACCCTCACTTTCGACCTGGACTTCGACCTCACCATCTCGGGCGCCACCTACGACGCTGTCTTCGACTTCGGCTTCTCGGCAACCGGACCGGACGGATCGTTCACCATCGGCTTCGACTTCGACCAGACCTACCTTGCCGACAATCAGGCCGACCCGTTCGCCTCCGGAAACCTGAGCTTTACCGGTAACCTCAACCTCAACGACGACGGCGACAACTACAGCCTGAGCGTGGCAACGAGTCCCTCTCTGTCGGTCGACAGGACCTGCGCCACCGGCTACGCCAGCGGGGCGGCGAAGTACAGTGACAACGCCGGCAACGACGTTTCCGTCAACTACGCCTGTGACACCGCGTCGGCTACCTACAACGGGTCTCCGATAGCTGCCAATTGAGCAGGTAGACCCGAGCCAGACTAATCGCCGGCCGGAGGGGATTCGGACACTCCCCTCCGGCCGTGTTCTGCCGTTCCGAAACCACGCCGTCGCGCCTCGAGCAGCCCGCGCTCGGATTACGGATCGGCACTGCCCCGAAGGTCCATACTGGACTCACCATGGCAGCGCCCCGGCAACAGCGCCTGCCCCTGCCCACCATGCTCCGCAGTGCGATTCTCGGCAACTGTCCGAACTGCATCCTGGGGAGGCTCTTCCACGGACCGTTGAGGCCCCGCAACTATTGTGACGTCTGCGGAATGGCCTTCGAGGGCGACGGTAGTGCCTGGATGGGCACGGCGTTCCTGATGTATCTCATCGCCTGTGCCCTGTTGATCGTCGAAGGTGTGATATTAGGACTGCTTTTCGGCATCTTCCCCGGCTTCCTGCCCGTCATCGGGGTCAGCGCGGTCGCCATCATCCTCGTCTCCTACCGCTCGGCCCGAGGGTTGTGGATGTGGTGCCTTTGGAAGTGCGGGTTCTTGGAGTAGGCAATGCCAAAGCGTCAGCTGCCGGCGTCCGCGGCGGGAGCGTGGCCAGCGGTCAGGGCAAGGAGAGCCGTACTTCCGAGTACTGACGGCCGAACTTCAGAAGTACGAAAGGCGCCGCTGGGCTTCCTGCCGCATGCAGGCGATGTCGGTTGCGATCGTCACCATGTCTGCCCCCCGCTGCAGCGCGCCCTGGGCGAACTCCGGATCGGCGGTATGGATGCCCACTATCAGCGACTGCTCGCGGCAGGAGTTCAAGATGAGCTCCACCGCGGCCAGATGATCGGGATGATCGTTGTCCATGCGCGGCGGCAGGCCGAGGGCATAACTGAGGTCGGAGGGTCCGATGTAGATGCCGTCAAGGCCCGGCGTGCACACGATCTCCTGGAGGTTGGCAAGCCCGTCAACGGTCTCGATCATGGCGAACACGAGGATGTCGTAGTTGGCGGAGAGGTGATAATCGCTGCCGGCGACCAGCGCGGCACGGGTTGGCCCGAAACTGCGGCGACCCTGTGGCGGATAACGGCAGGCGGCCACGGCGGTGGCCGCCTGCCGGAGATTGTCGACGAGCGGGACGATCACGCCGGCTGCTCCGGCGTCGAGCACCTTCATCATCATGGCCGGCTCCTGCGACGGAACCCGCACCAGTGGCGCCGCCGTCGTCTGCCCGATCGCCTGCAACATCGGCACGCAATCGCCGTAGTCGATGAGACCGTGCTGCATGTCGATGCAGATCGAGTGGAAACCCTGGCGCGCCATCACCTCGGCGACAACCGAGCTGGGAATGCTCAGCCAACCGTTGAGGATCGGAGTCCGGGACTGCGCAAGTTTTCGAAGGTCGATCATGTGTTCGGGACTATACCAGTAGCCACGCGCTCGGCACCCTCGTCCCTTGTCGACCACGATGCGCCGCGGCTCGCCCGCCCGGTAGTGATCGAGGTTGTCGAGAAACATCTCTATGCAAAGCGGATCCTAGAGCTGGATATCACGTCCTTGGCGAACTCGACGGCCCGCTGCAAGGTCAATATTGTCGACGCCCACGCTGTAGCAAACTACGATCCCACCCGCGCCCATCACTTCGAGGGCCCACCGGGAGACGGGAGCTAACTGTGCCAGAACAACCTTGGCGCCGTTCACCGCCTCAGCCACCTCGGTCTCACTCGCACTCTGATACGTCTCGAAGCGAGCACGGAATCGGGTAACCGACTCCCGTTCCTGCTGCACGTCCGGAAAGCTGTGATCGGTCACCACCGCTTTCGGCCGGCTATCCGCCATGAAGCTCGCCCAATCCCAAACGCTCGAGGAACTCCCGATCCCGGATCGACAGGTCTTCACCGTTCAGGTCTTCCGGGCGTTCCTCGCACAACCGGGTGATGACCCGGGCAGGACGGTCCGCGCCCAGCAGGTTCTCTCGTGGGATCCGGCTCACCTCGTTGACTCCGGAGGCCCGAATCTTCACCTGCATCTCGGTGTCGACTACACCGGGCAGGAAGCCGTACGAGCGAACGCCGCTCTCGCCGTACTCCTGAGCGGTGCAGCGGGTAAGCATCGCCAGGCCGGCTTTGCTGGTGCAGTAGGCACTCCAGCCCTCCATCGGCTTGTGAGCGGCGCCGGAGCTGATATTGACGATCACTCCGCGCCCTTTCCTGCTGAAGTACGGCAGGGAGAAACGGATCGCGTTGTAGCACCCCACGAGATTGATCTGGATGAGCCGTTGCCAGGCGTCGGGATCCCCTTCGCCGGTAAGTGCGATCGGCTCGATCACCCCGGCGTTGTTGATCAGTATCGAGAGATCGCCGTGGTCCCCAACGACCTCCGAGATCAGCTCCTCGGCGCTCCCCTGGTCCGCGATGTCGCAGGCCCGCGCGAAGGCTTCTCCGCCGGCCGAACGAATCTCGGCAACTGTCTCCTGGCAGGCCTCCAGGCTCCTGGAAGTGACGACGGTAACCGCGCCGGCACGAGCCAGGTCGATGGCCGCCGCACGTCCCAGGCCCCGGCTGGCGCCGGTGACGATCGCGACTTCTCCCTGCAAGCCCTTCACGGCCATGGCCCCTTGATGCTCCTTGTCGTCCATCATCGAACTCCCTGCGATTCTTGTTTTCGAAGCCAGGCCAACCAGTCGCGGAGCCCTGCTTCTAGGTCGTAGCGCGGCTCGTAACCGAACTCTGCTGCGGCCCGGCTGTTGTCGGACGGGCCCCGCTGGTGAGCGCGCGCAGGCAACCCCGAGCCCAGCTTTATCTCGACATCACCGCCCAACACGGTGGCGACCACCTTGGCGAAGTGGGCACGCGAAAAGTACTGCCGGCTGGAGATGTTGAAGACTCGATTCGCGAGGGGTCGGGTCGTGTGAGCGAGATACACCCCCTCGGCGAAGTCCTTGATGTAGGTGAAGTCGCAGTAGTGGTCTGCCCCCGGTACCCCCCGCAGAGACTCTCCCCGAACCAATCGATCCAGATAGTAGTGGCCGATGTTCGAGCCAGGACCGTAGAGGAAACCGGGGCGCAGTGAAACCGCGTCCACCGCGTACGCCTTGTGGTAGCTGTGCGCCAGCACCTCGCCCATGTACTTGGTGCCGTCGTACATGCCTACCGGATCGGGCAGATCGCTTTCCCGCACCGGTTCCCTGTCTTCCTTTTGCCCGTAAAGGGTGGCGGTAGAGATATAGGTGAAGCGGAGATTCCTCAGGCGCGCAGCCTCGAGCGCGTTGAAGGTGCCTCGCACGTTGATGTCGAAGGCCAGGGCCGGTTGCTCCTCTGCCCGAACGTCGCCCACTACTGCCGCACTGTGGACGATGCCGTTAATCGAGTGCGCAGAAATAGCCTCTGCCAGTTCATCTACTCCCAGTACGTTCCCCTGAACGAACTCGACCGCGCGCGGGAAGGCGGGAGGTAGCTCCAGCTCCGGCGGCCGCAGGTCGAACAGGACAACCTCCCACCCCCCCGCGAGGAAACGATTGGCGATGTGTGCGCCAACGAAGCCGGAACCGCCCGTTATCAGCACACGCCCTTTTTGCGAACTCACCGACTACTCCTCGAGGTCCGTAGAATCCAGTGGCATGCCCGTTTCCGGGTCTCTGCCGATTCGCGGGTAGGTGACGTCCACGAACAGGATCGGCTCTTTTCCCGTGTTCCTGATCGAGTGGGGCGTGCCCGGCGGGGTGAAGATGGCGCAGCCAGCGCTTACCTCGACCTCGTCGTCGCCCAGCCTCAGGAGTCCGCTTCCCTGCACGATGAACCAGGTCTCGGTCTTGCGCTGGTGAACGTGCAGCTTGCACTCCTTGCCGGGTGCTACTCGATACCAACCGCAGCCCATGTTGATCTCCCCAACGCCGTCGGGTTCGACGATGGTTACCGGCAGCTGCTCCGCCGCGCCGTGCAGAAAACCGGTCGACTCCTTCTGGTAGACACTGACCATCAAATAGGCTCCTTACTTGAGTGCGCCGGTCTGGAGGCCGGCAACGAGGCGACGTTGCATGTAGAAGCTGAACAGCAGCGGGGGAATCATTATCAGGGTCGACAGGGCTGCCATGTCGGACCAGTAGATCTGCAGCTCGCCCAGGGTTTCGGCCAACAACGCCGGCAGGGTCCTGGCGTTCCTGCTCGTAAAGATGAAGGCGAACATGAACTCGTTCCAGGCCAAAGTGAAGATGAAGACGGAGGTAGCTGCAATTCCCGGGGCTGCCAGCGGCAGCGTCACGCGCCAGAGGGCGCCAAACCAGGTCGTTCCATCGATCCTGGCCGACTCCTCGAGCTCTCTGGGGACGCTGTCGAAGAAGCTCTTCATCATCCAGGTAGCGAGAGGTATGTTCAGCGCGCTGTAGATCAGGATCAGCCCAAGGTGGGTGTCGATTAGGCCCCAGCCCTGGAAGAGGATGAAGAGCGGAATCACCGCCGTTACCGGTGGCATGAGTCTCGTGGCTAGAATGCCGATGAGCAGTTGGCTGCGGCCGGCGAAGCTGAAGCGTGAGAACGAGTAGGCGGCTAGGCTGCTGAGAGCCAGCGTCAGCGTGACGCTCAGCCCCGCTATGAGCAGGCTGTTGACGAGCTTGTCGACGACTGCCGGGTCATTGAAGATCTTCACGTAGGAGCCGAACTGCGGGGTGAAGATCAGCTTGGGCGGGACGGCGAACACGTCCAGACGGTTCTTGAACGACGTGAGCACGATCCAGACGATGGGCAACAGCGCGAAGACGAGCAGGGCGAGCAACAGGACGAGGCGGCCGAAAGTAGAAATACGTCGCGATGTGAGCACGCTCAAGCTTCCCAGGTGCGATAGAGAGTCTTGATGTAGACGATGCAGATTACCAGGCCCAGTCCGAACAGCACGACGGACAGCGCGGCCGATTGACCGCCGTTCAGGTAGCGGAAGTAAGTGTTATAGATGAGCAGCCCCAACGGAGTGGTGGAGGAAGCCGGCCCGCCGCCGGTGAGGGTGTAGATCAGGTCGAAGACGCGGAGCTTGAAGATGGTCTCGAATATGAGCGCGACCGTAATCGACGGCGCCAGCAAGGGCAAAGTGACGTGCCGGAGGACCTGGAGCCCCCTGGCCCCGTCGACCTTGGCGGCTTCGTACACCTCGGTGGGAATTGCAGACAGACCTGCCAGCAGGATCAGCATCACGAAGGGGGTCGTACGCCAGACCTCCGAGACGATGACCGCGACGACTGCCGTGTTTACGCTGCCCAACCAGTTGACTGCGGACAGCCCGAGCAGGCTGCCGAAGTAGTTCACCGGCCCGTACTCCATGTTCCACATCAGCCGCCAGATGAGCCCTACGGCGATCGGCGCAACCATGTACGGCAGGATCAGCAGCGGCGTCACCACCCGCTGGACCGACGCGAACGAGAATAGCAGCAGGGCGCTCAAGAAGCCCAGGACGAACGACAGGGCGACGGTTGCCCCGGTGAACAGGAGCGTGAAAAAGAGGCTGCGTGTGAAGCCCTGCGTCTGGAACAGGTCGAGATAGTTTTGCAGGCCCGCGAACGTGCGGGCAGAGGGGTTGGTGAGCCGCCATTCCCACACAGAGAGGTAAAAATTGCTGACCATCGGATAAAGCAGCAAGAACGCCAGGAGGGTATAGGCCGGCAGAATCAGCAGATAAGGCACCAGCAGTTTTAGTCGTCTCCTCCAGAGTCTCGAGCGCACGGCCGCGACGTCCTCGGGAATGCCGGTCACACTTGTGTCCATGTTTCTTGGCTCCGGGAGTCAGGAGAATCGCGCAAGCGATCTCCTTCCGATAGCCGCCTGGGCGCTGCCGTATGCAGCGCCCGCGCGACTACGCTCGCTCCTAGAGGAGCGGCTGTATCCGTCGGCACGCGCCGTCGAGTGCCTCTTGTGGCGACTTGTTGCCCTGCAACGCGTTGTGCAGTTCCTCGCTGATGATGTCGTCCATTCGCGGCAAGTCGGCGTGAGCAACGACCTGCGAGGAGGAACGCAGCGCCTCGAGCCATCCGGCCGCAACCGGGAACCGCTCCTGGTACTGCTGATCCTGGTAGACGGACGCGCGCGTAGGGCCGTTGTCGTACTCGAGCGCCGCTATTAGCTGGTTTTCCTTATTGGTGGCGAACTGGATGAACTGCCAGGCGGCGTCCTTCTGATCGCTGTCTCCGCTGATTCCCCAACTCCACGCCGAGTACTGAGTACGGCCTTCTTCGACGCCGGGAGCGCTGGGAACGACGGTCCAGCCTACGCCGTCAGCAATTTCAGAGTCCTCCGGATTGGTAAGCAGTCCCCAGTAGGGACCGTACATAATGGACATCGCCACGTCGCCCTGCTGCATGCCGAGGATGTAGTCGTCGCGACCCCAGGCGAGCAGATCGGGTGGCAGGGCACCCTGTTCGAACATGTCGACCCACAGTGTCAAGGCGTCCACCCACGGCTGACTGTTCATCGTGCACTGGGAAAGATCGGCCGAGAGCATCTCACCGCCGAAGCCGAAGCCGACGCGGTAGAAGTCCTCGGCGACTTCCCTAGTAATGCCCCGCTGGCCCCAACCGTAGACGTCGGTAGTGCCGTCGCCGTCGGTGTCCTGGCTAAGCGCCAGGGCAGCTTCCCTGAACTCCTGCCAGTTCGTAGGCGCCTCAAGGCCCGCTTGGGCGAACAGATCCTGGTTGTAGTAGAGCATTGCCACGCCGACCCGGAAGGGGATCAGGTAGGCGGTTCCGTCACCGCGAGGAAAACGCCCACCGTCCAGCAGAGAGGGAATTAGGTCCTCGACTTCATACTCGCCGCTCGCGTTCTCCAAATAGGGGTCGACAGGCTCGAAGAAGTCCACCACGTCCTCGGTGAGCCAGCGGGGAAGCCAGATCATCGCGTCGAAAGTCTGGGCGCCACCCACCCACGCCGTCAACGCCTGCTCGTAGATCTGGTTGGTACCGCCGGTGACTATATCCAGGGAGATTCCGGTCTGCTCCTCGAACTCACGGATAAGGCCCTCCTCGCCGCCGAGCGCCCCGAGGTGCACAGAGTGCATGAGGACGGTGATTTCCTTGTCCTGGGCGAGCGCCTGAGAGGGCGCGAGGATGAGTCCGAGTACAAGTGCCAGGAGGAGTCTGCAGACTTGAACGGTCAGTCTTGGCATGATTACGTTCTCCCTTACTTCGATGAGGTCCTGTGGGGCCGAAAAGTTTGCGCTACCACCTCCTTGGTCGTTCTCAATCAGTGAATCGGCGTCAAGCAGATCGTCGTGAAGGAAAATCGCTGTTACACGGCTTCTCGAGCGCTCGCTGATTGGCGCGCCATCGACTCGAGTGCCCGGATCGCTTCGCCCTGGGCCGTTTCCGAGAATCTCGGTAGCGGTCCGGCGATGTAGAGGCTGGCGATCGCGTCACCTGCGAAGTCGAAGATCGGAACACCTACACCGGTCGCACCGGGCGTAAGCTCCTCGGTCGACTTGGAGTAACCGACTCGCCGAATCGACTCCAGGTCGGTACGGATCGAATCGCTCGTCCTGTACTCCCCGGCGGCAGTTTGAGAGCCGGTGAAACCGGCCAGCAGCCGATCCCTTTCGGCGACGGGCCGGAAGGCGAGGATCGCCTTGCCTCCGCAGCCCAGAAACAGCGGGCGCGGCTTGCCTATCTGCGCGCTCATCCGAATCGAGTGGAAGCTCTCGACCTGATAGGCAGTGAAGTGGCTCTGCTCGTCGAGGCGAATGCTGAGGAGGACCGTCTCCCCGATCTGGTCCCGGAGCTGGATCATCTGCGGCAGCAATCTTTGCACCAGGTCGTTCTGCGATGCGGCCACGGCACTGAGCGACAGGAGGCGGGGACCTAACCGGTAACGCTTGCTTCCGGTTTTCTGTTCCAGGAATCCGCGGCGCCGGAGGTTGGTCACGATCCGGTGCACCGTTCCCTTGGCCAGGGAGGTCTGCTCGGATATCTCGGTGATACCCAGCGGTTTCCCTCGCTCGAAGCACTCCAATACGTCGACCAGTCGGTCTATCAGCATCCGACCCCTTCTGTTCCACTACATGGAACACTTGTTTTCAGTGAATCAACCATAGCAATCGCTCGCGCTCGTGTCAATCGGCCCTCACAAGGTTCTCTTGGCAGAGTGTCGTGTTCCATTTTGTGCTACCCTGGTATCTAACCGTGAACGCCCCTGGCGAAGAACAGACGAATATCGTGTTCATCCTGGCGGACCAACTACGCCCGGACTTCCTGAGCTGCTACGGCGCCCAGTTCATCGAAACGCCGCACATCGACGCCCTGGCCAAGGATGGCGTCCTCTATTCCCGGGCGATCTCCCCGTCGCCAATCTGCGTCCCGGCACGGGCAGCCCTGCTCAGCGGACGCAATGCCATCGAAGATGGGGTGATGACGAACCGCTACTGGCATAGGCCCGACCTGGAACAGCTCGGGATAAGGACCTGGCCCGCCCGCCTTTCGGAACAGGGCTATCACACCGAGGCGATCGGCAAGATGCACTTCTACCCGTGGGACTCCCGTCAGGGTTTCGACCACCGGGTGATTGCAGAGGACAAACGGCACATCGGCATCGAGGACGACTACGCGGAGTACCTTTGGCGCCAAGGCTTCAGGAAGTATCACGGCAACGAGCACGAGGGGTATTTCGAGAACAAGGGAGCGGTGGTCAGCCTGATCCCGGCGGAGCACTACGTCGACAACTGGGTCTCCGACCGAACCTGCGATTTCCTGGAAGACGCTCCCGCATCGACGCCTTTCGCGCTGATGGTGGGACTGCCCAGTCCCCACTGCCCCTACGATCCGCCGGCCGGTTATGCTGACCGCTTCTCGCCGAACGATATGCCCCCCAGCATTTCGCCTACCGAACTAAGCGGGTCGTTCAAGGAGGAGTTCGTCAGGCACAAACTGAAGCCGTGGAACCAGGTCGACTACGGGACCTTTTCCGAGGCCCAGAAGCGCACGGTCCGCGCCCACTACGCCGGTCTGGTGAAGCTGCTCGACGATGCCGTTGGTCGGATTGTCCAGTCGCTCGAGCGCACGGGCCAGTTGGAGCGAACCTGGATCATCGTCTCGTCCGATCACGGCGATCTGTTGGGCGACTTCGACCTGATCGGCAAACAGCTGTTCTACGAGTCGAGCATCCGAGTTCCCCTAATCGTCAGGACCCCGCACCGGCCAAGTCGGAACCGCGTGGACACTACGGTCTCCCTGACCGACGTGACGGCAACCATGCTCACCGCTGCCGGCGTCGAACCTGGACCGGCGGTTACCGATTCGGTCCCGCTGCCGGGTTTAGGGTTGGCAGCGGAGGGCGAGCCGAGGGAGTTCGTATTCGGGTCGACGAACCTGGGCTGCATGGTGACCGACGACCGCTGGAAGTTGTGCCGGTACCAGAATGGGCGGGTGGGACTCTTCGACATCGTCAAAGATCCGCAGGAGCAGACAAACCTCGCCTACTCAAACGCTTTCCTCGCGGTCCAGAAGTGCCTGGAAGCAGTCTTGTTCGACCAGATCCTCTCGTCGATCACGGTTTCCAATCGCGACAAGTTCGTGGAGGCGGCGACACCGTTGGGCGAAGGGGCATTCGGCAAGCGTGGTTGGCGGCGGCCATACCCAGCCAAGGTGTAGCTCGTCAACACCCTGAACAATTTCACCCGGTTCCGGTGATCCGGTGGAACTATATCTTCTAGTGTCGGCTGCAGAATCGACTAGGGATAAGCTGAGCTAGAACCCGCTAAAATCCCTTGTGGGGGCGGCTACTTCCGCTTACTCGCCCACCCCTCCCTCAACGAAGAATCCGCGCGTAATTCTCCGACACCTTCCGCACCGATTCGAGAAGCTGAGGCAGCCACTGTTCGATCTTGTCGTCGGAGATCCGATAGGCGGGGGCGGAAATGCTGATGCTGGCCACGCTCCTGCCCTGGTGGTCGAGAACGGGAGCGGCGATGCACCTGATCTCGTCTTCGTGTTCGCGCTCGTCGCGGCCGTAACCGGACTCACGGATACTGTCGAGTTCCGTCATGAACAAGCGGGGATCGGTGATAGTGCTGGCGGTGTACCTGTCGAACGACAGCTGCCCAACCAGCGCTTCCCGCTCCGTCGGCTCCAGAAAGGCAGCGATCACCTTCCCGACACCGGTGCAGTGGACCGGGCCGGTCTTGCCGACGGCTGAATACATCCTGACCTGCTGACTGCTCTCGTGCTTGTCGACGTAGACAGTGCGCTCGCCGTCGAGGATGGCTAGGTGAATCGTCTCGTTGGTCAGCTCGCCAAGGTGCTTCAACTCTTCGGCCGCTATGTGCCGAATATCGAGACCGTGCCAGGTGTTGTGAGCCCAGGTTATCAAGCGGATGCCCAGGCGGTACGACTTGCTCGTGCCGTCGAAGTGGAGCAGGCGCTCCTCCAGCAACGTGGACAGGATCCGGTGCAGCGTCGCCTTGGGCAGACCGGTTCGGTCAACCAAATCGGTAAAGCGCAGGGCTTGGCGGAAACGCTGAAAACCTCCAGCACCGCGATCGATTTCGTAAGAACGCTGTTCTTGCTCGCAACCGCTGGCACGGCTCACCCACCTCCCAGCCCGGTTGACAGTCGTCGCCGCCAATAGTAGCATTCCCTCGACTGACAGTGAAACTTAGTTCCATTATACGAAACTCCGCAATGGGAGTCCCGCCAATACACTCTGGCCGCTCACGAAGGGCATCCCGACAACGAACACGTCGAGAATTGCAGTCGCGGCGGCCGCGCCGCCCGGAGGGTCATGAATTCAATCCAGGTTACCGCCGAGCGGGTCAAGGAAACAGGAATCATCGCGATAGTCCGTGGCGACTACAGCGAAAGCCAGGTCGTCACGATCGCCGAAACGTTGGCTAGGACCGGCATCTTCGCACTGGAGGTCACCCTCAACAGTCGAGACGCGCTGCGGCACCTCGAACTCCTAAGGAAGCGATTTCCAGACCTGTTGATCGGTGCCGGCACGGTTCGCGAGTCCGCCGAAGCCACCAGCGCCATCGCCGCCGGCGCGCAATTTCTGGTCTCTCCCAACTTCGACCGCGACAGCGTCTCCCTCTCGCTGCAGGCCGGAGTTCTCCACCTGCCTGGCGTGTTCACCGCCACCGAGGCGCAGACCGCTTACGCCCACGGTTGCCATCTGGTGAAGCTGTTCCCGGCCGACGTCAACGGACCGTCCTATCTCAAGGCACTGCGAGCTCCCCTGGATCGGATCGGCTTCGTGCCCACCGGCGGGATAACGCCGGATAACCTTGGCGATTATGTAACGGCGGGCGCCGTGGCGCTGGGAGCGGGGAGCGCGCTGGTGGGGGCGCCCGGGCAGGATCCGGCGGAACTGGCGGCAAGGGCGAAAGCGTTCGTGTCCACCCTGGCTTCGGCACGCAGTGCGAACCGGCCACGATGAAGGAGGATGCCGAGATTTCAAGACCTACCCGCTTCGACGTCACCAGTCTCGGTGAAACGATGCTGCGAATGTCGGTGCCGCAAGGGGAACGCCTGCAGCAACTCTCCCATCTTGCCGTAAGCCCCGGTGGGGCCGAAAGCAACGTCTGCGCCGCCTTGGCCGGCCTGGGCCGCAAGTGCGGTTGGGTCAGCCGTCTTCCCAACAATCCGCTCGGCCTCTCCGTATTGAGAGCGCTGAAAGGAGCGGGCGTGGATGTCTCTTCGGTGGGGCTTGTCGCCGACGAGCGCATGGGCAGCTATTACGTGGAGTTCGCCTCACCACCCCGGGCTACACAGGTCTACTACGACCGAAAGGGTTCCGCCGCCGCCGGCATGACAGCGGACCATGTCGACTGGGACTACCTGCTCGACACTCGTGTGCTGCACCTCACCGGCATCACGCCCGCGCTCAGCGACTCCTGCCGTGCCCTGGCCAGCGAAGCCGTGGCGCGCGCTCGCGCGGCCCGAGTGCCGGTGAGCCTCGACATCAACTACCGCATCAGGCTGTGGTCTCGCGACGAGGCGTCTTCCTGCCTGCTCGAGCTGGCCAGGGATGTCGATATTCTGATCTGCGGCCGGGCGGACGCGGCGCGGTTGTTCGACCTGACAGGCGACGTACGACAGACCATCGAGGCGCTGCAGGAGTTGACGAGGGCGCGCTCGTTGGTGCTGACCCTGGCCGAGGAGGGCGCCGTCGCGCTTCATGACTCGCAGTTTCTGGAGCAGCCCAGCTTGGGCGCCGAGGTGGTCGACAAGCTGGGTGCGGGCGACGCGTTCGCCGCCGGCGTGCTCGACGGTTGGCTCGACGGCTCGCTGGCGCAGGGGCTGCACAGGGGCGCTGCCCTGGCGGCGCTCGCACTGTCGCAGTCCGGTGACATGCTGGTCAGCAACCGGGAGGAGCTGACGGCGGTCATGGCGGCGGGCCCCGAGCGGATCGTGCGGTAGAGACGCTCACCGACACGCCCGATATCAGCGAGGGCCGCTTCGTGATGCTTGATGTCGGTAAATCCGTGCTTCAGCACGTTCGACCCGAGGCCTACGCGCCGGACACGTAGCGGTGCCGGAAGTGAATGAAGTGCCACTCCTAGCTGAGGAAAATGACGAACTCGCCCGGCATATTAGCCTCCTCCAGTTGGTGCTGGAGAGATGGCCAGAAGTGGCGCAGCTTCTCGAAACCGCCAAAGTGCTTTAGCATGTGGCGTCGTTCTCTTCCAGATCGCGGGGCATGTCGGGTCAGAAGGCGTGGCCGGTGATAGAGCAGAAGTCGAAGTACCCGCGAGCGTTCCGCCGTAGCTAACTGCTCAGTGGTTATGCGGGTCAGCGCAGTAGACGCTCATACGCCGGAGAAGACCGAGAAGCCTCCGTCTACCGGCACTACCGCTCCTGTCACGAAGCGACTGGCGTCGCTGCACAGCCACAACAGCGTCCCCAGCAGGTCCTCCGGATCGCCGAAGCGCCCCATTGGCGTGTGATCAATTATCGCCTGACCTCTGGCGGTCAGCGTGTCATCCTCGTTGTGCAGCAGACGGCGGTTCTGCTCGCCCACGAAGAAGCCCGGCGCTATCGCGTTGACCCTGAGTCCCGAACCGTGGTCCCGGGCCAGTGTGGTGGCGAGCCAGCGAGTGAAATTGTCGACCGCCGCCTTGGCCGCCGAATAGCCGGCAACCCTGGTGATGGCCCGCGTGGCTGCCATCGACGAGATATTGATAATCACCCCGCTGCCCCTTTCCACCATCGCGCCAGCGAATATCTGGGTCGGAACCACTGTGCCGTGGAAGTTCAGCCCCATCACCTGTTGCATCGCCTCGGGCTGCAACTCCAAAAAGGATTGTCCCGGAGCCAGTGTCGCTCCCGGCACGTTCCCGCCTGCCGCGTTGACGAGCAGGTCGAGACGCGACCAGCGCTCCATCAGCTCGTCACGCACGCGCGCCAGCGCGTCCTGGTCGAGCACGTCGGCCGGAGTCGCCAGGGCACTGCCGCCGGCATCTGCTATGTCGTCCACCACCAGCTGAGCGCGCTCACGGTTGCGCCCCAGCACCGCGACCCGTGCTCCCGCCGCCGCCAGACCGCGAGCCATCACGCCGCCCAGCACGCCAGTGCCTCCGGTTATCACGGCCACCTTTCCGTCCAGTCGGAAGTCTGGCCGGTAGAGTGCCGCGCCGTCAATATCGCTCATTAGAGTTCCTTTCCCGAGGCCGCCTCCGGCCCGCTTGGGGCGAAGCGGAATGTCCCGTACTGCGCCTCGCCCAGGGTCTTGTCGCCAGTGGCCCGCATAGTTCCCCACATTCCCACAGGAACGAGGCCAGTGAACGGGCTTGCGCGGCCGGGCGAGCATGATCGAGTTCGGCGAATAGCACCGCATTGAACCTGGCTGTTACTCACTCCAGAACGCCCTCTTCCAGGTTTCACGTGCTTCCAGCACAGGGCGGCTGCGGGGCCACAGCCATGCAGACTGCCCAGGAAGCTGGTCACGAAAGCGGCAATGCCGATATGGAGCCCGGCAGCTCCACCCAACAGCGCTCCGACGAGCAGGATCGTCACGGCGGTCGCCCGGCACAGCAGGACCGACTCCATGATTCCGCGGGTATGCTCACCGAACGTCATCCACCAGCGGCCAGAAAAACGCAAAGAAACACCGGGGAGTCAACGGTCGTCCACTGCCGGACACCCGCCGTAGCTCACACTGGACTACCGGGATCGCCCGGAGTTGCACGGACCCGGCTTCCACAAGGACGCCGCTGATTATGCCGGCAGCTCCCACCAACGACCCCCCTATGCCGCCTATGCGGTAGCCAGCGCCGAGGAGGGCAGTTGTGCACGAGAGCCGAATTACGGCTCCGAGGATGACGACCTTGGAGTGCCCGTAGCGGATCAGCATCCCCTGCTGAAAGCGGCGGTAGCCCGTGCCGAACGACCAGGGGGCCATCGCTATGAGGGCGGGCCTGTGACCGCGGCAGTGACCTCGTCGGGCGTGCTGATGGCGCCCATCAGCACGTGGTAGAGGGGCGTCATCGAGAACAGCACGTGCAGTGTGGTCAGGCCCGCCGGGACGGTGAGCGCGTAGCGGCGCAATCGCGCATGCGAGATGGCGTTGGTACTGAGCGCGGTGGAAGAGGGCAGCAGCACCTGAGCGGGCGCCTGAATGACAAGAACAGGGCCCGAGGCTGCCAGGTTCACCTCGAGAGCAGCCAGCGTGGCGATGACCGCCGTGGCGATGACGAGCTCCGATGTCATGAAGATCCAGCTGGCCACGTGAGGCCGCCAGGTGCGGCCAATCTTTGCTGCGGAGAGCGGTGGGCCCGTCTCAGCGAACGCCGTAACGCTCAAAGCTCTCCACTGTCAGAGTGGTCCCGGCACCGGGCTCCTCAGGAATTACGAAGCGACCCTCCCTGACGGTAGCCGGCTCAATGAAGCACTCTCGCATCCACGGGATGTACTCGAGCAGGTCGCACGCCGGGTGGGCAATGGCCAGGTGCAGGTGCACCTGCATCATGTCCCCGATGTGCGGCACCACCGGCAGCCGGAATGCCCGAGCCAACTCGGCAACTCGCCACCACTCGGTTACACCAGCTAGCCGCACCGCGTCCGCCTGGACGAAATGTACCGCTCCTGCCGTTATGAAGTCCCGAAAGGCGTCGACGCTGTAGAGCTGTTCACCCAGGGCGATGGGAGTGTCGAGAGAACGCGCCAGGCGGGCGTGACCCGGGAGGTCGTCGTACCAGATCGGCTCCTCCAGCCAGTAGACGTCGTAGTCGGTCAGCCGGCGGCCGACACGCAGGGCGGTCACCAGGTCCCAGCTGCCGTTTGCGTCCACCATCAACTTTATCTCTGGACCTATCGCCTGCCGGACCTGCTCGAGTCGACGGAGGTCGCGCCCCTCTTCGCTGCTGCCGACCTTGACCTTCACTGCGCGATAACCCTCCGCCATACGCTCACTCACGTCGGCGACTAGTACATCCCCGGCTCGATCCAGCCAACCGCCGTCAGTGTCGTAGGCCGCCGGGCGGCAGTCAGAGGAGCCTCCCAGAAGGCTCCAGAGCGGCACACCTGCCGCTTTCGCCTTTATGTCCCACAGCGCTGTATCGACCGCCGCCAGCGCAAGGTGTGTGATCCCCGCGCGTCCAATCCACTGCAGGGGCGGCAGGCGGTGCAGCGTCTCCCACAGTGATCGTGTCTCGAGCGGGTTCTTTCCCAGCAACTCAGGGCCGTATCCGTGCTCTATGCACTCGACGATCATGCGGTCGGTAGCCAAATGGGCATGAGTTCCGGTGTAGCCGTGGCCGGTGATGCCCGCGTCGGTTCGGATCATCACTCCGGGCGTCCCCCAGTGGCTGATCCGGTGGGTACCATCAGCGATGGCGCCACGGCTGACCGGCACGTGCAGGATGAACGGCTCCAGCGAGACTATCTTCACGACTCTCCCTTACCGCTCGACTCAGGCTCTTTGGCGGCACTGATCATCTCTTGAACCCTTCTATCGAATCTTGTGTTTGTCGACTTCGGTTCAGAAGCGAAAATTCTGTCTTACACTGGTCTTGTCCTCAATTATCATGCCCAACACTCCCAACAGCTCCAGTGTCCCAACTGTTAGTCGCCGCACAGCATTGCGAAACTAAGGAGGATCTGTCCTTCATCAACATGCTTTGATCAACGTGCGCTACGCGTGCCAAGCTGCCCGCACGAGTAGTTCTCTCGCGACCCGTCACTTTGCGGCTATGACAGTTATTTCGACGATTACATCCCCCTTGAAGCCATTCACCACGACCGTCGTTCGAACCGGCTGAGTGGCACCGGAGCCGAAATACTGCTCCCATACCTCGTTGTAGCCCGCAAAGTCGTCCACATTAGCCAGGTAGACGTCCACCCTGATAGCTCGCTCCAGCGAGGTCCCGGCTTCTCGCAGAATCGTCTCGATATTTTCGAGAGTCTGCTTGGTCTGCGGTCCAATGCCGCCCGCTACAATGTCGCCGCTGGCTGGATCGTTACCGGTTATACCTGCGGTGAATACAAGGTTGCCAAACTGGATGCCCAAATTGTAACGGGCGGGTTTGTCGAGGGACTCCGGCTTGATTGCCAGTCTTTCCGTGTCGGTTTGTTCCATTGAACTTCTCCTCTCGTTAAGCCATCACACTTGAGCAAACTGGATTCAAACAAGGTCCTTAGCGCGCATGAGGAGTTGGCTTAGCTGCTCGTTAGCTGCCTCGTCGAGCCCCGGTGCGCATGGTGGGCGAACGAAGCTGGTTGGAAATATTCCTTTGCGCCGAAGGATCTCGGTCGTACCGGGACCGTAGTGTTCCGACGCGAACATGATTATGGGGAGTGTTCGTTCGAAGATCTCATAAGCGCGGTCTGGCTCGCCGGCACTATAGGCCTCATAGACCTTGATGAGCCCCGGTACTGCTATCGCCCCCGGCATACAGCCCGCCGCGCCGCGCTTGAGATCACTCATCAGCGATTTACCGCCGTTTCCAGTGATGATTCCTACTCGGTCGGGCAGTGCCTGACGAAGCTCCGCGATTCTAGCTCCAGTTGGCGGGTTTTCTTCTTTGATATACGTAATCGTAGGGATGTCGGATGCCAATTCGATCATCAGCGGCACGCCGACACTCCCTCCACCTGTCGACATCATGTTGTCCTGGATAATTATTTCAGTGTCTACTGCATCCGCCAGACGATGATAGAAGGAGCGTATCTGTTCATCGCGAAGTTTCGCCAAGTATGGAGGCATTGCGAAAACAGCATCGGCCCCGTTGCTTTGAGCGGCTCTTGCGAACAGAATTGCCTCGGGCAAGTTGTTAGCTGATGTACCGATCATAACTGGCACGCGGCCGCGCACCTGCTCGAGCACGACCTCAGTCAGGCGTAGTCTTTCGTCCACGGAAAGCTTGTGGAACCCGCTTCCCTCGCCTAAGCCTGCCAATCCATGAGCACCTCGAGAAATCAGGTGATCTATGAGGTCTCTGATGGGTTGCTCCAGTATACTGCCGTTAGCGTCCACGGCGGTTGTAATGACCGGAATTATGCCACTGAACAGTCTGTCAGACATACCGGTGAATCCTCCTAGCAAGACTAGAGCGCGCGGAAACAATGAAAGCCCGTTCCCCTGCTTCCTGAAGACGGTCGCCCGCTACCGATAACGTAAGCGGTATAGTGGGAGCGTAGCATCGAGCAAATGGGAAGTCAATTACCGGATCAGCTTCTCCTAACGCTTCCCATCCTGATCGATTTATTAGAATACTCATGCAAACGCTCACGTTACCGTTGCAACCAATCTTGAGCGAGGAGAATTATTTATGGCGAGAATAACGATTGCAGATGTCGCTCGAGAGGCGGGCGTTTCAACGATGACCGTGTCTCGGGTGCTCAACAACAAAGGCGAAATTAGTGACAGTACCCGCGAAAAAGTACAACAGATCATTTCCCGCCTGAACTACCGCCCCAGCATGGTAGCGCGAAGTCTCGCCAGTAACAGCACCCGGACGCTGGGGCTTCTCGTACCGGACATTGCTAACCCGTTTTTCCCGGAAATCGCTCGAGGTGCCGAAGACGTGGCATGGGAACACGGCTTCTCGTTGATTCTTTGCAACACGGTGGAAGATCAGGAACGTGAGAAACGGTCTCTTCAGCTCCTGGAGGACAAGCGAGTCGATGGAATAGTCGCCTGCAGTCCACGCTTGCCAGACGACGAACTGATTCCGCTGCTCGAGCGTCATCCGGCCTCAGTCCTCGTTAACAGGACAGCGCCCTCCTCGATAGCAGGAATGATAAGACGGGACGATGCATACGGGGCGATGAGGGCTGTGCATCACTTGCTTGCCGATGAGCGGCAAGCTCTATGCCTATTGGCTGGACCTACCTATTCACATGGAGGCAAGCAACGCATACGAGGGTTTACTTCTGCCCTGGAAGCGACCGGACATTCCGTTGAGCCAGAGTCAATCATCACATGTTCACCGGACGAAGCCGGTGGTTACGAGGCAGCAAAACGACTCCTGGAGACGCGGTTACAAGTCAACGGTCTAGTCTGCTACAACGATCTGGTAGCTCTCGGCGCAATACAGGCCTGCGATGAGAAGGGCATGCGCGTACCCGGAGATATCGCTATCGTCGGATGCGATGATATCCGGCTGGCGAGCCTTGCGACGCCTGCGCTAACGACCCTGCGCATCTCCCTCTACGAACTGGGAGCCAATGCGGTCACGATGCTCCTCGAGAGGATGGGAGGAAACCGCGAGACTGATGCTGTAGTAATCAAACCGGAACTTATCGTGCGGGCCAGCGCACCGTGATTTGAGTCGTCGGAGAGTTGTGCTTCGGGGTGCTGGTTGGTCCTCTGGCGGTAGAATTCCTGTATCGACCCTTCGCCAGTTCAGACAGCTGCAAATACAAAACTTTAAATGCCTTTACTGCGGCGCCAAGAGTAGCGCCTCGGATTGGAGTAACGATGCCGACGTTAACCAAGCACCAACTGCTAGACCTTATAGATGACGTTCCACAACTTCCGCTTGCTTCGCTGCCCACGCCCCTGGAGAACTGCCCCAACCTGTCACACGTATTGGGCGGACCGCCGATCTGGATCAAACGCGACGACTGCACCGGCCTTGCCACGGGAGGCAACAAGACGCGCTATTTGGAGTTCGTGCTGGCCGACGCCAAAAAGAAGGGCGCAGACACCATAGTCGTATCGTCCGGAAACCAGTCGAACCAGTGCAGGCAGGTTGCCGCGGCGGCCGCGAAATTAGGTCTCGAGTCGGTATTACTACTTTGGGGTGCCGAACCGGAGGCGCTCGAGGGCAACCTCCTTCTCAGCAATGTTCTCGGCGCCCAAATAGTCTTCCTTGACCTACCGGTTCCTAATACGGGTCAGGAAACGGTGCTGGAGCCCCAGTTTGCCCTTGAGGCGCCTCCCGGTGATCGGTCACTCCTCAACGATGCAATCGACACGCAGCTGACTCGATTGCGTAAGGAGGGACGGGTGCCATATTGCATCAACACCGATCCTCGGCCCGGACTCGCAGCGCTCGGATACGTGAAGGCCGCAGTCGAGTTGATCGAGCAACTGGACCGACAAGGCATACCAGAAGCCGACGTGTTCGTCGCATCGGGTGGAGCAACGCACGCGGGCCTACTGTTGGGAAGCCTGTTGTTGTCTGAGCGGATCCAGGTGCACGGAGTCTACTACCAAGGACACTCTGTCGACAGTCGCGCTCAGCGGATCGCCGGAATTGCCGAGGACGCAGCTCGCCTGTTGAATCTAGATTTACAGGTAGACCCTTCAAAAGTAGACAGCGACCCAACATTTGCCACCAGAACTCTGTTTGATAACTCAGTGAGCCGTTGGCAGACAGTGCTTGATGTTGCCAGGACGGAAGGGATACTGATTGAACCTTCCTATACGGGCCGTGCCTTGATGGCGGTCGAGCGTTTTATCGCGCAAGGGCGATATAGTGTCGATCGCCCCATCGTGCTCGTGCACACGGGCGGCACTCCGCTCCTGTTTCCCCTCGGTAGGCAACTTATAGCTGTGGCCAGCCGCCGTATGGGCGCCTGAACTGACCCTGGTTCGACTGCCTCCTCCCCTTCAGTGCCCGCCATGAGTTGAGGTTGAGCGCCCAGACGGGCTGCGATTCAGCCGTTTTCATCAAACTTCGAAAATTCCACAACTGCGAAATCGTCAGAAGGCCGAATCCGACAGTCACCGATGGACCCCGGTAGTTGGACAGATTCCTCTTGGTTCTTAAGTGTTATCACGAACTGAGCTGGGCTGTAACGGGCTCGGTGGCCAGTGGGGGCGGCGACGGCAGTAGCGGCAACTGCTGGTATGCCTGTTCCGGGGTCTGCTTCTCCAAGCTGGAGTGCCGCCGTTCCCGGTTGTAGT
>JBBDRK010000042.1:18917-33468 GCA_040905465.1 Trueperaceae bacterium | reverse complement strand
GGCGCGACGCCGGGCCGGGTCTGTGGGAGACACTGTCGGGGCGGGTGCGTCCCGGCGAGGATCCGCTGGCGGCGATAAGGCGGGAGATCGCCGAGGAGTGCGGACTCGAGGTCGAGCTGGACCGGCAGCCGGTGACCGCTTACCCTGCCAGGCGCAACGACGAGCCGATGGTGGTGATCGTCTACCGCGGTCGCGTGGTCGGCGGCAAGGTGACACCCAGCGACGAGCACGACGCATTCGATTGGTTGACGCCCGACGAGTTCGCCGGCCGGTCGTCCCTGGTTCCGTTGATCGAGTCTGCCCGCACCGCCCTGGCGCTGCCCTGGCCGTCCACTGCCCGCAACGAGCGGGGCAGCACATGCGCATGAGACGATCGGCGCCGGCTCCCGCCCTTCGATGAAGCTGCCCGAGGTGAAGCGCCTGGTCACCGAACTGCGCCTGCCCGCCGGTGACTTCGCCCTGCACGGCAGCGGCCCCTTGCTGGCTTACGGGCTGGTCGACGAGATCAACGACGTCGATATCGTGTCGCGCGGGGCGGCGTGGCGCCATGCGCTCACCCTGGCAGCCGCCGAACAGGCCCGCCTGGACGACGTCGTGCGGCCGCTTCCCGGAGTGGAGATATTCAACGGCTGGCTGGGTGACGACGCCGACGAGCTTGTCGACAGCTCGAGCCTGGTGGCGGGACTGCCGTGCGTGACGCTGGACGCCGTTCTCGCTTTCAAGCGGCGCCTGGCCAGGCCCAAGGACGAAGAACACATACGGTTGATCGAGTCTTACCTGCGCAATCACTCCTGACCGTACTCAGACCGCTGGCGGACGGCAATCGGCGGCCGGGAGAGCCGGCGAAACAGTGCCTTGCGTCCTGCACGT
Organism: Trueperaceae bacterium; assembly: GCA_040905465.1. Taxonomy (GTDB): domain Bacteria; phylum Deinococcota; class Deinococci; order Deinococcales; family Trueperaceae; genus DASVCN01. The sequence goes on along the minus strand of JBBDRK010000042.1, from coordinate 32,598 downwards.
CGTCGTTGACACCGGAGATGCTCCCTGCTACCATGCTCGACTATGGCGTCTGATCCGCATGTGCGGTCCCCGGCTTGCGATTCGAACCCGGATAATTCCGATGCGGGTACCCTCGGAAGCTAGACGCCGTCCTCTACCGCCGTTCAGCCCGAGGTTCCAAGCCTCGGGTTTTTTTGGAGCGTGACCCATTGGAAGCCGCCATGACCGCACCAGCAGTACCGATCGTCAGCCTGCCCGAGCATGTCGGTCGGCAAGTGACAGTGCACGGTTGGGTCCACAACCGGCGCGACCTCGGAGGAATCCAGTTCCTCCTGCTCCGAGACGGCAGCGGTCTCATTCAATGCGTGTTCAGCGGGACCGAGCTGCCCCTGTTCGAGAGCTGTGTCCGCGTGCACGGTCGGGTCGTGGAGAATGCCAAGGCTCCCTCGGGGCTGGAGCTCCAGGCCGAGCGGTTGGAGACGATCAGTGAAGCGATAGCCCCGCCGCCGGTGGAGATTCCCAAGGAGGAGTGGCACGCCAACCCGGAAACGCTGCTGCAGTACCGGCACGTCACCGTACGCGGGGTGAAGGCGCAGGCCACGCTCAAGGTTCAGGCGGAGCTCGTCAAGGCGTTCAGGGCCTTCCTCGACACCCGCGGATTCACCGAGATCTTCACGCCCAAGCTCGTTGCGGCCGGTGCCGAAGGCGGCGCCAACCAGTTCGAGGTCGATTACTACGGCAAGCGCGCCTTCCTGGCACAGTCGCCGCAGCTTTACAAGCAGATCATGGTCGCCGTGTTCGAACGAGTGTACGAGGTTGCCCCGGTGTACCGGGCGGAGCAGTCCCACACCACCAGGCACCTCTCGGAGTACTTGTCGCTCGATGTCGAGTTCGGGTTCATCGAGGATGATCGCGACGTCATGGCTCTCCAGGAGGAGGCCATCAAGGCGATGATGGACGCGGTAAGGGAGCGGTGCGGAGCCCAGTTGAAGACCCTGGGCGCAAGCGTGCCCGACACCTCGGTGCCGATACCGCGGATCACTCTGCTCGAAGCCCGCGAGCTGGTGAAGGAACGCTTCGGCCATACCACCGGCGGCAAGGATCTCGATCCGGAGGCCGAGCGGCTGCTGGGCCGTTGGGCGCAAGAGGAGCACGCCAGCGACTTCGTTTTCGTCACGCGTTATCCACAGGCGGCGAGGCCGTTCTACACCTACCCCACCGAAGACGGCCTGACTCGCGGTCTCGACCTGCTGTTTCGGGGTGTCGAGATCACTTCCGGCGGCCAACGCATCCACCGCCACGACGACCTGGTTGCCGAACTGCGCAAGCGCAACATGGACCCGGAAGCTTTCAGCGGTTACCTCGAGGTCTTCCGCCACGGCATGCCGCCTCACGGCGGCTTTGCCGCCGGTGCGGAACGGCTTACCGCGCTGCTGCTAGGAATCCCCAACGTCCGCTTCGCGCGGGCGTTTCCGCGAGACGGCAGCCGGCTGCAACCCTGAGGCGTCCCTGTAACGCTCCATTAACGGCGTATCCGGCATCCTCGTGTCGTGCCGGTGGCGACTCCCCCGTGCCTTGGCGGTCGTTGCTCTAACCGTCCGATGGCATCCCGGACGCCTCCTGGCCTCGCGACCGACCCACTCTCAACGTCGAAAGGAGCGCCGGATGCACAATCTACTAGCCTCTCTTCTCCTCCTCACCAGCCTGGCAATCGCCCAAGACGAACTCCGATTGGAAGGTCGCCTGCCCGCGGTTGTGCCGGACGGCGCGGAGGTGGTGGCGCGAGCGATCTCTGACGCAGGCGTGACGGCGCCCACCCTGCTGGCGGTGGCGCGAGTCGACGACAACCGCTTCGAACTGCGGCTTCCTGCTGCCGTCGACCCCGGCCTGCTCGAAGAGGAGAGAATGGGTTGCGACGAGGAGGACGTGCTCGATCTCGCCTACCTGCCCTACCTGCTTGTGGAGCAGGAGGGCGAAGTGGTCGGTCGGTTGCTGCTCACCGACCTCCCGCGTCAGCTGTGGAATTACGGGACGCCCGCCCGCCACGGGTACTTCCTGTATACCCCCGCACCGTTCACGGCCGAGGGGAAATGCGGACCCGGCGAGATTTCGGTTTCGTTCGATGCCGGCTGGAATCCGGTGCTCGTTATCGCCGGCGCGGACGGCATGGTGCTCACTGACGAGGATGCGCCGCAATCGTTCGGCTGGCACTTCGATCCGCAACAGTAAGGCGTGGTGCACAGCCGCCTGAGTACAACGCATGCTATCGTCCGCATCCTGTGACCACCTCTCGCTCCACCGCCCCGTCCCCGGGGGTCATCCCGGCGATTAGGCGCGCCGCTGCCGCCGGCCTGGCCACAACGCTCACCGGAACCGGCTCGGCCCACGAAAAATGGTTCATCGACGACGAGCGGTTCAGCACCGACCTGGCGAGCGCCTTCACTCCGGAGGCGGTCTGGTTCGTAGCCGCGGCCTTGGTGTTCTTCCTGGCAGCCTGGGGGCTATGGCGCCTTCGCGACCGCCGCAACCTCCTGCCGGGGCCCGAGTTGTTCAGGGCGTCTTCGCAGGGGCTCAGCGCTTTGTACGGTCTGGTGCCTCTCATCCTGGGCGTGCACCTGGCGGTACCCCTGCTCATCGCCGGGGTCAGCGGCAACCTGCTCTCACCGGACGTTGTGTTGGGAGGCGGCTGGCGCTACGTTCTGGGCCTGGTGCAGACCGGGGCGGCTTTATCGCTGTTCTACGGCGGCTTCACTCGGGCTGCCGCACTGGTCCTGGCGGGCCTGTGGCTGCTGGGATTGTGGGTCGCCTCCCCGGTGGCGATGCTGGAAAACGCCCACATACTGGGCTTCGCGGCCTTTTTCTTCCTGGCCGGGCGGGGACCGCTCTCTATCGACCGCTTGATCTTCCCGCGGCTCGAGCCGCCGGCACGGTTGGTACGCAGGGCGGTGCCGGCCCTGCGAGTGTTCGCGGGCGTGAGCTTCATCGTCGTGGCGTTCACCGAGAAGCTCGCCAATCTGCCGCTGGCCCTGGCGTTCCTGGAGCGCTATCCGCTCAACTTCACCGGGGAGATGGGGCTGCCGATCCCCGATTCGCCGTTCATCCTGGGAGCCGGCGCGGTCGAGCTGGCTATCGGCCTGTTGCTGCTGTTCAACGTCTTCGTGCGCGAGACGATCGTTGTGGCGTGGCTGCCATTCAACCTCACGCTCACCGTCTTCAACTGGGTCGAGCTCGTCGGGCACCTGCCGTTCTACGGGATCATGGCGATCCTGCTGGTCTGGGGCGGCAGCTCGCTAGACCGCGACCTGTGGGTGGCCGGCGTCTGCCGGGAACCGCCGGATCAGGCGCGGAAATACTCGGGCGTTGCTGCAACGACCGAGACAAACCGGGACTGACGAAAAGGCGATTATCATGGCAACCAGGGTTCGATTGACTGTTCCGCCACGAAGGCGCCTCTGTTATGGTAACGTTCGCCACTTTGGGTATGGAGGTCATCATGGCAGACGTTCGAGATGCCGCAAACGGGGTCGGTCAGGGAGGGGTGGCTCAGCCTTCACGCTTCGATCCCTTCGTGCCTGGATTCAGCGAGAACCCTTACCCCATCTACGCACGCTACCGTGAGGCGGATCCGGTGCACTACGGGGCGCCGCCGACGCCGAACGTCGACGGTTGCTGGTACCTCTTCCGTTTCGACCACGTGATGGCCGGCCTGAAGGACGCGCGCTTTATCAGGCCACAAATGGCGTCGTCGCAGGCGGTGCCGGAAGCCTACCGGCCGTTCGTGGAGATGTCGCGCAACTGGATGCTGTTCCGGAATCCGCCCGATCATACGCGGCTACGCTCGCTGGTCAACCGTGCCTTCACCCCGAAGATGGTCTCCGCTCTGGAGCCGCGCATAAGGGAGATTGCGGCGCAGTTGGTCGACGCTGCGGAGGATGATGGGGGCATGGACCTGATCGGCGACTACGCCTTCCCGCTGCCGGTGATCGTAATCGCCGAGATGCTTGGGATCCCGTCCGAGGACCGTGACCTGTTCAAGGAGTGGTCGCGAGTAGGCACAGCCGCCATCGACGTCAGAACATCGCCCGACGTCTATGCCGCCGCCAGCCAGGCCACCCTCGAGATGAGCGATTACCTGGGCAGGATCATCCGCCACCGTCGGAGTGAGCCGCGCAACGACCTGATCAGCGGGCTCATCGCCGCCGAAGAGGAGGGCAGCCGGCTGAACGAGGAGGAGCTCGTCGCCATGTGCATCCTCCTGCTGATCGCCGGGCACGAGACGACCATCAACCTGATCGGCAACGGCATGCTGGCGTTGCTCTCCAGTCCCGCCGAAATGGAAAAGCTTCGTGAACGACCGGGGTTGATCGACAACGCCATCGAGGAGCTCCTTCGCTACGACAGTCCGGTGCAGGTTACCTTCCGGGTGGCGGCGGAAGAGGTCGAGATGGGTGGTCGCGCCATTGCGCCGGGATCAGGTGTCGGCTTCATCTTCGGCGCAGCCAACCGCGACCCTGAACGTTTCGCCGACCCCGACCGCCTCGACGTCGAGCGCAAGGTGGGTCGCCACAGTGCCTTCGGTATGGGCATCCACTTTTGCCTGGGAGCGCCGCTGGCGCGACTCGAGGGGCAGATCGCCGTAAATACGCTGCTTGACCGCCTGCCGACCCTGGCGCTCACCGGCGAGCCGCTGCAGTGGCGCGAGGGGATGAGCTTCCACGGCCTGCAGGCGTTACCGGTTCGCTTCTGACGCCAGCAGGCTGGGCGGCCCTGTGACCTGCATCAACCGGGGCGGTTTACAGGAAGAGCGTGACTGGTGACGCTTTCAGCCGCAATCCGAAGGGGCGGCGTGTCTGCCCCTGAGGGCGATGTCAGTCGGCAACGGCTCCGAGCTCGGACGTCCGTGCGCTTGCCGTCAGCGATGACCGTAGCGCAGCAAGAGCCCGGGGTGGCGATCCCGCCTCCAGGTAGTCCCTGATCGCGGAGGCACACGCATCCGGGGAAGCAGCGCCGCTGTCAACCTCGAAGTCGTAGAAGGGGATGTGCAGGTGCGGCCGCTGGTAGAGGTAGCGCGCGAGGCCCTTGTGGCGGTCGCCCCTCGCCCGTTCGCGCTCCTCCAAAACTTCGAGCGCGCAGCGGACGCCTATGAGATGCGCAGGCGTCTCCGCGAGGGCGACCGCGCAGTGGAGCGCCATGTCGGGCTCCATGATCACGTCGTCGACTATCACGTTGTTGCCCTCGCTGGCGAGGGCGGCGACCATCGAGTGCAGCCCGTAGGGCAGGCGGCGGCCCTCTTCCCCGAACTCGATCCCCTGAACGTGCTCGGCCTCGTCGAAAACCCAGGCGATGCCGCTCCACTCGGCAATCTCCGGAGAGCCCACCCGGAACGTTCGGATCAGCCGGCCGGTCACGGCGCCGAACAGCGAGTCGATGCCCAGGAGGAGGTAGCGGGCACCGAGGACTTCCTGGAGGGCACGCCCGAGGGTGCTCTTGCCGGCACTCGAGCTGCCGTTAAGATAGATGACGGTGCCTGGCTGCACGGTAGCGGAACCTCCCAGGTTTGATGTTCCGGCAACCGTAGCATGCTTCCAGACTGACGGTTTACGGCTACTCGGCGGCCACATCGTCCGGCCCCATGACGCCGACATTTGATGCCACCGTGCGGGGCGAGCCAACGGTACCCTGTCGGCCCGTCAGGCTCCGCGTCCGGGGCCCGACGCCGGGCCGGTGCCGGCAAGCATCTTCAATATCAACCAAGCGAAGTTGCGGCTCTTGCTCTCATCGTCCAAGACTTCCATCGACAACTTCTCGTGATCGGTCATGGCGTCGATGACAGCATCCACGACCCGCCTGGGAAACAGGCCGTGCATCACCTGCTCCGGGGTGTGCTCGTTCACCTGGGTCATCACGTCCTCGTCGCGGCAGATGCGATCAGCAACACCGGAGGCGAAGTGCAGCTTGTCGTCGTCGCTGACCTCTGCTCCGAACATATCGTTGAGGGCCTCGATGATTTCCGAGAGGCGTCTCTTCTCGGGATCGAAGGGCTTGCCACTGCCGACGTCACTGATGGGTTTGAGGGTGTACTCGCCGGTCTCCTCATCCAGTCTCTGCCTGAACTCGGCCTGCTTGGTCAGCCGGTAGTGCGTGAGCGACAGCTCAGAGACATCCACGTCGGCCTCCTCCAGCCGGTTGGCCTGCAGCAGCGGGTAGAGGTGACTGGCGTAGACGTTCAACTGCTCCAATTCGACATCGTCGTAGTCGATGATCTGGGAGAGGAACTCGTACACTCGCACGAAGCTCCTCAAGTTCTTTTTGAACAGTTCCAGCTGGTCAACAGCCTCGCCGGCCTCCTTCTCGGCGTGCTCGGCGTTCTGCACCCCCACCTTGTCGCCGTTGCGCTCCGCGATGCCGCGTATGGTCCGCGCCTGCCGCCTGGCCTCCTCGGCGGCCTTGAACCTGCCGGCGAACCGCTCCTTGGCGGGGATGCAGTAGTAACTCAGCTTCGCGGTAGCCGCCTTCGGGTCGAAGAACGCCTCCGCGAACCGCTCGACCTCATCTCGATGGTAGATCTGTTCCTCATCGAGCTTCTTCTGCAGGTCGTACACCACTTGCGGGTCCGAGACGTCGGCCAGTTCGGCCCTGTTGTAATACGGCAGGAACGCTTCCAGGATGTCCTGAGGGTCGTTGAAGAAGTCGAGGATAAAGGTTTCCTTGCCGGGGAAGGTGCGGTTCAGCCTGGATAGCGTCTGCACGCAATCCACGCCCTGCAGCTTCTTGTCCACGTACATCGCGCACAGCTTCGGTTGGTCGAACCCGGTCTGGAACTTGTTCGCGGCGATCAGCACATTGAAATCTGGCGTGTCAAAGGCCTCGGCCAAATCCCGGCCTGACAGGCCGGCATTGAGCAGCCGGCTGTTCTCGCTCACCTCTTCGGGGATGACCTCGTCCGGCAGAACCGTGGCGGAGAACGCCACCAGCGGGTGCACGTCGCCGTAACTCTTCTCTCTAACGTAAGCGAGCATTGCCAACTGGTAGCGCACCGCTTCCTGCCTGCTGCTCGTCACCACCATCGCCTTGGCCTGGCCATCCAACAGGTGCCGAACGTGCTCGCAGAAGTGCTCGACGATGGCTTCCACCTTCTGGCTGATGTTGTACGGGTGCAACCGCACCCAGCGCGCCAGCTTCCTCCTGGCTCGCTTCGAGTCCACCTCATCGTCGTCATCGGGGTGAGCGAGCTTCCAGGCCGTGCTGTAGGGCGTGTAGCGCTTGAGCACATCGAGGATGAAACCCTCCTCGATCGCCTGACGCATCGAGTAGAGGTGGAACGCCTCGGGCTTGTTGTCGCTGCTCGGGGGCGAGGAAGGGTCGGGGGCCCGGCCGAAGAGTTCCAGGGTCCTGGCCTTGGGAGTCGCCGTGAAGGCGTAGTAGCTGATGCGGTCGCTGGGCCTGCGGGAAGCTACCGCCGCCTGAAGGAGCTCCTCGGCGCTGATCTCCTCGTCATCTGGTCGGTCACTCCCGAGTATTGCCCTCAGCTTATTGGCTGAAGTGCCGGTCTGCGAAGAGTGGGCTTCGTCGGCGATGACCGCGTAACTACCGGCGGCCAACTTCGGGTACTTGTCCAAGGCGTCGTAGAGCGCCGGGAAGGTCTGGATCGTAACGATCACGATTCGCGTTCCGGCCGCCAGAGCTTCCGCCAGCTGCTCGGACTTGCTCTTGCTGCCGATATCCCTCGTGATCGGCACAACGACGCCCTGGGCGTGTTCGAACTGGTAGATGGTGTCCTGCAACTGGCTGTCGAGCACCGTCCGGTCGGTCACCACGATCACCGAATCGAACAAGCGCCGCTCATCGCCGTCGTAAAGCGACGCAAGCTGGTGCGCCGTCCAGGCTATCGAGTTCGACTTTCCCGAGCCGGCGCTGTGCTGCACCAGGTAACGCTTTCCCGGTCCCTCTTGCCTGGTGGTCTCGACCAGCTCGTTGACGACCTCCCACTGGTGATAACGAGGGAAGATCATCGTCTCCCGAGTCGTCACCTTGCCGAAAAAGTCCTCCACCCTTTTCTTCTCCAGGTGCAGGAAGCGACCGAGCACCTTCAGCCATGCGTCCGGCTGGAACAGCCGCTCCCACAGGTACCCCGTGGCGTACGCGTCTTCGCGTTCCGGCCTCGGGTTGCCGGCGCCACCCTCCTCGCTGCCTAGGTTGAAGGGCAGGAAGGCGGTGTCGATGCCGCCGAGCCGGGTGCTCATCGCAACTTCATGCTGGCTCACGGCGAAATGAACCAACGCGCCCCGCTTGAACGCCAGCAGCGGCTCAGGCTTTCGCGTGTGCGGGTCCTTGACCGGCCGATCCTTGCGGTACTGCCGCTTGGCGTTCTCCACCGGCTGCTTGAACTCGCTCTTCAACTCTAAGGTCGCCGTGGGGATGCCGTTTACGAACAGGACGAGATCGAGCCGAGGGTTGTGCTCGCCGTCACGAGCAAAGGGGGAGTAGGAGAGCTCGGGGACCACCCGCAGTCGATTGGCCCGGTAGCGCACTAGCGATTCCGGATTCATGCCGTGGTCTGGCTTGAAGCTGCAAAGCTCGACCTCGACGCCGGGCACTTTGAAACCGTGCCGCAGCACACTCAGCGTCCCGTCCTGCTCCAACGCCCGCACGGTCTGCCGCACCAGCGTCTTCTCGGGATCGATAGGGTTGTTCTTGCGGAACTTCTCCAAACGCTCCGGATACGCATCCTCGAAGTAGCCCAGGAGATCCTCGGTATAGACAGCATTGGCACGGTCATAACCGGACGAAGTGCCCACGCACCAACCCTGGGCGCACAGGGCGTCGATGATCTCCTGCTGGAAGACCGTCTCCCTGCTGTCAGCCATGAACCACTTCCCTTGCGGGCTCAGGGGGCTGCTGGTCGTTCGGAGGCCGCCAGTTGCGAACGTCGATCTTGCCGGTGACGGCGGCGGAGATCAGGGCGGAGCGGCGTTCCTGGAGAAGGGCGATCAAACCGTCCGCATCATTCCGCATAGCATCGATCTCGGAAAGTAATACTGCCAGGTGGTTAGCAATGGCGTGTTGCTCAATTGGTGGCGGAACAACCACAATATACTGTCGAATCGCGTCTACATTTATCCGTCGAAAAGTTGCACCGACCATTAACTGCTCAAGTTGCGAGAGTACTGCTGGCGACCGCAACTGATAGCCTAGGTAGGCAGAGGACATTTCCTGTCGTTTCCATCTAAGCAGACATACATCTTGTCCCATCGCGAAATCTTCGTGCGAGGCGACGAGCGCTGCCTCGCCCACAGTTGCGTTTCGACTATAGATAATGTCACCAACCTTCGGCTTTCGCCCTCCTTCAGTGAGAATCCGATAATAGTGCTCGCTGGTATTCTTCGCCGTTGCTAAGTTGACCTCGAACTCTTGGACCTCTCGGATACTCGCCAGCGGATATCCCTGGTCAGTTAAGTCGGCCGTCACATGCTTACAGTCAATAACATGCACGTAGTTCTTCAAGGCTGCGATCTGCCAGTGTTCCGGTACTTCTCCCAGGCACTCCACACCAGAATCCTTCATCGTTACACAGGGATCGGAGCCCTTGGTCACTGCTTGCAAAATCACTGCCTGGCGCTTCTCCTTGAGCAAGCCGATCAGGCGTTGCTGTTCAGCAATAAGGGCGTCGATCTTGGCGGTCTCGCCGTCCAAAAAGTGCGCGATGCCGCATTGTTCTTCCCTGGGAGGCATCAGAACAGCCATCCTCGAATGCTGCTGGGGCTCCAGATCCCACTGATTGACTCGAATTCCTTTTGAGCGCGAAAGGTAGCTGGAAATATACTCTGCCGACCTAAAAAGGTAGTGAAGGTACCGACGACTTTCATGATGATGGCTCTGATAAACGTGGTATGCAGGACTGGCTATTCCTCGGTGTCCCGATATTGCGACGGAACCTTGCCACGCCTTCATCTTGTTGATTGTTAAATCACCAGGAAGCACCAACTGATAAGCAGCCAAGTCTTCCGAAGCTTTATTGAAATTGTCGTCACGTGACGACTTTGGAATTACTCCATAATCACGATAGACCGAGAGTAACGGCTCTTCCGGGAAGCCGGTTCGTTTTTCTCTACGGAACATCGTCCAGAGTGGCCGCAGTCTCCAATGCTCCGGTACCTCCCCCAACCACTCCACCCCCGACTCCTTGTACTTCGGGTACTTCGGGAAGCTCACGCCGACAACTCCTCGATCATCCGCTTGATCCGGTCCGTGCTGATCTTCAAGTCCCTATCGATCATTTCCAGGGGACGCGGCGGCTTGAACACGTAGAAGTGCCGGTTGAACGGGATCTCGTAGCCCACCACGCCCACCTGGCCGTCCTGGGCGTCGACCTTCGAGTCGTCGATCCAGGCGTCCGGCACGTGCGGCTTCACCTCACGCTCGAAATACTCGTAGACCGACTCGCCCAGCGGCACGTTCTCGTAGTCCCTTAGACCGGTATCCGCTTCGGGCTGCCCCTTGCTCATACAGACGTCGGCATCAGGATCCCGCTCGCCCAAGGTGTTGATCAGCACCTTCATGACCACCGCGCTCGCCGGCACTCCGCACTTCTCCAGCGCCGCCTCCAGTTCCGTCGCGAACAGCTCTCGGTTCATGTACACAGCGCTGCCGTCCATGGCCCGCAGAGCCCCCATTAACCGCTCTCGCGCTTCTTCGTCCAGCTTCTGGACGGCTTTTTCTTCCAGCACCAAAGCGATTCGCTCCTCGTTCACCTGGAACGAAAGGCGCAGCGGCCGCTTCACGGTGATGCGCCGGTAGCCGAACGCTTCCGTGGGGAAGATCTTGCTCTTGGGCGTCTCCTCAAAACAGCCGTACAAGCGCACCAGGTCAGCGATCTGCTCGTTGCTGATGTACTGGCGTTTGCTGCCCAACGACTTGCGCATCTTGCTGAAGTGCTCGCTGCCATCGATCAGCTGCACCTTGCCCTTGCGACGGGCAGACTTGTTGTTGTTCAGCAGCCAGACGTACGTGGCGATGCCGGTGTTGTAGAACATGTCCGTCGGCAGGGCGACTATCGCTTCCACCAGGTCGTACTGCATCAGGTAACGGCGGATCTCCGACTCGCCACTGCCGGCGCCGCCCGTGAACAACGGAGAGCCGTTGAGGATGATGCCGATTCGCGAACCACTCTCGCGGGCGTCACGCATCTTGCTGACCAGGTGCAGCAGGAACAAGAGGGAACCATCGGACACTCGCGGGAGCCCTGGGCCGAAACGGCCGCCGAACCCGAGCTTGGTGTGCTCGTCCCTTACCTGCTTCTGGACCTTCTTCCACTCCACCCCGAAAGGTGGATTGCTGAGCATGAAGTCAAACCGCTGGTCGGCGAGCTGATCTTCCGAAAGGGTGTTGCCGTACTTGATGTTACTCACGTCCTGACCCTTGATCAGCATGTCCGCCTTGCAGATCGCGTACGACTCCGGGTTCAGCTCCTGGCCGTGCAGCGACACGGTGACCTTCTCGCTGATCGACTGGATGTACTCGTCCCCCTCCGAGAGGAAGCCGCCGGTTCCTGCCGTCGGGTCGTAGATGGTGACGATTCCGTTAGGCTTGAGCTTCTCGTCCTGACCGGTGATTACCAGCGACGTGGTGAGGTGTACTACGTCGCGCGGGGTGAAGTGCTCGCCCGCGGTCTCGTTCGAGCTCTCGGCGAACCTGCGGATCAGCTCCTCGAACACTATGCCCATGCCGAAGTTGCTGATCCTCGCCGGGCTCAGGTCGACCGAGGCGAAGCGCTGCACCACCTGGTAGAGCAAGTCGTTGGATTTGAGCTGCTGCACGAAGTCCTCGAAATGGAAGTGCTCGAAGATCTCCCGCCCGTCCCGGCTGAACGACTGCACGTAGCTCATCAGATCGTCGGCGGTCTGCGTGTCCGACAAGGTGGCGAGCGTGAGCGGCGAGGTGTTGAAGAACTGCTGACCAGATGCCCGTAGCAGCAGCTGTTCCCTCAAATTTTCGGACTTGCCGGTATGCTCGCCGGCTGCGCTCAGTACCGCGGCCTTGGTATCGGCCAGCACGCACTCCATGCGCCGCAGCAGGGTAAACGGGAGGATGATGCGGCCGTACTGGGACTGCTTGAAATCCCCTCGTAGCAGTTCAGCGATCGACCAGAGGAAAGCGGCCGTCTGCGAATGATTCTCCGTATGCACTAATCAACTCCGAAACAGGACAGGTGACGCCAGTTTATTACGCTACGCGAGAGGGCGACCGCGTTGCCACTTGTGGAGATAATCCGTGATGCCTTGTACTTGTCGCCTACCCCGATTCAGACACCGCTGAACAGCGGCATCGAACGCGCTTCGCGCAGCACCACGTGGCACTCGCGGCAGCGCGGCTCGTAACGCTCGGCCGCCCCCACCAGGATCACCGGATCGTCGTAATGGGCTGGGGCTCCCGCGATAAGCCGCTGGGTTCGGGTCGCTTGCCTGCCGCAACGGCAGATGGCGGTCAGCTTCTCCACCAACTCCGCATGCGCCAACAGGCGCGGCATGGGGTCGAAAGGTTCGCCTCGAAAGTCGAGATCGAGGCCCGCCACGATGACTCGCTTGCCGTCGTCGGTGAGCTCGAGCGCCAGCTCGACAATATCCTCCTCGAAGAACTGGCACTCGTCGAACGCCACCAGCCGCACGTCCTCGCGCAGGAGCGCACGGATGCTCGCGGCTCCGTCTACCGGCAGCGCCTCCATGCGCCTGCCGGTGTGGGAGGCAACCGCCGTTAGTTCGTAGCGATCGTCTATCGCAGGCTTGAACACCTGCACTTCCTGACGGGCTATGAGCGCCCGGTTCACGCGTCTGATCAGCTCTTCGGACTTGCCGCTGAACATTGGACCGACGATCGCCTCGAGGCGGCCGCCACCGAATTCGAAGAATGGCATTGGGCCATGCTATCGCGGCGCACGCGCTCCGGCTGCGAAAGGTCGTACGGCATCCCCGGTCGGGCGTCGCATGCCGGTTGCATCCGCTTCGGAGCGCCTGTCCCCGGCGGCAGACGAGCCGTCGCCGGCCTCGCTCCCGACGACTCTGGCTGGTTTGGCAAGCTGTTAGAGTGCGGCAATATGAACCGAATGCACGGAACAACCATCGTCGCGGTGCACCGAAACGGCATCTCGGCGATTGCGGGAGACGGCCAGGTGACGCTCGGCGACACGATAGTGAAAAAGGGAGCGGTGAAAGTCCGCATGCTCCACGACGAGCGCGTGCTGGTCGGCTTCGCCGGCGCGGTGAGCGACGCCTTCACGCTGCTGGACAAGTTCGAGGGCCACCTCGATTCGAGTCGCGGGAATCTGGTCAAGGCGGCGATCGAGACGGTCAAGGAGTGGCGTACCGACCGGGTGCTACGTAACCTCGAGGCGATGCTGATAGTCGCCGATGCCGAGCAGATCCTCACCCTTTCGGGAATGGGCGACGTGATCTCTCCCGACGAGCCGGTAGTGGCGGTAGGGTCGGGCGGACCCTACGCCCAGGCTGCCGCGCTGGCGTTGCTGCGCCACTCCGACTTGGGAGCCGAGGAGATCGCCCGGCAGTCGTTGGCGATTGCCGGCGACATCGACCTCTATACCAGCGGTACCGCCACTGTGCTGACCGTTGGCGCTGGGCAAGATGACGGCGATGAAGTCAGCAATGGGGTCAGCGATGACACCAGTGATGGTGCCGGTGATAGTGGCGAC
>JBBDRK010000042.1:6675-18817 GCA_040905465.1 Trueperaceae bacterium | reverse complement strand
ACGGGGAGTCCGGGGAGGAAGCAACATGACGAGTGAGGCGATATTGAGGACGGCGACCGACCTCACGCCGTTGCAGATAGTCGAGGAGCTCGACCGTCACATCATCGGCCAGAGCAAGGCGAAGCGCTCGGTGGCAGTGGCCCTGCGCAACCACTTCCGCCGCCGGCAGCTCCCGGATGCCTTGCAGGCCGAGATCGTGCCGAAGAACATCCTGATGATCGGCCCCACCGGCGTCGGCAAGACCGAGATCGCTCGACGGCTGGCGCGGCTGGCCAAGGCGCCGTTCGTCAAGGTCGAGGCCACCAAGTTTACCGAGGTGGGCTACGTGGGGCGGGACGTCGAATCGATAGTCCGCGATCTGGCCCAGGCGTCGTACGTCATCGTCGAGGAGGAGAAGAAGGCCGAAGTCCAGGAGCGTGCCAAGGTTGCGGGCGAGGACCGCCTGCTAGACGCGCTGCTGCCGGGTGGAACGCAGGAGGGACTCGACAAGATGCGCGCCCTGCTGCGCGGCGGGCAGCTCGAGAGCCGCACCGTGGAGATCGAGGTCAAGGACGAGCGACCGGCCGCGGCGATGATGCCCGGCATGGAAGAGATGGGCATGAACCTGCAGGACATGCTCTCCAGCGTGCTGCCCAAGAAGCGGGTACGGCGCAAGACCACCGTGGCCGAGGCCAGGAAGGTGCTCGAGGGCGAGGAGGCCGAGAAGCTCATCGACCACGACGAGGTAAGCCGCGAGGCGATCTGGCGGGCCGAGAACGCCGGCATCGTGTTCATCGACGAGCTCGACAAGATCGCCGAAGCGGGAAGCAGCTCGGGCTCCGACGTCTCAGGCGAAGGGGTGCAGCGCGACCTGCTGCCAGTTGTCGAGGGCACCCAGGTCAACACCCGCTACGGACCGGTCAAGACCGACCACGTGCTGTTCATCGCCGCCGGCGCGTTCAGCGCTTCGAAGCCGTCGGACCTGATCCCCGAGCTGCAGGGGCGATTCCCCATTCGGGTCGAGCTCGAGGAGCTCACCGCGTCCGACTACCAGCGGATCCTGACACAGCCCGAGCACTCGCTCACCCGCCAGTACATCGAGCTGCTGAAGGTAGACGGCAGTTTCGTGCGCTTCCAGGAGTCCGGCATCGAGGCGATCGCCCAGTATGCGGAACGCGTGAACCGCGAGGTAGAGGATATCGGCGCTCGGCGCCTGCACACCATGCTGGAGACGGTGCTCGAGGACATCTCCTTCGCCACCGGACTCGGCGACATCACCGTCGACGCCGAGTTCGTCCGCCGCAAGCTGGAGGACATCGTCGAGAGCGAGGACCTGAGCCGCTTCGTGCTGTAGGCCGTGAGAAAGCCGGTGCCGCCGATGGCTTCCCTCTGCTACCTTGTAGCCGAACGGGGGGAAGTTGCAAGGACGCCTGGCGGGCATACTGGAAGAGATTCGCGCGAGCTTTTGGTTCGTGCCTACGCTGATGACCGCAGGAGCGGTGCTGCTGTCGGCGGTGACCGTTTCGCTCGACGAACTCGGGACTTCGGAGTGGCTCGGTAGCTTCCGCTTCATCTATCTGAATCAACCGGGCGGCGCACGCTCCTTGCTGTCGACCATTGCCGGCTCGATGATGAACGTGGCGGGGGTAGTCTTCTCTCTCACCATCGTAGTGCTCACTCTTGCCTCGCAGCAGTTCGGCCCGCGTCTGCTCGGCAACTTCATGCGCGATCGCGGCAATCAGGTTGTGCTGGGTGCGTTCGTCTCCACCTTCGTGTACTGCCTGCTGATCCTGCGGACGGTAAAGGGAGGCGGCGACGAAGGCGAGCCCTTCGTGCCGCACCTGTCGGTCACCGTGGCCTTGCTGATAACCATGGCGACGTTGGCCGCTCTTATCTATTTCATTCACCACCTGGCCTCGTCGATTCAGGTGCAAAACGTAATCGGCAAGGTCGCTCACTCTCTGCGCAGGCACGTCGAGCCCAATGGGGACCGCGCCGTTTTTCCGGCGAAACTCGGCCGGGACCTACCCGGCGCGGCGTTACCCGCGGACTTCGAGAAGCGTTCGCGGTGCGTCTTCGCGCCCCGCGCGGGATATCTCCAGACGGTCGACGGTGACGGCCTGCTGCGCACTACCGGGCAGCATGACGCGATCGCCAGACTGCGACTGCGACCGGGGGCGTTCGTAATGCACGGCCAGCATATTCTGGACGTCTACCCGGGAGACCTGCCCGATCTTGCGATTGAAGAGCTGACCGGCAACCTCGCGTTCGGTGACGGACGCGGCCAGAGTCAGGACACCGAGGCGCTCTTCGACCAGCTTCTGGAGCTGGCGTTGCGGGCACTCTCGCCCGCCAGCAACGACCCGATCACCGCGACCGCGTGCCTCGACCGCATCTGTGACGCCCTGCTCGAGTTGAGCCGCTCGCAGTTCGCCAGCCCCTTCCGAGCGGACGAGGCAGGCGAGCTTCGAGTGGTGGCGCCACCATTCGACCTGGTCGGCCTGGCCGGACGGCTCTTCTCCTCGCTACGGGGCAGCCTGGCCTCGAGTCTCGTGGCCGCCTCACACGTTGCGCAACTGATGAGCCGGTTGCAAGGACAGACCGAGCACCGCGAGCTGGCTGAACTCATCGGACGGGAGCGAACGCAACTTCTCGAGGCGGGCCGTGAACGGTTGGCCGCCCCCGACTATCGGACCTTGCTGGAACTCACCTCGGCCGAACGCATGCCCTAGCGCTGCCAGTACTCCAGCTCGCCGGCCGCCAGTTCGCCGAGGCTGCGCCGTCCGAACTCGAGCAGCCCGTCGCGGTCCGGCGTCTCCAGGTAGTAGCGGAAGTTGTTGAGATAGCGCTGCATGACCGGCTGCGCGATGCCTCGCCGCTCTCCTTCGGCGCGCGCCACTGACGCTAGTTCGCCGAGACCGCGCTCGCGCGCCTCCCTCAGCCGCGCCACCAGCCCTGGGGAAGGGGGGCGGTTGCTGAGCGATGCCCAAACCGCGAAGGTGAACGGCAGGCGGGTCAGGCCGTACCAGGCCTCTCCCAGGTCCGTGACCAGCGGCTGGCGCCCGCCGATCGTACGCCCGGCGACTCCCTCGCTGAGAGCGGCGTCGCCGATCAGGAGTGCCGCGTCGTGGCCGGTGAGCATCGCCCCCAGTTCGGGCGGCACCGGAACGAGCTCCGCTTCCAGCCCGTCGGCTGCCAAGAGCACCCGCAGCAACTCGACGCTGGTCGCCGACTCGTTGCTTACGGCCACCCTGGCACCCGCCAGCTCGTCCCACGGTCGCCAGTGGAAGAGCATCACGCTGTAGACCGGCCCCAGGGTGGCGATGGAGAAGTCGGGAAGCGCCCTGAGGCGTCGACGGTGGCGCAGGAACTCGATACTGGAAATCAGGGTGAGGTCGATCTCGCCTGCCAGCAGACAGTCGTTCAATTCGCTCGGTACGCCCCTGACGAACTCGACCCCGCCGCGGTCCACGCCGGCACTGGTACTCCCCCACGGCTCCAGGCCGTAGTGCAGCGGCGCGACATTGGCGTATGAGACGATCCCGAGCCGCTCGATTCGCCCGCCAGCCGCTTCGGCAGCGTACGAACTCGTCGCCGGCGTCGATCGCTCAGCCATGAACCGCCA
Source organism: Trueperaceae bacterium (assembly GCA_040905465.1). Classification (GTDB taxonomy): domain Bacteria; phylum Deinococcota; class Deinococci; order Deinococcales; family Trueperaceae; genus DASVCN01. The sequence goes on along the minus strand of JBBDRK010000042.1, from coordinate 15,213 downwards.
GCTCGTTGTAGAGGGCGTCTCGCAGAACCGGCACACGGCCGGCGTCGCGGATGAGTCGTATCAACTCGCTCTCGGCAAGTCCGGTCTCCGTTACGGCCCCCGAGGCGTGAGCGATCCGTTCGTCCTTGATCGTGCCATCTATGTCGCTTACGCCCGCCGACAGCGCCACCTGCGTCAGTTCCGGCGTGATCATTATCCAGTACCCCTTGATGTGGGGGAAATTGTCGAGGACGAGTCGGGCTACCGCCAGGTTGCGCAGGTCGTCGAGTCCGGTGGTGTGCTCCCGGCGGCCCAACTCTTCGGCGAGGGCGTTGTTGTCCGGCTGAAACGCCAGGGGGATGAACGAGAAGAAACCGGCCGACTCGTCCTGCAGCGACCGCAGGCGCAACATGTGATCGAGTCGATCCTCGACCGTCTCTACGTGTCCGTAGAGCATGGTGGCGTTGGTGGGGATTCCCAGTTCATGAGCGGTGCGGTGGATCTGCAGCCAACCCTCGGCATCGACCTTGGCCCGGGCTATACGCTTTCGTACGTGCTCGGCGAAGATCTCGGCGCCGCCGCCGGGCATCGCCACCAGGCCCGCCTCCTTGAGCTGCGTCAGCACGTCGCGGTAGGACAGCCGTGGTCGCGTGATCTTGGTGAAGTGATGGATCTCGGCAGCGGTCCAGGCCTTCACTTGCGCTCCCGGGTAGCGCTCGGTCAGGCCGCTCACCAGGTCCAGGTAGTACTGCCAGTCGCGCTTCGGATGGTGCCCCGAGGAGATGTGGATCTCGGTCAGGTCGGGATGCCAGTGGCCGTCGACGTACTCCCAGACCTGCTCCAGGTCGTAGTCCCACACGCCCTCCTCGCCGAGCTTCCTCTGAAACCCGCAGAAGGTGCAGCCCACGTAGCAGACGTTGGTCTGGGACAGCCGGAGCGAGTGCACGTAGTAGGCCTTGGGCCCCACCTGTCGTTCTCGCACTACGTCGGCCAGACGGGCAAGCGCCGGAAAGTCCGGGGTACGGTACAAGACCATCCCCTCTTCGAAGTTCAGCCGCTTGCCGGTAAGCACTTTCTCTGCGATAGGTTCCAGGGCGCGGTCGCGCAGTATAAGGTTGGTGGTGGAAGCCATCGTCATCGCAGGCAGAAGTATAACAGCGGCTTTCAACCATCCCCGTCGCAGCCGACCACGGCGGCCGAGTTAAGGCATCTGTAAGTCGGCGCCTTGTACGATGTCTCGGGGCAGCGTGCAGGAATGGAGATCGATGAGTCGAGGCAAGTCAGCCCCCGAAGCACGCGCCACCTCTGCCGTTCAGGAGAGCGACTCCCACTACGCTACGGTCATATCGGCCCTGGCGCAGGGGATCATCGTGCAGGACCTCCAGGGAGCGGTTACCGAGTGCAACGGGGCGGCGGAGAGAATCCTGGGTGTGGACGCGTCGGTTCTCATCGACGGGACCCGACGCGGGCACGGCTGGGGAGCTATCGACGAGGACGGCACTCCACTGAAACTCGAGTCCTATCCGCCTATGCAGGCGCTGCGCAGTGGCAAGCCGTTGAGCAGCGCGATAGCCATCCGCAAGCCGGACGGGGACCTGGCTTGGATTTCGGTCAGTAGCGTGCCCTTGCAACGCGAAGGCGCCAGCGAGCCGTACGGTGTCGTGTCGTCACTCGCCGACACGACCGAAGAGCGGTTGAAGGAGAAGCAACTCGAGCACAGCTCGGGCCACGACGGACTGACCGACCTCCCGAACCGGGTGGAGTTCTTCGACGTGGCGCGGCGGGCGTTCGTCGACGAGGCCCGCAAGCAGGCTGCCCGCGATGCGGTCCTGTTCCTCGATCTGGACGACTTCAAGCGAGTAAACGACATGTTCGGGCACGCGGTCGGGGACCAGTTGCTGGTGCACGCCGCCATGCGCATCCGCCAGTGCATCAGGCCGGGGGACATCGCCGCCCGGCTGGCAGGCGACGAGTTCGCCCTGCTGCTGCTCGATGTCGGCAGCGTATGGAACGCGGTGAGGGTGGCGCAACGCGTTCTCGAGAACTTCACCGAGCCGTTCCGGCTGGCCGGAGTGGCACTCGACGTGGGCACCAGCATCGGCATCTCGGTAGCGACCGAAGGCGCCCGCGATCCGGATGTGGTGATCAACCAGGCAGACATCGCTCTTCGCCGCGCCAAGGCCGGGGGCAAGTCGCGTTACGTGGTCTACGACGCCCATCTCGATGCCCGCGTGAAGGACAACCTGGAGATCGAGGCCGACCTGCGCCAGGCGCTCGGAAATGACGAGTTCGAGGTCCACTACCAGCCGGTGGTGGACCTAGGCAGCGGAGCCGTTGCCGGAGCCGAGACGTTGCTCCGCTGGCGCCACCCAGAGCGCGGCCTGATACCTCCCGCCGAGTTCATTCCGGTGGCCGAGGACAACGGCACCATCCATCCGATCGGCGAATGGGTGCTGGAGCAGTCACTCACCCAGTTGAAGACCTGGCTCGAGTGCCATCCGGGCCTGCATCTGGGAATCAACCTCTCACCGCGGCAACTGGAGTCGCCTCAGTTCCTCACCACTTTCGCCCGAATACTGGGCGTATCGGGCGTGCCTCACGATGCTGTGATGCTCGAACTGACCGAGACCTACCTCATGCAGGACGTCGAGCGCGCCGCGCGCGACCTGCGCAGGTTCGCGGGCCTGGGAGTGCAGATAGCCATCGACGACTTCGGTACCGGCTACTCCAGCTTGAAGTACCTGCAGCACCTGCCGATCACTCACCTGAAGGTCGACCGCTCGTTCATCCACCGGGTGGTGCGAGACGAGCGGAGCCGGGTGCTGGTCGAAGCGATCCAGTTGCTTGCCGACAAGCTCGCTCTCAAGGTGATTGCCGAGGGTGTCGAGACCCAGGCCCAAGCGGACTTCCTGATCGGCACCGGTTGCCGCTGGGCCCAGGGCTACCTGTTCGAGCGGCCCATGCCGGGCCCAGACTTCGACCGCTATATGCAGCGAACTCCCTCGGATTCGACCGCACCGAGGATGACAGTGAACGGCCAGGAGCAGTAGGCTTCGCCGCTATTGTGCGGGCTCGTTGGAAACGCGTCCGCCCTCCGCTCCCATGATTTCCTCTACCGACGGCAGTGCTTCTTGAACGGCCGGGACGAGCTCGGCAGGGTCCTGGACCGGGAAGGCATCGGGCGAACCGACGATGATGCGGCCGACCATTCCCAGTGACTCGTGTGGCAGGCAGAAGTAGTCGTAGACGCCCTCCTCGGTCAGCGTGACCTCGAAGGTGGCACCCTCCTCCACCAGCATCCCTGAATCCCAGCACTCGGCGCCTTCGGGAATGCGGTTGGACTTGCCGTTACCTTCGCAATACGCCGTTGCCGTGTGCTGCCCGCTCTCGTTGATGAAGCGGACTGTGGTCCCCGGTTCCACCAGCAGCCCAACCGGGTCGAAGTAGAACGAGGAGCCCTCCGTCACCATCCGGACCTCCACTACCTCCCCTTCGCCGGCGCCCTCTTGTCCAATGGCCGCTCCGAGCACCAGCAACATACCTGTCAGAACCAACGTCGCGATGCGCATGTCTCTCCCTCCGGGGGCGGTGCGTCAATGCTGGCACCGGCGAAGATGCGAGACTACGGGCTGCCAGACAAATCCTCTCACCGCAGTTCAGCTGTGCAGGGCGCGTCCATCCACTGCCAGCGCCGCCTCGCGAAGCAGTTCGGAGAGAGTCGGATGGGCGTGGACTGTGCGGGCGAGGTCTTCGCTCGAGGCGCCGAAGTTCATGGCTGCAACAGCTTCGGCTATCAGGTCGCCGGCGCGTGCTCCTATTATGTGCACGCCCAGGATGCGGTCGGTGCGCGCGTCCGCCAGCACCTTCACCTTGCCCTCGGTCGCGCCCAGGGCACGAGCCCGGCCGTTGGCCAGGTAGGGGAAGACTCCCTTGCGGTACTCGACACCATCTTCTTTCAGGCTCTCTTCCGAGCGTCCCACCGTCGCGATCTCCGGCTCGGTGTAGACGATTCCCGGAATCACCTCGTAGTTGACGTGAGAGGCGCCGCCCGCCAGCATCTCTACCAGCGCCACGCCCTCCTCCTCGGCCTTGTGGGCGAGCATCGGACCGGCGATAACGTCCCCGATTGCGTAGACGCCGGCGACATTGGTGCGAAACCGACTGTCGACCTTCACCCGTCCGCGCTCGTCGCGCTCGACACCGATCGCTTCGAGTCCCAGATCGTCGGTATTGGGTTTGCGGCCGACGGCAACAAGCACCCTGTCGGCCTGCACGCTCTCGCCGCCTTCCAACTCGACCACGGCGCCTTGGCTGTCGCCACGGGCGCCGGTCACCTTCACTCCCAGGCGGAAGTCGATCCCCTGCTTCTTGAACGACTTGAGGGCCTCCTTGGCGAGTTCGCCGTCCATGCCCGGCAGGATCCGGTCGAAGTACTCCAGAACCGTCACGTCCGAACCCAGGCGGCGCCAGACCGAACCGAGCTCGAGCCCTATGTAGCCGGCACCGATGACCACCAGCCGTTGCGGTACATCGCCATACGACAGGGCGTGTTCCGACGAGCCGATACGGTCGCCGTCGATCTCGACTCCCGGGAGGCCGGCTACCTTCGATCCCGTTGCGATGACGATGTGTTCGGCTTCCAGGTCCTCGGAGCCGCTCTCACCGTGCACTCGCACGTACCCGGCCGCGCTGATCTCGCCCCTCCCGCGGTACCGTTCGACCTTGTTCTTCTTGAAGAGGAACGCCACGCCGTCGCTGTTGGCCTTCACGACCTCGTCCTTGCGCGCCAGCATGCGCGGCAAGTCGAGCGTGACGTCCAGCACCGCGACCCCATGGTCCTGGAGCTCGACTCCCGAATGCGCCTGATGATAGCGCTCGCTCGATTCGAGCAGCGCCTTCGAGGGTATGCAGCCCACCCGCACGCAGGTACCGCCGAGTGCCTCTTCGGCCTCCACGCAGGCGACGTCGAAGCCGAGTTGAGCGGCACGCAACGAGGCGACGTAACCGCCCGGCCCGCCACCTATGACGATCAGGTCGTGCTTGGGCATTATCTCCTCCGGATGAGGCCACCTCTGCTGACCTCCGGACTAGGCCGCGCAAACGGCGCGAGGTTCACACTTCGAGCAGCATCCGCGTCGGCCGTTCCACGGCATCCTTGATGCGCTTCAGGAACGTCACCGCTTCCCGGCCATCGACGATCCTGTGGTCGTACGACAGGGCCACATACATCATCGGCCGTATCTCCACCCGGCCTTCCACCGCCACCGGTCGCTCCTGGATCGTATGCATGCCGAGAACGCCCGACTGGGGCGGATTGACTATCGGCGTCGACATGAGGGAGCCGAACACGCCGCCGTTGGAGATGGTGAACGTGCCGCCCTGCAGCTCATCGGGAGCGATCCTGTTCGCTTGAGCACGCTTGCCGAAGTCACCTATCGCGGTTTCGACCTCCGCGAACGACAGCCGTTCGGCGCCTCGCAGCACCGGAACGACCAGCCCCTTGGGCGTCGAAACCGCCACGCCGATGTCGTAGTAGTTTTTGTAGACGATGTTCTGTTCGCGGATCTCGGCGTTGAGCTCGGGAATGCTCTTGAGCGCGTCTATCGCCGCCTTGACGAAGAACGACATGAAGCCGAGGCGTACGCCGTAGCGCTTCTCGAACTCGTCCCGGTACTGCTTGCGCAACTCCATGACCTGGCTCATGTCGATCTCGTTGAAGGTGGTGAGCAATGCTGCGTCGCGCTGGGCCTCGACCAGCCGCTCGGCGATCCGGCGGCGCAACGGGCTCATCGGCACGACTTCCTCCTGGCGCTCACCGGCTCCTGACACCGCGCTCGCGCCGGCCGTGGTCCTCGCCGATTCGGTCGGCGCCGGTTCGGTGGTCCGAGCGTCCAGATAGCGCTGTACGTCCTCTTTCAGCAGTCGCCCGCCCGGGCCGCCGGCGCTCACCTGGGCGGCGTCGATACCGTGTTCGTCCAGCATTCGCTGCGCCGCCGGCATCACCCGCGTATCACCGTCGCCGGCGGCCGGCGTCTCCTGCCCGGCAGCCGCAGGCTTCTCGCCGGCCACTCCTCCGCCCTCGCCGCTCGGCTTGGCCCCGCCTCCAGTGGCCGCACCTGCCTCGACGCCGCCTGTTTCTGCTGCGCCACTTGCCTCGCTCCCCGCCTCGCCGGCCGCCGGAGCCGACCCCTCTTCGAGGTGAGCGATGACCTCACCGACCTGCGCCGTCTCGCCTTGCCGCTTGAGCACCTTGCCGAGGGTGCCCGAAACGGAGGCCGGAAGCTCGACTGTCGCCTTGTCGGTCTCCAGCTCGACAAGCGGCTCGTCGACGCTGATCGGCTCGCCCTCCTGCTTGAGCCAGGCGCCAATGAAGACCTCGGACACCGATTCCCCGACGGTCGGCACTTTCAGTTCAACAGCCATGTCTGCTCCTTGCGTGACGTATGGGAGGACGGGTCACGACGGCTCGGTGGCGAACGCCGCCCGAATTATCTCCGCCTGCTCGATCCGGTGAGCGCTTGCCGAGCCGGTGGCCGGGCTGGCCGATGCGGGCCGAGTGATGCCGGAGAAGCCGCGGCCAAAGAGGCGGTCGCCCCACTGGATCCGCAGGAATCGCCAGGCACCCATGTTCTCCGGCTCCTCCTGGACCCAGACGACCGGAACCTTCTTGCCGTAGCGATCGAGCACCGTCTCGAGCTGTCCTTCGTTCAGAGGGTAGAGCTGTTCGAGGCGCACGATGGCGACGTCGTCGATGCCCTTCTCCTCACGCTCGGCTGCCAGCTCATAGTAGAGCTTGCCGCTGCATAGCAGTACACGGCGGGCCTTCTTCGGCGCCGCCGGGTCTGCCAGTACCCGTTCGAACCGTCCCTCGCTGAACTCGCTCAGCTCGGAGACCGCCGCGGCATGCCGGAGCAGGCTCTTGGGGCTCATCACGACCAGCGGCTTGCGGTAGGGACGCAGCGCCTGGCGCCTGAGCAGGTGGAAGTATTGCGCCGGCGTGGTGGGATAAACGATCTGCATGTTGTCCTCGGCGCAAAGCTGCAGGAATCGCTCGAGCCTGGCGCTGGAGTGCTCGGGACCGGAGCCCTCGAAACCGTGCGGCAACAGCATCACCAGTCCGGAGAGCCGGCGCCACTTGTCTTCGGCCGAAGCGATGAACTGGTCGATAATCACCTGGGCGGCGTTGTTGAAGTCGCCATACTGCGCCTCCCAGACGATTAGCGCGTCTGGCCAGTCGAGGCTGTAACCGTACTCGTAGCCCAGCACGCCCGTCTCCGACAGGGGGCTGTTGTAGATCTTCACCGGCGACTGGTCACCGGCCACGTGCTGCAGCGGCACCCAGGTGTTGCGGCCGTTCACGTCGTGCAGCACGGCGTGTCGGTGGCTGAAGGTGCCTCTCTCGCTGTCCTGGCCGGTCAGGCGGATCCGAAATCCGGCGTCGGCCAGGCTGCCGAGCGCCAGCGCCTCGGCACTGGCCCACTCGAGCGGCCGTTCGCCCCGCGCCATCTCCGACCTCAGGCTCAGGAGGCGGGCTATCTTGGGGTTGATCGAAACATCGTCGGGGACGCCGGCGAGGTGCTCGAGCAGCGCGGCAACCTCCTCACGAGGCAGCCCGGTTTCGACTTCCGGCGCCTCGGAGTCCTTGCCGCCGCAGTACGGTTGCCACACTCCCTCGCCGGCCGAATAGTGGGGACGAAAGTCTTCGCGCCTGGCGACCGAAAGCTCCTGCTCCAGGTGCTCACGGCGCTGCTCGGCGATCTGATCGGCCTCCTCGCCGCCCACCTCGCCTAGGCGCAGCAGGCGTTTGAGGTAGCCGTCGCGGACCGTCGGCCGAGCCTTTATCTTGCGGTACATGTCCGGCTGGGTGAACGACGGCTCGTCCCCTTCGTTGTGGCCATGGCGCCGGTAGGCGTACATGTCGATCACGACGTCGCGCCTGAACTTCTGGCGGAAGTCCATGGCCAGTTCGATCACCTGCGCCACCGCCTCCGGGTCCTCGCCGTTGACGTGGAAGATGGGGCTCTGCAGCATCTTGGCCACGTCGCTCGCGTAGGTGGTCGATCGCCCCTGATCCGGTCCGGTCGTGAAGCCGAGCTGGTTGTTGACTATCACGTGCAGGGTGCCGCCCACGCGGTAACCGGGCAGCTCCGAGAGGTTCAGCGACTCCTGCACTACCCCCTCGCCGATGAACGAGGCGTCGCCGTGTATCAGGATGCACAGCGCCCGCTGGCGCTCGTCGTCGCCGATGCGATCTTGCTTGGCCCGCGTTCTGCCCAGCGCCACCGGATTGACGAACTCCAGGTGCGACGGATTGAAGCAGAGCGACAGGTGGAGCTTGGCGCCGGTCGAGGTGGACCAGTCGCCCGAGTAGCCCAGGTGGTACTTCACGTCGCCGCGGCCCCGGTGCATCTCAGGGTCGACGTCCTCGAACTCGCGGAAGATGTCGCGAGCGCTCTTGCCCATGATGTTCACGAGCACGTTCAGGCGGCCCCTATGGGCCATAGCCAGCACAACTTCCGAGGAGCGCTGCGTCCCGGCCTTCTCGATCGCCATGTCCAG
>JBBDRK010000042.1:0-6575 GCA_040905465.1 Trueperaceae bacterium | reverse complement strand
GACGTAATCTGTCGCTTCCTTCCTCCAGCTGGTCGACCGACCGGCTACGACGTCCGGTAGCGGCCGTTCTGTGCGCATCGGGCACGATTCGCATATTAACAACAGCGTGCGGCAGATAACCGAGAACGGTCCGTGCGCCTGCGCAGCCGGTTGCCGCCGGTACACGCCTGGCTTCCTTGTAGCATCTGCACCCAATACCACTTGCCGCGCATCTTACGGTACCGACGCACGGTAGCGGCGTGGCAAAGCGCTCACGACCGTAAGCCGCGGCGAGCACGCCGGCGACGCGCTGTCCGGTCGCTGCGGAGATTCACGGCGAGGCAGAACCAACAGCACTCCCGCTCGCTCCGCACGGCTTAGACTTCGCCCATGCAAGACGTCACTATCGACTCGATCCGTGAAGCGGCACAACGTGTTGCCGACGCCATCTATCCGACCCCGCTCGTGCGCCTGCCGCTGCCGGAGGAGGTGTTCGTCAAGGCCGAGAGCCTGCAACGCACCGGTTCCTTCAAGCTGCGCGGCGCATTCAACTTCCTGGCGGCGATGGACCCGGCCGTACGGCGCGCCGGCGTGGTGGCGCATTCCAGCGGCAACCACGCTCAGGGCGTGGCCTGCGCCGCCCGAATTCTCGGCACCCGAGCGACGATCGTGATTCCGCAGGGGGCCCCGGAGATCAAGGTGGAACGAACGCGGGCGTTGGGCGCCGAGATCGTCCGTTGCGGAAACAGCAGCGAGGAGCGAGAGCGGGTCGCTGCCGAGCTGGTCGAGTCGCGGGGCCTGACCCTGGTGCCGCCGTTCGACCACCCGCTGATCGTTTCCGGCCAGGGCACGGTCGGACTGGAGATTTGCGCGGCACTTCCCGACGTCCGCACCGTGCTCGTGCCGGTAGGTGGAGGCGGCCTCGTTGCCGGCGTTGCCACCGCGGTACGTGCCCTGTGTCCGGAGGCACAGGTCATCGGCGTGGAGCCCGAACTGGCGGCAGACGCTCGTGATTCGTTGGCGGCCGGCCGGCCGGTCAGCTGGCGAGCCGAACAGGTTGCCAGGACCGTGGCCGACGGTGTGCGCACGCAGCGAATCGGCGACCTGAACTTCGCGATCATCCGCCGTCTGCTCGCCGGAATCGTGACGGTCTCGGAAGCGTCGATACTCGAGGCCGCACGCTGGTATCCGCGAGAGGCGCGGCTGGTGGTGGAACCGACCGGGGCGCTCAGCATGGCCGCCTACCGGACGCTGTCGAACGGCAGCGGCGGCAGGGTAGCGCTGCTCCCGGGAAAGACGGTGGTCGTGGCCTCCGGCGGGAACATCGGCCCAGATTCCCTGGCGGAGCTGTTGGCCTGACCCAAGGGCCCGGCGGCGGTGCGGTACGATGGGCTCGACATGGAGATGACCCCTCTCACGCTCGTGGTGTTGCTGGCCTTCGGCCTGCTGATTGCCGTGTGCCTGACGGCCTGGACCGCACTGTCGTTCGATCGCCGGCCGCGGGAGAGCGCTGCCGACGGGACCGCGAGCTCCGGACGGAAGTCGGCGCGACCAATGAGCAACGACGAAGTGCGCGGCGCCCGCAGCAGGGGCGAGAGGCCGGTCGGCCGTGACCGGGACGAGCACTCCGTCGACAGGTCGGATACCCGCAGCCGGCGCGCCGGCACCGGGCCGAAGCCCGCCAGCGGGCAGACCGGCGGTTCCTGGCGCTCGGCAACGGCCACACCGACTAAGGTTACGACCTCATGGGGCACAGAACCGGTTACAGACGACTCCTCGAATGGCCGGAAGCGGCCGTCGACCCCTGCGAATCGCTCGGGGGCCGCTCCCGAACAGGAGCTCGACGAGGACGCGTTCGAGCGCTTTCTGCGGGTCCGGCCCGACGACATCGATATCCGGTAGGCGGGCGGCTTGAAGGTCGGCGACCGCCAGGAGCAGCTCGCTACCCTGAACAGCATCGGGGAGATCCTCAACCGCGAGCCGGAGTTCGAGCAGGCGGTGCCCGAGGCGCTCGAGCGGCTGGTGCGCCTCATGGGACTTTCGACAGGCTGGCTGTTCCTCAGCAACACCAGCCAGGGCGACAGCCACCAGGGCAGCTTCTCGCTGGCTGCCAGCACCGGTCTGCCGGTGGCGCTGGCCCGCGACGACAGGCAGCCGCTATGCAGCGGCAGCTGCGAATGCCAGGGCCTGCTGCGGCGAGGCCGGCTAGACCGCGGGGTCAACATGGTCACCTGCAGCAGGCTCGCCGACTCCGAAGGGGATCGTGGCGGTCTCGAGCTGCACGCCAGCGTTCCGCTGTTGGGCAGCGAGGGCCCGATAGGCATCCTCAATCTGGCGGCCCCCGGCGAGGCGCGCTTCGATCGAGGCACGCTGACGTTCCTCGCCGCGGTGGGCAAGCAGCTCGGAATCGCCTTCGAGCGCAGTCGTCTGCAGGCGCAGCGAACGCGTGAGGCCCGTTATACCGCCGCGCTGGAGGAGCGGGAACGATTGGCTCGGCAGCTGCACGACTCGCTGGCGCAACAGCTGTTCGCCGCCGACCTGTCGCTGCAGGCGGCGCTGGGACAGACGGCGTCCGACCCCCCTTCGCCCGCCCTGCAGATCGCTGCCGAAGCGGTCCGAGGCGCGCTTTCGGACCTGCAGGGCCTGGTCGAGGTCCAGAGGCCGGCGAATCTGTCGAGCGGCTTGTTCCCGGCGCTGGCTCGGCTCGCCCAGCGCACCGGCGCCGGTGACATCCGGGTCCACTTCGATTCGCCGCCGCTCGATGTGCGCGGGCCGGTTGCCGAGGTTCTCTACCGGATCGCCCAGGAGGCGGTAGGCAACGCGCTGCGCCATTCGAACGGGCGGAACGTGTGGATCCGCTTGCGGCGCGACGATCCAGGGCTGCGCCTGGTAGTCGCCGACGATGGCCGCGGCTTCGATTCGACTCGTTCTCACGGCGGATTGGGGCTTGGCGGCATGAATCAGAAAGCCGGATCCGCCGGAGGCAAGCTGCGGATCCGAAGCGACGGCGAGGGAACGGCCGTCGAGGCGGAGGTCCCATGGTCGCCCGGTTGATGCTTGTCGACGACCACCCGGTCGTACGGCAAGGCCTCGGCTCGTTCCTCGCCTTGCAGAACGACTTGCAGGTCGTTGCCGAGGCGGGGACCCTGGCCGACGCTCTGGAGCTCGCCAGTACGACGAAGATCGATCTGGTGCTCCTGGACCTGCAGCTGCCCGACGGCAACGGCTTGACGCTGATCCCGAAGTTGCTGGCCCTTCCCGAGCCGCCACGGGTCCTGGTGCTTACCAGTTTCCTGGAGGAAGATTACGTACGTGAAGCGGTGAGGCGCGGCGCTTCCGGGTACTTGCTGAAACACGCCGGCACTGGTCTACTGCTCGACGGCGTGCGTTCGGCGCTGCGCGGCGAACTCCCGCTCGACCCCGGGGCAGTGCGGTTGCTGGCCTCGCCGGTGCGCGACCGGCTGGAACCGCTGACGGCACGGGAGCGCGAGGTACTCACGCTCCTGACGCAGGGTCTCTCCAATCGGGGCATCGCCGACAGGCTGGGCGTGCGGGAAAAGACGGTGAAGACGCACCTCGGCAACGTCTTCGCCAAACTGGGGATGCGCGACCGTACCCAGGCCGCGCTATGGGCGAAGGAACACGGGCTCTGAGGCAGGCCGGCGACTGCGACCAAAGTCGTAGACCGGCAGCGACTCGCGCCCGATTCGCCGCCAGCGGCGGCGGCGGCAAAGTAGTGGCAGGAGGTCGTAAATGTTCAACCACTACCTGCTGTCGAGAATCGCCCGCGATCGCGTAGGCGACCTGCTGTGCCTGAGACATCCCGGAACTGGCGCCGGCATGTGCCGCCTGGCCGAGCGGCGCCTGGAGGCGCCTTACCCGGCACGCCGACAAGGACGACGTATCGGCACCGTGGCCGGGAGCCGTCGATGAGCGCCGCCCCGGCCGCCCGGTCCGCACTCATCACCGGTGCCAGCCGCGGCCTGGGACTCGCCCTCGCTCGCTTCCTGGCGGCCCAGGGCTATCGGCTGACGATTACCGCCCGCGGAATGGCGGCGCTGGCCGAGGTAGCCGCGGAGTTGTCCGGGCTCACCGAGGTCGTCGCCGTCCCGGGCGACGTTAGCGAACATGAGCACCGCCGCCGCCTCGCCGACAGCGCAGGCGACCGCCTCGATCTGCTGATCAACAACGCCTCGGAGCTGGGCCCCACTCCCCTGCCTGCCCTGGTGGATTACGACCTGGCGCGGTTACGGGCGGTATTCGAGACCAACGTCATCGCCCCCGTCGCCCTGGTCCAATTGACAGCGGCCGCGCTCGGCCGGGCGAACGGGCGGGTAATCAATCTGTCGTCCGATGCGGCGCGAGGCGGCTATCCGGGCTGGGGCGGCTACGGTGCGAGCAAAGCGGCACTCGACCTGGCCGGCCTGACGCTCGCGCAGGAGCTCACCGGCATCTCGGTCGTTAACGTCGACCCCGGCGACATGCGCACGGTCATGCAGCAAGCAGCGTTTCCCGATGAGGACATTGCCGATCGCAAGCCTCCCGAGGCCACCATTCCGTTCTGGGCCTGGCTCCTTGGCCAGCAGGCTGACGCGGTAAACGGTAGGCGCTTCGAGGCGCAGGCCGATGTCTGGGAGTCGGCGTGATGGAGAGCAGCACGCTCGGTCCTGGCCCGGAGCCGCGCAATCTTCTCGAAGCCCGGTCCACTCCGGAATCGCGCGGCCTGGAACGCGACGAGGTGCGCCTGCTGGTGAGCGCCGGAAGCAGGCACGAGCACGGCAGCTTCAGGGAGTTGGCCGATATCCTGTGGGCCGGCGACGTGCTGGTGGTGAACCGAAGCGCCACGTTGGCGGCGTCTCTCGAGGCCAAGGGGTCGCCGGGAGAATTCATGCTCAATCTGTCTACCAGGTACGGAACGGGCCTGTGGCTTGCCGAGCCGCGCTGGTCGGCCGGTCGCCCGGGACCGTTGCCGCTTGCTACCGGCGAACGCATCATGGTGGCGGGATCGGCGGCCACGATCCTGGCGCCGTACCCCGGGATTCCCCGATTGAGGTTCGTCGCCTTCGCCGAGGACCCTTTTTCGTTGATGAGCCGGCACGGCCGGCCGGTGCGATACGGATACCTGGCGGCGAACACCAACCTCGCCGATTACCAGACCATCTTCGGGGACAGGCCCGGCTCGGCCGAGATGCCTTCCGCGGCCCGTCCCTTCACCGTCCGGGTGCTCGAGTCGCTCGAGCGGGCGGGGATCGAGCTGGTCAGCCTGACTCTCCACACTGGCGTGAGCTCGTTGGAATCCGGCGACCTGCATGCCGGCGAACTCTATCCCGAACCGTTCGAGCTCACGGCCGGCGCAGCGGCTCACCTGAACGATGCCACCCGCCTGGGCCGGCGAATCATTGCTGTAGGAACGACGGTAGTCCGGGCACTGGCCAGTGCATGGGACGGTCGCGCATTTCGCGCCGCGCGCGGCATGACCCGCGTGTATGTGAGGCCGGGGCGGCAGTTGCCGCCGCTCGCCGGGATGCTCACCGGCTTTCACGAACCCGAGGCAACCCACCTGGCGATGCTGGAGGCGATAGCGGGCCGGGAACAGGTAGCCGCCGGTTACCGCCAGGCGCGTGAAGCCGGCTACCTGTGGCACGAGTTCGGCGACGTTCACCTGCTCCTCGGCCGCGCCTCGTGAGGCGCGGCGCGATGTCAGGCCAGGCTGAGTAGCTGCTGGTAGGCCTGCTCGGCGCGCTCACGCACCTGAGAGGTGTCCGACCTGCCGGCCATCATCAGATGCATGTTCATGTGCTGGTCGACGTCGCCGAAGATCGAGTTGAGCACCTCGACCTCCTGCCGGCTCCTGAGCGATGCGTCGTCGCGAAAGGCCGTCGTGTAGGCCTGCTCGAACTGACGCTCGTCAATGGCGCCCGCCAGGTACCGTTCCAGGAGCTGCACGTACGGCGCGAGATCGCTGGCCGCTCGGGGGCTTCCGTTCCCGGCGCCCTCTACCGAAGGCAGGTGCTGGAACCCGTCCGACAGCGCCTCGGGCGTAATGCTCCAGTTGTCTGCGTCGAACACGGGCTTGCCGTCACGGAACAGGATGACCTGCGGGCTCTCGTGGCGGATCCCGGTCTGCTCGGCAACCAGATTCGATGCCGACCTCGCTTCGACCACTCGTATCAGCCCTACGTACAGGTCCTCACGAGGCTCGAGCCTCTCCTGCAGGAAGCCGAAGCCCTGCATCGTCTTGTGACAGGTGCCGGCCTTGAACACAACGCTGGTAGGGTGCGCCGCCAGAAACTCGCTCACCTCGTCGGGGGTCGTAAGGTTGATCACTCTGTCTTTGAACATCTGCTCTCCTTTGCCTCTTGCTGCATTCTAGGCAACTTCGAGCGCCAAAGATGTCGCACGGATCTGGCGTCGCCGCGGTCGTTGACCACACTGCGGTGCACTGGTAGACTTCGGTTTGCCGACGAGGATGGGCGGCCCCGTGCCACACACCCATTCGGCGGCTGCCTGGAGAGGTGTCCGAGCGGTTTAAGGAGCACGCCTGGAAAGCGTGTGTGTGGGGTAACCTGCACCGAGGGTTCGAATCCCTCCCTCTC
>JBBDRK010000041.1:0-1140 GCA_040905465.1 Trueperaceae bacterium | reverse complement strand
CGAAAAGAGATGCCGCACCCTCCGAGACGACCCGTCGTGCCCCGGACGAGTTCGACAGCGCCAGAAGCCTGCCGCGCACCGGCGTTTCACATGAGCACCGTCCCGGAAGGGCGTTCGTGCTGCGTTGACGGTGCCGCCGGAAGGAGGGGGTCTCAGTCCCGCGTCCGCGCCCGCGCCCGAATCATGCGGCTGAACAGGCTCAACTCCTGATCGAAGACGAACCGCAGGAGCAATCCGGTCCATGATCCGTGATATGCGAGGCCCTCGTAGTACTCGGGCGCGGCGGCCTTGAGGCGGGGGAGCCGGTTCCACGGGATGGACGGAAAGTCGTGGTGCTCGTTGTGATATCCCACGTTCATCGCCACAACGTTCGCGAGCCCGTAGTAGCTATAGGTCTCCTGGGGATCGTGGGTCAGGTAGTGCTCCTGGATCCAGCGGGCGCCGAGCGGATGGAGGCCCACGGCGAAAAAGAACGAAGCGAGCAGGTAGCCGAGCGCGCCCCAACCCAGGAGGAGCACCACAAAGGTCGCGACGAGCGCCGCGCTCGCCCAGTTGAGCAGCACCCACCGGTTCAGGAAGGCGATCTGCCGAAGGCGCGGAGGGCGGGTCAGCTGGAACAGCGGGAACAGCAGGAGCCACAGGCTCTTCCCGAGCGCTCCGTAGCCGATGAGGCGCGCCTCCCACCGGCTCGGCACGTCGGCGTCCAGATCGTAGACGCCCTGATGCGCGTGATGCATGAGGTGGTATCCCCGGAACGAGATCGCGGCCGGAAGCACGTTGACCGAGTCTGCCAGAATCCCCACCAGATAGTTCTGCCAGCGCCTGCCGAAGATCAGGTTGTGCGCCGCTTCGTGGATCATGACGTACATGGCGTGGTTCACGAACGCGCCCACCAGCCACGCGACCGCCAGGATGACCCACCAGGGCCGAGAGCCGACGCCCCACGCGAGCGTCATCTGCAGGGCCACACCCGCGACGATGATGGCGAAAGACCAAGGGTTGCGGCCGATCAGTCCGCGCACCTCCGGATGATCCCCGAGGATGTTCTGGGTGCGCAGATGATGCGGCTCGGGTGTATGTGAGACACGGAAGGCTCCGCGTTCTCCTGCCATGAATCGCTCGGGCCCGGGACAAGGGAAC
>JBBDRK010000040.1:0-37605 GCA_040905465.1 Trueperaceae bacterium | reverse complement strand
AGCGGATCAGGCAGATCGAGAACAAGGCGTTGCGGAAGCTGAAGTATCACGAGAGCAGGACCCGCAAGCTGCGCGACTTCCTGGAGGGTTGACGGCTACTCGCGAGTTGGTGACGGTGTATGCCTTGGCGGTGCTCATTGCGGCCGTGCCTCTCTAGCGGCGCAGAACGTAGGGGCCCTGCTCGTTGTCCCCCAGGTGGACCACCCGCAATTCGCCCATCAGCTTGCGCAGGTGCGCAAGCAGGCTGGCCTCGGCTGCCCTCTGCAACGATTCCGGCAGGTCGCCGTAGACCGAGGCGCGCAAGTCGGCCAGCGAGAGCGGTGAACCGAGTGAAGACAACACCTGCTCTTCGCGGTCCTGCCGGTGCTCCCGCGACTCGCGCAGGCGCTCGTAGGGCCGGTCGACCTGCGGGCCGTGACCCGGGCCCAGGCTCGCCAGGCCCGGCAGCGCCTCCATGCGCTCGAGTGAGGCCAGGTACTCGCCGACATCGCCCTCCGGCAGCCCGACCCAGACCGAGCCGGATCCGGCGACCAGGTCGCCGGCCAGCAGCACCCCAGCTTCGGTCAGGTGGAAACACAGGTGACCGGGACTGTGGCCCGGAGTGTGCAGCGCGCGAACCAGGGCGCTTCCGACGGTCAGCGTACGGCCGTCGGTCATGCCGTGAACTGTCGATTCGCCAGGCACGCCGGCGAGTTCCTCAGGATGGAGGTATATCGCGGGTCGCTGGAACGCCGCCGAGACAAGCTCGAGCCCTGCCAGATGGTCCCCGTGAGTGTGGGTGAGGAGGATGGCCTTCACCAGTCTGGCGCCCAGAGTGTCGAGCGCCCCGCGCACGATCTCCAGGGAGGGCTCGTCGTTGAAACCGGGGTCAACGATCACCGCGACTCCATCGGCCACGATCAGATAGGTGTTGGTGGTCGTGAAGGGCGGCATGGTGCGGCTCGGCAGCGGCAGGCACCAGACGTGCTCTCCCAGGCGTGCCACCGTTACCCCGCGCACGACCACCTCCGGCACGGCTATCTCGCGTCCGCCATGTCGGCGGCGGTCACCTCTCCCGCAGGTGCCGCAGCGCCACGTCCAGCGCCTGGTCGGGTTCGCTGGGCAGATCCGGTACCACTCCCTGCCCCTCCCAGGTCGCCCCGCCGATCGGAGCGAGCACGCCGGTAGCGATCCAGGCCTGCGAGCCGTCGCGCAGGCAGAAGGGCAGAACCGCTTCCACGTTGCCGGCCGTCGCCTGTCCCACCACCAGGGCCCGGCCCTGTCGTTGCAAGGCGCCCGCCAGGCCTTCCGCGGCGCTGTTCACCTGGCCGTCGGTCAGCACTACCAGCGGGAGCTCCGTCTCGACCGCTCCCAGCGCGGGATAGGGAAGAGGGAGCGACCAGCGGGTGAGCACTCGCCACAGGAATCCCCGGGTGAACACGCCCGCCACCTGCATCATCGACACCAGTCGGCCGCCGGGGTTTCCTCGCAGGTCGAGTATCAGGGAACTGACCCCATCGTCACTCAGGCTCCTTACCGCCTGCCGGGTGTCGTCGGCGACCCCCGGAGACGCCAGATCCGGCAGGCGCAGGTAGCCGACGTCTCCGTAGCGACGGAAGCTGATCCGCCCGAAGCTCGTGTCGGCCCCGCTCTGACCGAGCACGGCCAGACAGGGGAGGTTGCCGTAGGCACGGCGGATCTCCTCCACCCGAACCGGCGGAACGAACGTGGAGTGGTCGTCGCCGAGCTCCTGATACATCTCTTCGAGGAGTGCGTAGAACTCGGCCTCGTCCGCCGCCGCCAGCGCCTGCGGCCGGTAGCGCTCGCCTACGGCGTCCCAGTCGAGAGCGCGAGCCTCCAGGTTCCAATAGCGCTCCGCCACCAGGCGCCACGCCTGGTCGAAGCGCTCCGCGAAGCCTTCCTGGGCCGCCGCGGGAAGGGATCCGAGGCACAGTAGGCAGGCCGCCAGGAGCGAGCGTAGCCACGCCGACCTCGGTTGGGGCCGGCCGCCGTCAGGCAGGTAAGAGATGGCGCTACCCCTGGACCGCGTCCAGCTCTTCCGCGTGACGGTCGAGCTCACTGGCGCTGATCGGGTAGCTCTGGGCGCCCACCATGGTGGTATTGAGCGCCCCGGCGATGTTCCCCAGGCGAGCGGCGTGCAGCAGGTCGTCGCCGCGCATGATGGCGTGAGCGAACGCCGCCGTGTAGTAGTCGCCGGCGCCTGTCGAATCGACCACTCCGTCGACCTCGAACGCCTCGATCAGCTCGGTCAGCTCAGGCGTGATCACGATCGAGCCCATC
Source organism: Trueperaceae bacterium (assembly GCA_040905465.1). Taxonomy (GTDB): domain Bacteria; phylum Deinococcota; class Deinococci; order Deinococcales; family Trueperaceae; genus DASVCN01. Next base: position 35,325 of record JBBDRK010000040.1, on the reverse strand, counting down.
TCGCCGACCTTGACGATCACCCGTTCGATGCCGTGCTCACGCAGCCCTGAAACAGCGTCGGAAATGGAACTCTCGCCCGTGAGGGTGTAGAGCTCGCGTTCGTTCATCAGCAGGTAGTCGACCTCCCGCACCAGCCCGATCAGACGGTCGCGCAGCGCGTTCACCGCGCCCGACCCCATGTCGATGAACGTCGTGACGTTGGCCTTGGAAGCGTATTCCAGTGCGCGCACCGCGTATTCGCGCTGCCGGCCGCCTATCAGACTGTAGGCGCTCATTATCAAGGCGTCGCACTCGGCCACGTCTTCGGCCTTGAGCGCGGCTGAATCGAGGTAGCGGGAGGCTCCGGCAGCGGTGATCATGGTTCGCTGCGTGTCCGGGGTGATGAGCAGCGTGACGCTGGAAGTCTGGAGCCGGTCGTCGACCTGGATGAGACTGGTGTCGACTCCGCCGGCGCGCATGTTGCGCAGCGCCAACTCCGAAAACGGTCCGGTGCCGACGCGGGTGGCGATCTTCACGGGATCGCCCAGACGAGCGAGCGCCGTTGCCACGGTGCCGCCGGCGCCGCCCGGTTCCATGACGGCGCGCAGTGCAGTAGCTTCCCCACCGGCTTCGGGCAGCTCGCTGACAAAATACATCTGGTCGACGGTGGCGTCGCCGACAACTAGAAACTTACACATCCACCCTCTCCGACGTCGGTTGGCATTCAATTAGCGCTTGCGGCATTATAACGGATTTCCCTTCCCATTCTATGTTCCGGCCTGCAATCGGTGCCTGAGGCCGACGAAGGCTTCGAGATCGAGTTGCTCGGCTCGAATCCGAGCGTCCAGGCCCTCCTCTGCAAGAGCGGCGCTCACCAGCGGACGAGAGTAACCGGCCATCTGCAGGTTCTTGGCCAGCGTCTTGCGGCGATGCCGAAAGCCGTCGCGCACCAGTCGGAACAGCTCGGGTTGGGGCCGTGCGTCGGATCGTACGTCGAGGCGAACGATCGATGATGTAACTTCGGGCGGCGGATAGAAGGATCCCGGCGAAACGTGTCGCACTATTCGCGCGTGAGCGAAGTGAGCCACGATCAGGCTCACCGCTCCGTAAGGGTCGCTGCCGGCGGCTGCCACCAGTCGCTCTGCCACCTCCTTCTGGACCATCACCACCAATCGCCGAAATACGCCCGATTCCAGGGCTCGCACGATGAAGCCGGTGGCGATGTTGTAAGGCAGGTTGGCCACCACCAGGCTGCCAGGCGGCAGGAGCGAGAAGTCGAATTGCATGGCATCCCCCAGCCTGACCTCCAGATTGTCGGCGTCCCCAACCGTCTCCCGCAACACCGCCAGCAGTCGCCGGTCGAGTTCGACGCTCACGACCGAGCCGGCGCGGCGCGTCAACTCGCGCGTAAGTACGCCAAGTCCCGGACCGATCTCGAGCACCGTCTCGTCGCCCCGCAGCTCGGCGGCGTCCACGACGGCTTGCAGTGCGTGAATGTCGACCAGGAAGTTCTGTCCGAAAGACTTCTCGGCGCGCAGACCGTGTCGTTCGAGCAGGTCGCGCACGGTGCTCGGCGCATGGAGCGCCCCCGCCACCGCTCAGCCCACGTTCTCGCCGATTATCGCTTCCAGTTGGCGGCCCGCCTCCCGAAGAGCGATCCCCTGTACGACAGCGAATTCGCTGGCCAGCATGCTCTTGGCGGTCTCCAGGACCTCCCGTTCGGTAGCGGCAAGCCCTTTTTCCACGTCACGACGGGCAAGGACGCCGATGAGCCGAGCCAGGTCGTAGGCGCTACCAGCGGCCAGGATGTCCTGCTCGGCGCGATAGCGCGGCGGCCACTGGCTGGGCAGGGACAGATCACCCTTCGCCAATGCCTCGCTCAGCTGAGCGATCTCCTCCTTGCCGACGGTGTGACGCAGGCCGACTTCCTGCCCCTTGCGCAGGGGAACCAGGACCTCCATGTCGCCCCGAACGAAGACGATCTTCAGATACTCGTGCGTCTCGCCGAGTACCTCGCGCGTGGTCTTCTCCTGAACCAGGCCCGCCCCCTGAGAGGGGTACACGACGTGATCACCCACTTGAAATGTCACCGATTCCTCCACCCTCAACGGTACCATAGTACCGTGACCGCGCTCGTTTCCGTTGCCGCGGGTGCCTTTTGCCGGCTCGCCGTACTCAGGTCAACGCCGGCCATATCTCCAGCCACGACTGGAACGTGAGGAAACCGAGCGAGGACATTCCCAGGAACAGGAACAACCAGGCGCTGCCCATCGTTCCGATGAGGGGTTCGCTGTCGGACCTCCAGCGCAGCAACCAGGTAGCTGCCCCTGCCAGCAGCAGGCAGGCGACGAGCTCGGGAACCGTTCCGAAGATCGCGCGGTGGACCGAACGAGGAACCTGGTTCCAGGTCAGCGCGATGGGGACGAGCAGGATGACCAGGCCGACAGAGATGCCGCCGAGACTGCTGGATGCGGACGAGTTGGCGCGCACGGCTATCATTGCCCCGACCCAGACTATCGGGGTGAGCGCCATGCAGATCAGCGACGCCGCGAGCAGCGAGCCCAGCACCTGACCTATGAAAGCCTGCCAGATACCCCAGGGGCTCCAGCCCATGGCGGCAGCGATCCGGTCGAGCAGCGTGGGCTGGAAGGGAGTGCCGTCGTCACTGGCGAACACGCCGAATTTGCCGCTGCGCATCGGGCCGTACCAGGCGAGGTAGTTGTCGCCGCCGGACTCCACGAGTTTGCCGCGCTGGATGGAGATAGGCGACCAGACCACGTTGATCGGCTCAGAGCTGCTGGTCGGCCGGCGCGAGCGGACCGAGCTGCCGTCCGCCCAGTAAGCGAGCCCATCGGCGAGGCCGACGGCGGAGCCTTCGCCAACCTCGATCGGCTCCCGATCCGGGCCGGCGAACAGCACCTGTCCGCCCGGCCCCGGCCACAGGACCCGAGGTTCCCCTTCCGATAGCGCAAGTACCGTCTGCGAACCGGCACCTCCCTGATAGCTCGCCGGACCCAACTCCACCGGCGCACTCACCGTTCCGTGAGGGTCGACAGTGGCGAGGTAGGCTGTCCACTCGTCGGAAGCGAATCCCACGGCATTGTGATCGCGAAACCCCTCGAGCCAGAAGACGTAGGCGCGACCTGCTTCGTCGAACACGGCCCGGTAGCGAACCAGCGAAACCGTGCTCGTGCGGATGACGGTGTCGCCGCTGCCCCAGGCGTGGAGCCTCAGGATGGTGTCGCCTCCCTCGCCGCGGGCCATGAGTACGGCCGGACCGGATGGCGCGGCGGCCAGACTCATTTCGTACGGTTGCAGGGTGTCGAGCAGCAGCACCTGTTCGTCCTGCCAGCGAAGCCAGTGCCGGGCTCGCCCGGTTCCCAGGTCGCGTCGCGCCCACGCCAACGCCGCTTCCCCATTCACTTCGGTCGCCGCGAGTTCACGGATACCGCGCCCCTCGACGATCCGCTCGGGTGCGCTGCCGGTGCTCAGGTTGCTGCTCAGGATTCCGTTGTTATCGCTCCAGAACGCCACCGGACCATCGTCGCTGCCCGCGACGGCAAACCTCATGGAGGACGTGGACCCGCCCACCTCCCGGGGCCTGTCGAAACCGCCCTGGGCGGCATACGGCTGGGTAAGGGCCGCGGGCAGTGGCAGCAGAAGCGCGAGCAGCAACGCGGCCCGAGCTATTAGACGGGTAGTGCTTCTCGTAGTGACCGAGTAGTTCAAGGCTCGAGCAGTATACCGTCGGTATGCTCGCTACGGCCAAGCACTGAGCGGCCGCCGCTACGCCCGGACGCGCTTGCTCTCCTTGCTGCGCCGTTTCTCGCTCCGTGCCTGGGGAGCCTTGCCGCCGGGCAGGGTGGGGAGGTTGAGCTCCTTGCCCTGCAGGCGGGCTTCGACCTCCCGGATCTGGTCCCGGACGGCCGCCGCCCGCTCGAAATCGAGGTCCTCGGACGCCTTCCACATCTCGTTCTCCAGCTCGGCGAGCTGCTGGCGCAGGTCGTCATCGACCAGCTCTCGCTCCCAGGGGTTGAGCTTCGCCTCGGGCGCCGCTTCTTCCGTCTGGCGGATTACCTCGTGGATCCTCTTGCGAATCGTCTCCGGGGTGATCCCGTGTTCGAGGTTGTACTCGAGTTGCTTGTTGCGGCGCCGTTCGGTCTCGTCGATGGCCAGGCGCATCGCGTCCGACACGCCGTCGGCGTAGAGGAACACCTCTCCGCGCACGTTGCGAGCGGCCCGGCCGATTGTCTGGATGAGAGAGCGTTCGCTGCGCAGGAAGCCGGTCTTGTCGGCGTCCAGGATCGCCACCAGCGACACCTCGGGCAGATCGAGGCCTTCGCGGAGGAGGTTGATGCCCACCAGCACGTCGAAGTGCCCGAGCCTGAGGTCGCGGATGATCACCTGGCGCTCCAGGGCGTCGATGTCGGAGTGCATGTAGCGGACCCGCACCCCCTGCTGCGCGAGAAATTCGGTGAGATCCTCGGCCATCTTCTTGGTCAGCGTGGTCACCAGCACTCGCTCGCCGCTCGCCGCCCGCTCGCGGATCGAGAACAGCAGGTCGTCGATCTGCCCCTTGCTGGGCTTCACGGCCACCATCGGGTCCACCAGGCCGGTCGGGCGGATCACCTGTTCCGCGACCTGGTCCGAGATCTCCAGTTCCTGCTTGGCAGGCGTCGCGGACACGAATACCACCTGGCCGACTCGCGAGAAGAACTCGTTGTCGGTAAGCGGCCGGTTGTCGAGCGCCGCAGGCAGCCGGAAACCGTAATCGACCAGCGTCTGCTTGCGGGCACGGTCGCCGTTGAACATTCCGCGAATCTGCGGAAGCATCATGTGCGACTCGTCGGTGAAGGTGATGAAGTCGTCGGGGAAGTAATCGAGCAGGGTATGGGGCGGAGTGCCGGGACTGCGGCCGTCGAGGTAACGCGAGTAGTTCTCGATGCCCGAGCAGTATCCCAGCGTGCGCAGCATCTCCAGGTCGTAGCGCACCCGTTCGTTGAGTCGCTGCTTCTCCAGGAGCTTGCCGGATCGCTCGAAGTACTCCAGGCGTTGGGCGAGGTCCTGCTCGATCTGGGCAATGGCTGGCTCGAGCCGGTCGAACGGCGTGACGTAGTGCTTGGCAGGGAAAACCGTGGTCGACTCCAGCTCGGACAGCTCGTTGCCGGTCAGCGGGTCCATCATAACCAGCCGGTCGACCTGGTCGCCCCACAGCTCGATCCGAAGCGGCTCCTCCTCGTAAGCGGTCCACACCTCGATCACGTCGCCCTTGGCCCGGAAGCGGCCGGGCGCAAGTTCGATGTCGTTGCGCTCGTACTGCTGGGTGACCAGCCGCTGGAGGATCTCGTCCCGGCCGAAGGTCTGGCCGACCTGCAGGATCATGTTGAGCAACTGGTATGTCTCAGGCGAGCCCAGGCCGTAGATCGCCGAAACCGAGGCGACTACGATGACGTCGTTGCGCGTGAGCAGGCTGCGGGTGGTCGAGTGACGCAACCGCTCCAGCTCGGCGTTGATGTTGGCGTCTTTCTCGATGAACAGGTCGCGCGCCGGTACGTACGCTTCCGGCTGGTAGTAGTCGTAGTAGGAGATGAAGAACTCCACCGCCGCGCTGGGGAAGTAATCGCGGAACTCCGAAGCCAGTTGCGCGGTGAGGATCTTGTTGGGCGCCAGGATCAGCGCGGGACGTTGGCTCTCCTCGATGACGCGCGCCATGGTGTGGGTCTTGCCGGATCCCGTGATCCCCAGGAGCGTCTGATAGCGCAGGCCGTCGGAGAGCCCCTCGAGGATCTTCGCGATCGCCTGCGGCTGGTCGCCCTTGGGCTGGTATGGGGCCTCGACCGTCAGTGGCACCCCTCCACTCTAATCCTGGCGCGGTTCACCACGCCCCCGCCCCGTTACACTGTCTCTGCGAGGCTCCGGCAAGCGGCGTGGCTGCCCGTGGGGCCGAACGTCGACAGGCACGGCCGGAGCCGGTCCGAACGGGCCAGGAAGGGAGAGTCATGGCTGTACGATCTGCCAATGCAGTCTGGAGAGGCGGCCTCAAAGAGGGCAAGGGGAGCGCGTCTTTCGGCGGCTTCGAAGGGAGCTACTCGTTTCCGTCCCGCTTCGAGGAGGGCGAGGGCACCAACCCCGAAGAGATGATCGGGGCGGCCCTGGCGGCCTGCTTTTCGATGGCGCTCAGCGGCAACCTGGGAGGCGCCGGTTTCGCGCCCGACGAGATCCGCACCGAAGCCCGGGTGCACCTCGAGAAGAGTGCCGAGGGCTTCGCGATAAGCCGCATCGACCTGGTGACCGAGGCACGCGTGCCCGGGATCGACGACACGACCTTCCAGGAGCAGGCCAAGGCAGCCAAGTCCGGTTGCCCGATATCCCGTGCCCTGTCGGTGAGCGACATACGTCTGGAAGCGAAACTGGTCTGAGCTCGTGACGCCGGAGCGTGTCAGCGCTCGGTAAGGCTCTCCACGTCGAACTGCCGCAGGTACAGTTCGCGGTAGAGTCCGCCCTGCGCCAGCAGCGCGGCGTGAGGGCCCTGTTGAACGATCCTGCCGCGGTCGAGCACCACGATGCGGTCTGCGCTGAGGACTGTTGCCAGCCGGTGAGCGATCACGAAGGTGGTACGACCGATCATGAGCCGCTCCAGAGCGGTCTGGATCAACGCTTCCGACTCGCTGTCCAGCGACGAAGTGGCTTCGTCGAGGATGAGGATGCGGGGATCCTTGAGGAGCGCCCGGGCGATAGCCAGGCGCTGTCGCTGTCCGCCCGAGAGCTTCACCCCGCGCTCGCCGACCAGCGTGCCGTACCCCTCCGGGAACTCGCTCACGAAGCCGTCGGCATTGGCGGCTCGGGCGGCCTCCACGACCTCCCGGTCGTCGGCGGCCGGCTTGCCGTACCTGATGTTTTCGCTGACCGTTCCCGAGAACAGGTGGGTCTCCTGCGGAACCATGGCTATCTGCGAACGGAGTTCCGGCAACTCCAGGTCCGACAGGTCGTGCCCGTCGAGAGTAATCCTGCCGGCGAGCGGTTCGTAGAACCTCGGCAACAGCGACACCAGAGTGCTCTTGCCGGCGCCGGACGGGCCGACCAGCGCGATTACCTCCCCCGGTTGCGCAAGCAGGTCGACCTGTTCCAGCACCAGTGCATCTCCCCGGTCACCGTAAGCGAACGACACGCCGTGGAACTCGACTCGTCCGCGTATGTCCCGGCGTGGCGACACCTCCGTTCCGGCCGCCGACGGCGACTCCCGGCTCACATCCGCTCCGCTCACGGCCGCCGTGCTGTCAGCTTCCCCGCTCAAGCCTTCTCCGCTCATAGCCTCTCCTGCTACATCCAAGAGTTCGAAAATCCGCTGAGATGCCCCGATCGCCTCCTGGAGCTGGCTGTACAGGCCGGTGAAGGTGCCCAGTGAGCCGGCCACGAAAAGCATCAGAAACAGGAACGCCACAAGGTCGCCGGGAGCGAGCGCTCCCAAAAGCACCTGCCGGCCCCCGTACCAGAGCACCAGGGCGATGCCGGCGAACAGTGCCAGGATTATCGACGGCACGAACAGCGCGCGGGCCACTGCTCGCGAGCGGCCCAGACCGAACGACTCGTCTATCGAGCGGGCGTAGCGCTTGCGCTCCAAATCCTCGGCGGTAAACGACTTCACCACCCGGATGCCGCCCAGTGCCTCCTCGGCATCGGCGTTGGCCTCGGCCACCCTGTCCTGGAAGCGGGTGCTGATGCGCCGCAGGCGCCGGCCGAACAGCGCTCCGGCGACTATCACTGGCGGAACGACGGCCAGCATCACCAGGGTGAGGCGAGCGTTGAGGACGAGCAGGACCACCGAGGCGCCCAGCAGGGTGACCGACTGGCTCACCAGTTGGGCGAGGCCCTGTGAAACGGCCGCCTGTACCGTGGCCACATCGGCGGTGAGCCGAGAAGTGATCTCGCCTGTCTTGCGCCGGTCGAAGAAGGGGACGCTCAAGCCCAGAAGATGGCCGTAGAGCAGCTTGCGCAGGTCGGCCACCACCCCCTCGCCCACCAGGCCGAGCAGGTACACGCGCAGGAAGTTGAACACCGCCTGCACCAGGAAGATCGCCAGCAGCACCAGGGTTATCCGGTTCAGGTCGGTTATTTCAGGCAATACCCGTTCGGCTTCGAACGCACGGTTGAACAGGTCACGAGCCAGCAACGGCAGCGCCAGTCCGAGCAGGCTGGCCACCGCGATGGCGACAATGCCCACCAACAACTGGGTGCGGTAGGGCGAAGTGAGAGCAAGCATGCGCCGCAACTGGCCCAGGTCGATGGATCTTCGGCCGGGGGATGGGGGTCGAGAGTTGCCGGAGTTGCGGCGATTACTGAACACAGGCCAGTCTACGACCCGATCGCCCTGGAAGCGGTAGCGACCTGTCGCGCTCAGGTGCCGGCCGTCTCATCTAGACTGAGGGGACCGGGAGGAACTGGAGCCATGCGTCGACGACAGACCGAACAGCAGTCTGAACCACAGCTCGAACCGCAGCTCGAACCGTTGTGGCGTCCTTCCGAGGCCCGCATCGCTCAGGCGGCGATCACGACATTCCGGGAGCAGGCGAGTGCCGCTGCCGGTCGTGACCTGGCCGGTTACAGCGATCTACACGCCTGGTCGGTCGCCGACCCGGCCGGCTTCTGGTCGCTGTATGCGCGGTTCGCCGGCATACCGTTTCACGCCCCTCCAGAGCGGGTCATGAGCAACGACCCGATGCCGGGTACCCGCTGGTTCCCGGGCGCTACGCTCAACTACGCGGAAGCCCTGCTCTACCCACCGGCCCTCGTCGCGGAGAGTCAGCCGGCTCTGCTGGCGCTCGACGAGTCAGGTGGCGAGCGGCGCCTCAGCTATGCGGAGCTGAGGCGCCAAACGGCGGCGGTTCAGGCCGCGTTGAGCGGCGAGGGCATCGGACCCGGCGACCGGGTGGCCGCGTTCGCCGCCAACGTGCCCGAAACGGTGGTCCTATTGCTGGCCTGCGCCGGATTGGGCGCGATCTTCACTAGTTGCTCGCCCGACTTCGGGTTCGAGGCAGCCGCTGCGCGGTTCGGCCAGGTGAAGCCCAAGGTGCTGGCCGCCTCGTGCGAATACCGTTACGGCGGCAAGCGCTTCGACACCGCGTCGACCGTCCGCCGGCTGGTCGCCGAGCTTGGGCTTCGCCGGGCGGTAGCGTTACCTTGCCCGGGGGCCGGGCCCGGTCCGCCTCCGGCGGAAACCGTGCCCTGGGAGGAGTGGCTGCCGAGGCAAAACGAAGGCGCCCCGCGGCTAGAACCGCAGCCGTTCGATCATCCTCTCTACGTGCTCTATTCGTCCGGCACCACCGGGCCGCCGAAGGCGATCGTCCACCGGGCCGGCGGCGTCCTGCTGGCGCACCACAAGGAGCACCGACTGCACTGCGACATACGACCGGGCGACCTGGCCCTGTATTTCACCACCTGCGGGTGGATGATGTGGAACTGGCTGGTGTCGGTGCTGGCCCAAGGAGCGACGGCGGTACTCTACGAAGGATCGCCCGCCCACCCCGACATCGAGACGCTGTGGCGCCTGGCGGACCGTCACCGGTTCACCTTCTTCGGGACCAGCGCCCGCTACCTGCACTCACTTCAGTCCCGGCAGGTCGAGCCGCGGCAGTTCAACCTGGGCCGGCTGCGTACCATCGCCTCCACCGGCTCCTCGCTGTCGCCCGCCGGGTTCGAGTTCGTCTACCGTTCGATCAAGGAAGACGTCCATCTGGCGTCGATCTCGGGCGGCACCGATATAGTCAGCTGCTTCATGCTGGGCGTGCCCACGCTGCCCGTGTATTCCGGTCAGATTCAGGCTCCCGGCCTGGCAGTCGACCTGGCCGCGTTCGATGACCAGGGCAGACCGGTGCGGGGACGCCCGGCCGAGCTGGTATGCCGCCAATCGCTGCCCTCGATGCCGCTGCGCTTCTGGAACGATCGCGACGGCGAGCGCTACCGGCGCTCCTACTTCGAGCGATTCGACGGGGTATGGCATCACGGCGATCTGGTGGAGATGACACCTGAGGGAGGTGTGGTGGTGTTCGGCCGTTCCGACGCGACTCTCAACCCGGGCGGGGTACGCATCGGGACGGCCGAGGTCTACCGGCCCCTGGATGAGCTCCCGGAAGTGCTGGAGGCCGCCGCCGTGGGTCGGCGCCAGGACGGCGACGAGTCGATCTGGCTGTTCGTGGTCCTGGCCGAAGGGGTGCCGCTCGACGAAGAGTTGGTGGAAACGATCCGCTCACGGATCCGCAAGGCTGCCAGCCCCCGTCACGTTCCCGGCCGAGTCCTGGCGGTATCGCAACTGCCGCGCACACGCTCGGGCAAGGTGATGGAGATGGCCGTGGCCCGAGTGGTGAACGGCGAGGAGGTAGTCAATCGATCGGTGATAGCCAACCCGGAAGCGCTCGACGAGGTTACGCGGGTGGTGCGCCGGGCACAGGCGCAAGACGCCTAGCCCGGACGCAGTCACTCAGCCCTTCACCGCTCCGGCCGTGAGGCCCTCGACGATGCGGTTCTGGAAGACCAGTACCAGCACCACCAGCGGGATGGTGACGATCAGTGCTCCCGCCATTATCTCGCCGACCGGCTCCTGCCGGGCTATTCGTCCCGAGAGGTTGGCTATCGCCACCGGCACGGTCTGCGCCCGCGGGTTGGTGGCGGTGAAGGTGAGGGCGAACAGGTATTCGTTCCAGGCGTTGATGAAGGCGAGGAGCCCGGTGGTCACCAACGCCGGAGCGGTGAGTGGGAGAAGTACCTGCCAGAAGGTCTGCATGAAGGTCGCGCCGTCAACCTGGGCCGCCTGCAGGAGCGTCGACGGCAACCCCTTGAAGAAGGCGGTCAGGACCCAGACCGTGAACGGCAGGGTAAAGATCAGGTAGGAGAGCACCAGGCTGAGCAGCGTCGGCATCGACAGCACGCGGATGACCGCGTAGAGCCCGGCCAGCACCGCTACCTGCGGAAACATTGTCATCGCCAGGATGGTGTAGAGCGACGGGGATCGCCCGCGGAAGCGCATCTTGCCCAAAGCGTATCCCGCGAACGAGCCGAACAGCAGGCTCAGTGCCGTCGCGGCGCTGGCCACCAGCACGCTGTTGAGGATTCCTCTGAGGAACCGGGTATTCATCAGCACCGCGCGGAAGTTCTGAAGGCTGATGTTCTCGGGGAAGAACGTCGCCGGCGTTCGGATCAGCTCGGCCTCGGTCTTGAGCGCCGAGATGGTGGCCCAGTAGAACGGGAACATCAGATAGATGAAGATGACACTGATCAGGATGTAGAAACCGATCCTGCCGATCAACTTCCTCTGCTTCCTAGTCATCGTTATCGACTCCCAGCGCGCGGATGTAGAACATGGCGAAGGTGAATATGATCAGGAAGATCACCACTGAAGCCGCCGACGACAAACCAACGTCCCGGTTGGAGACCAGCGTGTACTGAGCGAAACTTGCCATCGAGAAGCGGCGCTCGCCGAAGACGACCTGGAACAGGTCGAAAACCCGCAGGGCGTCGAGCGTTCGGAAGATCAGGGCGACTGCAAGTGTCGGCGACACCAATGGCAACGTTATCGAGAAGAATCTCCGGACCGGCGATGCTCCGTCCACCTCTGCTGCTTCGTACAATTCGCGCGGGATCGTCGCCAGCCCGGCCAAAAGGAGAAGAGCCATGAAAGGCGTGGTCTTCCAGACGTCGATGGCGATGATCGACGGCAGCTGCAACGAGGCCTGCGTTAGGAATCCGGCGTTCCCGGAACCCCAGTCGAGCCGGTCGAGCAGCGCGTTGAAGAACCCGGCGCGGTTGGATCGGAACATCCACTGCCAGATGAGCGCCGAGACCACGGTGATTATCGCCCAGGGGACCAGCATCGCCGTGCGCATTACGTTGCGACCGAAGAATCGTGAAGCCAGCGCCAAGGCGACGATCATCCCGAGGATCGTCTCCAGACCCACCGTGAGCACGGTGAAAATCAGCGTGTCGATGATCGATCGGACGAACGACGCGTTGGGAGCGCCGATCACGTAGCGGGAGCCGAACAGGCCGAAGGTCCGTACCTCGTCGTACGGCAAGGCGGTGTCGAGCCTGCGCAGGAAGAGCCGAGGGTGCTCGTATTCGCGCGCCCCTTCGGCGTTCACCTCGAACGGCAACTCCCGCACCGTGATGCTGAGCAGCTTGCGGTAGTTGAGGAACCCCACCAGGTTGACCTGGGGAGAGCCGGCGGCGGCGAAACGGGCGTCGGTGAAGCTCGAGTAGACGACCCTGCCCAACGGGTAAACGGCCACCAGCAGGAGCAGAATAAGCGACGGGAGCAGAAGGAACCAGGCCATGCGCTCCTCGCGCTGCGCCAACAACGAGATCCCTCGGCGACGTTCCCGGGGCTGAGCGGCCCGCATCCGACTCTGGTCCATGCATTACCTCCGTTGATGTGAAGCGCGTCGTGCCGGCACGGGGTGCCGGTCCTTGCTTACGCCCCACGAGAAGCGCCGGGCGGGTTGTATCCCGGCCCGGCGCTCATGTCAGGCCGACCCCGGCTTAGGGTTCGCCAAGTTCGAGATCCGGGTGCAATGCCTCGAGGTCGAGCTCCAGGATCGCAAGAGCCGTCGAGGCGTCTTCGTCGCCCGTGAGCACGTCGTGGATGGCGCTGAAGAACAGCCGCGAGGTCTCTCCGTACTGGGGAGCAGTGATTGTCGACGGACGCGCTACGGCGTTGCGGAACACCGGCAGCAGTGCGTTGAACCAGCCGACATCGGAATCGAGGAGCTCCTGGTCTTCGTAGACCGCCTCGATGGTCGGCAGGTTGCTGACCTCTATCGCGCGTGCGAGCTGCTCGTCGTAGCTGCCGAGGTGCAGAACCACGTCGGCGGCCACTTCCGGATTCGGGCTGTAGCGATTCACGGCCAACTGCCAGCCGCCCAGCGTTGCGGCTCCGGCGCCACTGTCACCGGCGGGGAGGGTGGTCACGCCGAACTTGTCGCGAATGGCGCTGTCGGCGTCCTGTCCCGGCACGTAGGCGTAGGGCCAGTTCCTCATGAACGCGGCGTTCCCGCTCTGCCAGGTGCCACGGGCGTCCTCTTCCTGGTAGCCGGTAACGCCGTCAGGCGAAATGGTGCCGACCCAGTTGGCTGCCATCTCCACGGCCGCGATGGCCCGTTCGTTGTTGATGGAGATAGTACCGTCCGGCTCGATGATGCTGCCGCCACCGTTGGAGGCCACCCATTCGAGCGCATCACAGGTTAGGCCCTCGTAGGCGTTGCCCTGCCACACGTAGCCCCAGAAGTCGGGGTTGCCGCCCTCGCGCTCGCCGTCCTGGATCGTCTGCGCCATCTGTTCGAGCTCTTGCCAGGTCTCAGGCGGGCCGTCGAATCCGTACTCGTCGAGCAGATCCTGCCGGTAGTACAGCAGGCCGGCATCGGTGAAGTACGGCAGTCCGACCAGCTCGCCGTTGACCGTGTTGTTCTCGACGATCGCGGGGAAGAAGTCCTCGACCGCGGCCTCGAAGCCTTCGTAGTCGTACAGGTTGGCGAGGTGAGCGGCAAGGTCGCCTGGCCAGATGACGTCGATGTCCATGACGTCGACCTCGGACGAGCGCGCCTCGAAGTACTGGAGATAGAGGCTCAAGCGGTCGGTAGCGCTGTCGGGCCCCGGGACCACCTCGATGGTTACGTTGTAATCGGTGCCGCCGATGGTGTGCGGGTTGGCGTCCATGTACCGCTGAGCGGTCTTCTGCGCGAACTGGACGGAAGGCGTGTTGGCGCCGGTCATCCAGGTGACGCTCACGTCTTGCTGGGCAAGGGCGACCGTGCCCAGGAACAACGTGAAGGCCAGGATCAATCGCTTCATCTTCCACCTCTTCTCCGCTATTTCCCCACGATCTCAAAGCGACACGAGCAACGCCACCGGAGGCACATACCCTGTTGCTGGCGCATCAGGACACGAGTGCCCAATCGATGCTCACCACTCCTGCCGATTTGAATGCGTCGACTATAGCAAGCTGTCAGACCTTGCGCAACAGAGGCAGCCGGACTCCCGGCCATGAACGATGACAGGGCGTCGAGGCACGCCTGGAACTCCGCGAATGCGCCGTGGGTCAGGCGGTTGGCGCCCCGACCATCCGGGTCACGAGCTGCTGGAACTCCAGCTCCCGGAACGGCTTGGCCAGTGTCAGAGCGCGTGGCCGGCGCATTTTGGCGAGGACACCCATGTCGGTACCGGGAGGCGTCAGGATCACGACCGGCAGGTGCGACTTGCCGGGCAGACGCCGGACTTCCCGGAGAAATTGCCAGGCCGACCCATCGTGGTCGTCCACTATCAACGCCCGCGGGTGGTTCTCCGCCAGGAAGGTGAGCGCGCTGGACTGCTGGGTCTCTATGCGCGGAACGGCGCGGCAGCGCAGCACCAGCAGCCGCAGGAGGCGGGCGTGAGCGTTCGAGGGAGTGAGCACCGGCACCAGCGACTCCTCGACCCGAAAGGGCGACGGCTCCACCACGCCGAGCTGTTCCAGCTTGTGCAGCAGGTGGTAAACCTGCCGTTCGGGCAGCTCGAGCTCGGCGGCGATCGATGCGGCACTGCGGCGTCCGTCGACCGTGGCCAGCACCTCCCACCCGTTCACGGGCATCTGCGCTTCGGTCGGATCGCCGGCCTGGCGGTAGACCGCGCCCTGGCTCACCGCACCCTCCTCGTAGTTGGCGATCTGCTGCGCAACCTGCATGAGCAGGCTCATTGCATCGAAGCTATGCTCCACCGGCAACTGGGTGGCACGGTCGCTGCTCTCACCGAAGGAGAAGTTGCCGCTACGCCAGGTCAGCAGCTCGGTGAGCACCTCGAACACCTGGCGTTCGAGCCCCGCTCGCAGGCCGTCGTCGTCGAGATAACCCGCGCCCACGGCGGCCAGAGCCAACGGCAGTCCGGCGCTCTCCCGCTGTTGCTTGAGCAGAAGCTCGAGCAACTCGGCAACCGTCAGCAACTCCATCCGCACCAGGATCTCTCCCAGGTTCACTCCGGGCGAGACGTGAGCGTAATGGATACGCCCCATCGCGAAGTGGACGCGCGCCCGGGTGCGCCCCCGGGTGATAGTGAGCGCCCCGCTCTTCTGCGAGGTGGCGACCACCTGGAATACGTCGGTGAGGGGAACGTTGCGCAGGCTTCCTTCGATCATGGTCGGCTCGCCGGCTCAGCCCCGTCCGAGCGGGAACAGGCCGGCATCGGCCGGAGCGGGCAATCCCAGGTGGCGATAGGCCCGCTCGGTGGCTACCCGCCCGCGCGCCGTGCGCTGGATCAGGCCGAGCTGGATGAGAAACGGTTCATGGACCTCCTCCAGCGTCGCGCGGTCCTCGCCGACGGCGGTGGCCAGCGTGTCCAGGCCGACCGGCCCGCCCGCGAACTTCTCGATCATGCTGCTGAGGATCGCCCGGTCACGCCGTTCGAGTCCGATGTCGTCTATCCCCAGTTCGTCGAGCGTGGCCTGGGCGCGAGAAAGCTCCACCGACTCGTCGCCGGCCACCTCGGCGTAGTCCCGGATGCGGCGCAGCAACCGCTTGGCGATGCGCATCGTCCCTCGTGAGCGGCGTCCGATCTCTAGCGCCGCCTCGTCGCTGAGGCCGAAGCCGAGGAGGCGGGCGTCACGGGCTGCGCCCAGTGCCAACTCCTCTTCGCTGTAGTACTCGAGATGCTCGAGGATCCCGAAGCGGCTGCGCATCGGGCCGGTAATCAGGCCGGGCCGAGTGGTGGCGCCCACCAGGGTGAAGCGCGGCAGGTCGAGCCGGATGGTGCGGGCGGCGGGTCCCTGGCCGAGGACGATGTCGATCTTGAAGTCCTCCATCGCCGGATACAGGTGCTCCTCGGCGACCCGACCGAGCCGGTGTATCTCGTCGATGAACAGCACGTCGCCGTCGTCGAGAGCATTGGTGAGGATCGCCGCGAGATCGCCGGGTTTTTCGATGGCGGGTCCGGAGGTCACCCGGATCCCCACGCCCATCTCGAATGCGATTATGTGGGCGAGAGTGGTCTTTCCCAGTCCGGGCGGGCCGTACAGGAGGACATGGTCGAGCGCCTCGCCGCGACTACGGGCAGCCTCCAGATAGACTCTCAGCTTCTCCTTGAGCCTCTTCTGGCCTACGTAATCGTCGAGACGCGTGGGTCTGAGAGCACCGTCCTCCACCGGTCCAAGGTACCACGGGCGTCAATCGCCCCAGAGTGGAGTTCTACGCTCCAGGCGGAGCTCCAGCAAGGAACCGGCATTCTACCCCGACGGCCTCGAACCGCCGGCAAGCGGGCTCTGGCAACCTGCCAGCAACTCCCGGCCTTCGACGATTCGATACGACTCGTCGAACTCGAGCTCGACCACGCCCCCCGGCAGCCGGTACGACACGCCGTGCTCCTCCACCCGTTCGCGGGTGTTGCCCTGTGCCATCAGCGGCGCTTTCACCTCGGTGAGGTAGCGGTGTTGCAGCTCTTCCGGCAGAAACCGGAGGTGCAACCGGTAGAGCCGCGACTTGCGAAGTCCCACGCTCGTCCACTTGCCGCCCAACCAGCGGGCGGCCACGTGAGTCGCCTGGACGGCAGTGCCCGCAAACAGCGCCCACCAGACGCCGTCGACGCCCATGCCGACCGGGAAGGCCAGGAACCAGGAGAGCGGCACCACCACCAGCCAGCGGCCGATGATGGTCGATACCAGCGTCGGACGGGTATCGCCGGCGCCGCGCAGCGCGCCGTTGACGACCATCGCCACGGCCAGGAGCGGTTGCGAGAGTGCGTTGATCCGCAGGTACGAGGTGCCGGCAGCAACGACGGTGGGGTGGGCGGTCGGGTCGAACAGTCGAACCAGCTGTTCCGCGAACAACCACAGCAGCAGTCCCAGGGCTCCCATCAGCACGGCGCCCAGCGCCACCGCGACATTGCCCCGTTCCTTCGCCTCCTCCACCTGCCAGCCGCCCAGGGCCTGGCCGACCAGGCTGGTGGCGGCCACGCTCACCGCCAGGCCGGGCATGAACGCCAGCGACTCCACCTGGATCCCGATAGCCAGCGCGCTGGCGCCGTAGGTGCCGGCGGCGGTCGAGGTGACGATGCGCAGCACCAGGATCTGCGAGCCGTTGCGGGCGATTCCCTGGAGGCCGGAGGGGATCCCGATGGACAGGATCTGCCGGAACATGTCTCGGTCGGGCAGGTAGCTGCCGGGAAGAAGCCGGACTGCGTTGCCGCCCGAGTAGAACAGGAGCAGCCCCGCGAACGTCGCCAGGATCCGGGACAGCACGGTGCCGAGGGCGATGCCGGTTACCCCCAGGGCCGGCAGCGGGCCGGCGCCGAACATCAGCGCAGTGCTGAAGGCCACGTTCGCCACGTTCATTCCGGCAGAGATGTAAAGCGGCGTGATCGTGTCCCCGGCGCCTTGCATGAGCGAGCTGATGGTGAAGTTCAGCATCATGAACACGGTCCCGGCGAACAGAATCTGCAGATAGGCGGTGCCGAGCTCGACGGCCAGCGGATCCCCTCCCGAGTTGAGGAAGGCGAGGATCGGGCCGGCGCCCAGGAAGCCGACGGCGCCCAACAGCAGTGACAGGAGGACTGCCAGCGACAGCGACTGGCGAGCTACTCGGCTGAGTTCGAAGTCATCACCGGCGCCGCGCGCCTGGGCGGCCAACGCCATGCAGCCCACCGTGACCGCCATGATGCCTACCATCACCAGCATCCTTACGCTCGTTCCCATGCCGACGGCGGCGATCTCCACGGGACCGAGCCGGCCCGCCAGGAACACGTCCGCGACATTTACCAGGCTTTGCAGGACGTTCGCCACGATGACCGGCAGCGCCAACCGCCAGACCTGTCCGAAGACGCGTCTGGTAGTGGGCGGCAGGAACTGCATCGGAGCACTTTACCTCCGTCCACGTCGGTCGGTTCTCGTCCTCGCCACATGCGGCGCCGATCGGGTATCGTGCGGTTTCGTGAACGCCGATGACTGAGAGAGCCAACACGGCAAGGCTGCTTATCTCTTGCCCCGACCGACGCGGTATCGTGGCCGCCGTTTCTCGATTCCTCTACGCCCATGGCGCCAACGTGCTCGACTCGTCGCAGCACTCCACCGATCCGAGCGGGGGAACCTTCTTCATGCGAATGGTGTTCCACTGCAGCGGCCTGGACCTGGGGAGGTCGGAGCTCGAACGGGCGTTCGGCGAGGAGGTGGCTGCACCCTTCGCGATGGACTGGCGAATCTCTTACGCCGATCGGCGCAAGCGGATGGCGGTACTGGTGAGCCGTTACGATCACTGCCTGCTGGAGCTGCTGTGGCGCACACGCAGCGGAGAGTTCGACGTGGAGATACCGCTGGTACTGTCCAACCACGACGACCTGCGCGACGTGAGCGAGTCGCTGGGCGTCGAGTACCATCACTTGCCGGTCACCACGGAAAGCCGTGCCCGGCAGGAAGCGGCGATGCAGGAGTTGCTCGAGGGACGCGTCGACATGATCGTGCTGGCCCGCTACATGCAGATTCTGTCGGCGGAGTTCGTTGCCCGCTGGCCCGAGCGCATCATCAACATCCACCACTCGTTCCTGCCTGCCTTCATGGGAGCCAATCCGTACCGCCACGCCTACGAGCGTGGCGTCAAGCTGATCGGCGCGACGGCTCACTACGTCACTGACGACCTCGACGAGGGGCCGATTATCGCCCAGGACGTGCACCGGGTTTCGCACCGCGAGTCGGTCGCCGACCTCGCCCGAGTGGGCAGGGAGGTCGAGCGGATGGTGCTCGCCCGGGCGGTCGCGGCCCACCTCGACGACCGTATCCTGGTGTACGGCAACAAGACTATCGTGTTCGACTGAGGCGACAGGCGCCGGCCCGTTCCGGCGACCGCGCTATGCTCTTCCCGGAACCCCGGCGGTGGGAGCTGAAAGGGGTCTCGCGACCATGGAGCACTACACTGTTCGCATCGGAAAGGCCGAACGCCGACTGAAGATCGTCAGCGTCGGAGAGGTTTCCGTGGCGCTGCTCAACCTGCTGGGCGATACCGAACTGACCGAGGAGGCCGCCGCCGAGCTGGGACGCTGCATGCCCGAGGGGATCGAAGTGCTGATCACCCCGGAGGTCAAGGCGGTGCCGCTGGCCCACGCGATGAGCCGCAATACCGGCATTCCCTACGTGGTGGCGCGCAAGACCGAGAAGCCCTACATGGTGGATGCCGTCAAGCGAACGGTGCTGTCCATAACCACCGGTAAGCCCCAGGAACTGGTGATCGACGGCGCCGACGTCGATCGAATTCGCGGCCGTAAGGTCGCGATAGTCGATGACGTGGTCAGCACCGGCGGAACCCTCGAAGGGCTGCGGGAGCTGCTCGAGGAGATCGGCGGTGAAGTGGTCGCCACGCTGGTGGTGTTCACCGAGGGTGAACCGCGCGACGACGTGGTGGCGCTTGGGCATCTTCCGTTATTTCCCCGGTAGTGCTTGGCATCGCCCGTGCTTCGGCCGGGGTGTCGCGACGGACGAACATGGCGGAAAGGACGCCAGAAGTTCGCTCGCCGCGACACCCCGGCCTCGCTTGCTTCGCTGCGAACTTGGGAAGTGGGGTGGTGTGGCCCGGGCGGCCGCGAGCGGTCGCCGGGCGATAGGGGTGTAGAAACCGGGCAGCGTGTCGGGGGGAACGCCTTCGCGTAGCGGCAGCTTCCCGTTGCGAACTCGTTGGGCTCGGCGTTGCCCGTGCTTCGGTGCGAACGCCTTCGCGTTAGGGCAGCTTGCCGGCGGGGGTGGCCGGGCTGCGTGATATTCTCGGAGGAGAAACGGTCGAGTTGGGCCGAGTTAGGCTCCGCGCAAGGCTGGGGGCCGCGAGGCGGAGGATTGGCGTCGGGCGGAGGTTGAGACAGTGGCGGGCAGCGTGGCGGACGGCGCCAAAGAACAGATTCGGGAACGGCTCGACATTGCCGAGCTGATCGGCGAACTGGTGGCTCTCAAGCCCGCGGGACGTGATCAGCTCAAGGGCCTGTGCCCGTTCCATAGCGAGAAGACGCCTTCTTTCCACGTTCATCGCGACCGCGGTTTTTTCTACTGTTTCGGTTGCCAGGCCAAGGGCGACGTCTTCGACTTCGTAATGCGTAGCCAGGGACTCTCCTTCGGCGAGGCCATGCAGACGCTCGGTCACCGAGTTGGCGTCGAGGTCACGCCTCCCACCCCACGCGACCGCAAGCGCAAGGACCTGTACGACGTAAACTCCATGGCGCTGGCCTACTTCATCGAGCAACTCCGCCACCCACAGGGCGGAGCAACGGCTCGCGGCTACTTCGGGCGGCGCGGGCTGAGCGACGAGACGGTCGAGACATTCGGTCTCGGCTTCGCGCCCGACGGCTGGGATGGGCTCCTCCGCCACGCGCTTACCAAGGGCTACCGCGACCAGGAACTGCTGGACGCCGGCCTGCTCTCGGAGAACGACAGCGGACGCAGGTTCGACCGGTTCCGCAACCGCGTGATCTTTCCGATTCGCGACCCGCTCGGACGTGTCGTGGGATTCGCCGGAAGGGTGCTGGACGACTCGCTGCCCAAGTACCTGAACACGCCGGAGACCGACATCTTCCACAAGGGCCGGCTGCTGTACGGCCTCGACAACGCCCGCGGCGAGATCCGTTCACGCAGTGAGTGCATCGTGGTCGAGGGCTACATGGATGTCATCGCCCTGCATCAGGTGGGCGTGCGGCACGCGGTGGCGGCGTTGGGCGCAACCCTGACCTCCGAGCAGGCGGACCAGTTGAGCCGGCTCGACGTGCACACGCTGTACCTCGCGTTCGATGCCGATTCGGCCGGCCAGCGGGCGGTTCTTTCCGGGCTGGAGCAGGCCGTGGGCCGGCAGTTCCTAGTGCGGGCGGTGCAGGTTCCGTTCGGCAAGGACCCGGCCGACGCGGTGATGGGGGGCCACCTCGACGACTTCCTGGCCGCGCTCGAGGACGGATTATCGGAGGTCGAGTTTCGCTTCAGCAGCGTGCTCGAGCGCTTCGACGCCACTACCGTGCAGGGCCAGAAGTCGATCCTCAACGAACTCATGCCGGCGCTCAAGGCGAGATCCGTCTTCGATCCGGTGGCCGCCGAGATGCGCCGGTTGGTTATAGACAAGCTGGGAATCGAGGAGCGTTCGCTCGACTCCTGGTTGGGCAGCAGCAGCCGCGGCGGCCGGCTCGACGACACCCAGGTGCGCGGCATGAAGGGCACACGGAGTGTCCGTGGCCAAGCGGAATCTCTCGAACTCGAGGTCATCGCCCTGCTGCTGCTCGAGCCCGCGCGCCTGCGGTCGCGGCTCACCGGGCTGGAAGCGTCCCTGCCACCGGCAGCCGATTCTTTGCTTCGGGAGTTCCACGAGCTGTGTCGCGAGTGCGAGTTCGACGATCGCCGGGTACTTCTCCGCTACCGGGAGCGGGACGAAGGCAGCGTTGTCTGGGCGCGGCTATTCGGGGAG
Source organism: Trueperaceae bacterium (assembly GCA_040905465.1). Classification (GTDB taxonomy): domain Bacteria; phylum Deinococcota; class Deinococci; order Deinococcales; family Trueperaceae; genus DASVCN01. Next base: position 13,924 of record JBBDRK010000040.1, on the reverse strand, counting down.
TCGGCCGCTGCCGGCGACTCGAAGATCGACATCGACGGCAACATAGACAAGCTGCTCTCGCGCTTGCGGGAGCTGTACCTCGACGGCGAGAAGACCAGCCAGCAATCGAGACTACTGGAGCGAATGGAGGAGATCCAGGCGCTCCTGGCTGACTCCAGCTTGCCGGGGGAGAGGTTGGATGCGTTGTACTCCGAACTCAAGGAGATCGCCTCCAAGCAGGTGGCGCGCGAGGCGGAACGGCGCTTGAGGATGCCGGCCGGCTTCGGCCGTTCCCGCAAGCGGTTCTGACGGTCCAGATTGCCGGCGTTGCTCGTCAATAGGCGTTTAGGAAGCTGTCTACCGCCGCCGCCAGGTCGAGCTCTCCACCATCAGACCAACGTTCCCAGGAGCTGAGGAACGGGACCATCTGGTGGCTGGCGGTGGCGATCTCCCTCATGAGAAGTCGACCGATCGGTCCCGCCGCTTCGAGGTAACCGTCCTCGTGAAAGCGGCGCAGCGTGGCATCGACGTCGTACCGCGCCGAGCGGTGCTCCCAGCGCCAGCTCCGGCCGTGGCGCTCGAGCAGGAGGTACTGCGCGCTGGCGTTGCCGTCGAGGGGCATTCCGACCGAGCCGCAAGTGACTATCGTGCGCTCGACCGTCCTGGCGTTGCCGTTCGTTCGACCGCTCAACTGAAGGGTGTTGCCTATATGGTTGTGGCCACGGATCACCAGGGCCTCGCTCGTTCCCGCGAACATCGCCCGGATTTCATCCTCCGGCGTGTACGGCCGCAGGTTGTCGTTGTCACGCCGGGGCGATGCGTGGACTATCAACAGATCGTGGCAATCGGCCGGGCGGGGGCAGTCGGGCAGATCCCGCATTTCGTCCAGCTCGGCGCGGCTGAACCGTGCGGCCGCCCAACGCACGGCGCCGAACCTCTCGCCTTGCCACTCCGCCGCCTCGGCAGGGGTGCCCAGGTCGAACAGATAACGTTCATGGTTCCCCCGCAACATCGAGTAACCGCGCGAGCGGATCAACTCCCAGCAAGCGCGTGAGTCCGGTGCGCCGTTGACCAGATCGCCGGCGACCACCACCAGATCCACTCCCAGCGACTCGATGTCGGCAAGTGCAGCCTCCAGCGCGGCCAGGTTGCCATGGATATCGGAGATCACCGCGAGACGCATTGACGGGGCACTTTAACAGGAGTCGGGCGTACCGGGTACTCGGTCCGCTCAGGTTCGAAGCCGCCTCGCAGGAGGCAGGGGTGTCGCGTTCATCGAACTTCTGGCATCCTTTCAGCCATGTTCGCTGAACGCGACACCCCTGCCGACGCCCCTGTCTCGGCCCTGCCGCTCTCCCGGTACCCACGCCACGGCCCGACGGCGATTTCGCAAGCGCTGCTCGCTCCACCCGAGCGCGGCGCCCCAGACCACGTGGCCCGCAATCATGGTGAGGTTGCGCCAGGCGGGCCGGCGGTCGGGCGGCCGCTGCAGACCGAGACCGGGCAGGGCGCCTGCATAACTGGCGGTCCAGACCGCCAGTCCGAAACCGATACCGGCAACGGTCGATGGCAGCGGCACACGTCCGGCCAGCGAACCGTATATCGCGCCCGTTACGCTTCCGAAGCCGAAATGGGCGGCCTCGGTTGCGAGATCCAGTGTGGTTTCCTGGGCATTCTCCTTGGTCCCGGTACGCTCCGCCAACTCCTCGGTTATCTGTCGTGGGGGAAGCTCGTCTCCCTCCTCGTGCGGCACCAGCCGATCCATGGCATACATGGACAACGTCATGGGAACGGTAGCGAGTGCGCCGGCAATGGCGCCTCTAACCGGTGCATATTCGAGCAGCCCCTCGAGCCTGTCCTCGACGCTGGCCGTCGGCCTGGCCTCATCTGTCCGGTGCTCTTCAGTCGCGTATATGTACATGCGGCAAGTGTGCTCGTCGACAGCTAAGGTGACTGTCGCCCGACCCTTGATCGATGCCTGCTGCGGACGATCTCTCCCGTCCAGCGACGCCCGCGAGATGGGCCCTTCGGTGGTCCCTCCTGCTTGGCGTTCGGCGGATACGCAACCTGACGTAGTCGTGCGGCAGAATCCCTCTAGCTGCACGACGTTCGGGAACGGGGTTGTCGCAGGCCTGTGCGGTGCCTGCCCCCGGTGGCTCAGTCGCATCGACTCAGCGGCACCCTTCCGGCGAGGGACGAGGGTGCGCGTAGCACCTTATGCTACACTCAGGCGTGAAGAGGATCAGCCAGCGTGAGTTGCGCAACGGCAGTGCCGCGCTCATGGACGCCGTCGAGCGTGGCGAGAGTTTCCTCATTACCCGGCATGGGGTCGAGGTCGCAGAGCTGCGACCCGTTCCGGTAAAGGCGTTCGTCTCGAGCGCGGAGCTCAAGGCCGCGTTCGCGTCACTTCCACCGGGCGGTTACGCCAGGATGCGCGCCGAAGCCGACGCGATATTCGGCGAGGACCGCGTAGAGCGATCTCGAGGTCGTCGCACGAATGAGTGAGCGATACGACTACGGCGTACTTGACACTTCTGTCGTCATCGACCTTCCGGAGATACAAGAAGAGCGGCTACCGCTGAAAGCTACGATCACGGCCGTTACCCTCGCCGAGCTCTCCCAGGGCCCACACCTGGCACGCGACGACCGCGAGCGCGCCGTCCGGCTCGAACGCCTTCAGCTCGCCGAGAACGCATACCTTGCTCCACTGCCGTTCGACGCGGGAGCCGCGCGAAAGTACGGGTCGCTGGTGGCACTGACGGTGGCGGCCGGCCGGAAAGGGCGCGCTCGCCGCCTCGACCTGATGATCGCCGCAATCGCTAGCATCCACGGACTGCCGCTCTTCACTCGAAACGCCGACGACTTCGTCGGTCTGCAGGACATGGTGAGGATCGAGGTCGTGTGACCGCTCGGAGCAAGCAACCTTGCCAGCGAGTGAGCGAACACTCGTTTGCCCAGGAGGCGTGATGTATATCCCCCACCTCAACCGTGAGGACCACCCGGAGACGCTGCTCGCCTTCATGAAAGAGCACGCCTTCGCCACCGTCGTCTCGGCCGCAGACCACTTGCCGCTCGCCAGCCACATTCCTGTCACCGTCACCGAGACTCCACGGGGCGTGCGCATCCGGGGCCACTTCGCCAAGGCGAACGAGCAGTGGCGCTCTCTCGGCGGCAGCGATACTCTGGTGATCTTCGCGGGGCCACACGCCTACATCTCCCCGGTTCACTACGACAGGTGGGAGAGCGTGCCGACCTGGAACTACCTGGCCGTTCACGCGTCCGGTCGTGCCCGCCCCCTCTCGTTCGACGACGAGCCAGAGACGCTCGCGGAGATTCTGGCCGAGCTGATCGGCGAGCACGAGCCGGAATACCAGGCGCGCTGGGACTCGCTTTCGGCCCGCTATCGTCAGGGCATGCTGCGCGGCATTGTTGGCTTCGAATTGATCGTCGACCGGCTCGAGGGCAAGATGAAGCTCAGCCAGAACAAGAGTCGGAAGGAACAGGCGCGGATCGTTGACGCCCTGATGCGGTCGGATGATCCCGCCGCCGCGGCTACGGGCGACGAGATGCGGAGGCGGTTGCCGGCCGAGGCGGAGTAGCAGGGCACGCTATTTTCGTCGCGTTGACAGCTCGGCGGCCGCGTTGGCCAGTGCGTCGATCTCATCGCTGCTCAATCCGAGCGCTCCCGAGAGCAGCAGCCGGTCGGCCTCCTGGCGGGCTGCCTCCCGCTCCCCGTCGCGGAGCAGCCGGTCGAGTCGCTCGAGGCACGCCGGGGGCAGGGGAGCGGGCGGGGGCAGCAGCACCTGCAGCGCCTCGCCGGGATCGCATTTGAGCATGCCTCCGCCCAGGGCGTGGCCCTCGAGCTCCAGGCTCAGCTCGGTCAGCGAGGTGAGCCAGGCGGCCGCCAGGCTCGGCCGGACAGCGGGATCGGGGGAGTGGGGGGTGACCAGGTGGAAGGTGTTCGGGGAGGCCAGGCCGGCGTCGTTGACGACCAGTCGCAGGCCGCGGCCGCCCATGGCGGTGAGCAGCATGGGCGCGGCGAACACTCTGGGTACCTTGTGCCACACGGCTCGATTGCGAGTCTTGTAGCGATCCTGGACGCCGGCCCGCTCCAGCCGGCGGAGGAAGGCGGCGACCGCCGGGTGCTCTTCATGGCCGGACGCCTGCACCAGGTAGCCGGCGGCCCCGGACTCGACGGCGGCCGGCCAGTCCCGCTCCGTCAGCGTCAGGCCGGCAAGAGCCCTGGAGCGGAGCACCGCCGGCACCAGTACCTCGTTCGGCAGCCCGGAGGCCAGGGCTGCGCCGGGACTCAGGTGGAAGTGGGAGTTCGCTCCCGTGACGTAGCCGCTCTCGACCCGGGCGAGCTCGCCCAGGTGGATCGCGCCGCGCTCAGGCAGATCACGGTAAAGCGCCATCGTCGCGGCGTCCAGTTGCGCATGGGCCAGGCTCGAGCGGCCGGTCACTAGCTTATCGGCGTCGAGAGCTCGGTCGCCGGCGCACGGGAGGGGCTTCTCCAGGGCTTCCGCGCCGGCAAGGTCGAGCGAGCGAAACTCCGCCGGACCCTCTTCGAAGCCGTCGGCCAGCACCAGCACCGTCCGCTGATCGAGATGGGGAAAGAGCGACCTGCGGAACGACACGATCGTGGAGCGGGAGAAGGAGTGCTGCAGCAGGCTCAGAAGCGGCCTGGCGTAGGGGGCGTGGCCAAGCTCGGCCGGAACCACCATGGCCAGCCGCCCTCCGGTGGCGAGGAACGACGTGGCGTGCGCCACGAACGCCACCCACGAGCCCGCCAGCGGCTCCAGCGGCACACCCTGCTCCAGCGATCGTCGGGCCGCCCGCGCCCGCGTCTCGCCGGTGAACCGCTGGAAGCGTATGAACGGCGGATTCCCCACCACCGCCTGCATCGCCGGAAGGGAGTCGGCATCAAGCGAAAAGAAGTCCGCCAGCAGGAGCCTCCGCCCGCAGAGCGTTTCTCCATGGCCTCCGGTCGCGCCGGCGTGCGCGGTCCGGTCGACCTCCACGCCGAAGATCTCGCCGCCGCCGAGGTCTGCCAGGCGTCGCGCGCAGGCTTCCAGAAACACGCCACCCCCGAAGGCCGGGTCGAGGACCCGTTCGCCGCTTCTCCGCAAGGCCCAGCGGCAAAGCGCTGCCGCCACCCGCTTCTCGGTGTAGTAGGCGCCGCGCGCCTTGTCCAGGGGGCCCCGCTGAGGGTTCATCCGCAAGAGTGTACCAGTGCCTTCAGGGCCGGATTCGAGAGCCGAAACGGCGGTCGACTTGCCCGTCACAGGCCCCGGATTCTGGGGTCGCCAGGGACAAATGTCTCGATTGACACGGTGAAAGAGCGATTGGTATGCTTTCGCGGTAACGCGGGCACTGGCAAATGTGCCTTGTTCATCGCGTTCTCTGTCTTTCGAGACACCAGTCAGACCCCATATCCGCATGGCACAACGGGGAATATCCGGGTGAAAGGAGGGCCGTTTGGAAGCTCAAGGCGAACAACTGCTGCAAAGCCTGGTCGATCACGAGAAGGCGGTGCTCGCCAAGGTCGAGCGCGCCAAGAAGGAAGCGGCCGACATCATAGAGAAGACGCAGGCTGAGGCCGCTCAGATTCTGGAGCGAGCCCGAGCCGAGGCGAGTGACGTTGCCGAACGCTTGCGGGCGGAAGCCGAACAGGAGAGCGCAGGGGTGCGCGAGGAGATCCTGGAGCGGGCACGCGCCGAAGTGGACCGTGTCGAGGCGCGGGCCAGGAGCAACCGCAAGAGCGCAGTCAAGTTGGTCATGGATCGCGTACTGCCGTGATCGCCCGAATGGACCAACTCACGGTGGTGGGACGGCGGAGCATCGCGCGTGACCTTCTGCAGAGTCTGCAGAGTCTCGGCGTGGTGCAGGTCGATCCACTCGAACCGGAGGAGGGACTCGATCTCGCGCGCTACGTGCTCGAAGGAGCCGAACGTGACGAACGGGAGAGCTGGTCGTCTGCGGTCGGCCGTGCCGAAACGCTGCTGTCCGCGCTGGAGTCGCAGGATGTGGCGCCAGCCGCCAAGAGCGAGGCCCCCGGTTCGCTGGAGGAGCTCGACGATTACCTCGAGGAGGTCGGCCCGCGAATCGACGCCCTGGTGGGCGAACGCTCGCGCCTGCGAGACGAACTGGACATAATCCATACCTACCTGCCGTTGTTCCGCGCGCTCGCCCCGACACTGGCTCAGCTCGAGGGCAGCCGCTATCTAACCGGTCATGCATTCCTGGTGGGAGCGGACGCGGCGGCCGAGGTTCGCGCCGACATCGAGCAGGCTCTCGAGGGCCGCGTCGCGTTCGCCGAGCGGCCCTTCGCCAGGGAGTCCCTCCTGGTAGCGGCCGTTCTCAAGCAGGACGACGCTGCCCTGGCTCAGGCCCTGAGCCGTAACGGCATCAGCCCCCTGGCGCTGCCCGGACGCTACGCCGAATACGGTGTCGCCAAGGCGGTTCACGTGATGGAGGAACGCTCCCAGAACGTGCCGCGGCGACTCGACGACCTGAATGCCGAACTCACTGGGTTGGCCAAGTCGCACGGCCCGAAGCTGCGGGCAGCGCATCTCATCGCTCTCAACCAGCAGGTGCGCTTCGACCGGCTCGAGGACATGCTCACCGGCCGGTACGCGTTCGCCCTGCGCGGATGGGTGCCGTCTCAGGATACCCGCAAGGTCAGTGAAGGCCTGCGCAAGCAGTTCGGCAGCGACGTCGCGATAGTCTCGCGCGTCGCGGACGATCACGTCGATCACTCGGTTCCCGTCAAGCTCGACAACGCAGGCTGGGTCAGGCCGTTCGAGATGCTGCTGACGTTGTTCGCGCCTCCCCGCTACGGAAACTTCGATCCCAGTTGGACGCTGGCGGTATTCTTCCCGCTGTTCTTCGGCATCGTGCTGGGGGACATCGGGTTCGGCCTGCTGTTCCTGGCCCTGGGCCTGTGGCTCAGGAAGCGTGGCAAGGCGGGACGACTCATCTCGCTGGGACCGTTGGGAATCGTGATTCCGGCCTCGTCGCTGCCGGCGATCGGCACTATCGTCAACTGGGCTGCGCTCTGGTCGATCGGCTGGGGCTTCATCTACGGCGAGTTCTTCGGCAACTTCCTAGAGCACTGGCCGCACGACAACCCGGTGTTCTATGCCCCGTCACACGGCGACCACGGCATGATCCCAATCGCGCTGTTCCGGGTCGAGGAGTTCACCCCGCTGCTGCTCCTGACCATCGGCTTCGGCGTCCTGCAGGTCATCGGCGGCTGGGCGATTCGCGCCTATTACGGGATCCTTCACAAGGACCGGAAACACCTCTGGGAAGGGATCGGCATGATGGCGGGTCTCACTGCCCTGGTCGTGTTCGCCACTGCCTATCTCGGTGAGTCGCTCGGTACCGCGGTATGGCTGGTGGTAGGTGTCGGCATGGCGCTGTTCCTGCTGGGGGTGGTGCTGTCCGGGGTGCCATTGATGTTGATCGAGCTGATCTCGAACTCCGGCAACATCCTGAGTTATCTCCGTCTCTTCGCTGTTGGCCTGTCCGCCGCACTGGTCGCCAATCTGGCGACCGACGTCGGCTTCGCCATCGCGGCCGCCCTGCCGGTGCCGGTCATCGGCGCACTGCTGGGCATAATCATCGCGCTGACGATACATTTCGTCGCAATAGCGCTCACGATCATCGGACACACACTGCAACCGCTTCGTTTGCAGTACGTCGAGTTCTTTACCAAGTTCGGTTTCTACGAGGCCAACGGCCGCCCGTACAAGCCGTTCCGTCTACTTGGAGGAAAAGCATGAAGAAATTCGTTTCCGTACTCAGCTTCATTTCGGTACTCGCGCTTCTCGCCACCGGCTTCGCCCAGGAGGCGGCAGAAGTGGCCTCCGGCGCCAGCGTGGGCCAGGGCCTGATGGCGCTCGGCGCCGGTTTGGCCATCGGTCTCGGGGCGATCGGCGTGGGTCTGGCGCAGGCCGCCATCGGCAGCGCCGGCGCCGGCACTATCGCCGAACGGCCCGAGGCGTTCGGTCAGATCCTCATCTACCTGGTGATCCCCGAGACCCTGATCATCTTCGCCTTCGTCATCGCCTTCTTCCTCAACGGTCAGATAGGCGGATAACGTGGCTGATCTGGCTGCTCTGCTTGACAGAGAAGCGAGCGCGGAGATCGAAGGCATCCTCTCCGAGGCGCGTGCGCGCGCCTCGGAGATAGTCGCTGCTGCCAACGAAGAGGCGAGTACGCTGCTGGCGGGACGCCGGCGCAGCGCCGAGGCGCAGCAGCGCGCGGCCCTGGTACGGGCACGCAGCGCCGCTCAGCTGGAATCTTCCTCTCTGACGCTTCGCGCCCAGCACGCCGTGATCGAAGAGGTCTTCGGCGAGGCGGAACGCGAGATCGATGCGCTCACCGGCAAGAACGAGTACGCCGACGTGCTGGCCAAGCTCATCGACGAGGCCGTCGCCGGTAGCGGGGTCGAAACGGCGAATGTCAAGGCGGTCGTCGTCAACCCCGGCGACCAGGCCGCTGCAACCAAGGCGGCCAAGGCCGCCGGCTTGAGCGCGGCAGTCGAGACCGATGAGTCGGTACGCGGCGGTCTAAGGTTGAAGGCGGGCGAGAACGTCATCATCGAGAACACCCTCTACGGCCGGCTCGAGTCCCTTCGCGAGGAGCTCGCCGCCGAGGTAGCGCAGGTGCTCCTGAGCAAGGAAGGGTAGGATGTCTTCCGATTTCGGCTACATCAATGCCCGCGTTCGTGGGATGAAGGCCAAGCTGCTCGAATCGGAGTTCTATACCCAGGCGCTCGGCGACAGCGACTTCCGCGCTTTCGTCGGCACGATCGCCCAGACTCCCTACACGAACGAGCTCGAAGAGGCGCAATCCCGTGATTCGGGGCTGACGGCACTCGATCGGGCGGTGGCGGAGAACTTCCGGCGCGCCGCGCGCTCGATCCTCGGTTTTTCCGACGGCCGGCCGCACGAGCTCATCGCGCTCCTGCTCATCGGCTACGACCTCATGAACCTCAAGACGCTGGCGCGCGCAAAGCATGCCGGCCGGGAAGGGGAAGGGGTGAGCTCGGCACTGCTGCCGGCAGGGGAGCTAAAGCCGGCGCTCGTCGAGACCATGGCAGCTTCGGCCGACCTGCCCGCCATGGCTCAGGTCCTGGCCGTTACCGGTCACCCGCTGTCGCGGGCGTTCGGCAGAGCGGTACGCCGTTATGCCTCGAGCGGCAGGCTGTTCGAGTTCGAGCTGACGCTCGACCGGGCCTATTTCAGCACGCTGCTGGACGCGATGGAGGCGCTGGACGCCCCCAAAGAACTGATCCGCTACGTGCGGCGTCAGATCGATGCAGCGAACCTCTCTACGGCGCTGAAGGTGCGTGGCAAGGCCGCCACCGGCGAAGACCTCTACCTGCCGGGCGGACGCGAGGTCGACCGCTCTACCTTCGACGCGATCGTCGCCGATTCCACACAGGGCGCCCTGGCCAATCTCTCCGGCACCGGCTTCGCCGACGTCGCCAATACGTCGACCCTGGCCGAGGCGGACCGGGTGATTCGGCGGGTGCTCGATCAGGGCGCTCATCGACTGTCGCTGCGAGACCCCCTTGGGCCGGGAGTGGTGGTCGATTTCCTGCGGCGCAAGGAGGCCGAATCGGCGCGGCTACGGCTGCTGGCTCGCGGCAAGTTCTACGACGTGCCTCGCGAGCAGCTCGAGAAGGAGCTCGGCCATGCATAAGGTGATCATCCTCACCGACAGCGAGACCGCCACCGGATACCGGCTGGCCGGGGTCGAGGTTCGCGAGGCCGACAAGGAGGGTGCCGACCGAGCCCTCGAAAGTCTCATCGAGTCCGAGGAGTACGGGCTGGTGGTGGTCGACGAGGGGCTCGTTGCCGACCCCGTCACATCGACGGCGCGCATAATGCGTGGACGGGACCTGCCGGTAATCCTGCCGGTTCCCAGCCTGTCGGCGGCGTTCGGCGAGGGGGACGACGCCACCGAATACATGAAGGACCTGGTTCGCAACGCAATCGGCTTCGACATAAAACTCGAGTAGCCATCGCACGAGATCGAGTCGCCATCAGGCTCGAGCAACCATAGAGCGCGAGTAGCCGCGCAAGCAGGCAACACCTCTACCGAGGAGATCAAATGGCCATCGAAGGCAAGATTCAGAAGATTTCGGGGCCCGCCGTGATTGCCCAGGGCATGCTCGGCGCCCGGATGTACGACATAGTGAGGGTAGGTGAGGAGAACCTCGTCGGCGAGATCATCCGCCTCGACGGCACCACCGCCTTCGTTCAGGTATACGAGGACACCGGCGGCCTCACCGTCGGTGAGCCGGTCGTGTCGACCGGCCTGCCGCTGGCAGTGGAACTCGGGCCAGGGATGCTGAACGGCATCTTCGACGGGATCCAACGTCCGCTGGACAAGATCCAGGAGGCGTCGGGGACCTACATCGAGCGCGGGATAACCGTGAACTCGCTGTCGCGCGAGACCAAGTGGCGCTTCACGCCCAAGGCGGCCAAGGGCGACGAGATCGGCGCCGGCCAGGTGCTCGGCACCGTGCCCGAGTTCGCTTTCACCCACAAGATCATGGTTCCTCCCGGCAAGGGCGGCAAGGTCAAGAAGATAGTCAGTGAGGGCGAGTACACGCTCGATGACGTCATCGCGACGATGGAGGACGGCACCGAGCTGAAGCTCTATCACCCGTGGCCGGTCCGTCAGCCGCGGCCGGTGCAGAAGAAGCTCGACCCGGTTACGCCGTTCCTGACCGGCATGCGCATCCTGGACGTGTTGTTCCCGCTCACCATGGGCGGCACGGCGGCCATCCCGGGCCCGTTCGGCTCCGGCAAGACGGTGACTCAGCAGTCGGTCGCCAAGTTCGGCAACGCCGACATCGTGGTCTACGTCGGTTGCGGCGAGCGCGGTAACGAGATGACCGACGTGCTCGTGGAGTTCCCCGAGCTGGAAGACCCGCAGACCGGCAACCCGCTCATGCACCGTACGGTGCTGATCGCCAACACCTCGAACATGCCGGTGGCGGCTCGCGAGGCTTCCATCTACACCGGCATCACGCTGGCGGAGTACTTCCGCGACCAGGGTTACGGGGTGTCGGTAATGGCCGACTCCACCAGCCGCTGGGCCGAGGCGCTTCGCGAGATCTCCTCGCGGCTCGAGGAGATGCCCGCCGAGGAGGGCTACCCGCCCTACCTGGCTTCTCGACTGGCCGCCTTCTACGAGCGTGGCGGCAGGGTCACCAACCTCAACGGCGAGCAGGGCGCGGTGTCGATCATCGGGGCCGTGAGCCCGGCCGGTGGCGATTTTTCCGAGCCGGTTACCCAGTCGACACTGCGCATCACCGGCTGCTTCTGGGCGTTGGACGCGTCGCTTGCTCAGCGGCGGCACTTCCCGGCGATCAACTGGAACCGTTCCTACTCGCTGTTCACCGACATCCTCGAACCGTGGTACCGCGAGAACGTGGCCGAGGACTACCCGGAGCTGGTACAGCGAGCGGTCGACCTGCTGCAGCGCGAGAGCGACCTGCAGGAAGTGGTGCAGTTGGTGGGACCGGACGCCCTGCAGGACCAGGAGCGCCTGGTGATCGAGTCGGGCCGCATCCTGCGGCAGGACTTCCTGCAGCAGAACGGCTTCGACCCGGTAGACGCCTCCTGCTCGCTCTCCAAGGCGTACGGGATGCTGCAGATGATGCTCAAGTTCTACGAAGAGGGGCGCAGCGCGCTTCAGGGCGGAGCGACGGTCGACGAGATCATCGCCAGTCCGGTGGTCGAGAAGATCAACCGCGCCCGCTACGTGCCCGAGGACGAATTCAACGCCTATCGGGACAGCACCCTCGCGGAGCTCGACAAGGGCTTCCGAGTGGCGGCGTAAGGGAGATTGGCATGAGCAAGAATCTACTCAAGAAGGAGTACAGCCAGGTCTCCTACGTTTCCGGCCCGCTGTTGTTCCTGCAGAACGCCCCGGACCTGGCCTACAACGCCATCGTCCGGATCACCGACGCAAGCGGCCGTGAGCGCGGCGGCCAGGTCATCGAGGTCTCCAACGAATACACGGTGCTGCAGGTGTTCGAGGAGACCTCGGGTATCGACCTCTCCAGCACCACCGTGAGCCTGGTCGAGGATGTCGCGCGGCTGGGCGTATCCAGGGAGATGATCGGCCGGCGCTTCAGCGGCATCGGCGAGCCCGTCGACGGCCTTCCCCCGGTAGTGGCCGACAAGCGACTGCCGATCGGAGGCGCGCCGATCAACCCGGTCGCCCGTCAGAAGCCCGAGGAGTTCATCCAGACAGGCATCTCCACGGTCGATACGCTGATCAGCCTGGTTCGCGGACAGAAGCTGCCGATCTTCTCCGGCTCCGGTCTCCCGGCCAACGAGCTGGCGGCGCAGATCGCCCGTCAGGCCAAGGTACTCGGCGAGGGCGCCGAGTTCGCGGTGGTGTTCGCGGCGATGGGCGTTACCCAGCGCGAGCTGACATTCTTCACCCAGGAGTTCGAACGTACCGGTGCTCTCGCTCGAAGCGTGCTGTTCCTCAACAAGGCCGACGACCCCGCGGTCGAGCGGCTGCTCACCCCTCGCATGGCCCTGACCGCCGCCGAGTACCTGGCGTTCGAGCACGACTATCACGTGCTGGTGATCCTCACCGACATGACCAACTACTGCGAGGCTCTCCGCGAGATCGGCGGCGCCCGCGAGGAGATTCCGGGCCGCCGCGGTTACCCGGGCTACACCTATACCGACTTGGCGTCGATCTACGAGCGCGCCGGCGTAGTGGTGGGCCGCAAGGGTTCGGTCACACAGCTGCCGATCCTGTCGATGCCCGACGACGACGTCACCCACCCGATCCCAGACCTTACCGGCTACATCACCGAGGGTCAGATCTACCTTTCGCGCAACCTGCACAACAAGGGCATCTACCCGCCGATCAATCCTGGGCCGTCACTGAGCCGGCTCATGAATAACGGCATCGGCGAAGGGAAGACCCGCAAGGACCACAAGAACCTGGCCGATCAGCTGCAGGCGGCATACGCCAATGGCCTCGACCTGCGGCGCCTTGTTGCCATTACCGGGGAAGACGCCCTCTCGGAGAACGACAAGCTCTACCTGAAGTTTGCCGACGAGTTCGAGAAGCGGTTCATAAACCAGGGCTCCGAAGACCGCGGGATCGAGGATTCGCTGGACATGGCCTGGACCTTGCTGTCGGTCCTTCCCAAGAGCGAGCTGACCAGGCTGTCGAACGATCAGATCGACAAGTACTACGGCGCCAAGATGGACGAGCTCTGGGGAGCGGCGGGCAAAGGCGTCTAGCGCCTGCCCCAGGAGGCAATCGTGGCAGAGACAATCGCCCCAACCAGATCGAACCTGCTGCAGCGGCGCGACCAGCTGCGGCTGGCAGTGCGTGGGGCCGACCTGCTCAAGCGCAAGCGCGACGCCCTGATTGGCGAGTTCTTCGAGCTGGTGAAGTCGTCGCTCGAGGCCAGGCGGTCGTTGAACGCCGCCAGTCAGGAAGCCTACTTCAGCCTGTTCCTGGCCAAGGCCTGGGACGGTCCCGAAGCCGTGGAGAGCCTGAGCCTGGCCTCGCCGCAGCAGCTCGAGGTCGACATACGGGTCGAGAACCTCTTCGGCCTCAAGGTGCCGGCGGTGCAGCCGCCCGAGTTTTCCGACGAGTTGCCGTTTTCGCCGATCGGTGCCGGCGCGCAGACGTTGTCGGCGGCGGAGCAGTTTCGCAAGCTCACCGAGGCACTCGTCCAGGTTGCGGCCACCGAGACCCGGCTTCGCCGTATCGGCGAGGAGATCAAGAAGACCAACCGCCGGGTGAACGCGCTCGAGCAGTTGGTCATCCCCAACATCCAGAAGCAGATTCGCGACATCCGCAGCGTTCTCGATCAGCGGGCGCTCGAGGAGGTGACTGTCCTCAAGCGGATCAAGGCCAAGCTCGAGGCGCGCGAGAAGGA
>JBBDRK010000039.1:0-6804 GCA_040905465.1 Trueperaceae bacterium | reverse complement strand
TCGCCAGCCTGCTGCGGGTGCGGGATCAGCAGGATCACGCATTGGCGGTGCACCCGAGCGCGTTCAGCGCCTTCATATCCTGGACGCTGCAGACCAAGGGCGTGCGGATAGAGGGTAAGGCTCCGGGCGCCGGCGCCCACGAGTACCTGCAAAACGTGGCGGTCAGTCGCCTGGTCCTCGACAACGTCGACAACTTCCAGGCGTCGTGGCCGACGATGGGCTACAAGGTGGCGCAGACCGCGCTCTTCTTCGGCGCCAACGACTTCGGCTCCACCATGCTCGAAGAGAACGTCGTTTCCCAGGCCGGTGCTCGCCACCGGGCCACCGCCGAACGGGAGATCATCCGGCAGATCGCTGAGGCCGGTTTCGAGCCGGTGCAGCGCGACAGCGACTACAACATCATCGGCCGGCCGGACGCAGCCGCGATTCTGGCCGCCCCTGCCGCACCATCGGCAGAGGCCCGGGTGTAGGCCTCCCGGCAAGGGAACTGGGGCTCGGCTTGCGACGGATTCTCCAGCGGGCGCCGATCGTCTACAACGGTCTCGGGACGCCGCGCCTGGACGGCGCCCTGCTCGTGCAGGAGGCGCTCGGGAGCCGGACCGTGGTGGCCGTGGGCGATGGCGACGAGTTGCAGGACGCCTATCCCGACGCCGAGTTGCGTCACGAGCCGTTCGCCTTGTCGCCGGCGCCGGTGAACGCCCACACGCACCTGGATCTGACGGGCATGCCCTTGAGCGATGGTAGTTACGAGGAGTTCATCCCCGCAGTGATAGCCCACGGTCGCAGCGGTGGTCGCACACTGGCGAGCGCCGAGTTGGGCGTGAGGGAGCTGTTGGCGGCGGGCACTACCGTCGTGGGCGACATCGTCACCCGCGAGGAAGTCATGCGCCACCTGCTTGAGCATCCGACCTTGCGCGGCGTCGCCTACTGGGAGGTCCTCGGTCCCGACCCCGACGACGCTGACAGGATTCTGGCGGAGACGAAGGAGCGACTGGCGGCGTTCCGCGAGCTCGAGCGTCCGGACGGGATGCGGGTCGGGCTGTCTCCGCATACGCCCCACACGGTCAGCGCCGAGTTGCTGCGCAGGCTGGCAGCACTGGCACAGCAGTGGCGCCTGCCAATGCAGATCCATGTGGCCGAGAGCCCGGCCGAGATCGGCTTGCATCGGGACGGGCGGGGTCCGCTGGCGCGAGCGATCTCCGAGTTCCTGCCGTCTTGGAACCCGTCGGGATCGACCCCGGTAGGCTATCTCGACAGTCTCGGCGTGTTGGCCGCGGCGCCAACGCTGGTGCACATGGTGCACGTCAGCGAGGCGGACGTGGCCATCGTGCAACGTAACGGCTGCAGCGTGGTGCACTGCCCCCGGTCCAACATCGCGCTCGAGTGCGGCCGTTTTCCCTGGGAGCTATATGCTCGTCATGGAGTGAGCGTCGCGCTGGGAACCGACTCGCGAGGCTCGAGCCCGTCACTGGCCATCGAGGACGAAGTCGCGACGGCCCTGCGGCTGCACGGCGGCAAGGCCGGAGCGCAGGCGTTGGTTCGTGCCGCCGTAAAGGGTGGCCATCGTGCACTGGGGCTCACGCCGCCGCGCTTCCTGCGTGGCGACGACGCGTCTGCGGTTCACTCCTGGCGGGTGCCCGCCGGCGCCGACGAGTAGGATGGTGCGCACCCATGTTCCCGTGTACACGGTATGACATGAGCGGGACGGCCGGGGTTCTACGCTTGCCAGTGGAGGAGCCATGTCTGAGAACACAGTTGAGGTAACCGACAAGAACTTCGAGGACGTGACCCGTGAAGGCTTCGTTCTGGTGGATTTCTGGGCGCCATGGTGCGGGCCGTGCCGGCTCGTCGGCCCGGTTGTTGACCAGTTGGCCCAGTACTATCAGGGACGCGTTCAGGTAGGCAAGCTAAACGTCGACGACAACCCGCAGACGGCGATGAAGTACCGGGTGATGTCGATTCCGACGGTCATCCTGTTCAAGGACGGCCAGCCGGTTGAAACGATGGTGGGAGCCGCGCCTAAGAACGCTTATCAGACGCGCATGGAGAAGCATCTGGGCCAACCGGTCTCCTGAAGGCCAGCACTCGATAGTTTCGCCAGGCGCACGATACGCCTGGCGAAACTCGTTTGACAGCGGCTGTTTGACAGCGGCTGTTTGGCACCGGGCCCCTCGGTCCGGCTCAATCGGCGCAGCCCACTCGGTCCGGCCCAGACGGTGGCGGCCCAGGCGATCCCGCTCAGGCGTTGCCGGGCCGCGCCGACCTGACGCCCTCCGGCGAAACCAGCCAGGCGACATCCGGCCTATCATCATCGGTGAAACGCAACCGGTAGCCGGTTTCGCTGAACTCCTCGAGCGTCCAGCGCACGCCTCGCGGCAGATCGAGATCGATGAGCGCGTTGGTCGTATAGCTGCCGGTCTGCAGGAAGGCGATCTCCATCCGATGAAAAGCGACTAGGGCGGTGCGCCGCAGCTCGCTGGGTTCGCCAGCCGCCGTGGTGCCGGCGGGTCTCGGCACGCCGGCCGAGGGAGCGCAAGCCGCCAGCGTGAGGGTCAGCGCGAGCAGTACCAGCGGAACGGTCAGGAGGTGCCGAAGGGCGCTCTTTGCCATGGCTGATGGTACAGCGGGCAGGGCGGCTCCGGTCGGTGACGCCTGCGCGGTCCCCCGACCGTCGGACCGGGCGAGCTGCCTTTCGCGGCAGTCGCAGGACGACTTGCACAATATGACGGGGTGGTATATAACGGACAGTCATATGAGCGAACGCGGCAAGAGCAGATACTCGATCCTCGGCGTGTTGAGCAGCGGGCCGAAGTCGGGCTACGACATCAAGAAGATGACAGAGTCGAGCACGGCGCACTTCTGGGCAGAGAGTTACGGCAATCTCTACCCAACCCTGCGAAGGCTGGAGAGCGAGGGCCTGGTCGCGTCCCAACTCCTTCCCCAGGAGGGGAGGCCGGACAAGCGCGTCTACCGGTTGACCGGGCCTGGCCGAAACGCCTTTCGCGAGTGGTTGGCCGAACCGGTGGAAGAAGCGCCTGTTCGCAATGAGCTCCTGCTCAAGCTGTTCTTCGGCGCGCAGGCGCCGATAGCCGTGAGCCGCTATCACCTCGAGCGCATTCGGGCGCGGCAGCTCGAGCTACTCGAAACCTACCGGGGCGTGGAGCGGTGGCTGGCGAGCGAACACGCCGGCCACCCGGAACTACCGTTCTGGCTGATGACCCTCGCTTACGGGAGACATCACAGCCAGGCGTTGCTGGACTGGTCCAGCGAGAGCCTGGCCGGCTTGGCGAACGTCGCCGAGCAGAAAGGGGAGGACTGATGGCCTTCTCATCGGTTGCACTGCTGCTGCATATAGCGGCCGGATTCCTGGCGCTGTTGATTGGTCCGGTAGCCATGTTCAGTCGCAAGGGCGGCGCCTGGCATCTGGGCGCCGGCAGGACCTACGTGTGGGCGATGCTGGTGGTGGTCGTCACCGCCGCGATCCTGGCACTGCGGGGCCTCGATACCTTTCTGTTTGCCCTGGCGGTGATCAGCTTCTACCTCACATTCACTGGCTGGCGCGCGGCGCTGCGGAAAGGTGATCGGATCGGACGCGCCGCGCCTCTCGACTGGGCGGTCTCGGGCGCGACGGTGCTCTTCGGCCTCGGATTGATGAGCTACGGCCTGATGAGCGACGGTCTGATGAGCTACGGTCTGGTCACCCAGGCACCGGGCGCAGGCGGCGCGGCGAGCCTGGTGGCGCTCGTCATGGGAGCTTTGATCGCCCTGCTGGCGGTTCCCCACTTGATCCGCTACCGCCGCGGGTCGACCGGCAAAGGCTGGCTGATACGCCACATCATCGGCATGCTCTCGGCCTACATCGCCACCTTCACGGCATTCGCCGTCACCAATCTCGACTTTCTGCCGCCAGCGATCGGCTGGGTTTTGCCGACCGTGCTCGGCAGCCTCGGAATAACGCTCACCGTGCGTCACTACCGAACGAGACTGGAACGTGGCCGTCCGCTGGCCGAACTGGTGCACTTGCGCCGGGAGCGCCCCGGCCGCCCGAGCCGGCGGCCCGCCTGACCCGAGGTGCCGTCACTCGGCGATCGGCGCCATGCCCAGCCTCACGATGTAGCGCTGCGCCCCCTCCTTCTGCTGGTAGCGCAGCAGGAGGGCGAACATCTCCCGCTGCAGCGCCTTCGCTTCCTCGAAGTCGAGGTACACCCGGTCACGCCAAGCCGACAGCACGGCCGGACCGTCCGGATCCAGGGTGGTGTAGTTGCGCTCGGGCGTAACAGCCGTCTGGATCCGCAGGCGGCCGCGCCGGTCACGGTATATCCGGGTTCCCCACACTCCGATTCGTTCGCGTCGGGCCCGAACCACACCCTCGCGCAGTTGTCTCTCCCAAAACGCCTCGCGGTCAGCCAGCGCAGCCTCGAGCGACTCGGCCGAGGTGGCGTCGAAAGGGATGAAAAAGCTGTCGGCTACGCTGCGGTAGAGCCGGATCGGCCGGCCATGACGCTGCACAGTCGCCTGTTCGGCCAGAACGCCGGCGGCTACCAGCCGGCGCACGCGGGCCAGCACCGTATTCGGTTTCTGACCGGTCTCGCGGGCGGCCCGGCTCACGCTCACCGCCCTGCCCAGGAACGGCTCGAGTTGGCGCAGGGTCGTCGGATCCGTCAGCATGTCGGCCATTCGGTTGTCGTCGACTATCCGCACGTCGTCGATCAGCGCCGCGTCGATTCGCGCAGCCTCGACCCGCGCCGCCTCGATTCGCTCTGTGCCGGCTCCGGGCGCCTCCGTCCGGCCGGCTCCATCGGTCTCATCCTGCCCCTGTCCCCCGCGCGGATCGTCGACACGCTGTTTCAAGCTACGTGATTTTCGGTCTTTCACATCACCTAGCATAGTCCGACACTGATGACAGGTACACGAGGTGCCGATCGAAGCGCCCGAATTTGAGGGACTACAATGACCTCGATTACCTTCGTTGCGCGTCTGGCGCCCGGCCCTGGCGGGCCAGACTGGCGAACGGCAGCGAACTCGGCACCAGGCAAGGGAGTAGCTGATGGCACAGTCGACACCGAAGAATTCGTTCAATGCCCGTGAGCTGATACATGTCGGTTCCAGCGAGCAGTACTACTACCGGCTGGCGGCGCTCCAGGAGCAGGGCGTCGGCAATATAGACAGTTTGCCGTTCTCGATCAAAGTGCTGCTCGAGTCGCTGCTGCGCAACGAGAACGGCTACGACGTGACCGGGGAGGATATCCGGGGGCTTGCCGGCTACGACGCTGCCAATCCCGCTCAGGTGGAGATTCCCTTCAAGCCGGCGCGGGTAATTCTGCAGGACTTCACCGGCGTGCCGGCGGTGGTCGACCTCGCCGCCCTGCGCAGCGCAATGAAGCGCCTCGGCGGCGACCCGAACCGGATCAATCCACAGATCCCCGTGGATCTGGTGATCGATCACTCGGTCCAGGTCGATGAGTACGACTCGCCGTTGGCGCTCGCCAACAATTCGGCGATCGAGTTCGAGCGTAACCGCGAGCGGTACGAGTTCCTGCGCTGGGGCGAGGTGGCCTTCGACAATTTCAGCGTCGTGCCGCCGGCGTCGGGAATCGTGCACCAGGTGAATCTGGAGTACCTCGCCAAGGGCGTGCTCTCGATGCCCCATGACGACCGAAACGTCGTCTACCCCGACTCGCTCGTCGGTACCGACTCGCACACCACCATGATCAACGGCATCGGAGTGGTGGGCTGGGGAGTGGGCGGCATCGAGGCCGAGGCGGTGATGCTGGGCCAGCCCATCTACATGCTCACCCCCGAGGTCGTCGGCTTCAAGGTGACTGGCAGGCTACCCGAAGGATCGACTGCGACCGATCTCGCACTCGTCGTGACCCAAATGCTGCGCAAGCAGGGAGTGGTCGGCAAGTTCGTGGAGTTCTACGGTTCCGGCCTGTCCGCCATGACCGTGCCCGATCGCGCCACCATCGCCAACATGGCGCCGGAGTACGGCGCCACTATGGGCTTCTTCCCGACCGACAGCGAGACGCTCCGTTACCTCCGGCAAACCGGCAGGCTGCCCGACGAAGTCGAGGCCGTCGAACGATATACGAAGGCACAGGGGCTCTTCCGCACCGACGAAACGCCCGATCCAGCATTCCAGGAGAGTGTCGAGCTCGATCTCTCGACGGTGCAGCCCTCCCTGGCGGGTCCCAAGCGGCCGCAAGACCGGATCGTATTGGCCGACATGAAGAAGAACTTCCAGGCCGATCTGCGCAAGCCGCTCGACCAGCGAGGCTTCGCCCTGAGCGAATCGCAGCTGCAGAAGAGGGCGACCTTGCGCATCAAAGACCAGAACACGGAGCTCGAACACGGCGACGTGGTGATCGCGGCGATCACCTCCTGCACCAATACCTCCAATCCGTCGGTGATGCTTGCGGCCGGCCTCGTCGCGAAAAAGGCGGTGGAGGCGGGACTGACCGTCAAGCCCTATGTAAAGACCAGCCTGGCTCCGGGCTCCAAGGTAGTGACCGAGTACCTCACGTCGGCCGGACTGATGCCCTACCTCGAAGAGCTGGGCTTCTATCTTGTGGGCTACGGCTGCACCACCTGTATCGGCAACTCCGGACCGCTGCCCGAGCCGGTAGTCGAGGCGATCGAGACGGCCGACCTGGTCGCGGCGAGCGTGCTGTCCGGCAACCGCAATTTCGAAGGACGCATCAACCCCCACGTCAAGGCGAACTACCTCGCCTCACCGCCGTTGGTGGTCGCATACGCGCTTGCCGGGAGCGTCGACATCGACCTGGTGAACGAACCGCTGGGGCG
>JBBDRK010000038.1:0-6991 GCA_040905465.1 Trueperaceae bacterium | reverse complement strand
GGCTGGGAACGATACTCGGCCTGGAGGCCGCCAAGGTGTTTTCTGAGATCGATACCCGACCGATCACGGAGGAGTTCGTGCGTGCTCGTGAGTCCGGCGCGACGCTGGCTATGTGGGAGGAAAAGAGCGTACCGGAGGAGCAAAATGAACTGCAGGTCCGACAACTGCGCCTTCCGCTGCCGCTGAGGCCGCAGCCCGAGCTGGAGGAGGTACTCGACACGTACCGACAGCGCAAGTCAGAGCTGAGTGCTCTCAACGAAAGCGGGGCGCCCGCCGAAAAGGTCGAGGCCGCTATGTTCCGCGCGAGGCGAGCGCAGATGGCGGTCACCAGAGTGGAAAACTACGCGGGCAAAACCGAGCTGGAGGTCGAGCTGCAAATCCTCCGTTACGGAGAGCTGGCGATAGTGGGAATGAACGGCGAGCCGTTCTGCGAGATCGGATTGGCGATAAAGGAGCAGGCTGCGGTCCCGCACACCTTCTTCGGCGGCTATACCGGCGAGAGCTTCGGTTACATTCCTTGGCCGCAGGCCTACAGCGAGGGTGGCTACGAGGTAGAGACCAGTCCCTACACGGAGGAGGCGGCTCCGCGGATCGTCGAGGCCGTTCTGAAGGTACTCGCGGAGATGACGGCCACCGATCGAGCAAGGCCCGCATGAAGGCAGGCGCCAATGGTCGATAGCTATCTCAGCGAACTCTTCGACATGCGTGGTCGGGTCGCAGTGGTGACTGGAGCAAGCCGTGGCTTGGGCCAGTCGATGGCACTGGCCCTGGCACGTGCGGGAGCACGCATCTGCCTGGTCGGCCGGCAGGACAACCTTGGAGAGACGGCCCGGCTTGTCGAGGCGCAGGCCGGCGACAGTTGCCAGGTGATCTGCCAGCTGACCGAGTCATCATGCAGCGAGGCGATTACGACCGCATGCCTCGATCGCTGGGGGCGGTTGGATGTGCTGGTCAACAATGCCGGAACATTCATCAGGAAACCGGCGGCGGATTGGACGATGGAGGATTGGGACCAGGTGGTCGATGTCAACCTTCGGAGCGTGTTCGAACTGTGTCGCCGAGCGGGCCGCATAATGCTTAGCCAAGGCGCGGGCAAGATCATAAACATCGCCTCGGTACTTGCGTTCCAGGGTGGAATCACTGTTCCCGGATACGCGGCCAGTCGCCACGGCGTCATCGGTCTCACCCGGGCGTTGGCCAATGAGTGGGCCGGTAGTGGAGTCAACGTCAACGCGATCGCTCCAGGCTATATGGCGACCGACCAGAACGCGGACCTGTTCGCCGACGCGGACCGCTCGGCGACACTGCTGAACCGCATCCCGGCGGGGCGTTGGGGGACCGCGAACGACATCGACGGGGCATGTCTGTTCCTGGCATCCGACGCCTCGAGTTACATGCACGGGCAGGTGCTCGTGGTCGACGGTGGGTGGTTGAGTCGATGAGCGACGCATTCTCGACACCCATCGGTGCGCCCCTCGTTCCCCGGTTCCCGATTCGGTTTCGAGACACCAGGATTCTCTCTGTCCTTTACGAGACCGAGGCGGAGGCGGTAGCCCGGTTCCTGCCGCCGCCGCTGATCGCGGCCAGCAACCGAGTCGTCGTTCACTTCTACCGCATGACCGATCCTGATTGGTTCGGACCCCATTTCGAGTTCGCCGTTCATCTGGACGCCCTCCTGCCCGGCAGCGGCCTGCGCGGGGGTTACTCCCCGCTGTTGATGCTCACCACCGATGGGGGTATGGCGACCGGTCGAGAGATCTATGGCCAGCCGAAGAAGTTCGGCGAACCGATGCTCGAAATACGCGGGGACCTGATAGTGGGTGTGGCGCGGCGAAACGGGATCGATGTGGCAACATCGACGACGGTATACAAGCAGGAACCGGCGGTTATCTCCGAGCTTACCGATCTGCTGCCCTTTACCACCAACATCAACTACAAGGTGGTACCGAGCGTCACCGGGGAGGCGGCTATCCGACAGTTGACCGCTCGTAGCTTCCAGGACGTAGTTGTGCACGAGTGCTGGCGTGGCGCGGCGACGGTCGAGCTGCGCGCGAACGCCCAGTTCCCGATCCACCAGCTCCCCGTGTTATCGGTCGGCCAGGGGTTCTACTGGCGTGCCGACCTAACCCTGCCCTTTGGGCAGGTCGTGCACGACTATCTGCGGGAATCGGAGGAGACCTGAAATGGGAGACTCAGCTGCGGCGACGGGGGAAGAGAACCGCGGAGCGCTACGAGTAGTGGTTACCGACCACGGATTCCCCGATCTGAACGTGGAGCGGGAGGTGATATCTCGGTTCGGAGCGCAGCTGGAGGAATACCAGGCCACCGACCCGGATGAGGTGGCCCGGGTCGCCGAGAGAGCCGACGCTCTCCTCGTGCAGTTCGCAACTGTCAGCCGTGAAGTTATCGAGCGCCTTCAGCGCTGCCGGGTGATCGTGCGTTACGGTATCGGAGTAGACAACGTCGATGTCGAGGCGGCCACCGCGAACCGTATTCCCGTGGTCAACGTGCCCGATTACGCGCTTGACGAAGTTGCCGACCATGCCATGGCCCTGATGCTGACTTCGGTGCGCAAGATACCGCAGGTATCACGTCAGATCGGCGACGGCATCTGGGAGCCCAACCCTTGCCGCCCCATGTACAGCCTGTCGGGCAAGACGCTTGGACTCGCCGGATTCGGAGCCATCGCGAGGCGAGTTGCAACCCGGGCACAAGCATTCGGACTGCGCGTCGTGGCGTTCGATCCGTACGTGGCAGCCGAGCGGTTCGAAGCTCAGGGCGTGGAGCCGGTTTCCCGCAACCAACTTTTGGAAATGAGCGATATCGTCTCGATCCACCTTCCCCTCACCGACGAGACTCACCACCTTTTCGATGCGGGCGCGCTGGGCCGAATGCGGCCCGGCGCCTACCTGATCAATACCTCCCGCGGTGCAGTGGTCGAGTCGGCTGCCCTGATCCGCTCCCTCCAGGATGGGCAACTGGCCGGCGCGGGCCTCGACGTGCTGGAGCAGGAGCCGGTAGAGTCTGACTCCTTGCTTCTCACGCTTCCGTCCGTTGTACTCACCAGCCACTGTGCCTGGTACACGGTCGAGGCGCTCGATCGGCTGAAGCGCTATGCGGCCGAGGAGGTCGTAAGAGTCCTGGCCGGGGAGCAGCCGAGGAACGTGGTGAACGGCGAAGCTCTGCGACGGTCCTGATCGGGCGCGCGCATCAGCCTCTGGTCGTGGCAGCCACCGTAGCCGCTGTAACGGTTCGTGCCTCCATCCAGGCCTTGCCATGGCGTAACCAGGATGATCGGTGGTAGTTCCTGTCCAGCGCGATCACGTTACGGCGCTTGCCTTGGCTGTGCCTGTAAGGGGAACCTCGTAGAGTTGGGTGTGGAGGCCGTCATCATCGATCTCGATCAGGCGATACTGCAACGGTTGGATCACGAAGGTGGGTTGTTCGCTGGAGGCGAACTGGAAGCAGGTGGATCTGGTCCCCAAGACCGGGACACCGTGGATTCGCTGATCGACCGATGTGTGGGCGTGACCGAATAGCACGGCCCTGACGCGGCCGCCCTTCAGCCGATCCCATAATCTGTCGATACCGGCTGGGAGCGCCCGGTCGAGCCAGGGGATGCCCACTGGGACGGGATGGTGATGCAGGACCAGTATCGTGGGCGCGCCCTGCTCGAGTAGCCTGTCGAGAGTCTGCAACGACGCCTCCCTCAGAATCCCCGCCCGCCCGTCGCTGCCGAGATCCAGATAGGCGAAGGCTATCTTGTTGACGCGCCAATGCAGGTCCAGATGACGTTCGATCGGGCTAGCCGGGAACAGGTTATCGAGCCAAACGTCACGGGGGTCGTGGTTGCCGGGGATGATGTAAAAGGGCATCCCGGCGAGTCCCCTGCGCGTTATCCGTAGCGGACCGGGCGCGATCCCTGCCGCTTCGATTCCGAACCGGCTCCTGGCAAAGTCGTACTCCTCGCTGTTACCCGAGTCCACCAGATCACCAGTGCATAGCAGAAAGTCGGCGCCGTGGGCGCCGGCCGACCCGATAGCGTCGAGAACGCGGTCAAGTGCCCAAGCCGTGGAGTAGCCGCGATTGAATGTGTATCTGTCCCGACCCAGGTGATGGTCGGTGATTACCAGGAAACGCATGTTGACGTCCAGCTCCTCCGCAATCCGCTACTTGAAGATCGAGTAACCCCCGTCTACGTAGATGACCTGGCCGGTGATGTAGTCGGCGTCGTCGGAGGCCAGGAACACGGCGGTCCTGGCTATGGCTTCAGGCGATGCGAGCCGTTTCATCGGGATCTTGGCCTCGATCTCGTCGCGATCGATATGCCCTTCAGCCAGGGCGTGCGATACCAACTCCGTTTCCACGTAGCCGGGGGCGATCGCGTTGACGCGGATTCCGCTCTCGGCCCACTCGGCGGCGAGAACTCGAGTCATGGCCGTCATTCCGGCCTTGGTCACGCAGTAGGGAAGGCGGCGCGGCATGCCGAAACGCTCGGCGATGGAGGCGATATTGAGAATTACGCCGCTACCGTTCGACAACATGTTGCGCCCCACCTCGCGACTGCAGGTGAAACTACCGGTGAGGTTGATGCCGAGGACAGTCTGCCAGTCATCGTCGGTCAAGTCGACTGAGGCGCGGTTCAACTGCACTCCGGCATTGTTCACGAGAACGTCGATCCGTCCGCAACGCTCGAGCACATCATTGGTCCAGGAACGGACCTGGTTCGGATCACTGACGTCGACCGCGACCGCGAACGAATGGCGGGCAGAGTCGGTTCCAGCCGAGTCGGCTATCGACTTTGCAGCGGCCGCTACTCCATCCTCGTCGATATCGGCCAACCCTACCCGTGCGCCCGCCGCCGCCATGTGCCTGGCGATCGATTCGCCGATTCCGCGAGCAGCACCGGTTACGAGTACGACTCTGCCGTCCAACTTCAGATCGGTCGAGGAGCTCATGACTGCGCGAACCTCTCCACTTCCTCCCAGTTCCAGTCGAGTCCGAGCCCGGGTTCGGTGGGCGCAGAGGCAACCCCATCTCGTTGGGTGACTGGATTGTGTACCAGACGATGGAAGTTCATGATGCCGGATTCCGGCGCGATCAGTTCGACGCCCATGCACTCGGGGAACGCCGCGGCCACATGAATGTGGACCTCGGGGAACCAATGAGGAAAAACCTTGACTCTATGTCCCAGCCCGAGGTGGGCGATCTTCACCCACTCGGAGATGCCCCCCGCGAGGGTCGCGTCGTGCCGCAGGATATCGAGCACCTTGGGAGACAGAAGCTCGGCGAATGCCCAACGACCGGATTCGTCTTCGCCGATCGCCACCGGTATCTTCGCCCGGCTGTAGAAGTCTCGCATCGCCGGCAGGTTGTCCATCAGGAACGGCTCCTCGATGAACGCGATGTCGAAGCGGGATAGCTCCTCCGCCCAACGAAGTGCTTCCTTGGCTGTCGACAGCGCTCCGTTGAAATCGACCATCAGCTCGGCGTCCCGGCCAAGTGCGTTGCGTGCCGTCTCTACCCGGGCGATATCGTGGTCGAAGTCGCTGCCACCCCCCAGATTCAGCTTCGCGCCTTTGAAGCCTTCCTTGCGATAGCGGCTGAACTCATCGTCGAGGTCGGCCAGCGTCTCTTCAGCGCGGTAGTAGCCGCCGGCCGCGAACGCCGGAACTGCCTCGCGCATTCCTCCGAGGAGCCTCCAGACGGGCGTATCGAGCGCCTTGCCCTTCAGGTCCCACAACGCGATGTCGACAGCGCTTATGGCCCGCATCATCAGACCCTTGCGTCCGAGATAGCGGGTTGCGAGATACATGTCGCTCCACAGTTGTTCGCTAAGCCAAGCATCCCGGCCGATCAGCAAAGGGCGCAGGTTTCGCTCCACGCACTCGCCCACCAGCCCGTCTCTGGTGAATCCGAAACCGTAGCCTTTGATTCCGGTGTTGGTGGTGACTTCCACCAAAACGTACTCACGACTCTCTATCGTCAAATTGCTGGTTCGTACGGGGCGTTCGAGCGGCATTCGGACCGTGAACGCCCGAATATTGTCGATGATCATCGGGCAAGACCTCTTCCTGTTCCTGGGCGAATCCGAAATGTTATAAAATAAACTATACGATATAGGCTTACGAGATTCCGGACCTGGAGCGCCGCGATAGACGGATTTAGCCATCAGGAGAAGACGGCGCGCCCTCGAATCCGAAGCCCTTGCGATCGGCGAGACTACGACCGTTCGCTCTGCAGGTGATTGATGACAGGCGCTCACCCGTCAGGCAGGGAGGCAATAGATGCAGGAGCCGAATGGCGCAAAGATGCAGGAGCTGTGGCGCCGCAACCAGAAGTTCATCGCCGGAGGAGTCTTCTCTCTGAATCGGACCATAGATCCGATGCGGATGTTCGAACGGGCACGCGGCGCGTATATCTGGGACGTCGACGGAAAGCGCTACATCGACTATCATGCCGCCTTCGCGCCATACTTCCTCGGGCATGCAGACCCCGACGTGGACCAGGCCGTCATCGCCGCTGTTCAACACTCGTCGTCGCTCTATGGAGCCGGCAGCACGGCCGCCGAAGGGGAATTGGCCGAGTTGCTGGTGTCGTGTGTTCCCACCATGGAGCAGGTGCAGGTTACCAACACCGGCAGCGAAGCTACCTCCTTCGCCATTCGGCTGGCACGAGCGGTCACTGGGCGGGATGGAATCATCTTGATGCAGGGCGGTTACAACGGTTGGCAAGACGACGTTGCCTTCAACCTCATGGACCCGGCCGAAAAGCAGCGCTCACGTGAAGCTGGCGACGGCTTGGAGCTCAACCCCATCACCGCCGGGATACCGGAATCGGTCAAGAGTAACGTCTATGTAACGCAGTTCAACGATCTCGATGCTGTCGAGGGCCTGCTGGCAAGCGGGAAGGTCGCGGCCATAATTCTCGAGCCGATCCTGCAGAACATCGGGATCGTCAAGCCGGAGCCCGGGTATCTCGAAGGCCTCCG
>JBBDRK010000037.1:21029-39353 GCA_040905465.1 Trueperaceae bacterium | reverse complement strand
GGGGCCTTAGCTCAGCTGGGAGAGCATTCGCTTTGCAAGCGAGAGGTCGTCGGTTCGAATCCGTCAGGCTCCACCAATAGAAGCGCCGTTCAGAGCGGCGAAGCGAAAGCACGAAGCCCGCGTCTCGTGGGCTTCGTGCTTTCGCGAAATAGTAGCGGGTCGGCGAACGACTACTCCTGCGTACGATGGTAGCGGTTGATATGCGAGGTAGTGTGGCGGTTCTTTCATTAGTGCGGCCCGATCTGGCGGTTCGAGCGACGATTGAAAGTATTCGATGACCCGGTGTCTGCCTTTCCGCGTCGATCTCTGTCAGGAGTTCCGGCGTTCGGCTTGTCTCGCCTGCGAAGGCTGACCAAGGCGGCTGCGCCGACCGCGCTCACTCGTCGCCGCCGCGAAGCCTGTCTCAAGCGCATAAGAGGGGACTATTGTCCCCGTTGCGACGCCAGAACCTTGTGATACATTGGTTGCGTTCTTCTGGCGGCGGCGCGGCCGCCGTGTGCGTAATCCAGCCGTCCCTCATGAATGTCGAGGAGGTCTATCTGTTCGCTTTACCTGCTTCTCCACGTCGCGGCGACAGCCCGGCTGATTGCGGCCCGCCGTGTCGAACGTGTTGCTCTGACCGTCGAATCGGCTCTGGGGACGGCTAGATGCCGCAGCTCTTTCCGCCAAATTCGAACTCGTTCATCAGGTGGACGATACTGGCCGGCACCGTGTTCCTGGTACTGCTGGTGACGGCGCTGACAGTGTTCGCCCGCACCAGCAACAACAGGGTCGGAGTGCCGGTACCGCAGCCCGTCGACTTCCCGCACGATCTGCACGCCGGCGGTCTCGGCCTCGACTGCCGCTACTGCCACTCGACGGTCGAAACCAGCAGTTTCGCGACCATACCGAGCACCGAGACCTGCATGACCTGTCATTCACAGATTCGAGTCGGCTCTCCCGAGCTGGCTCCGGTTCAGGAGAGTTGGGACAGCGGCCTGCCGATCGCGTGGAACCGCGTCCACGACATGCCCGACTTCGTCTACTTCGACCACAGCATTCACGTGAACAAGGGTGTCGGCTGCAGTTCCTGTCACGGCGCGGTCGATCAGATGGCCGGAATGTGGAAGAACGAACCGATGACGATGGGCTGGTGCCTAGAGTGTCATCGCGCCCCCGAGCGGTTCCTGCGCCCGCGCAGCGAGGTGCTCAACATGGCCTACGTCCGCCCCGACGATCAGCTGGAGCTCGGTCGCGAGCTGATCGAGGCCTATCACATCGATACCGACAAGTTGCCCCAGTGCTGGACGTGCCACCGATGAGCGATTCGCTGAACATTGCCGACATCCGCAAGCGCCTCAACGCCCAGAACGGCAAGGCGTACTGGCGCAGCCTCGACGAACTGGCCGACACCGAGGAGTTCAGGAGCTTCCTGGAGCAGGAGTTCCCGAGGCAGGCCGCGCCGCTCGAAGGCTCGTTCCAGCGCCGCGACTTCCTCAAGCTGTTGGGAGCCTCGCTGGCTCTGGCCGGCCTGACCGCCTGCGCTCGCCCGGTTCCGGCCGGCGAGAAGATAGTGCCTTACGTTCGGCAACCCGAGCAGATCATTCCGGGGCGGCCGCTCTTTTTCGCCTCGGCCATGAATCATGGCGGGTACGGCGAAGGCGTGCTGGTCGAGAGCCATCAGGGACGGCCCACCAAGGTCGAGGGCAACCCTGATCACCCCGCCAGCCTCGGCGCCACCGGCGTCGCGGCCCAGGCCAGCGTTCTGACCCTCTACGACCCGGAACGCTCACAAGCCGTCATCAGCGATGGAAGCGACCGAACCTGGGAAGAGTTCAGCGAGGCGCTATCTTCGGCATTGGCCGAGACCGACAACGGCAGCGGGCTGCGGCTACTGACCGAGAACGTCACCTCTCCCACGCTGGCGCGTCAGATCGAACGGCTCCTCGAGCAGTACCCCGAGGCCGTGTGGCACCAGTACGACGCCTCACGCAGCGACCAGTTGCTGGAAGGGACCCGGTTGGCTTTCGGCGAGCCGCTCATGCCGGCCTTCGACTTCGCCAACACCGGCGTGGTGGTTTCACTCGATGCCGACTTCACCAACGACTATCCGGGACGGCTGAGATACGCTCGTGCGTTCGCCGATCGCCGGCGCGTTCATGAGGCCGACAGCGATCCCGGGCGGTTCTACGCGTTCGAGAGCAGTCCGACACCCACCGGCTCGATATCCGATCACCGGATTCCATTGGGCCCGGGCCAGATCGGCGACCTGATTGCCGTGCTGGCGGCACGGCTCGGAGTCGAAGCACCCGAGCGCGAGTTGCCCTCGGCCGTCAGCGAGCCTCTGTTCGAAGCGCTGCTCGAGGATCTGCAAGGCGCCGGCGACCGCGCCCTGCTGGTGCCCGGTCAGTACTTGCCGGCGCAGGTCCAGGCACTGGTCCACGCGATCAACGACACCCTGGGTGCTGGCGGCAACACCGTGCGATTCCTCCAGCCTGCCGGCACCGCTCCGACGCCGGGCGGTCAGTCGTTGGCGCAACTGACGGAAGCGATGAACGCAGGAAACGTCAGCGTGCTGGCCATGCTGGGCGTCAACCCCGTCTACAGCGCGCCAGTGGCGCTCGGTTTCGGCGAAGCGCTCGCACGGGTGCCGTTCTCGGTTCACCTCGGCATCTACGCCGACGAAACCGCCGAGATCGCCACCTGGCACGTTCCCGAGGCCCACTTCCTCGAGACCTGGAGCGACACTCGCGCCTTCGACGGCACCGCGACTATCACCCAGCCGCTCATCTCCACCTTCTACGGCGGACGCTCGCACCACGAACTCCTCGCCGCCCTGGCGGGAGATGCGGAACCGACCAGCTACGAACTGGTGCGCTCCTATTGGAGCGACCAGGTGGAGGGCGCTTTCGAGGAGTTCTGGCGCCAGGCGGTTTATGGCGGTGTGATCGCCGGAAGTGCCTCGCCGGTAGCGACACCGACAGTTCAAGCGTTCGAAGTAGAGCTCCCGGAGCCCTCGCAAGAGTTGACCGTCAGCTTCCGCCCCGATCCCACGATCGGCGACGGCCGCTGGGCAAACAACGGCTGGCTGCAGGAGTTGCCGAAGCCGTTCACCAAACTGACCTGGGACAACGCCGCCCTCGTCTCCCCCGCCACGGCCGAGGAGCTGGGCGTGAACAACGGCGACGTGGTCACCTTGACGGCCGACGACCGCTCGGTCGAGGCGCCGATATGGGTTCTTCCCGGCCAGGCCCGCGGCACGGTCACGGTTCACCTGGGGTACGGACGCGGCCGCGCCGGCCGCATCGGCAGCGGAATAGGTTTCGACGCGAACGCCTTGCGGCCCGCCGACGGCGCCTGGACGGCGCCGGTGAGCGTCGAGAAGACCGGCGGACGTTACAAGCTGGTGTCGACACAGCCGCACCACAACCTCAATGGCACGGGCGAGGAGCGTCATATCATCCGGGCCGGCACCGTCGCCGAGTTCCGCGACGAGCCGGAGCATCCGCACTTCGTTCATCCGGTGGCCCACCACGAGTCGAACCTGTATCCCGATTACGTTTACGACTCGTACGCCTGGGGCATGGTCATCGACATGAACGTGTGCACCGGCTGCAACGCCTGCGTGGTGGCCTGCCAGTCGGAGAACAACGTGCCGATCGTCGGCAAGGACCAAGTGGCGGTCGGCCGCGAGATGCACTGGCTGCGGATCGACAACTACCACGCCGGCGACATCGACGACCCCGAGTACTTCCATCAGCCGATGCTGTGCCAGCACTGCGAACAAGCGCCGTGCGAGCCGGTCTGCCCGGTGGGGGCGACGGTCCACGACAACGAGGGCCTGAACACGATGGTCTACAACCGCTGCGTCGGCACCCGCTACTGCTCCAACAACTGCCCGTACAAGGTGCGGCGCTATAACTTCCTGCAGTACGCAGAGCTCTCCAACACCGCTACCGAGCTGTCCCTCGCCTCCAACCCCGACGTCACCGTACGCAGTCGCGGGGTGATGGAGAAGTGCAGCTTCTGCGTGCAGCGCATCGCCAAGGCGCGCATCGACGCCGAGACCGAGGATCGCCGCATCGCCGACGGCGAGGTGGTGACGGCTTGCCAGGCGGCCTGCCCGACCCGGGCCATCGTGTTCGGCGACCTCAACGACTCGTCGGCCGCGGTGAGCCGGCTCAAGCTCTCGCCGCTCAACTATCAGCTTCTGGCCGAACTCAACACCAAACCGCGCAACACCTACCTGGCCAGAGTGAAGAACCCCCACCCTCAGCTCGTCTCGGAAGAAGCCGGAGCTCACTGATGACGGTGCGAAAGGGCTCACGCCCGCCATTCCGAGAGACCAACCGGGTAATCGGCCGCGGCCAGAGCTACGGCACGGTAGACGACGTCGTCGATGCACCGGTACTGACGGAGCCGCGCGCCACGCCGGCCTGGTGGTTCGTGGGCATGCTGCTGGCGCTCGCCTTCCTGGGCATGTACCTCGGCACCATCGTCTACCTGATCACCACCGGCATCGGCATCTTCGGCAACAACATCCCGGTGGCCTGGGGGTTCCCGATCATCAACTTCGTGTGGTGGATCGGGATAGGTCATGCCGGGACTCTGATCTCGGCGGCGCTGCTGCTCTTCCGCCAGCCCTGGCGCACCTCGATCAACCGCTTCGCCGAGGCGATGACGATCTTCGCGGTAGTCTGCGCCGGCCTTTATCCGATCCTTCACCTGGGGCGGCCATGGGTCTTCTACTGGCTGCTGCCCTACCCCAATACCATGGGCCTGTGGCCGCAGTTTCGCTCACCGCTCGACTGGGACCTGTTCGCCATCTCCACCTACGCCAGCGTATCCATCCTGTTCTGGTACGTCGGGCTGATTCCTGACCTGGCGACACTGCGAGATCGCGCGCGGAACAAGGGCCTGAAACTGCTCTACGCCGTCTTGTGCCTGGGCTGGAACAACTCCACCAAGGCCTGGCAGCGTTACATGCGAGCGTACCTGCTGCTGGCGGCTATCTCGTTTCCGCTGGTGCTGTCGGTTCACTCCACCATCGCCATGGACTTCGCCTTCTCGCAGGTTCCCGGTTGGAACAACACCATCATGCCGCCCTACTTCGTCGCCGGCGCGGTGTTCGCCGGCTTCGCGATGGTGCTCATCCTGGCGATACCACTGCGCAAGGCCTTCGGCCTGGAAAAGCTGATCACCATGCGCCACCTCGACAACTCGGCCAAGCTGATGCTGGCAACGGGGCTCATCGTCGTATACGGTTACGTGATCGAGCTGTTCATCGCCTGGTATTCGGGAGCCGAGTTCGAGCGTTTCATGGCCTATAACAGGGTGTTCGGAGCGGATCATTGGTGGGCGTTCTGGTTGCTCATCCTCTGTAACTTCGTGGCGATCCAGCCGCTGTGGCTGCTGCGAGTGCGGCAGAGTCCCATCGCGCTGTTCATCATCTCGGTGATCGTGTCGATCGGCATGTGGCTCGAGCGCTTCGTGATCATCTCGATCACCCTCACCAAGGACTTCCTGCTGTCGTCGTGGCACGACTATCAGGCGACCGTCTTCGACTGGTCGCTCTACCTCGGCTCTTTCGGCCTGTTCGCCACGTTGTTCTTCCTGTTCATCCGCGTGCTGCCGTCGATCGCAACCACCGAGATGAAGGAGTTGGTGCACCACGATGCGCACCACGGCAGTGACTACTTCGAGAAGATCCGGGCCAAGGAAACCGGTCTGGAGGTAGACGGATGAGCGACGCGGTGATGGAAGCCGATACTCGGAACCGCGGCCTGTACGGCCTGGTCGCGGAGTTCGACAGCGCCGAGGAGATCCTGGTAGCCGCCGAAGCGACCAGCCAGGCGGGCTACTCCCGTACCGACGCCTACACGCCGTTCGCGGTGGAGGGGCTCGACGACAAACTGGGCATGAAACCCACAAGGCTCGGCTGGATCATGTTGTTGGCGGGAACGGCAGGCGGCTTCCTGGGATTCTTCATGCAGTGGTACGCCAATGTGGTGCACTATCCGCTGAATATCGGGGGCCGCCCCTTCAACTCGTGGCCGAACTTCGTCGTGATCACGTTCGAGGTCACGGTCCTGGTCTCGGCGTTCACTGTCGGGCTGGTGATGCTCGCCCGCAACGGTCTGCCGCGGCCCTACCACCCGATCTTCAATACTCCGAATTTCGAGAACGCCACGCGCGACAAGTTTTTCCTGTGCATCGAAGCGCGCGACGAGAAGTTCGATCTGACCGCAACGCGGCGTTTCCTGGAAGAGCTGGCACCTACCCGAGTGTCGATGGTCGAAAGATGAGTGCAGCGATGAAGCCGAGTGATGAAACCCCTCTGAACGGCCGGGCCCGGAGGCGGCCAGGCGCCGTCTTGCTGCTGGTGCTCGTGGCCCTGTCGGTAACCGGCTGCGGCCGCAACATGGCCGAGCAGCCGAATTTCCGGAACTTCGAGGCGAACCCGTTCTTCGAGAACGGCACCACCGCACAGGTCCCGCCGGAGGGAACGGTTTCCCGCGAGCGCGGGGCGGTGGACCCGGTCTTCTTTACCGGGCAGGCCGACGGCGGACTGGTTGCCGAACTGCCGATCGCTACCAGCGAGGAGCTGTTGCTGCGCGGCATGGAGCGATACAACATCTACTGCGCGCCGTGCCACAACTACACCGGTGACGGGCGCGGGGTCGTGGTCCAGCGAGGATTTCCGGCGCCTACTTCGTTTCACGACCAGCGCTTGCGCGACGCTCCGGTGGGTCACTTCTTCAACGCGATGACCAACGGGTTCGGGCGCATGTTCCCCTACGCCTCCCGCATTCCGCCGGAAGACCGCTGGGCGATCGCAGGCTACATCCGGGCGCTCCAGTTGAGCCGCTATGCGACGGTGGACGATCTGCCGGCCGACGCGCAGTTGGAGTCGGCCGCCCAGGAAGGTGTCCGTTGATGGCAGCGAAGTCGCACGACCCCACACCGTCACTCGACCTGAAGCGGACCCAGGGCGTCTCACTGCTGGTCGGCGCGGCAGCCACCGTTGCGGCCTTGGCGTTGGCGCTGCTAGGCGGCAGCGGATTCTTCCAGTCGTACCTGTTCGCCTTCCTGTTCTGGCTCGGCCTGTCGCTCGGCTGCCTGGTCATGCTCTTCGTGCAGCACCTTGCCGGCGGCTCCTGGGGTGCATTGATACGGCGGCCGCTGGAGGCCGGCGTCGCGGTCCTGCCGGCCCTTGCGGTTCTGTTCGTGCCCCTGTTGTTCGGCCTCGGCTCACTCTACGAGTGGACCAATCCCGAATACGTGGAGTCGCATCCGCTCGTAGCGGCCAAGACGGCCTACCTCAACGTCCCCTTCTTCATCGCCCGGGCCGTGCTGTACTTCGCCATCTGGATCGCCGGCGCCTTGTTCTTCCTTCGCATGTCCAACCGACAGGACCGCGAGGTGGAGAACAGCGGCGCGCTCGGTTACCGGATGAAGGCCGTCAGCGCCGTCTGGATAATCATCTACGTGCTGACCATGACCTTCGCCGGCGTGGACTGGGGGATGTCCATCACGGCGGACTGGTACAGCGGTATCTACCCGGTCATCCTGATGATCGGACAGGCGATAACCTCTGTCTCGTTCATTATCGCCGTGATGGTGCTGCTGGCAGGCAGCGTGCCGGCCATAAATGAGCTGCTTACCGCCAAGCGGCTGCAGGATCTGGGCAACTTCCTCATGGCGTTCACG
The DNA here is from genome assembly GCA_040905465.1 of Trueperaceae bacterium. Taxonomy (GTDB): domain Bacteria; phylum Deinococcota; class Deinococci; order Deinococcales; family Trueperaceae; genus DASVCN01. Next base: position 31,664 of record JBBDRK010000037.1, on the reverse strand, counting down.
ATGTTCTGGGCCTACGTCAACTTTTCGCAGCTCATCATCATCTGGTCCAACAACACCGTCGAAACCAATGCCTGGTACGTAGTTCGGCTCAACACCGACTGGGCCTACCTGAGCGCGTTCCTGCTGGTCTTCGGTTTCTTCGCGCCGTTCGCAATCCTCTTCTCCAGATGGGTGAAGCGCAAGCGGACCGCCCTGACGGCGGTGGCGCTGTTCGCGATCTTCGTCCGGGTAGTCGATCTGTTTTGGATCCTGGTTCCGTCCTACGGCCGCAGCGGCTCTCCCGTTACCCTGCTCGACGTACTTCTTTTGGTCGGACTCGGTGGGTTGTGGCTGGCCGTGTTCGCCCGTTCGCTGGCGTCGCGGCCGATCCTGCCTCTGCACGACCCCAGGCTGGCGCCCGACCCGCATGAACACGCCGCCACCGTGCCGGGACATCCGCTGGGGGCCGATCATGCCTGAGCCAACGCGACAGTACATGTTCAGCGAAGGTCAGATCCGGGCGATGTTCAACGTCGTGACCGTATTGATGGTGCTCACCCTGGTAGCGCTGCTGGTCCTCGTCAGCGCCCGACCGCAGGGCCGCTTCGGAGAGGCTGACACCAGGCAGTTTTCCGCCACGATCGAACGCTCGTCGCAGGAGTTGAGCGGCTACAGAGAGCTGGAGAACGGGATCGTGCAGATCGACATCAGGCACGCCATCGAGCTGGTTGCGGAACGTGGCGTGGACAGCCCGTTCACCGTCGTCGCCGCGGCTCAGTCCGAGGGAGCGAACGGTGAGGGAGCGGAGGCCGAACTGCCCGACGGAAGCCAGGTGTATTCGGCCTGTGCCGGCTGCCATCAGGCGAACGGCCAAGGCGCCCCGGGAGCCTTCCCGCCACTCGCCGGCCATGCCGCGGACCTCTTCCTGGCCGATCCGGAGTATCTCGCGCAGGTGGTGCTGTTCGGCCTCCGCGGCCCGATAACGGTTGACGGCGCCGAATACGACGGAACGATGCCGGACTGGAAGGGCCTTTCGGACTCTGAGATAGCGGCGGTCCTGAACTACGTCCTGGGCTCCTGGGAGAACGCCGAGCGAGTGGACGAGGAGCAGCCGTACGATGCCGGCGCGATATCGGAACAGCGGGAACTGGACCTGAGCCCGGACGAGGTGTACGCCCGCAGGAGCGAGCTGGAACTGCCCTGAGCTCTTGAGCCGAAAACGATCGAGCAGCTCGCGACCGCGAGTGGGCGACTCCTCTGCCTGCAGCCGAGCCCGGTAGTCCCGAACGAGCTGGTCGGCGCTTGCTTTAGCCCGCTCGCCGTCGGTTCCGGTAAGGGCGCCGGCACGCAGGGAGGCGCTCAGCTCTTCGACGTAGGCCTGGAACTCCTCAAGGATCTCATCCACCTGCTGCCTCCATACCGCCTCAGATATCGAGTTGCGCCAAGTGGGCGTTGTCTTCGATGAACTCGCGGCGCGGCGGGACTTCGCTGCCCATCAGCATCTCGAAGACCTCGCTTGCCTCGAGCACATCATCGATGCCCACGCGCTTCAACACTCGCGTTTCCGGGTTCATGGTGGTCTCCCAGAGCTGCTCGGGGTTCATCTCACCCAGACCCTTGAAACGCTGAATTTCGAACTTTCGACCGGAATTGGCTTTCAGCAGGCGGTGCAGGTCGTTCTCGGAAAAGACGTACTCCAACTCCTTGGACCGGCCGAAGCGCACCCCGTAAAGCGGTGGCTGGGCGATGAACACGTACCCGGCATCGATCAACGGCCTCATGTAGCGGTAGAAGAAGGTGAGCAGCAGCGTACGGATGTGCGAGCCGTCGTGATCGGCGTCGGTCATGATGATTATGCGGTGGTAGCGGACGTCCTCGAGGCTGAAGTGCTGCTCGTCGCCGGTCCCCTCGAGCCCTGCGCCGATCGCCGCGATCATCGCCCGGATCTCGGCGTTCTTGAGGATCTTGCCGATGTTGGCCTTCTCGACGTTGAGGATCTTTCCTCGCAGCGGGAGGATCGCCTGGAAACGCCGCTCGCGCCCTTGCTTGGCGGAACCGCCGGCCGAGTCGCCCTCCACGATGTAGATCTCGCTGACGCTGGGATCGGTCGACTGACAGTCGGCCAGCTTGCCCGGAAGCTCGTCATTCTCCAGCGGATTGGCGCGCCGCACGAGGTCACGCGCCTTGCGGGCCGCCTCGCGCGCCTTGGCGGCGTGGGAGGCCTTCTCGATGATCGCCTTGCCGACCTTCGGGTTCTCCTCCAGCACTTCCGCGAACTTCTCGTAAACCACCGACTGCACGGCGCTCTGCGCCTCGGGATTCAGCAGCTTTACCTTGGCCTGCGACTCGAACTGCGGATCGCCCAGTTTCACCGACACCACGCAGGAGATGCCTTCCAGGAAGTCGTCTCCGGTGGGCGCCGGATCCCCCTTCTTGATCATGTTCTTGGTCTTGGCGTAGTTGTTGAGGACACGTGTATAGGCCGTCTTGAAGCCGGTCAGGTGGGTGCCCCCGTCGCGGTTGGTGATCATGTTGGCGTAGGTGAGTACCGTCTGCCCGTAGGAGCTGGTGTGGATGATACCCACTTCCACCTCGATCTCTTCGGTCCGCCCCTGCACGTCGACACGGGCGGTATCGCGGATCATGAAGGGCCGTTCGTAGATCGCCTTCTCATCCTTGGCCAGGTGAGCGGCGAACGCCGCCACGCCGCCTTTCTCCTGGAACACCTCGCGGCGCTGGTCCATCGTGTGGCGCTGATCGTCGAGGATGATCTTGACGCCACCGGTAAGGAAGGCGAGCTCCTTCAGGCGCCGCTTGATGCGCTGGTAGTCGAAGTGCATCTCGTCGCGGAAGATGTCCGGATCGGGCCTGAACGTAACCCGCGAGCCGGACTCACCCTTGGCGGCGCTGCCCACCACGTCCACCGGAAAGCTGACATCGCCCTTTTCGAACCTGATCCGAAAAAGCTTGCCGTCTTTCTTGACCTCTGCCTCCAGAAATTCGGAGAGCGCGTTCACGACCGACGAACCCACGCCGTGCAGACCGCCGGAAACCTTGTAGGCGTTGGAGTCGAACTTGCCGCCGGCGTGCAGTTCGGTGAAGATCACCTCAATGGCCGGGCGGCCCTCTTTCTTCATCATCTCCACGGGTATGCCGCGGCCGTTGTCGGTAACCGATGCCGAACCGTCGGCGTTCAGAACCACTTCGACCGTGTCGGCGTGGCCGGCCAGGGCCTCGTCTATCGCGTTGTCGATGATCTCGGTCAGGAGCTGATGATAGCCGTCGATTCCGGTCCCGCCCTGCACGTACATGGCAGGACGCTTGCGGACCCCCTCGAGGCCCTTTAGTACCTTGATGCTATCGGCGGTATAGGCGTTCGCAAGGGTCAATATCTTCTCCGTTTCGCTAGTCGGCAACCTGGGGGCGGCCATGCTGGCGGCAACCGTCGCGCCGACTTAGACACCGACTCTGACTGAGCCGCGTGCGGCCGTCTCCCAAACACTCGATTGTACCACCTCGGACGGGTCAGCTACAAACCGGGAGCTACGTTCCAGACGCTGATTTTCCTGCCGACGCCGGTCCCGTGGCAGGCGGCAGGCGGCTGTTAAGCTGAAAACGTGAGCCGGTCCACGTACTACGCACCGCTCGGGGCTTTCCTCGATCACTGGGACGGCGTGCGTATGGTTACGCTCGAACTGCTCGACCGTTTCGAGGAGGCAGATCTCGAGTACCGACTGGTCCCGGCGTGGCGCACCATTGCCGAACTTTTCCACCATATCGGTGGACACCAGTATTTCGTCAGCCGGGGCATATTACTGCAACGCTGGAGCCCGAGGGAAAACGAGCCCGATGCGGACTGGGCTGCGCATCGCACCGCGGTCTGTGCCTCGAAAGCCGGGCTGGCCGCGTGGCTGAATGTCACCCAGGCGGCGATGAACGATTGGGGGGCGAACGCCAGTCCAGAGCTTCTCGAAGGTCTTCGCCGCGACAACCCGTGGCACGAGGGAATTCGAGGTTGGCTTCTCTTGCACCATGCGTATCAGGACGAGCTACACCATCGCGGGCAGCTCTATGCGATCGCGCAGCTCCTCGGTAGGACCCCTCCCGTCGTGTTCGCCGAGGAGAACCCGGACTACTGGGATGAGCGCAAGGGCAAGTGATGCATGAGTTAATTGGAGCTAGTCAGGGAACCCGAACGAGTCGGGCAGTGTCGTCACCCAGTCGGCTGAAGTGTTTGGCATTTAGGGTGAGTATCGCTTCGGCACCGGATTTATGCGCCGCTCGGGCATGAAGCGCGGCATAGATCCCGCCGCCTGGCAAGCCTAGCCTGGCCATCTGTTCCAACGTGTACCAGTAGTCGCTTTCATCGATACCGGTTACGTCAAAGCGAGAGATGTTGCTTTGAAGGACCTGGATGCAAAGTTGCGGCGGGATCCTCCATGCCGCATGCCCCGTCAGCGTTCCATACAATTCTGCCAGTGCGTGAGTCGACACCACCCCACTCACTTCGCCTGCAAGTGCACGCTCCAACCAGGGAAGTGCCCTGGCATTCTCGATATGGCGAGCGGAAAGGGCAGCGATTAGCACGGAGGTGTCGAACAGAACCTTCAATCGTCGTCTTCGCCAAAGAGAATTTGCGCATGTCGCTTCTCGCGCTGCCACTCCAATGCGGAGTAGATATCGTCCTGCCCCTTGACGTCAAGGATGAGCGCGCTACCCTTTTGGACGACGATGTCGCGAACCAACTCGCGTTCGAGAACGATCTTGTCGCCCTCGACAGCAAGTGCCATTTGCTCCCCAGCCACAAGGCCTAGCCTGCTCCTAACCTTCTTCGGAATCAGCACCCGACCAAACCGATCCATCTTGACCCTATCCATATTGGCAATTCTACGCGATGATTGCCAATCAGTTGCTGCCCTGGATAGCTTCGGCCTCGCCCCGCTATTCTTGCGTCAAGTCGCCCGTCTCTGCTGCGAACGCTGATCAATGGCCAAGGCGACAACTCTGTCGAATGGGGACCGACATGTCCGACTAAAAGGCTGGCCCCCGAACTGAACGTCTGATTCGCCTAGCAGGTCTCAGAGCCAGAGGCCGAGAATCGCACCGGCAAGCAGGAACGCAACCAGGCGGTAGCTCAGGAAGAGGCCGCCCACGGTTCGATTGCCGCCTTCGAACGCCAGCCCCAGGGCGACGTTGGTGAGCACGAAACCGAACCACAGCAGCAGACCGACTCCCGCTCCGCCCACGAGCGTTGTCACCTGCAGCGAAACCAGGACCACGGCCAGCACGAAAGCAAAGATCAGCGACACTATCGTCGCGACGATCATGGCGTTGGTCGGGCTGCCCAGTTCCTCGGGTTTCTTGCCGATTGCCTTCATCCACTGCTTGCCAAAAAGCACCGGTGAGTACCATAGCGAGCCGAGAATCATGTCCGCCACGGCGGCGCTGATCACTGCGAGCCAGTTCACGTCGAAGTCGAGCATCGTGTCCTCTTTCGGCGCCTGCCGCCCCGACTACCCGTGGCGCTATGGGAATCGATCCATCAGGATTCTACTCGAAAGAGGGTGTCGTGCGCAGGCTATCCGCGGATCTGACCGTCGCCGTCCATCAGGTACTTGTGGGTAACGATCTCGGCCAAACCCATCGGACCGCGGGCGTGCAACTTCTGGGTGGAGATGCCGATTTCGGCGCCGAAGCCGAACTCGAAGCCGTCGGTAAAGCGCGTCGAAGCGTTCACGATGACTGCCGCGGCGTCTACCTCGGCCTGGAATCGGCGCCCAGTCGCGCGATCCTCGGTCACGATCGACTCGCTGTGCTGGGTTCCGTAGCGACCTATGTGCTCTATCGCCTCGCCGACGTCTCCGATCACCCTGACGGCTAGCTTGAGATCGAGGTACTCCTCCGCCCAGTCTGCTTCGGTCGCCTCACCCATTGCCGGATGGAAGGGCCGGGCCCGCGGACAGCCGACCAGCTCCACGCCGGCATCAGCCAGGTCCTGCAGGATCCCCGGCAGAAAACCGTCGGCCACCGACTCGTGCACCAGCAACGTCTCCGCCGCATTGCAGACGCTGGGCCGCTGGACCTTGGCGTTGAAAACTATTGCGCGAGCCTTGGCCAGGTCGGCGGCGGCGTCGACGTACACGTGACAGTTGCCCACGCCGGTCTCGATGACCGGAACCTTGGCGTTCTCGACGACATGGGAGATCAGCGAGGCCCCGCCGCGCGGAATCACCAGGTCCACCTTGCCGCGCGCCGCCAGCAGTTCGGTCACCAGTTGCCTGTCTGGTGAATCAATGAGCAGCACGGCGTCTGCCGGTATATCCACACTGGCGAGGGCGGACCGCATTACGTCCACCAGAACCCGGTTGGAAGCCAGAGCGTTCGAGGAGCCGCGCAGCACGGAGGCGCTGCCGGCTTTGAGCGCCAGTACGGCCGCGTCGACAGTGACGTTCGGCCGCGACTCATAGATCATCCCGATGACGCCGAAGGGAACCGAGACCTTCCGGACCTCCAGGCCGTTCTCCAGCCGCCACCCATCCAGCACCCGGCCGAGCGGATCAGGCAGATCGGCTACTTGCCGCACCGCCGCGGCGACAGCGGCCAGTCTGTCCTGGTCGAGAGTCAGGCGGTCGACCCGCGAAGCCGGAGTGCCGCGCTTCGTCTCGGCCTCGACGTCTGCACTGTTGGCGGCCAGAATGCGCTCGGTCTGCTCCTCGACGGCTCGCGCTATCGCCAGCAGCCCCGCGCGCCGGTCGGCGCCGGCAATCAGCCTGGCGGCCCGGCGGGAGCGCTCCAGCAGCCGATCGAGATCGAGCGCGGGTGCAACGGTCATGACCGAGTATACCCGTCGGCGAGCAGCCCTTCCGGATCGAAGGTAGGGCGGCCGGCCTTGATCGTGCCTCGCACCGTCATGCCGTCGAGCGACTCGAGCGGATCGTGCGAGAGCAGTACCAGATCGGCGTCGAAGCCGGGCTGCAGGACGCCGCTGCGGTCCTCCCGGCCGATGGCGTAAGCTGCGCCGCTGGTGTAGCCGTGCAACGCCTGTTCCGGCGTGAGCGACTGTCCGGGGCAGAGCACGCTGCCATCGACGCCCTGTCGCCGGCAGGCGGCCCGCAGGCCGGCGAAGACGTCCGGCCGGGCGACCGGGGTATCGGAGCCCAGGGCCAATGGTGCTCCGGCGGCAAGCAGCGACGCGAGCGGGTAGGCCCGGTCCTGCCGATCGGCAAGCAGGGCGGTTATAGAGGGCACGTCAAAGGTGAGGTGTCCCGGCTGCATCGACGCAACCACGCCGAGGCGAGCCAGGCGACTCACGTCCTCAGCCGTCATGTGCTGAGCGTGCTCGAGCCGGGGGCGCAGGCCGCGCGCCCGCCAAGCCGGCGCCGTCTCCTCGAGCGCGTCGAGCACCGCCCTGACGGCGGCGTCGCCGATCGCATGGGTAACCGGCGCCAGTCCCGCGGCTATGGCAAGCGGATAGCGCTCGGCGAGCACCCGGGGCCCGTGCACGGCCACTCCACGGTCGGAGGTTTCGAGGTACGGCTCCAGCATCCAGGCGGTGCGGCTTCCCAGGGCACCATCGGCGAAGAACTTCGCTCCGCCGATGGTGAAGTTCTCTCCCCCCTGTCCGGTCGCCAGGCCGATCGCCAGCGCCGCCTCGATATCTTCCTGGTTGATACACGCCCATACCCGCAGCGAAAACTCGCGCTGGCTGGCGGCGGACGCGATCTCGCGCCAGTAGCCCGCCGGCTCGTAGGCCATATGGTGAACCGTGGCTATTCCTCGCGCCGCCAGGTCGTCGGCCGCGCGCTTGACGGCCGCGGAAGTCTCAGACGGAGACGGCATCGGCAGCCTGTCCCACACCAGGTGCAGCGCCCGCTCGAGCAGCAGGCCGGTGGGCTCACCGCGCTCGTCGCGCACCACCGTGCCGTCCTGCGGTTCGGCCGTGCCGGCGTCTACCCCGGCATATGCCAGCGCGGCCGAGTTCACCCAGGCGCTGTGATGATCCTGCGAACGTAGGAGCACCGGGTGATCCGGCGCCACCCTGTCCAACATCTGCCGGTCGAGCGTGGCCACCCCCCAGCGCTGCAGCGCGAAGCCGGCGCCCAGGATCCAGCTTCCCGCAGGCTGCTCGGCCGCGCGCGCCGCCACCCGCCGCAATCCCTCTTCGAGGTCGTCCGCGCCGTGCAGGTCGACCTGGCCTAGTTCGAAGCCGTGCTGAGCCAGGTGCACGTGCGAGTCGTGAAATGCCGGCAGCAGGCTCGCCCCGCCGCAGTCGATCACACGCGCCACCGGCTCAAGCAGCGAGCGGAGCTCGTCCTCGCTGCCTAGCGACAGCACCCGGTCACCCCGCAGCGCTACCGCCTCCGCGCGAGGCCGCTTCTGGTCCATGGTTATCACCCGACAGTTGACGAGGAGAAGGTCGTTCATGGGTGGTGCTCCGTTCAGGCGCCCGGGACCGGACGACCGGCCAGGGCGAGCAGGGATTCGAAGTCATCGGGGCAGGCTGGATCGTCGAGGGCCGCACGGTTGCGCCGCAATTCGCCGCAGCTGAGGCAGCGGTGCACGATCACGTACCCCTTGCGCGAGTCGGGAACGACTCCGACTGGCTCGAGCACACCCCCGCACTCGTTGGCGCGGTCGCCGGGCAGGAGGTCCACATGCCGGGAATAGAGGCAGAACGGGCAGTGGTTGCGGCAGCCGCCGCCGGCCAGCGGAGGGACCTCGCGTCCACACTGACTGCAGGTGAAGCCGGTGTTGCGACCGACTGCGGTAAAGCGCTTCATCGCCCCAGTCTACTGGCGCGGCGGTCGTACAGCGGTAGCTGCCCGCAGGACACGGCGGGGCTCCTGAACGAAGCGGCCGTGGCCCTCACAGAAAGCTCCCGGCGGGCCGTATCATGGCAATCCGAAAGATGGAACTCCTCGTCGCCCGCAATCTCGACATCGAACGAAACGGCCACACGCTGGTGCGCTCGCTCGACCTGACCCTCCGAACGGGAAGTCGGCTCGGCCTGGTCGGGCCCAACGGCTCGGGCAAGAGTTCGCTGCTGCGAGTGCTTGCGGGACTCAAACCCCCCGCCGGGGGCCGCTTGCGACGCGCTCCCGGGGCTCGCATCGGCTACCTCGAGCAGACTCCGAGTTGGGACGGACGGCAGAACGCCTGGACCACCGCCTTGGCGTGCTTGGAGCGAACGACCCAGCTCGAACGCGAGTTGCGCGACGAGGAGCGCTTGCTGGCGGAGGGAACCGGTAGCATGGAACGGTACGGTGAGCTTCACGAGGCGTTCGAGAGCTCCGGCGGGTATGCCGCGGAGCCGGAACTGCGCGAGTCCCTGGCCGACCTGGGCCTCACCGAAGAGCGCCTGATCCTGCCGCTGGCCCGGCTCTCGGGCGGTGAGCTCGCTCGGTTGGCGCTGGTCCGCACCCTTGCCGCCAATCCCGACGTTCTGCTGCTGGACGAACCTTCGAACCATCTCGACCTGCCCGCTCTGAAGTGGTTGGGGGAGCGCCTGCGGCGCCACCGGGGAGCCCTGGTTCTGGTGTCGCACGACCGGGAGCTGCTCGACGAAGCATGCACCGAGACCGGCGAGCTGCGGGGCGGCGAGCTGGCGATCACGCGGGGCGGCATCAGCAGGCTGCGCGAGCAGCAGGGCGCGCGGCGGCGCGGCGACGAGCGGCGGCAGCGCGAACGGCGCAAGGAGATCGAACGCCTGGAGCGCACCGCCGCCGAACTGCGGGCCTGGGGGACCGCCAAGGCGCAGCGGCGCCGGAAGCGGCTGGAGCGCGAACGGGAGCGCCTGCCGGCGTTGTCCGCGGCCGAGTCGCAGCCGCCGGCCCTGAGTCTGGAGGCTCGCGAAGCGACCGGCGTACTGCTGGAAGCGCGCGGCCTCAGCAAGAAGCTGGGGAACCACACCGTGATCGACCGAGCCGACCTGCTGCTCCGAGCGGGCGACAAGGTGGCCCTCCTGGGCCCCAACGGGAGCGGCAAGAGCACGCTGCTAAGCATCCTGGCCGGTGAGACGCCTTCGGACGACCCACGCTCGGAGTACTGGTGGCACCGTGACGCCAAGCTCCTCTATGCCGATCAGGATGAGCGCGGGTTGGCGAGCGGAACGCCGGTGCTGGACCAACTGACCGACCTGGTGAGCAGGGAGCGCGCACACATGCTGCTGGCGCTCTGCGGCCTGGACGAGGAGAAGCGGCTGGCGCCACCCGATTCTCTCTCGGGTGGCGAGCGGGCGCGCGCCGGCGTTGCCCGGCTGCTGGCGGCGCAGGCCAATCTCCTGCTACTCGACGAACCCACCAACGACCTCGACCTGAGTGCGATCGAGACGCTCCAGCACGCGCTCGAAACGACCGAGGCCGCCGTGGTGGTGGCGACCCACGACCGGGCACTGGCTCGCCTGGCCGAGCGAGTCTGGGCGATAGAAGACGGCGTGCTCGTGGAGTTCCGGGGTGGGCTGGAGGGTTATTTGGCGGGCCGGAGGAGGCTCGAGCCGGGCTTGGGCGCAGCGGCATCGGCCGGAGCGGGGTCGCGACCGGGGGGCGGCGCCGTGCCCGGCGGCGGCATGCAGGTCGGCGCCGTGGCGGGCGGCGTCATGTCGAACGCGTCCGTGCCGAGCGAGACGGAGTCGGGCGGCGGCGTGGCGGGCGCTGCCGT
>JBBDRK010000037.1:8179-20929 GCA_040905465.1 Trueperaceae bacterium | reverse complement strand
ACGCGTCCGTGCCGAGCGAGACGGAGTCGGGCGGCGGCGTGGCGGGCGCTGCCGTGCCGAGCGACACCGTTCCGAGCGACACCGTTCCGAGCGACACCGTTCCGAGCGACACCGGGGCCGAGGCGCTCGAACGGCTCGAGTTCGAGCGCCTCGGCGTCGAAACGCGACTCGGCGACCCCCTGCTCCTGGGCGAGCGCGAGAAAGGCCGGCTGGAACGTCATCTGGCCGCCCTGATCGACGAACTGTCCCTGCGCTACGATCGCAGGCTTCCACCTCCCCTGCCAACCTATTCGGTACGCGAAGCCGGAGTGCGGCTGTCCGCCGACCGCCGCGACGACGGCCTGAGTTTCACGAGCGCCGCCCCCGCCGAACTGCGCCTGCTGATGCAGGGCGCAGTAGCTCATCTCACGCTGCGTGAGCGCGAAGGACACCGGCTGCTACCCTGGGCCCGCGCCGCACTGCTGGACGCGGCGACCCGGCTGGCCTTCTACGTGCTGGCACCGAAGGCCGTGCAACACTACTCCCGCGAGACACTGCCGGTTCGCCTGCTGCGGCCGCTCGACGGCGGCTGGTGGTCGCTGACACGCGAACTATTCGAACGACTCGAGGGCTGGCAAGACGGGGACTCGGTCCCGGTTATGCGAGGAGAGCGACGACCAAGCCGCAACCAAGCGAGGAATTCGGTAACGCGAGGCAGGTCATGACGAGCGCGCAGCGGTGACGATCCGATGAAGTTAGACCCCGACAAGATAGAACCGGCGAAGAAGCGCCCGGCAAAGAAAAGCCCGGCAACGATTAGCCCCGTGCGGTTGGGCCCGGCGAAGAAAGGGCCGGCACTGCCCGCCGCCTTCTACCCGGCGTCGGTGTTGTCGCTGCTCGCGCTTGCGCTGTGGCTGCTGCCGCCGGCCGCCTTCGAAGCACTGTACGTACGCAATCTCTATCCGGCGCTCACCGCTCTCAGCACCGGCCTCACCGGCTGGACAGTGCTGCCGCTCGGCATCGCGGTGCTGCCGCCGCTGGTCGGCCTGGTCCTGTGGCGAACCCTGTTGACCGGCAAAGTGACTCCGCTTACCGTTCGCCTGGCCGGCGCAGCTCTTCTGGCAGTTGTCCTGTTGGCCTGCTACTCGCTGATATGGGGCCTCAACTACCGCCGGCCGCCGTTGCCGGAGGTCCTTGGATTGGCCGCCGCTACCCACGCGCCGTCCGAGATGACGGGCCTGGCGGAAGACATGCTGGCCTGGATCCTGGCCTACCGTGACTCCGATCCGAATGCGGCGGAGGCGCTGGCGGCGGTATCTGAGGAGCTCGAGCGGCTGGCAATCCGGTTGGATCGGCCGGTACGCTTGCCGGCCGGTGTGAAGCTCTTGCCGAGCGGATCTTTGCTACGCGCCGGCTACGCCGGAATGGTCTTTCCGTTCACGCTCGAGCCACAGGTGGACGCCGCACTCGCGCCCGCCTCGCGGGTCTCGATCGGCGCGCACGAGCTGGCGCACGTCGCGGGGTTCGCCGCCGAGTCCGACGCCGACCTCGCGGCACTGCTGGCAGGGCTGCGAGCCGACAACGGCTTCGCGCGCTACGCCACGGCGCTGTCACTGCTGGCGCGGATGCTGGGCGCCCTGCCGAGCGAGGAGCGCTCGGCCCTGATCGACCGGCTGCCGGAGCGGGCCGTGGACGACCTCGCCGAAGCCAGGGCGCGCTCGGCACGCTACTTTCGGCCCACCGTGTCCTCCCGAATAACCGCCGTCTACGATCGACTGCTGCGGAGCCAAGGTGTCAGCGGCGGAGTCGCCCAGTACGGGCAGGCGCCGCAACTGGCGGCGATCGCACGAGTACAGGGGTTGCTGCCGGAGCCGCCGGCCCGTTGACTGGGGGACGAGGTTCCCACAAGAGTCTTCAGCTTGCTACCGGGGCGCGGTAGGCGCTGCCGATGTTGCGCCGCAGCAACGCCTCCGGGTCGGGGTCGCGCCCCATGAACTCCCGGAACTGGACCGCCGGATCGCGACTGTCGCCTTTCGACAGGATCGACTCGACGAACGCCCTGCCGGTCTCGCGGTCGAAGATTCCGTTCTCCTCGAAGCGGGTGAAGGCGTCGGCTTCCAGCATCTCGCTCCACTTGTAGGAGTAGTAACCGGCGGCGTATCCGCCGGCGAAGACATGGCCGAACGCGCACAGGAAGCCGTCACGGGCGAACTCCGGTCGCATCACGAACTCCTCCCTGACGCGATTACCGAACTTCACCGGATCCTCGTCCGACAGCGGGTCGTAATCGATGTGAAGGGCCAGGTCGACGCTCCCGAACGAGAGCTGACGCATCTGCGCGCTGGCCTCCATGAAGGTCCTGCTGGCCTTCAGACGCCGAAACAGCTCTTCCGGGATCGGCTCGTTGGTGTCGACGTGGCGCGCGAAGAGGTCGAGGGCCTCGCGCTGCCAGGTCCAGTTCTCCATGATATGGCTCGGGAGCTCGACCCAGTCACGCGGCACCTGCGTTCCCGCCAGTGGCGGAAGCTCTACACGGGAGAGCAGGTGGTGGAGCAGGTGACCGAACTCGTGGAAGACGGTCTGTACCTCGCGGTGCGTCAGCAGGGCCGGCTTTCCGTCTTGCGGAAGGGTGAAGTTCGTGACCATCAGGCCCAGGTGAGGCTCGAGCGCGCCGTCGGGGTCCAACTCGCCGTGTATGAGTCCGTTCATCCAGGCTCCGGAACGTTTCGATTCCCGGGGAAACCAGTCCGCATAGAACGAGCCGAGGTGCCTGCCCGCCTCGTCCCTCATCTCGTAGAAGCGCACGTCCGGGTGCCAGACGGCGGCGTTCTCTGCTTCGTTGACCACCACTCCGAACAGTCGCCGGGCGACGTCGAAAAGCCCCGCGACAACACCGTCGAGCGGGAAGTAAGGGCGCAACTCCTCGGAGTCGAGCTCGAAGCGCGTGCGCCGCAGCTTTTCGATCGCGTACGCCTGGTCCCAGGGCTCGATCCTCTCGAGACCGAGTTCCTCGCGGGCAAAACGGCGCAACTCCTCGATCTCCTCTTGCCAGTACGGCGAAGTCTTGCGGAGCAGCTCCCGTTCGAAACCGACGGCAGCCGCCCCGCTCTTCACCATGTTGAGCTCAAGCCGGTAATCGGCGAAGTCGCGGTAACCCAGCATCCGCGACATCTCGCGCCTCAACGCGAGTATCTCGCGAATCTTGGGGCGGTTGTCGTGCTCGCCGGAGGCCGCACGGTTTGCGTAGGCCTCGTGCATGCGACGCCGAAGTTCGCGACGATCGGAATACTGTACGAACGCCACATAGGAGGGGGCATGCAGGGTAAAGCGCCACCCCTCGACACCCTTGGCTTCCGCGGCCGCGCGCGCCTGGCGAACGGCCGACTCCGGCAAGCCGGCGAGGTCCGCTTCGTCCTCGAGGACCATCTCGAACGAATTTGTCGCGTCCAGCACATTGTTGCCGAACTCGGTGGAGAGTCTCGCCAGTTCGGTGCGGATGTCCTCCACCCGCGCGCGCTGCTCATCGGGAAGATCGGCGCCGGCACGCCTGAACTCGTCCAGCAGCTTTTCCAGCCGCCTGGCACGCACCGGGTCGAGCGAAGCCGCCTCCTCCTCGTCGCGGTAGCGCTTGAGCGCATTCCACAGGCCGGCATTGGTGGGCAGCCTGGAGTAGAACCCCGAGAAGATCGGCAGCGCCTCGTCGAACGCCTTGCGCAACTCCGGTTCGTTGGAGACGGACATCAGGTGGTAAACGATGCCGACTACACGATCCAGTCGATCTACCAGCGCGTCGAGCGCGCCTACCGTATTCATGTAGGTTCGCCGCTCGTCGAGGTGGATGATGCGGCCGACTTCGCCTTCGGCGTCCTCTACCGCCCGAACGACTCCGGGAACCACATGCTCGCGGCGAACCCGATCGAACGGGATCTGGAACTCTCGTGAAAGTAGCGGATTCATAGCTGTCCTCCCGACGCTGTTGCGCGCAACAGTGTACCAATGGCTACAGGATTTGCTCCACATCGACGGCACGAAGCCGCACAATTGCGGTACGAATGACGTGACCGAGCCAATAGCGGTGTGATTGCTGCCCGGAAGAGCTGGACAGCAGTCGGCTAGGATCGAACGAGATGTAACCGGAAGCGTGGTCGCACCTTGGGCAAGGGGGGCGCATGGCCAGAATCGACGACCGAATGGGATTGGGCGCATTGACCGCAATACCGAGTATGCGTGGGACCAGGGCCATTGGACCGGAGAGAGCTGCCGGACGGGCACCGCTGCTCGAGCTGCTGATAGTTGGCCTCCTGGTGCTGATGGTGGTCCCGACGCTGATAGTGACCGCGCGCCAGCAGGTGAACAACGCTCGGGCGCAGGTGGTACTCACGGTCACGAGCGACCCGAGCAACGCGTCGGTCATAATCGACGATCTATGGGTGGGTAGGACGCCGATGGAAGTCGAACTGAGTTCCGAGCAGGAGATATCGCTGCGCCTCGAGGCCCGCGAGCCGTATCTGGAATACGACCTCTACAAACCGTTTCGCAGCAGACTGCGACTCGAAGCCGACAGGAACCTGGACGTCTGGATTCCCCGCACTACGGCCGAGGAGCAAGCCGCCCAACGCGCCGGCGGGCTCTGAGCCGCTCCCGCGGAAGCAACCTGCGGCGAACGCCGGGGACCTCGTGACTCGCGGCATCCGGGCAGGTAGTCGGACACACTTTTAAATATCCCCGTAGGGTATCGCCGGGTAACGGAAAGCCGCCCTCCGAGTGCTAGCATGGGCCCAGAAAGAGGAGGCCCCATGCCGAAAGAGCTGATCGAGAACGACGTGATAATCATAGGCGGAGGACCTGCGGGACTGACCGCGGGAATCTACGCCGGTCGCGCTCAACTCGACACCATCATCCTCGAAAAGGGCCTGCCGGGCGGCCAGATCGCCCAGACCGAAGAGGTAGAGAATTACCCGGGCTTCGACGAAGCCGTGAGCGGGCCGGAACTCTCCCAGCGCATGGTCCGCCAGGCCGAGAAGTTCGGCGCGCGCATCGTGATGGAAGAGGTCACAGGAGTCCGCCGGCACCCCGACGGCCGTTTCCTGGTGGAGGGTTTCGACAGCGACTACCTGGGCAAGGCGGTGATCATCTCGACCGGCGCGAATCCCCGGCGGCTGGGTATCGCCGGCGAGGACGAGTTCTACGGTCGCGGAGTGTCGACCTGTGCCACCTGTGACGGCTTCTTCTACCGAGGCAAGCGAGTCGTAGTGGTAGGCGGCGGCGATGCGGCAGTGGAGGAAGGCCTGTTCCTGACCAAATTCGCAGACTCGGTAACGGTGGTTCACCGGCGCCGCGAGCTACGCGCCAACAAGGCCGCTCAGGCCCGGGCGTTCGCCAACCCCAAGATGCACTGGGCCTGGAACACCGTGGTGGAGGAGGTTCTGGGCGAAGACGGCCAGGTCAACGGCGTGCGCACCTGCAATCTCGATACCGGCGAGGAAGCCGTCATCGAAACCGACGGGGTGTTCGTGTACATCGGACACGAGCCGAACACCGGCTACCTCAGGGGCGTCGTCGAGCTCAACGCGACCGGCTATGTGGCGGTTCGCGACGAGATCTACACCAGCGTGGAGGGCATCTTCGCGGCGGGCGACATCGCCGACGAGGTTTACCGCCAGCTGTCGACCAGCGTCGGCGCAGGAACGCGCGCGGCCATGGCGGTGGAACGGTGGTTGGCAGAACACGAGGGTTCTCCCGTCGCGGTTGCCGAGACGCTCGCCTGACCGGCTCCCGTCAGCGAGGCACGAAATCGTACAGTAGCAGGTTGCCCGAGGCGCGAACCAGCAGGTAGTTGCCTTCGCTCCACAGCGGTCGGCCGACGCCGGTCTTCCAGGCTGCGCTGTCGTCGCCGCCTACGGCCAGCAAGAAGAACTCTCCCGAGGCGGTTGCGCGCCAGCCGTCGCCGTCGAACGCTTCACGCTGCTCCGCCGGTTGGCCGTCGACTCGGAACAGCGGCTCCACAACCACCGGCAACTCGCCGCTGCCGAGCGCCAGCCGTTGCGGTCCGTAACCTGAAGGCGTTTCTCCGGCCTCGGCCACCCCCAGGATGGTGCCGCCGCCCGACGCGGCCGAGTCCACGAGCTCGAGCACGACGAGGAACGGCGGCCCGAACACCGGCCGGCGCTGCAGGGTCTCGAGCCGGCTGGGCGACAGCCCCAGCCGGGCGGCCAGCCCGTCGAGCAGCGCAACCCGGTACTCTTCGCGCACCGTCGGCTCGTCCTCCTGCCAGGTAGCGGGCCACAGCGACATGTTGCGCAACCGCAACACCTCCTCCGCGAGCGGTTGCGCCCGCCACGCGTCGAATACCCATGTCTCCGCGCCACGAAACACCCGGTAGGTTGCAGGGCTGTTGGGATCGGGTTGGAGGCGCAAGGCGATCCCGTCCCGCCACGGCAAGACCTCCAGTTCCGCGTCGTCCAGCTCGATCAGCACGCGCGGTTCGAGCGACATCACGCCGAGCGGAATGCCCTCCGCGAGAGCAGGCAGGGGCGGTCCGCCCGCCGTTTCGGGCATCGCCTCGGCAAACAGCAACGCGGCCGCCCGGTTGGCGAAGGAACCGACCCGCACCCGGTAGATGTCGCCTTGCGCGGTCGTGGCCCGCACCACGTAGGCAGGGTAAGCCTGATCCAGCAGGGAACGCTGCACGTTGAGCGCCGACTGCTGATCGGAGAGCGCCACGACCTGAACCGTGTACGAGATCGCCTGCGACCAGCCCAGCGCCAGCAGCGCCCACAGCACGGCCGGCAACGCTGACGGCAACGCAGCCAACCACGCACCCGGCCATCTGGTCGGCGACCCGGCCCGCGGCCTGACCGGCCGCCCGGCCGGGCGCGTCATTCAGAAGTCCTTCCGCTCGAACAACAGGACGGCCGCAACGGCGAAGGCCGTGCAGTAAACGGCAATCAGCAGCACCACCCATCCCAGGCCGGCCACCGGGGCGACATAGGCGGAGAGTTGCGAGGTAAGCAGGTAGGGCTCGACGAGCGGGAAGACGACAAGCAGTTTCATGACTATCAGCGTGCCCAGCGTCGCAAGTGCGCCACCGGCGGCGCTCATGAAGACCACGCTGAACAGCACCGCCAACAGGCTGATCGGCACCAGGCTGATCGCGGCGACCGCGTAAGCGCGCACGATCTCGGTCCACGCCGCCGCAGGCTCCATGACGCCCTGCCCTAGAATGCCGGCCTCACCCAGTCCGGTGCCGCCGACGAACGGTCCGAAGCCGAACCAGGCTCCTGCCGCCAGCGACACCAGCAACAGGAACAGGAGGACGACGAAGGGGTAGAGAGCCGCCACCAACAGTTTGGCCAATAGCCAGCGGGAGCGGCTGACCGGGCGTAGAAGGATGGTCGGCAGTGTGCCGAAAGCCATCTCGATACCGAGCAGCTCCGCCGAGGTGATGGCCACCAGCAGCGGCAACAGGAACTCCATGCCCGAAAGGAGTCCGAGCGCCGGAACCTGGAAGCCAGACACCAGGTAGAAGCCGTAAACCTCGAACACCCCTGGTGCATATGCCCACAGCAGCGGGAACACCACCAGCAGCACCAGACTGAAGCGCAAGCTGGCCAGGCGCAGCAGCTTGCCGATCTCCATCCGCAACAGCGCGATCACCGTTCGCCTCGCGGCAGCGCCTGCTCGGTTTCGGCCTGCTCGGTTTCGGCCCGCTCGGTTTCGGCCTGGTCGGTTTCGGCCCGCTCGGTTTCGGCACGCTCGGTCTCGGTCGGCGCGGCTTCGGCCCGTTCGGTTGCAGGACTCCCGGTGAGCTGCTCCGGACCGGGCGGCTCCTCGGGTCGGCGCCGGTCACCCAACCGCTCCTGGTAGTAGGCACGAAGATCGAAAGTATCGCGGGCCAGACCGAGCAGGTCTATGCGAGCCTTCGTCAGAACCGGCGCCACTCGTGGCAGCTCATCCGGACCGGTCAGTTGGAACACGACCTCGGCACCGCGGATGCTTGCCTGGGTCACGAACGGCTGCGTGTCCAGCAGTACACGGGCCGCATGAACGTCGGAGACGCTCGCCCTATAGCGGGCCCGCCTGTCGCGCAGGTCCACCTCGTCGATGAGCGCGCCCTCTTCGAGGATCGCTACTCGCGAGCAGTACGCCACCACCTCGTCCAGGTGATGGGTGGACAGGAGCACCGCCGTGCCGCCCTCGGCGGCTACCTTCAGCACCCGGTGCACCAGATGGAGGCTCAGCGGGTCCATGCCGCTGGCGGGCTCGTCCAGAATCAGCACCTCCGGCTCGGCCAGCAGGGCGCCGGCCACGCCCAGGCGCTGCCTCATGCCCAGGCTGTACACGCCCACGCGCCTGTCGGCCGACGGTCCGAGCTCCATCATTTCCAGCACTTCCCCGATACGTGTCTCGCGAACGCCGCCTACCAGCCTGGCGTGCAGTTCCAGGTTCTGCCGTCCCGTCAGGTAGGGGTAGAAGGCGGCGGGGGCTTCGACCACGGCACCCAGGCGGCGCCTCACTTCCGGCCGTTGATGGGGGTCGGCGCCGAGCAGCCGCACGCTGCCGGACGTCGGGAAGGCCAGGCCGGACACCAGGCGGATCACCGTGGTCTTGCCGGCGCCGTTGGGACCGACAAGCGCATACACCTCGCCGGGATCGACGTGAAAGGTAAGGTCGCGGACGATCGGCCTGGCTCCGTAAGCCTTGGTGAGCCGCTCGGTTTCAATCGCTCTGCTGGTCATGGTTATCCTCGCGGTTCAGTCTACGCAGCGTTCGCCGCGACGGTGATGTGATACTTCATCGCCGGCCACGGACTCGTTCAGGCGCGCTCGCCGCCGCTGGCCAGGTCGCTGCCGTCGACCAGGCCGCGCACGAGCAACGAAGCCAGCACATGTTCCATCGCCTTGTCGACGGCGTGATCGAAGTCGCTGGCGTCGACGATCGGCACCCGCTCGGCTCGAGCGCGGTCCAGCAGATACTCCTGGAGGATACGGATCTCCCGGAAGTGCTCAAGATAGATGTCCTGGTCCCGCAGGTCGTGCGTCTGCCGCTCGCGCAGGCCGAAGTGGTCGCGGTGGCTCGCCTCGTCTTCCACCATCAGCATCAGCTCCACCACCAATGCGCCCTCGAAGTGCTCGCGCGGCGACAAACCCGGCACCAGATGAATCCCTTCCATCACCAACGCCATGTTCTCGTGCAGGTTGCGTTCGATGATGGCGGTGATGGCCGTGGCGAGCTGCTGGATCTGGGCGCGAAATCCCCTGATAACGCGCACCGGCTCCGGCCGCGCGTCGATGCGTTCGGGCGGCAGCAACTCCGCCCGCCAGGCGGTGTAGCTGGACTCGTGCAAGAGCGGGCTCAGTTCCGGCGAGATGAGCGACCGCAGCGCCTGACGAACGGCGTCGGTCGAGACCATCCGGGGAATTCCCAGGCGGTACCCCAACTCCGAGGCGATAGTGCTCTTCCCTACCCCCGGTGCTCCGCCGATCAACACGATCACCGGCCGCTCCGATTGTCTCAACCGGTGAAGAAGCTGATAGCGGCGCGCGAAGTCGACCCCCGCTTCGTCTATCAGCAGCCGGTCGACCTCGCGCCGCACCCGCGCTCGGGTCACGTTACGCTCGCCCGAGCGCCACAGCACGTCCTCGATGCGTTTGGCGAGGTTGTAGGCCAGCTCCGGCCCCAAGCCAACCGACATCAGGGCCCGGGCCAGGATCCCGCGCGAGTACGGCAGCCTGGTGCCGTCCGCCTCGAGCACGTACAGGTCGACCGGGTCGGTGAGCGTCGCTTCGTACTTCAGGCGCGCCTCGCGCCCATAGCGTCCCTCCAGCGCCAGCGCCACCATATGGGCCAGCATGTCTTCCTCGACCGACTGGAATCCCTGCGACCGCAGGCTCTGTTCGACCTGCTTGGCCAGCGCGTACGCCTCCTTGAACGACAGTCCATACTTCTCCAGCGAGTGGCTGAGCGTGCGGCGCGAAAACGTTTCCGACTCGCTGCCCTTGGTCACCTTCATCGATACGAACGGCGGCGTCTGCGTGCGAAAACGCTGAGCGGCCTCGGGCGACACCCGGTCGCGTACCACCTGCTCCAGCCGGCCCATCAGCTCGTCGAGCTCGACGTCACGCACGTCGCGCGAGCGCAGGTGCTTCTCGACGTCGCGAGCGATCCGGATGGCGTCGTCGGTGAGCACGCCGGCGCCCTGCAACGCCTCCACCACGTCGCCCGCGGAGAAGGCGTAGCGCTCTGCTCCGCGGCTCACACGTACGTCGTGTCGTTTCACGTCCCTGCCCCCACGCATCGGCTGTTCATCCAGTCGAGGCTATCACGAGTGGGGCACGGAATTCTCGCCGGTTTCCGGGAGCAACTCGAGCAACTCCTTGACGATATTGCCGGTGAAGCCCCAGATGAGCCGCTCGCCCCAGGCGTAGAAGTGGATCCGGCGGCGGAAGTCGTGCAACACGCGTTCCTCCCACCGGGGAACGATGGCGCGCAGCTCGGCCAGCGGCACCGAGAACACCTCGGAAACCTCCACCGGGTTCGGTACCAGCGGCTGCGGCCAGTCGAGCTCCGCCACCACCGGGGTGGCGATGAAGCGCGCCGGTGAGGGATGGTCGTCGAGCCAGCCGAGAATGGCCGCGGGAGGCACGTCCAGTCCGATCTCTTCGAACGTCTCGCGAAGCGCCGCCTGCTCGACGCTTTCGCCGGGGTCGAGCCGGCCGCCGGGAAAGGCGATCTGGCCGGCATGGTGGGTCAGTTGCTCCCCGCGGACGGTGAAGAGCAGCTCGAGCCCGTCGGGCCCGCGCAGTATCGGAACCAGAACCGCCGCCGGACGGAAACCGGGTATGGCGATACCCCCTCGCTCCCGCGAGGCCAGCGTTTCCCGCAGCATTTCCAGTCGCCGATCGGTTTCGCTCACTCCTCTGGAACGTCTTCGGAACCGTCTGTCGCGTCCTCCGCGGCCCCCGCCACCTCAGCAGCTACGGCCGCATCGACAGCAGCCCGCAACGCCAGTTCCGGGTCGACTCCGTGCGCTCGGGCGTACTGCGCCACAGCCAACAGGTGTTCGCCTATCCCCTCTTCGGTCGCGGCCAGCCAGGCACTCCCGTCGCCCGGCTCCCCAATGGGCGGCGTGCTGAAGTCGGGAGCCGGCCAGTTCGCCGCCTTGCCGACCTCGGCCGCCCGCATCAGTGCCGGCAGGCCACGAGGAACGGCGGCCGCGGGCGAGGTGTGCCGGCCTTCGCGGCCGCCTCGCTCGGCGGCCTTGATCGCCTGCCAGTTGCTGAGCACCTCGTCGGCACCGGACACGCTGACGTCTTCGAAGATGTGCGGGTGGCGACGGATCAGCTTGGAAACTATCGCCTCCTCTATGTCCTCGTAGCGGAACGTCCCCGCTTCTTCGGCGATCACCGCGTGAAAGGCCACCTGCAGCAGCACGTCCCCCAGTTCGTCCGCCATCTCCCCCGGCTCGCCCGCTGCGATGGCATCCACCGCCTCGGCCGCTTCCTCCAGCAGGTAACGGCGCAGCGTCAGGTGAGTCTGCTTGCGGTCCCACGGGCATCCATCGGGAGCCCGCAACTGCCGCATTATCTCGAGAAGCCTCTGCATCTTCTGCCCGTCCTTACGTTAGCCGTCCATCGGCCGGGTCGCCCGAACGGCCCCCCAATGGCGCCCGGTCACGCCGCTATCGCGGCGGTGCGAAAAGAATCGGTCCGGATCGCACGAGGTGCACGCCTGCGACTGGAGGAGGATCGATCGCCGGGACACGCCGGCTCGCTCCAGCACGTGCACATTGGCTGCCGCCAAGTCGAGGAGCCAACGTTCGCCGTCGGGCGTGGCCAGCCGGGCCGGCAGGCCCGCCGCCAGAAACCGCTCGACCACCTCCGGCCCCACCTGGTAGCACGTGCGGCAGATGCCCGGACCGATGGCCACCACGATGTCGCGCGCCCGGCTCCCGAACTCCTCCTGCATCGCCGAAACCGTCTTGGCGGCCAGACCCGACGCCGTACCGCGCCAACCGCAATGCGCGGCGCCCACCGCTCCGGTCCTCCGGTCGTGGAACAGCAGCGGCAGGCAGTCGGCGCTGCCGATGGCCAGAAGCAGCGAGGGATCGTCGCTTATCTGCGCGTCCGCCGCCGGCGAACCGTCCGCGCCGGCCGGCACGACCCGTTCGCCGTGAACCTGGTCGAGCAGGCTCACGCGCTTCGAATCCACGCCGAACCAGTCGGCGAAAATCTCCCGGTTTCGCTCGACTCGCTCGGGCCGGTCTGCCGTGTTCGCTCCCAGGTTGAGACTCCGGTAAGAACCGTCGCTGACGCCGCCGTCCCGACTGGAAAAGCCGTGCGGGGCGGCGAACCCGGCCGTGCTCAAGAGCGGCGCGTCTCGGCGCACGCACTCCCGGGTGGCAAGCAACTCCAGCTTGCGCCGGCGTGGCCAGGCCTTCAACTGCAGCTCGCGGCGCAACGCCGCCGGCCTGTGCGCGGCCGGTTCCACGAAAGCCAGCCTGACCGGCAGGCGCGCCCTGGTGTAGGCCGCCCCTACGCCGCGGTTGTGCGCGGCCTCGCGCTCCGCCGGGTCCCGGGTGATGCCGGTATAGAGCGTGCCGTCGGCGCATTCGAGCAGGTACACGTACCAGCTCACGAGCCTGCCCCCGCTGGGCGGTGCGGCGCCGGTGGCTTCATCAGTAGTTGCGTTCCAGCAGGCGCACGCCCGGCTGCTCGAGCAGCCACTCGGTGACCCCGTGCACCGCTCCGCGCACGGTCCTGGTGATGATCG
>JBBDRK010000037.1:0-8079 GCA_040905465.1 Trueperaceae bacterium | reverse complement strand
AGCAGCCACTCGGTGACCCCGTGCACCGCTCCGCGCACGGTCCTGGTGATGATCGGATCGCCGAAAGGTTCGAGCCTGACGATCAGCTCGCCCCCTTCGCGGCGCTGGATCACCACCAGGAGCTGCTGCTTGAGGTCCGGCTCGTCCACCGACACCCTCACCAACCACCGGTCGGGGCCGACGCCGAGGAGGCTGCGGGCGGCCTCGTGCAGGATCACGTGTCCATCCCCGTAGGGCAGAACGCGCTTGGTGAACCGCGTGTCTTCGGCGGGAGTTCCCGTCAGCAGGGCGTGCGGCATCTCATCAGGCCTTTCCAGGATGGGGAACTCGGGCGCCGGCAAACCTCGACTGACGAAGGCCTGGTAGTGCAGCGGCTTGCCGAGCTCCCGCCACTTGAGGGCATATTTGGTCTCGAACACCTCGGCCGGCGGCTCGCGCTGCTCGAGGTCGAACAACCCCGACGCGGCCGCTTCGCGCCTGGCGAACTCGAGATACTCGCGATGATCGGTCGCCAGCAAGACGGCGCCGCCCGGCCGCAGCCGGCTGGCAACCAGCTCGAAGAACGGCCGGCGCAACAGCCGATGCTTGCTGTGACGCTCCTTGGGCCACGGATCCGGGAAGTTCACCACGATGCTGGCCAGCGACCGCGGCGCGAACAGGTGCCTTACCGCGAACTGCGCGCCCACCTTCAGCAGGCGCACGTTTGCGACCCCCTCCCGCAGTACCCGGCGGACTGCCCGTTGAACGCTGGCGGTGGAGATCTCCAGCGCCACGAACCTCTGATCGGGATAAGCCTGGGCGCGCCGCACCGTGAAACGCCCGTCGCCGAAGCCGACTTCCAGGTTGAGCGGCCCGGACTCGCGGAAGATCGAACCCCAAGGCGCCGGAAATTCCAGCCGCCGCCACGGCAGCAGCGCGGCACTCCGCTCCTCCGCCGCTGGTGCGGTCGACTCGGCCTTCCCGGTTTCCATCAAGATGCCCCGCCGGTCGCGGCACCCGCCGGGCGCGGCACCGGCTTGACCAGCAACGGCTGGTTGACCACCAGGTCCGCCTGCATCAGGGTGTCGCGCGTTATCAACAGGAACGGGCCGGCCTTCGGAACGGAAGCGACCGCCAGGAGGCACACCTTGCCGTCGGGCCGGCGGCACGCCACGCTCTGCACCGGGTAACCGAGCGCCTTTTGCCAGGAGTTCATGATGCTCGGGTCGACGCCGGCGGTGCCCTGCGGCAGACGCTGGGAGGATATCTGGGTGACCAGCCGCGCCGTTCGGGGCCGGCGACCGGCGAGCTTGAGGATGCCGACGTCGAGCAGACGCTGAACCGTCGCCCGGGCGCTCTCCGCTTCGATCCCCGCCGCCTTGGCGATCTCGGCGACGCTGCGCCGGCCGTCGACGAGGCGCAACAGGGCGACCTCCGACTGGTTGAGGCTGTGGTCGCCGCCACCGTCGGCGGCGTCCGAGAAGCCGGGGATCATCTCCATGTCGACCGTCTGCTCGTCGTCACGGCGCGCCTCGTCGAGACGACGGGTCGCTTCCAGCACCAGGTTCTCGGTGCCCCCTTCGATCGTGGTACGTGGCGCGGGCAGGCCCAGCATGAACTCGAAACTTCCCTGTTCGTCGGCGAACAGGGCGAAGACGGCCGGCTCGCCCGTCAACTCGCCGAACTCCGCGTGCACCACCCGCCCCTCCTCGAAAAAAACGCGAGCGTTGCCTTCCGGGTGATCCACCGTCAACCGACCGCTGCGTGACGAGGCCGCGAGCAGCTGGAAGAGATCGACGAGGGAGAACAGCCCGAGGGTTCCGGTCACGGGAGCCATTCTATCGCGTGCACCGCCTGCCCTCCCAACCGGAGATTGCACCCGATGCAGCCGAACGGGCGGCAGCCATGTCGAACCGGGTTCCGCTATGATCGCCGTTTTCTGGCTCTCAGACGGATTCGGTATACTGCCCGCGTGCCCGGCCGTCTAGCTCGATACGTGTTGCGCGAGACCGCCACTTTGTACGTGCTGGGCGTGGCCGGATTCTGCCTGCTCCTGTCGATAGACTTCCTGGCATTGTGGGCCGAGTATCTGATCGAACAACAGGCGCCCTGGGGAACCGTGGTTCGCCTGATGGCCTACAAGCTGCCCTGGTTCCTGCACCTGTCGCTGCCGGTGGCCGTGGTACTGGCGGTCCTCCTGGCCACCGGCAGGCTGGCCCGTGACTCGGAACTGAAAGCGGCTTACGGCCTCGGCGTGCGACCCGTAACGCTGTTGCTTCCCCTGCTGCTGTTCGGCCTGGCGGTCAGCGGCATCAGCCTGCTGAACAACGGCTATCTCGAGCCGGAAGGCGAGCAGCGCTACAAGCGGCTGGTGGACAGTTTCTTCTATACCCGGCCACCCAACGAGGTACAGAGCAACGCCGCCTACTCGTTGCCGCAACACGGCATCTACTACGCCTCACGGGTGCGATCGGTGTCCGGAGAGTCGCTGACCGCCGAGCTCAGCGGAGTGGTCGTGCTCCTGCCCGACGGCACCATGCTGAGCGCCGGGCGCGGCACCTGGGACAGCGGCGAGCGCCATTGGCGGCTTTTCGATGTCGAGCGCCGGGCGCCGGGCGGGGAACCGGAGCCGGTGGGCGAACGGGTGCTTCCGTTCGAGCTCGAAGCCGCGCCCGCCGAGACGCTCTCACGAAGTGGAACGCTGTCGTTGCCCGCGCTCGCCGAGCGCATTCGGGCCGTACGGGCCGCCGGCGGCAGCGTACGGGAGCTGAGCTTCTCGCTGCACAGGCGGGTCGCCGACGCGTTCTCGGCAGCGGTTTTCGTGCTGTTCGCCGGCACGCTCGGTCTCGGCCTGCGCGGCCGCCCGGCCGGCTTCGCCTGGACTATCGTGCTGCTGGTGGTGTTCTGGGCAACCTGGACGCTGGCCGGCAACCTGTTCGAGACGGCCGTGCTCGGTCCGGTCGCCGCCTCCTGGCTCACGCCGGCGGCCGTGGGCGTGGGCGGGTTCGCAGTGGCGCTGTGGCGGCTGCGTACGTGACGCGCTTCAGCCGTTACCTGATCGCCGAGATCGTCCCCCTCTACCTGGCCGGCCTGGCCCTGCTGCTTCTTCTGCTGCTGGGCAACTTCCTGCTCGGCGTGGTCGCCGACGTGCTGGCCCGCGGCGTTCCGGTGACGCTGCTGGCCCAGTACCTGCTCTTCAAGCTGCCGGCGGCGGCCGGGGCCGGCATTCCGCTGGCGCTTCTGTTCGCGGCCCTGCTCGGGCTCGCCCGTATCTCCCAGGACAGTGAACTGAAAGCGGCCAGGCTGCTGGGGCTGGGGCCCGGGCAGTTCCTGGCCCCGATGCTGGTGCTCGGGCTGGCGATCACCGTACTGGGCCTGCTCAACAACGAACTGGTGGTGCCGGCCAGCGAGCGCCGGGCGCTGGAGGTCCAACGAGACATCCTGCTGCGCAGTCCCGAGTCGTTTCTGGAGGAGGGGGCGTTCTTCACCGACGCCCTGGGACGCTCGATCTTCATCGAGCGTCTCCGGCCGGGAGGGCGCTTCGAGGGGGTAACTGTCATTCAGCCGGGCGGACCGCAAGGGCCGAGTGAGGTGATCACCGCCGGCAGCGGGCACTACCAAGAGGCCGAGGGTGTCTGGACGCTCACGGACCTGGAGATGCGGGTGCTGCGCAACAACCGGCTGGTCCTCGACTTCCAGGCGGACTCGGCGACCATGCCGGTGCGCGGGCTGGCGGCGGGTTCGACCGCTTCTCCCGATCCGATCTACCTGCCGCTGACGACCCTGCTGCAGCGGCTGCGGGAAGCGCCGGGCCGGCCCAAGCCCGCCGAGTGGACAGCGCTCCACCGGAAGGGAGCTGAGCCGCTGGCCGCGACGGCCTTCGCCATCTTCGCCCTGGCCGTGACCATGGTGAGCTATCGGCGCGGCACCTCGCTGGGGCTCGTCTCGGTCCTGATCCTCACCTTCGTCTACTACGCGACCTGGAGCGTGGCCAAGCTGCTCGGGGCGCAGGGCACGGTGCCGGCCTGGATCGCCGGCTGGACGCCGGTGATGCTCTACGGCGGCGCGGCGGCGCTGTTGCTGGCGCGCGCCTGGAGGCGCTAGTGCGACAAGCGCTGGCGCCCCTGGTCCTGTTTCTGCTCCTGTTGCAGGTAACCGGCGCCGTGGCCGAGCGGATCGAGATCGATACCGCCGGCGATCCCGACAGCAGGCTGGAGATCCGCAACCTGACGCTGCCGGGGGGAGCCGAGGTCCAGCTCTACGTGATCCAGGGCAACCCGGTAGAGGTGACGATCGGCGAGCGGCAGTTGATCGCCGAGCATATCGAAGTTGACCTGACCCACCGGCTGGTGCGGATAGTGGGTTTCGGCACCTTCATAACGCCGGACCAGACGGTTCAGGGCCTGGACCTGGTCATCGAGCTGGAGCAGGAGAGCCTGACCGGCCGCGACGTGCTGATAGTGACAGAGGCGATCGACGTCACCGGTGTCGAGGCCACCCGCATGCCCGGGCAGATAGACGTGGTCAGCGGCGCTTTCAGCCCCTGCAGCCGCTGCGGGCAGGGGGTGGAGGACTTCGGCTTCCGGGCCGAGCGGATCGAGCTGTACCCGGGCGACAGGTTGGTGGCTTTCGCGGTGGTGGTGCTGGTGCGCGGCGTCAGCGTGCTGGAGTTGCCGGTGCTGGTGGTGCCGCTCGCCCGGCCGGACCGGCAGCCGCGGCTGAGCATCAGCCAGGGAAGCGCCGGCGAGCGTGCCGAGGTGGCGCTCGACTGGCCGTACGTGGCGGGAGCGGACGCCTTCGGAACCTTCTCGGTGCGCTACTACGCCGATGTCGACCCGGTAGCCGGCGGCGGCTTCCAGCCGCTTGGCGGCCGGGTTACGCAGAGCTACCTGGGGGGAGGCGTGGCACACGTGTTCTACACCGAGAGGGGTCAGGGCGAGTTCGATCTCTTCTACCGGCCCGGGTTCCTCACCGCCGGCGGAGACCGGGAGAGGCCGCAGTTCACGGTGATGCTCGCCTACGCCACCGAGGATGAAGGCCCCGGAGCCGGCGCGGACGGTCCGGCGGTGGACCTGGAGATAGTTCGCGACGACGCCCGGCGCGACCGGCTGCTGGAGTACCGGCTGGAGCTGGCCGACGGGGGCGAAGGTATCGAGGCCACCTTTCTGAGCCAGGGCTTCGTCGATGCCGATCCCGACGACGCCGTCGACACTCCCAGCTACGACGACCGGGCAACGCCCAGGCGCACGCCGGTGAGGCTGGTGCTCGAGCCCGAGGAGGAGCGGTTCACCATCGGCCCGCTGGTTCTCCGGCGCCTGGCGCTCGACCTGGGTGTCTTCGAGGACGCCAGCAACCCCACCAACCGAAGCGCGGCCGGCCAGGCGTATATCGACGGTGGTCGGCTGCTGGAGCGGCACTCGCTCGAACTCACGCCTATGGCGCTGTGGAGCGGCATGGAGGTGCGTGGCCACACCAACTTCGTGGGCCACTACTACACCACCGGCGAACGGCAGATCGACTGGGACATGCAGGCGTCGGCCACTCAGCGCTTCGCCGGCGTCGGAAGTTTCGGGATCGTCTTCAACCGCGACGTCAACGAGGGCGAGACCCCGTTTCGCTTCGATCAGATCCCGCTGCGCACCCGGACCGACCTGCGGGCAGAACTGAGGCTCGAGCCGTTCCCGTGGCTGGCGTTCGAGGCGCGCGAGACCTACGTGTTCCGCGACAGCCGCCGTCCCGAGCTGGAAGGCTTCCTGCCGCTCGAGAGCGAGCTCAGGCTGTTCGGCAACCTCGCCTGGCTGGACGCCAGCGTGTCGAACAGCTACGACATCGCCGAGGGCGACCCCGGCAACCTCGACTTCGAGGTTACGCTGCGCTCCCCCGAACCCAGTCCCAGGGCGTCGCTGGAGATCAGTCACCTGGAGGACCTCGCGGTGCGTCCCGACCGGCTCACCGGCGAACCGACCGACGAGTCGACCACCCGGTTGTCGCTGAGCTACGGCCTGCCTGCGCTGCGCATCGACGCCGCCGGCGGCTACCGCTACCGTCCCGTCGAGCCGGACGATCCCGACGATCCGCTGGAGCACTGGCTGCCGTTCGAGGCGGGACTCACCATCGGGACCCTGGAGCAGGAGGATCCGCTGCCTGGGCTGCGGGTCGGCTACGAGCGCAACCTCAACCGGCGCCGGGTGGAGGCGCTCTCGCTCGAGGCGCGAGCCCGCATCGGAGAACTCGAACTGGCCGCCGATCAGCGTTTCGACCTGCCCGCCGGCGGCACCGCCCGCAGCAGCGTTGCCGCCACCTACCCGGGGATAGCGAGGATCGAGGCGACCAACCTGACCCTGCTGCGGCCCCAGTGGCTCGGGCTGCCGGCAGGGGAACCGCGCGCCACGCCTTACACCGTCACGCTGCGTGACGCCCCGCTGACCGGCAGGGAGGCCTGGCAGTTGCGCTATGTCACCCGCTATGATCCGGCGTTGGACGGCGGCGGCGAGCCGGGCGGATTCCGCGACACGGGGCTAGAGGCGCGGGTGCTGCTGGAGGATGAGCACCTTGGCGGCAGCAGGTTCAGCGTCGACCTCTTCGCGGACCTTCAGCTCCACGACGACAGGCAGCCGATTTCTTACCTGCGGCGCGCCAGCATCGAGTTCGCGGCCGACATCGAAGGATTGGTGGGGGTTCAGGGCGCATTGGGATACCGGGGTATTTTCAACAATTCGACGGGCCAGGTGAGCCGCGCCGAGCTGCGCCTGGACGAGGTCGCGATAACCGTGCGGGCGCTGGACGAGCTCTACCTGGGCGCCCTGTTCGACGACGTCTGGGACCTCACCGGGGGAACCGCCGCACAGCCGGCGTTCGACCTGCGCCCCGAGCTGTTCGTGGTGTGGGACCGCTGCTGCTGGGCGCTGATGGGCGGCTGGAACACCGAGACCGGCCAGTTGCGGCTGTCGCTGACGGCGCCGGGTTCCAGCCAGGGCCTCACCCAGGTGATCGACTCGCCGCTGGTGTTGCCGGGGAGGGGGACGCCGTGAAGCTCCCAAGCCTGCCCGGTGTCGGCAAGTGGCTGTCGACGGCCGCCGCGCTGCTGGCACTTGCCGCCTGCACCGGCACCCGCGAAACCGTCCTGCCGACGCTGCTGGTGATCGGTTCGGTCGGAACCTCCGGGCCGCAACTACAACTGGCGGAAGATATCTACCAGCCCGGCGCCACCCCGCCGCGCGACCTGGTTCCGGTGGCCGGCAGCGAGACCCCCCTGCTGGCTCCACCGGTATCGCTGGACGTGGTCGACCGGAATGGAGCAAGAAGCGAGCTGATCGTTCTGGTAAGCGACGCGGACAGCGGAGCGGCTCACCTGGAGTTCTTCGACCTCACCGGCCTGGACCCTGCGGCGGGCCAGCCGCTGGCGCCCAGCCGCGCTCCCCTGGACCTGGCGAGCCTGCTGCGGGCCGAGGCGACCGGTGGCGCGCCGGTGTGCCCGGTGGAGGTGGCGGTCGGTGGCGGCGGAAGCGTGGCGGCTGTTCTCGACGACGGCAGTTGCCGCGACGGGATTCCAGACATCTTCGTCGTCGACCTCGATTCGCGGGAGTTCAGATTCGCGCTGAGCGAGTCCACAGGCTTCGAGTTGCTGGCTGCCGGCATATTCGTCGAGCAGCGGGACGACACTCTCTTCTTCGCCGCCGAGTCGCTCAACCGTATCGACGTGCACTCCCTGTCCCTCGCCGGCGACGGCGCCGCCACACTTGTCGGCGACGCGGAGCTCAGCGCGACGGGTGGAACGGCCAACGACCTGGCTCGCCAGGCCGACGGCGTTGGGCTGCTGGCAAATGAGAGCCTGGCCCTGGTCCCCCTTGCCGGAGGGGGTGGGGGTACCGCGGAATCCGTTCGGACGCTCGACGACGCCCGAATGCTGCTCTCCGATCCGACCGGCACGCTGGAGGAGCTGGTGGTCATCGCCGCCACCCGAGTCGCGATACACGCCGACGCCGAGGACGACGATCCCGAGGAGTTCAGGCTCACGGCAACGCCGGTCGACGCTACCCTGGAACCGGTGCAACGTTTCGCCTACCTGCTCGAACCCGGTGGAGTGGAGATTCTGGACCT
>JBBDRK010000036.1:59374-137243 GCA_040905465.1 Trueperaceae bacterium | reverse complement strand
GATTTTTTCCCACTAAGGGTGTGGTGATGATACTCCGCCGTCGGGCTCCATGCGACAGTTCATAGCCCGTTGGCGGGACACAACCTTTCAACAACCTTTCAGGGGACCAGCGGTCTGGTCGGGTCGTAGTCGGGAGATTGGTGCCTGAAGTAGGTGTTGTACAACTCAGCGTAGTGGCCGGCACGTTCGAGCAGACCGGCGTGCGTTCCCTCCTCGATTATCGCCCCCTGGCGCAACACCACGATCCGATCTGCCGTGCGGACGGTCGATAGCCGGTGAGCGATGACGATGGCGGTTCGGTCTCGCAGTACTACTTCCAACCCCTCCTGAATCTGCGCCTCGGTCAGAGGATCGACGCTGGCGGTCGCCTCGTCGAGGATGAGGATGCGCGGGTCCTGCAACAGCACCCGCGCCAGTGCCACCAGCTGACGTTGGCCCATCGAGATCCCGCGCCCGCCCTCGCCTACCTCGGTGTCGAGGCCTTGCGGCAGAGTGTCCAGCCAGTCGCCTCCGCCGATGCTCTTCGCTGCGGCCACGGCGTCGCTGTCGGACGTGTCCGGACTGCCGTAGCGGATGTTGTCGCGAACCGTTCCGGCGAACAGGAACGGGGTCTGCTGGACGATGCCGAGGTGGCGGCGGAAGCTGGGAAGGTCGAACTCGCGGATATCTTCGCCGTCTATCAACAGCCGGCCCCCCTGGAACTCGTAGAATCGGGCGACAAGCTTGCCGAGGCTGGACTTGCCGGCCCCGGTGTGACCAACCAGAGCTACCGTCTGGCCGGCCGGAATCACCATGTTGAAGCGACTCAGCACCTGTTCCTGGTCGGTGTAGCGGAAATCGACCGCCCGGAACTCGATCCGTCCGGCCAACACAGAAACCGGTCGATCGTTCGTCTGGACCACGCGCGGCTCGGCGTCCACCAACGCGAAAACGCGCTCGCTGGCCGAAAGCCCGAGCTGGAACTGCGACCAGAACGAGGCGATGCTGGTAAGCGGGAACCAGAAGTAGGCGACGCTCTCAACGAACAAGAACCACTGGCCTGGTGTGGTCACACCGTCGAGAACGCTGTGGCCGCCGAAGTAGACCACCAGAGCGGTGCCGATGCCGGCGATAGTGGCAAGCACCGGGAAGATGCCGCTGAACACCAGGCCCTGGTTCAGGTTCAGCGTGTAGGAGCGCTGGTTTATCTCGCTGAAGCCTGCGAACAGCGAGGACTCCTGCCGGAACGCCTTGGCGACCGAGATTCCCGTCACCGACTCCTGGATGTTGGCGTTGACGTCTGCCAGTGCCCTGCGGGCATGCCTGGTTGTGTGGCGGGCGATGTGACGGAAGCCGAGCGCCGCGGCGACGATCAGCGGTGCGATCGAAAGGGCGATGAGAGCCAGGCGGATGTCTATCCAGAAGAGGATGCCGATCAGGATCAGCACCTGCAGGACCTGTCCCAGGAGGTTCAGCGTCAGCGTTACGACGGTTGCGAAGTCCTGGGTGTCGGATGTCACGCGGCTGACGATCTTGCCGGTGGGGAATTCGTCGTAGAAAGACATGTCGCGCGCGAGAACCGCGTCGAACGCATCCTTGCGAAGGTTCAGCACAACGTTGCCCACCGCCCTGGCGGTAAACCACTGACGCACGAAATTGAACGTCCAGGCCAGCCCGCCCGCGACAAGCACGCCGAGGATCAGTGGGGCCGCGCGCCGCCATAGCTCGTTCCCGGCGCCGACCGAGCCTGCCACCCGGTCCACGGCGCCCGCCAACAGGATCGGCAGCGCCGCGCCCATGCTCGCCGCCAGCAGGATCATCGTTGCGACCAGGAGCATCATCGGCAGGTAGCGCCGAAAGTAGCGCAGAATCCGGACCAGGAGCTGGCCGTCGCTGTATGTGCGGTCGTAGGCCTCGCCGCTGAGGCCGTCCATCAGGAATCCCATGACAACTCCCTCTGTTCTTGCAACGCGGCGGACACTAGTCGTACCTCGCGAAGATGCGCCCGTAGAGCGGGCTGCGCTCGAGCAGCTCCCAGTGGCTGCCCTGGTCGGTTATCTCGCCGCGGTCGATCACCAGGATCTTGTCCGCTCGCCTTATCTGAGACAGGCGGTGGGTGATCATAAGTGTGGTCCTGCCCTCCAGGACCTTGTTGATGGCCTTCTGGATGGCGTCCTCGGTGGCGCTGTCGATGGCGCTGGTGCTGTCGTCCAGTATCAGGATGCGCGGGTCGGTAAGCAGAGCGCGGGCGATCGCAAGTCGCTGGCGTTGACCGCCCGAGAGTGTTACTCCACGCTCTCCGATCACCGTGTCGTAACCGTCGCTGAAGCCTGTGATGAAGTCGTGGGCCTGAGCGGCCCTGGCGGCGTCGATGACGGCCTCGCGTGAGGCGCCGGTAAGGCCGAAGGCGATGTTGTCCGCTACCGAGCGCGAGAACAGGAAGACGTCCTGTTCGATCACCGAGATCTGCTGCCGCAACGACTCGAGTTTCCAGTCGCGCACGTCTACGCCGTCGACCAGAACCCGACCGGTGTCCACGTCGTGCACCCGGTTGACCAGTTTCACCAGGCTGCTCTTGCCCGATCCGGTCTGCCCCACGATCGCGATCGTCTGGCCGGCAACCGCTCGGAACGAGACGTTCCTGAGAGCAGGCTTACCGTCGGCGCCGTGGTAGCCGAAAGTGACGTCCTCGAACACGATCTCGCCCTTCACCCGGTCGCTGAAGCCGGCCGGGTTCTCGTCGAGTTCCGTCTCCTCCCTGATCAACTCCAGAATTCGCTCTGCACCGGCGAGACCCAACTGAACCAGGGAGAAGGAGAAGATCGAGATGTCGGCCAGGCCGCGCAGGGCCCCCACCAGTCCCACATAGGCCACCAGCTCGCCCACGCTCAGCGCGCCCGTCGACAGCAGCCACAAGCCGTGGGCGAAGGCGATGGTCAGCATGAAGCCGTAGAGCAGGATCGGCAGGTAGCGGGCCTGGACCTCGCCATGGCGGACGAAGTAATCGCGGAAGGTGGCCGCGGTCGTAACGAACTTGCCCTTCTCCTGTTCCTCCTGGGCCGCCGACTTGACCAGCTCGATGCCGGTAATGGTCTCGTTCAGGCCGGCGTTCATCACTCCGAACTGGCGACGCATGGCGCCGGCAACCGGATTGAGCTGCCGCATGTACCGGCGCAGGGCGAACACGAACGTCACCAGGAAGGCGATGGGCGCCACCAGCAGGCGCAGGTCGATGAGGCCGATGAACACCAGCGGCACAGTCATTCCGATCACGGTGTCGCCGATCAGCGCCAGGCCTGGATTCATCATCGCGTTCAGCTGGCGCACGTCGTTGGTCACCCGCGCCATCACGTCGCCGACCCGCTGCCTGTTGTGGAAGGTCTGGCTCTTGCCGAGCAGGCTGGTGTAAAGCTCCTCGCGCGAGTCGCGCTCGAGCCGCTGGCCCAGGGTCTCGATCGAGAAGAAAGCAGCCAGGTCGAACACCACCCGTACGGCCAGGATGGCGAGCATGACGCCTGCGATGGTGAGCAGCCGACCGCCGTTCGGATTCGGCTGGAGGACCAGGTCGAAGGCCAGGCCGGTCAGCCGGGGTACGGCGGAGAACAGCACCTGGGTAATGACGATGCCCACCAGGAACGCGCCGACGAGCAGCTTGTAGCGCGCGATGTGCGAGAGGATCCAGCGCACGGGAGTGGACCGGTCGTAGCGCGGCGCGTCGGTGACGGTGAACTCGGTATTGCCCGACGGAAGCGGAATCGTTTCGACGGTCATCGGGCCCTCCGGCGGCGTGTGTGAATCAGACGGGACTTCATCAGTCCGAACTCCAAGTTGTCGAAGACAGCCAGCGAAAGTGGACGGGGGAGGGGATTACCCGCTGCGCTTGCCGACGGCCAGAAGGCACGGGACCATCGATGTCGGCTTGCAGGCGATTGTGATTTGGGGTCGAGGTGGTTCGGGACAGCGCGCGTCAGGCGCTGCAACTGTTCAAGACGAGAAAGGCCGGCACACGCGCTTCGGATCGTTGCTCCGATTGGACATGGGCGCCGCCGATCTCGCGATTGGTATCAAACAGCCGGTAGAATCACGCCGGCCATTGTAATGAAACAGAATCCACTTTTGCAACAGCCGCCAAAGGCGGCCTTAGACTACCGAGCCGGGCGGCTTGTGAATTGCCACGCCGGCCATCACCAGCAGCAGCATGCATGATACTGTCGACGCACCGATTCGAGCCGATAATTCCCAGGAGGAGACCGGACGTAACCGACGACGAAACGATTCTCGACACCTGCACGGTCGCGGTCGGGACCGACGGCGCCTACGTGGGCATTGCCAGCACTTGCGGCGAGCCGGGCGCTCGCAGTCTGGGGTGCGGCTTCACCGGCGTGGCCCGCTCCTACCGCGTCCGCGGCATCGCGACCGCCTTGAAGTCGCGGACCACGGCAGCCGCTCGCGAGTTGGGATGCCGCGAATTGAACGCCGGCGGGGGAGGGGCCGATTCCGCCATGCAGCATGTGAACCGCAGGTTGGGATTCGAGATCGAGCCGGCCTGGATAACCTTCATCAGCCAGCGGCCAGGTCGGGATTGAGCAGTTGGCGCGTAGACCGACTCTTGCCGCTGGTAAGTTTCTAGGCCCTGTCCGCGAACAGCGGACCCAGTCCGAACTTGTGAGGCTGCTCCAGTTCGAGCAGCCTCCTCTTTAGCTCCAGTCCGCCGGCGTAGCCGGTGAGCGAGCCGTCGCTTCCTAGCACCCGGTGGCACGGAACCACTATGGGCAGCGGGTTGGCGCCATTGGCGGCGCCCACCGACCGGACCGACCCGGGCTGCCCGAGCTCGTTGGCGATGTCGAGGTAGGAGCGGGTCTCCCCGTATGGAATTCGGCCCACCGCGCGCCACACCGCCAACTGGAAGCGGCTTCCCATCGGCGCCAGCGGCAGGTCGAAGGTGGTGAGCTCTCTGGAGAAATAGGCGTCCAGTTGCGCCGCGGCGTCCAGCTCGAGCCTGTCGACGAAGCGCCAATCGCTTTCCGGTGGCCGCTGCTTCGCCGCCTCCTCGAAGCGGATCGAGGCGAGCCCCGCATCGTTCTCTGCCAGGGTGAGGTGCCCGATGGGGGTCTCATGGAAGGTGTAGCGAGTCATGCTCCTCCTCCCGCCACCGATCCCGGTGCCGGACGTGGCGCCGAGTACGACGCCCACAGCAGCATCGCCGCGTAGGCACGCCAGGGGCGCCAACGCTCGGCGAGGGCGGTGAGTCCTGCCTCGGTCAGGGTAACGCCCGGCTTAGGCGCGGCGGCGCGCCGCAAGATCAGATCGCCGGCCGGAAAGGCGTCCGACTCGCCCAGGGCGCGCATGCTTATGTACTGCACTGTCCACGGCCCCACTCCCGGCAGAGTCAGGAGCCGTGCGGCGGTAGCCGCGGTATCGCCGGGACTGTCGAGCCGGAGCCGGCCGCTCGCTACCTCGCGCGCCAGCGCCCCGATCGACCGCATCTTCTGGCCGGACAACCCCAGTTCGGTGAGGTCCGCGTCTGCCAGCCGTTCCGGAGTCGGGAACAGGTGGCTGAGGCCCGGCACGGCCTGGGCGCCCAGCTCCTCGCCGTGGCGGGCGACAAGTCTGCCGGCCAGCGCCGTGGCCGCTTTGACGCTGACTACCTGGCCCAGGATCGCCCTTACCGCGGTCTCGAACCCGGCCCAACTGCCGGGCACGCGAATGCCCGGGAACGTCGTGACCGCCGAACCCAAAGTTGCATCCGAGGTCAGTTGCGCAGCGATGTCGGCCGTCGCGGTCGTCAGGTCGAATATCCGTTCGATGCGACTCCTGAGATACGGCAGCGACGGTTCGAATGCTGCCGGAGCACGAAGGAGCAGGTGGTTTCCGTCGCGGATTCGACTCACCTCGATGATTCCGCTCGTGCCGCCCAGTCGGACGCTCCTGCGATAGGCATCTCCGTCCACCAGCTCCACGCCCGGCGTCGCCCGAAGTGCCAGGAATCCGAGCAGCGAGGACCAATCGAGCGGTGGCTGGTAGCAAAGCCTCAGGTCCACGCTGCTGGAGGTCATTGCTGCGCCGTCCGCGGCTTCCTTGTCCACCTCAGATCGCATATAGCGTGAGACCCTCCACGCCGGCTGGATAGGCAATCGTTCCGGGAAGATGTCGCTTAACTTCCCACTCCTCCGGCGATAGCACCACTACATCCTCGGGAATTGTCAGTCCGGCCAGGGCTTTCAGTAGTCCGCCTCGCGCTGAATGTTCTGCTCCAACGATTCGGAAACCCGCAGTCCGCGCGGTCCCCGGGTCTTGCGCTCGCCGCCGTGTGCACTCATGAGCACACTGTAGCCCCCTGGCCGAATACTGCGGGGGCCACCGGCAACATCGTTTCGCCCCATCGCATCTGGCATCCCCGTCAACCAGCGGAGAGTAGAGACGAGCTTCATTCCAACTCGTTGTTACGCAGAGCCGCCCTCCGCGTCAGGGTGGCGTAGGCAGGGCTCTGCTCGGGAGGCAGAATCTCCCGACCCTCGCGCAGACGGCCGGGGAACTGGTCGGTGGCGGGTTCGGGGAGCAGCCGGTTGACGACGCCGGCCAGACGTGAGACCGTCCCGGGCGCCAGGGCGTGCAGGGCGATGGGGAGCCGGAGGTAGGCGGGAACTACCAGGGAAGCGTCGCCATGGCGGCAGGCGTCGACGATTCGCCGGGCGGCCAGCTCGGAGCCGATGGAGACCAGCGGAAGGGAGCTGGCCAGCAGGAACCAGCGGAACTCCCGGCCGCGCCGTCCGCTGAACATCGCCCGGTAGGGGCTGCCGGTGCGCATGAGCCCGGGAGTGACGGTGGTTACTCGCACGCCGTCACGGGCCAACTCGGCGCCCAAAGCCTCGGAAAACCCGACGAACGCGAATTTCGAAGCTGCGTAAGGAAGCAGGTGCGGCACCGGCAGGCGGCCGCCGATCGAGGTGATATTGACGATCCGGCCCCGGCCGCTGCGCTTCAGGTGCGGGAGGGCGGCCGTGGTGGCGTGAAGCGCGCCGAAAAAGTTGATGTCCATCTCCTGGCGGAACTCCTTCAAGGAGAGGTTGTCGAACGGCCCCACGCGGATGGTGCCGGCGTTGTTTACCAGCACGTCCAGCCGGCCGAAACGCCGCACCGTTCGGGCCACTGAACGTTCGACCTGCTCCCGATCACGAAGGTCGCACTCGAGCAACTCCACCTCGGTGTGGTCCTGGCTGCCGCCATTGGCGCTTGCGAGGTGCGCCGTCGCCCGTTCCAACTCGGTGCCCTTGCGCGCGAGCAGGGCGAGCTTCGCCCCCTGAGATGCGAAGCGGCGAGCCAGCTCCAGCCCCAGTCCGCGCGAGCCTCCCGTGATGAGCACCACCCGGTCGCGAAAGTCCAGGGCCCGGCGTCGGCGCGACAGGACTGCGCCGGCAGCGGCAGCAGCCAGGCCGGCTCCCAGCAGAAGGCCCCGTCTGGCCGCGCGCCTCATGGCGTAAGTACGACCTTGATGCAACCGTCCGACTTGCGCCGGAACATCTCGTAGGCCCCCGGCGCCTCGTCCAGGGAGAGCTTGTGTGTCAGGACCTTGGTCGGGTCGATCTCGCCCCTCTGGATGCGCTCGAGAAGCGGGCGCAGGTAGCGGTGTACATGTGTCTGACCCATTCGGAATGTCAGTCCCTTGTTGAATGCGGCGCCGATTGGAACGGTATCGATGAACCCACCGAAGACACCCGCCAGAGACAGCGTGCCGCCCTTGCGGCAGGCCAGGATCGCCTGCCGCAGCGCGTGCGGCCGTCCGGTTTCCAGCCTTGCCGCCTGCTTGACCCGGTCGAGCGGTCCCAGAAGACCGCCGCCGTGCGCTTCCATGCCCACCGCTTCGATGCAGGCGTCCGGTCCGCGGCCGCCGGTCAACTCCGCCAGCCGCTCTATCGGATCTTCCTGCTCGTAATGAATCGTCACGGCTCCCAGCTCGGCGGCTCGCGCCAGACGCACAGGCACCCGGTCGATCGCCACCACCTGCTCGGCGCCCTGGGCTAGGGCGCTGGTTATCGCGAAAAGTCCGACCGGGCCGCATCCCCAGACCGCCACCGTTTCGCCGCCGGCGAGGCCGCAGTTTTCCGCGGCCATCCAGCCGGTGGGCAGGATGTCGCTGAGGAAGAGAGCTTGGTCGTCGGACACGCCCTCTGGTACCGTCAGCGGTCCCACGTCGGCGAAGGGCACGCGCACCAGCTCTGCCTGGCCGCCGGCGTAACCGCCCATCAGATGGGAATAGCCGAAGATTCCGGAGGGCGACTCGCCGAAGAAGAGCTCCGCCAGCGGCGCGTTGGGGTTCGAGTTGTCGCAAAGGGCCCAGAGATCGTGCCGGCAGAACCAGCAGCGGCCGCATGCGATCGGAAAGGGCACTACCACGCGGTCGCCGGGCCGCAGGTTGTGAACCTCGGGACCGACTTCCACCACCTCGCCCATGAACTCGTGACCGAGAATGTCGCCTCGTTTCATGGTGGGAATGAACCCGTCGTACAGGTGAAGGTCGGAACCGCAGATGGCCGTTGCGGTAACCCGGACTATGGCGTCTCTCGGCCGCAGCAGCTCGGGATCCGGTACGCGCTCCACGCGTACGTCGTGGGTACCGTGCCAGGTGACTGCCCTCATCCGCTTCCGTGCAGCGCGCGAGCCGCGCTCTGCCCCTTCACCGTCGCGATTTCGCCAGCCTCGAGCTGTTGCCGGAGGCGCCGCAACTCCTGCTGCAGCAACCGTGACGGACTCAGCCCGGCGCGACGCAACGGCCGCGAGCGCTCCGCTCGCCGCGCGAGCGCGGTCACTATCGGCGCTACCGGCGGCACCAGCCAGGCGTCGACGTGGAGCTCGGTGCCGAAAGGAGTTTCGGTCAGGCTGACGTCGACCGCGCCCGGCAGCTCGGCACCTTCGACCGAACACCAGG
Source organism: Trueperaceae bacterium (assembly GCA_040905465.1). Taxonomy (GTDB): domain Bacteria; phylum Deinococcota; class Deinococci; order Deinococcales; family Trueperaceae; genus DASVCN01. The sequence continues at coordinate 128,338 of JBBDRK010000036.1, read as the reverse complement.
CGATACGTCGGTTCTCTTCCGCTACCGTGATCCGCGCGTCCCACACCAGGCTGCCGACGGTCGGGGCGGAGGACCGGAACCGCCACAAGCCGCCTGGGAGCGGTTCTACGCTCTTCACCAGCTTGCTGAAGCGCGCCAGGTTTCCCAGGTCGCGGAGGTATGAGTACACCTCGTCGGCGGGCCTCTGCACGGTTATCTGGCTACATGCACTGACGGTGCGGCCGACCTCGGAACCGGTCACGCCCAGCGCCCGGTACACAGCGCAGCGGCCGGTAAGGCCGCGGTAGACCAGGTAGGCTCCGGTCAATCCCAGCAGAACCGCGCCCGGCGAGCGCCGCCGGGCCGCCGCCGAGCCGGTCGTCGCTCCGATAATCAGCGACAGCCCGCGCTCGAGCGGGCCGACGTTGGCGCGTTGAACTCTCCCTGCCATCACTCCTCCGACTCCAGTCGAGCCTAGGGCAGCGAACTCGGCGATACGCCGGGCCACGGCACAGTCGTGCCGTGCCGCCAGGTGGCGGGAGTCCCTCGAATCAGGTCCGGAAGATCACGCTCTCGCGGGAGAAGTTTCGATGAGCGAAGGCCAGCAGCAGAGCGACGACCACCGCCAGCGAAGCAAAGGTAAGCAATATCGCCGCCCAGTCGAAGGCTCCCGTCACTATTCCGTCCATCAGCAGGAGCACGTTGACTACCGGGACCAGATAGACGGCCGGGCCGAGGTCGAGCAGATCGTTGAACTGCAGGGCGACGACGGGAACTATCAGCAGGAAGCTCAGAGGGGCGACGTAACTCTGGGCCTCCTTGAACGACCGGGCGAACATCGTAAGGCAGAGCAGCACCGCCGCCATCGTGGCTGCCAGCAGCAAGGTGCTGACCAGGAGCAGGGCGACCGACGACGGCGTTATCTGCAGCGAACCGCCGAGCTCGGCGAGCATGTCGCCGGCTTCACCACTGAGCCTTGATCTCACCAGCCAGCGAACTATCGCACCTCCGGCTATGTAGCCGACTATCGCCATGACCGCGGCGGCCAGACCGAAGAGCAATGTGGCCAGAAACTTTCCGGCCACGACCTCGCTTCGTCTGACCGGAGCGACCAGCAGCGCCTCCAGCGTCCCGCGCTCCTTCTCACCCGCCGTCGCGTCGATCGCAGTCATCTGCCCGCCAACCAGAGTCCAGATGGCGATGAAAAACGGAATGATCCAGGAGAGCTGGCCGCTGCTGCGCTCGGCCGCACTGGAGGCGTCGACGGAACTCACGGTTATCGGCTCGAGCACCGCCGGGTCGAGTCCGGCGTCGCGCAAGCGCTCGGAAACCAGCCCCTGACGATAGGCCTCGATCGCGCCCGTCACCTTGGACGCGGTCACTTCGGCTCTGAGGTTGCCCCTCTTGGTGAAGAGCATCAGTTCGGCCCGCTCACCCGCTGCCACGCTGTCGGACATCGCCAACGGAACCAGCAGGCCGAGGCTCACGCTATCGCTGGTCACGGCAGCTTCCGCGTCGTCGCTGGCCTGTGGCGCCACGTTCGCCGACAACAGCAGCTCGGACAGTGCGGGTGGCAGCTCGTCCAGGTTCTGCACCGCAACCGGAGTCTGCGTCGCCTGTTCACGGGTGAACAGGCCGCCGAACGCCAGTGGCAGGCCCAGCATTATCGTCGGGAGGAGCACGAGCGGCACTACCAGGTTCGAGACGATCGCCCGCCGATCCCGGATGGTGGAGACTATCTCCTTGCCGGCGATCTGGCGTACGATTCCCGCTCTCATGCCGCCACCAACGGCTGGCCAACGCGTCGGACCGTGGCGAAAAACGCCTTCTCCAGCGAATCGGTGCCGGTCGACTCGTACAGCCCCTGGACGCTGTCCACGGCTACCAGCTCACCGCGGTAGACGATTGCCAACCGGTCGCACAACTCCTCCACCTCGGTCATCACGTGTGTGGAGTAGACGACCGCCTTCTTGCCATCAGCAAACCGCCGCACCATGTCCAGGACTGCACGGCGCGCCATCACGTCGAGCCCGCTGGTCGCCTCGTCGAAAAAGATCACCGGCGGATCATGGAGCACCGCCCGGGCGATCACGATCTTCTGCTTCATGCCGCTCGAGAAGCCGCCTGCCTGCCTGGTGAGCGCATCGCCGAGCTCGAGCACGGTGGCGAGCTCCTCCGTGCGTGCCGCGATCGCGGCGTTGCTCATGCCGTACAGCCGGCCGAAGTAGTGCAGTACCTCGCGTCCGGTCAGACGGTCGTAGAGCCCCATTCCGCCGTTGACCACCCCGATCGCGCGGCGAACCCGTTCGGGTTCAGCCACCACGTCGTGGCCGGCCACGCTGGCGGTACCGGAGTCCGGCCGGAGCAGGGTGGCGAGGATGCGCAAGGTGGTGGTCTTGCCAGCGCCGTTGGGGCCAAGCAGCCCGAATATCTCTCCGGCCGGCACCGAGAAGTCGAGTCCCGTTATGGCTTGAACTCGGCCGAAAGCTTTCGAAAGTCCGGATACCTGTATCAATCGAATTCTGCCCTTCCGTAATCCTGAAGCGGCCTTTCTTCGGTTTCGGGTGGAGTGTAACCCGGTAGTGCGACCACTTGCCGCGTTACCTGGGGTGCCGGTCGGGCCGGCTGGTATCATCCGGGCAATGACCGAGCGCGAATTCGCCGCTCTCGACGAGTATGCGTTGGTGGCGCGAGTGCTTCACGACGTGGATGACGTCGACAGCCGTTTCCAGTTACTCGACGTCGACCTGGCCAGCCCCATCGTGCCTCTCACCGCTGCCAGCGCCGTTCCGGCCGCCGCATTGGCGCTCGCCGCTGGCAGCCGGGTGATCGACAGGGCCGAGGAGTACCGGCCGGAGACGACGATTCCGCTGTTGGAAAACGACAAGATGGGCGTGCTGATGCCGCGGGTGAAGCACCTCGCCGGGTTCGGCTTTCCGGCCCTGGCGCTCGATCTGAGAGCGCTTGCGCAGACGCCGCCGTTCGGCTCGGGCCAGTGGCGGCCCAGAACGCGTGAAGACCTCGCCGAGTTGCGGGCGGCCGCCGGCTGCCCGCTGTGGATTTTCGGAGTGAATAGCGCCGCCGACGCCGAGGTCGTTGTCGAAGCTGGCCTGGAAGGCGTCGTGGTGAACGCCACCCTCGGGACCCACGTGGGCGGACCCACAGCTATCGAGGTGCTCCCGGAAATCCTCGACGCGGTGGCCGGCATGACCGGGGTGTATGTCGGTAGCGGCGTTCGCAGCGGCGTGGACGTCTTCCGCTACCTGGCGGTGGGGGCCGAAGCGGTTGTGGTGGAGAGCGATCGGTCGATGGCTAACCTGGAGGCCGAGCTGCACTACGCCATGCGTCTTACGGGTTGCGAGACGCTTGCGGACATCGGCTATGAGAGCATCTATGCGCCGTTGTTCGGTGAACTCTAGTACGGCGTCGGATTCGACTAGAGTGCGTTCGTACCCGTGTAGCAGTCACCTATTAGCCGAAGAAACTGGCCTAGACTGGGACCAGGGAGGTCGGGTTGAGCCAGTGGGGGGTTCGCCGGTTCGTTGCCGAAAGGCGTCGGATCGCTATCGTGCTTGCCGTCTTGCTGCTGTCCGTTCTGACGTGGTGGCTGCTCGCGGCAGATCCGTGGCCGTTCGCTCCGGAGCGCGAGTCCCTGGCGCAGCGGCTGGATGCCGGCAAGACCGCTCTGGTCGACCATCGCCAACGCATCGAGGCGAGATTGCGGTTGCAGGAGCTCGAAGCGGCGATCGCCGATGGTCGGCGCTCGGCGGCGCTTCGACCCAGCTACCGACTCATCGAGGAAAAGCTCGAATCGGTGCTGGCGCGCGAGGAACCCGAGATACGTGCTGCCCTGCGCACCGAGATGACCGAGCTGCTGCCTGATCTCACTCGCAACCGAGGGGCCGCCAGGGCGCGCATCGAGCGGCTCATAGCCGCGTTGCAGTCGAGTAGTGGACCGGGGCGGCAAGGGCAGGCCAAATGAGCCCGTCGGTGCGCCGCGTCATCCTGGCGATACTTGCGCTGCTGGCAGTCTGCTCGGCGGTGGCACAGCCCTTGGCTGCCCTGCGCCTGACACATCTTTCGCCTGACGCTCCTCGGATGGACCTGGTGATCGACCACCGTCTCTTTTTGCGCGATGTGGCCTACGGCCAGGTAACACCGTACAGCTCGTTACCGGCCGGTCAGCATGAGATCAGTGTGATTCCGCACCGGCTACCGGACGCGGCGGCGCAGGCTGAGGACGAGGGTCCGCGGAGCCTCGAGCCCATCACCATCCTCGTGGAACTGGATGAGGGAATGTACTACACGCTGGCCGTATCCGGGTTCTACCAACGGACGTCCGGCGCAGCCGCCACAGGAGCGCTGGCGATCGCCGTCGAGCCCAGCGATGCGACATTGGTGGTGAGCGGTCCTCGCGGCTTCAGCCGACGATTCGAGGGTGAAGAGATGCTCGACGGGCTGGAGCCCGGCGACTACCGGATCCGCGCCGAGCACGAGGGCCACCGCGCGGCCACCTTCGAAATTTCCGTTCGTGAGGCCGAGGTCGCCACCGTGAGCATCAGCTTGCAGGAGGGAGAAGGCGACTTGACCGACGCCGGACCTCAAGTCGCCAGTGGAGGGGCGGCAGCCGCCTGGAGGCCGGTCGAACTCCATGCGTTTCGCGACGATCTGAGCGCTGCGCCCCCTCCCGGTGGTTCGCGCGTTCGGCTCATCCACCTTTCGCCCACGACCCTGTCGGTAGACCTGTTGGCGATTGCCAGCGATGGCGGCGGCGAACCGGTGGTGCTGGCGACCGGGCTCTCCTTTCCCAACGCCAGCGCCTACACCCGTCTGCCCGGCCGCGAGTTCACTCTGCAGATTCGCTTGGCGGGCACGGACGCCATCCTCGCCCAGATCCCGGCGCTGACGATTGAAGCCGGCGGCGTCTATACCCTGTTCCTGGTGCGCGAGCCGGAAGACAACTACCTCAGGCTGATTCCTGCCGTGGACCTGCTGTTGTCCGTGAGGCACTGAAGCGTGCTGCACGCGGCGCAACAGGTATGGCGCAATCCCTACGTGCGGGTCGCCGTCGGACTGCTGATCCTCTATCTGCTCTACCGCTTCCTGTACTGGTCCAGACCGGTCTGGGGGGCGGTGCTGGCCGCCTACCTGATCGCATTCATCCTCCATCCGCTGGTGGCCTGGGCCGAGCGCCGCACCAACCGGGCTACCGGCGTGGCCCTGGTGGCGTTACTGCTTATCGCCCTGCTGGCCGGACTGTGGTTTCTCGGCATCCAGATAGCGGCCCAACTCTCGCTATTCGTCGAGGAGTTGCCGCAACTCGTCTCCACGCTCGAGGAGTTGCCGTTCATCATGGCGCGGGCGATCGACCCCAGCTTTGGGACCACCTTCCAGCAGGTGTTCCAGAACCTCACCGCTGCCGCCCGCCAGTTGACCGAAGAGGTGTTGCCCTCCCTGGCCGCCTTTCGCGGCGGACTGGTGGAGAGTCTCACTGTCGTTACCAGCGGCGGCCTGCAGGTCGTGATCGTGATGGTGCTGTCGCTCTATCTCGTCTACAACTTTCCCCGCTACAACCGTACGATCCTGCAAGCGTTCCCCGAGCGCCACCGCGGGACCGCTCTCGAGGTGCTCGATAGCGTCGGCTTCGCTGTGGGCGGCTACATCCGCGGTCAGCTGGTCATCGCCGCGATCGTGGGACTGCTCGTGGGTACCGGCCTGGCGTTGCTGCGGATACCGCTGGCCGCCGGCCTGGGGCTCCTGGCGGGGGTGGGCAACTTGATCCCGTTCGTGGGGCCGATAGTCGCTTCGGTTCCGACCTTCCTGTTCGCGCTCACCGAGAGCTGGGTCCATGCGCTCGTTGCCATCGGAGTACTGCTGCTCGTCAACATCATCGACGGCAACCTCCTCACACCGATGGTCTACTCGCGAATCATTTCGCTCGACCCCGTAACCGTGCTGATGGCGATTCTGTTCGGCTCAGTCTTGTTCGGCCTGTGGGGAGCGGTCGCTGCCGTACCTGTGGCGGTGCTACTGAGCCTTGCCTACCGCGACTACTACCTCACCAGTTCCTGGTACCGCGGCGATTCCACCAGGGAGCGCGCCTGACGGCATACCTTGTTCCGGCCGCCGAGTTTCGCCGGCAGTGCAGCTTCGCCGGAGCGGAGACTCGCCCGCGGCGGACTCGCGCGTCCTGGATACTCGCCGGCTGCGGAATCTCGCCGGCAGCTACAATGGCGTCATGGAGCAATTCGGTTTTTCCCGTGCCCTGCGGCCGTCGTGCGCCAGTCGACCACCTCACCCCGCACGCCATCGGCGCCCGAGATGATCGCCTTCGTCGACGGAATTGTCGCGGAGATACGCGAAGCGAGCGTGATCGTACAGGCGGGTCCGATGGGCCTGGAGCTCTTCGCAGCCAAATCCACCCTGGTGAACCTTAGCAAAGGGGACGCCGTCCGGCTCCATACTCATCTGGTTGTCAAGGAGGACCTGCTGGCCCTCTACGGGTTTCACGAAAAGGACCTGCTCGAGCTGTTCCGGCACCTGATCTCCGTGGCGGGGATCGGTCCCAAGCTGGCGCTGGCGGTGCTGTCCGCCATACCGTCGACGGTCCTGGCCGGCGCGATCATCGAGGGGGACGCCGGCCTGTTGGCGAGCGCGCCGGGGGTCGGCAAGCGCACTGCCGAGCGTATCGTCCTGGAACTGGGCAGCAAGCTGCCGGAGGCGCTAACGGTTACAGCCGGGGGACACCGTCCCCAGTCGGTGCTTTCGGGCGCCGGCGACGACGCCGTCCAGGCCCTGCTGGCTCTCGGCTACCGCGAGGGGCAGGTCAAGCAAGCGGTCGCCGAACTGGCCCTCGCCAACCCCGACGAGGCGGCCGAGACCCTGATACGCAAGGCACTGGGCCGGCTTCGCTGAAGGCCGGTTCAGGCCGGAACCGGTCTCTGCTCCAGGGCGGTCTCCGGGAGCGTGACATCGATCCCGAACGCTTCCCCAACCGCCCTGTGGGTCAACAAGCCCTGGTGCGCGTTGAGCCCGCGCAAAAGCGCGCGATCCTCCAGAAGCGCTGCCGAGCCCTTGCTCGCCAGCCGCAGCGTGTAGGGAAGGGTCTGGTTCGACAGGGCGGTAGTGCTGGTATTGGGTACCGCGCCCGGCATGTTGGCGACCCCGTAGTGGACAATGCCGTCCACGACGAAGGTCGGCCGATCGTGGGTGGTCGGCCGGATCGTCTCGATGCAGCCCCCCTGATCGACGGCGACATCGACGATGACGCTGCCCTGCTTCATCTCGGCGAGCATGTCGCGGCGCACCAGCCGGGGCGCGCGGGCACCCGGAATCAGCACCGCTCCGATCAGCAGGTCCGCCTGCCGAGTCATATCGGCTACGTTGGCGACGTTGCTGGCGAGCGTCTGGATGCGGCCACCGAAGACGTCGTCGAGGTACTGCAGCCGCGAGTGGCTCACGTCGAGGATGGTGACCCTGGCGCCCAGGCCAAGCGCGATCTTGGCGGCGTTGATGCCGACAACGCCGCCGCCCAGTATCACTACATTGCCTGCCGGTACTCCTGGAACCCCGCCGAGCAGCAGGCCGCGTCCGCCCAGGAAGCGGCTGAGGTAGTGAGCACCCACCTGGCTGGCCATGCGCCCGGCAACTTCGCTCATCGGCGTGAGTAGTGGAAGCCCGCCGCCGTCGAGTTGCACGGTCTCGTAAGCCACGGCGGTGGTACCGGCATTCAAGAGTGCGTCGGTAAGCGGCTGATCGGCAGCCAGATGGAGGAATGTGAACAGGAGGAGGTCGTCGCGCAGATAGCCGTACTCGCTCGCTACCGGCTCCTTGACCTTCAGCACCAGCTGGTGAGCCCACGCCTGCTCCGCGCTGTCGACCGTGGTGGCGCCCTGTTCGCGATAATCTTCATCCCCGAAGCCGCTGCCCACGCCCGCGCCGGCCTCGACGAAAACCTCGTGTCCGGCTTCGGCCAGCGCCCGTACGGCTCCCGGCGTGGCGGCCACACGGTACTCGTGGGTCTTCGTCTCCTTCGGAATCCCGATGTTCATCTATCCCTCTTTCCGTTAGGGGCCCCGCGAGCCCGTGGGTTATTGCGTTTACTCCAGTCTAGAGCAGTCGGACGATAACAGTCTCGTAGCAGTCTCCCCAGTTCCGTCGTCGCCGCGTCGTGGCCATTCTTCGGGCCGACAGACGCTTGCGGTTGCGTCTAGTGCCCACCCCAGACGCGCAGGAAGGTCATGCGGCCGTCCTTAATCTCGGCCACTGCCACGAGGTCGCCGCCGCCATCGACCAGTGCGGTTCGCCCGTTCAACCGCACTGGCAAGCGCTGACCCTGCCGCACCCTGCCGACCTGCTGGCTGTCGAGCGTGATCCGGGGATAGGAGAGGGCGTCTGCCGCGGCGACAGGAGACGATTCGAGCATCCGCGAGGGCGGCACGGCCATGGCCAGGTCCAGCGGTCCTGCGCCGGTACGAAGCAGGCCGCTGAGGAAAGCGGGCGCACCCACGGCTTCGCCCAGGTCGCGTGCGAAGGAGCGAACATAGGTGCCGGCACGTACCTCCAACGATATGAGCGCTGTCGGGAAGACTCCCAGCGGATCGGGCAGCGGCACGGCGCGCCCCTGGCGGTGCGGCAGCCAGCGATCGTGGCTGAAGGCGACCCTGTCGGGCAAGGCGTCCCGCTCGGCGGCGAACGCCAGCAAGTCGATGCGGTGGTATCCGGCGGGCCGGGCGGGAAGATCGAGCCGCTCGCCTTTGCGGGCGGCCTCGTACCCCTTGACCCCTTGCCGCTTTACCGCCGAGTACTGCGGCGGCACCTGCTCACTCAACGCGAGGAAGTCCGGCAGGGCCCTCTCTATCGACTCGCCGTCGACGTCCTTGCCGGATGGGCCTGCCAGCAACGGCCCTTCCGCATCGAGAGTGGCGGTCGTGGCCCCGAACGACACCCAGGCAACGTAGCGCTTGCGCGAGTCGGTCAGGAATGGCGAGAGTTTGGTGCCGTCGTCCACTAGCAGCGCAAGCACCCCGGACGCCAACGGGTCGAGAGTGCCCCCGTGACCGACACGGCGTGTGCCCAGCAGGCGGCGCGCCTGTGCGACGACGTCGTGCGAGGTCGCGTGCAGAGGCTTGTCGACCACATATACGGGCATCCGGACATTCTACCGGCGCCGGTGCGTTGGCCGCGACCCGCCGGCCGTCCGGCAGGCCGGCGTCCATGCGCTAAATCGCCCGCCTGCCGAGCGTTGTCACTCGTACAATCGGGCGTGCTCCGTCTAGGCATCGTTCCCATCCTGACCTCGATCGCCCTGGCGGCGGCTTGCCACGTTGCTGCTGCCGAGCCTCCCGAGTCCGGCTGGCACGAGGTAGTTGCTCCCCACGTGCGGGTGTTGTACGCCGATCCTGTTCTCGAGCGGTACGCCCTCGGAGTGGCCGGCCGGGCCGAGGTGGCCCTTGTCGACCTGACGGAACTGTTCGAGAGCGCGCCCCCGCTGGTAACTATCACCGTGGACGGCAGAACCGACCTCTACAACGCCATCGCCCCTCCACTGCCCAGGCCGCGGGTGACTCTGCCCGCGCTCTTCCCAGCGATTACGGAGATCGATCTCCGTACGGCCGATCCCCTCCATGCGCTCCTGACGCACGAGCTGACGCACAGCGTTCAACTCACCTTCCTGGAGCTGCCGGCCGGCACTCCCGTGCTTCCGCGTGTGGGGCTGGTGGGCGAAACGGTAGCGCCTGTACCTCCCGGTTGGCTGCTGGAAGGGCTCGCTGTGTGGGCGGCCGACCGGCTGGCGGCCGGGCTCGATGACGATCTTCCCTTCGACGCCCGTACCCGGGGCGCCCTGGCGGCCCTCGCCCTCGAAGGGGAGTGGCCCAGTCTCGCGGACGTTTCGCTGCTCAGTCACCAGGAGTGGCCGGGCGGAGAGGCCCGATATCTGCTCGGCGGAGCGTTCGTCGGCACGCTGATCGACCGCTACGGCTGGGACACCATGTTGGCCGCCCTGCGCCAGGCGAACGCCGGCTGGCATACGGGATCGTTCGCCCAGGCGTGGCGCCGCGCCACCGGTGACGACCTCGATACGCTCTGGCGGCAGTGGGGCCGGGAGGTGTTCGAGCACGCTCTGGCGCGGGTGGCGGGTGAGGGGCTCGAGCCGTCCGGTCGGTGGACCGTGGGTGGACGGGCCAGCACCACGTTGGCACTGGACCCATCCGGGCGTCGGCTGGCGTGGAGGCCGGCATCGGGCGCCGGGCTGATGGTGGCTCCGGTAACGGTGCCGGTTGCAGCGACCGTGGCGGCGACCGTGGCGGCGACCGAAACACCTCGAAGTGCATCGGCGATAGCGGCGGAGGCGGCTTCGCCTGCCGGCGACCCGGGACTGGGAAACGGCGAAGCCGTGCTGCCGCCAAATTTGCGGCCGCTGTCGTTGGCCTGGGTGGGACCGGAACGGCTGATCTACTCGCGCCTGGCGCCCGGATCCGATCAGCGCTTCATCGACCTGTTCGCGCTCGATCTCGGCAGTGGACGTGAAACCAGGCTCACCCACGGTGAGCGAGTGAGGTTTCCGCGCGCCGCGCCGGACGGCTGCGTCCTGTACGTTCGCGACGTGATCGGCGAGGGCTCACAACTGCGGCGGGTCTGCCCGGGCGGCGATCCCCTGCGGCTGTTCAGGGCACCGGCGGGCATGCATATCGTCGGGCTGGCGGTGAGCGGTGAAGGCCGTATCGCGCTGTCGGTCTGGCGAAACGGCTTCGTCGATCTGGCGCTGCTCGCCGGCGTCCGGTCCGGCGAGCGGCTCCGCTGGCTCACTCAGGATGCCAGCCAGGACCTCGATCCCTGGTGGTCGGGTGAGGACGAGCTGGTGTTTCGCTCGGACCGCGGCGAGGTGTTCGAGTTGTTCGCATTGCGACCCGGCGAGCGGACGGTGCGGCGGCTGACGGCCGCCCCGGGCGGGGCATTCGCGCCCAGCGCGGCCGAAGGCAGCGTCGTGTACGCCCGGCTCGGTGGCCGAGGGTACGACCTGGCCGCCGTCCCGGTCGAGCGGTCGCTGGAGCGAACTACGTTGCAGACAGAGCCGTTGCCGCCACCGCCCGGATTCCCGGTCGATTATCCGGTCCGCCCCTACCGGCCCGAGGAGTCCTTGGCTCCGTTCGGCTGGTTGCCTGAGGTTGGCCTCGTGTCGTGGGCGCCGTTCAGGCTGTCGGCGGCTGCGAACGTGCTCGGTCAAGACAGCAGTGGGGACCACTCCTACCGACTCTCCATCGGGTACGATCCGGCGCTCGCAGGTCCGATCGATGGCGGCTGGCTGGTCGGCCGTTACGACTACCGAGGCGTGGACGTGTTCGACCTCTTCCAACGCCCCCCGCCGCTCGGTTTCGGTGTCCAGGCCGGCGCCTGGCCCCACACGCAGCACCTGGGCGACAGGAGTGAGGTCGCCGTCGGAGGTAGCGCGGAGTTGTGGTTGAGATCGGCGGTCGGAAGTTGGACCGCGCTGGGGCGACTGCGCGCCGCGGCGCTGCATCTCCCCTCGCACGGCGGCCTACAGCCGGATGCTCGGGTGGACGCGCTCGTGAGCCGTCGTTACGTCGATCTCTGGGGCTACGGCGTCCGTGGGCCAAGGCTGTCGCTGCACGCGGTGTGGAGTGCCGGCCCCACCGCCGCCTCGATCGGCGCATGGCTCGACGCGTCGACGGTCCTGGCGGTTACCGGGTTGTCGGTGGAATTGCCGCTGACCGTAGACTTTTCCGTGAGGGCGGGATACCGCCCGGCGCCGCCGGTCCAGGTGCAGACAGCCGATTGGGTGGTATTCGGCACGCTAGGCGTGCGCCGGCATCTGCCGGTAGGCTGGCGGTACGGCGATGGCGTACTGGCGCTTGAACGCCTGACCGCTGAGGGACGCGTGCACGGCTGGTACGACGGGCAACTGGCCGGAGGCGCCGAGCTCTCGCTCTGGGCCGACACGATGGTTCGTTACGGCGCGCCGGTAAGCGTGGGCGCCACGGTGGGATACGCCGACCGCTGGTGGTACCGCCTCGGTTTGCGCCTCCCCCTCTAGCATGCGCTGTCGGGTGCGCCGTCGGACACCAGCAGCATGCCTGCTTCCAGCCGCCGCCCGGCTACAGGCAGGCGGTTTCGCGCCGGTGCGAGAGCACGTACCAGAGCCCCTTGTCGATAGGAAATGCCAGCGTGGGCGCGAGCGAAACGGGATCGGGATCGAAGGCGATCTCGGTAGCGCCTTGAGCGAGAGCGGCGCGTAGCCACTCCTCCTTGCCCCGCAGATCCGCCGCCGCTACCGGAAGCAGTTCGAGACCGGCCGGGCCCTTGGCGCGAAACGGCTCACCGCTGGCTTCGTCGCCGAACAGAGGCGCCACCCTGCCGGCCTGCCCAACCAGGGTGGCTACATCCAGTACCCCTTCCAATGGCCGGCCGAGATAGAGCCAATCGCCATCCAGTACGTCCCACATGGAAAGGACTTCACCGGTCATGCTTCAGATTAGCGTGCTCGGCCGGCAAGCACTGTTGTCGCGCTCAGACGAACAGGCTTCGTGCCCAGGGCAACAGGGCTACCGCCAACAGCAGGCCGAGGTGCAAGGTGAGCTGCGCGGCGAAAGTCATCGCCCCGCTGCGGTTGCCTCGGTAGATCGTGGCGAGCGCGAGTCCAAGGGCGAGCAGCAGCAGCGCCGGCGTGGCGAACACCAGCGCCGACAAGCTCCCCGAGATCAGCACCGCGAACGAGGTACCGTAGCGGTTTTCGAAAGCCGGGAACGCGAACGCCCGAAAGAAGATCTCGCTTAGCGGAATCAACGCCATGGCCACCGCCACCGCCGGAGTGAGGTGGGCGAGGTCGAGGAAGAAGTCTCCCCGCCATGGACCATCGGGCATGTAGATGCGGTAGGCCAGCGTGAGCGCCAGCATTGCCGCGCCGAGCAGAATGCCTAGCGCCGCCCGCTCCCCGCCGGAGAGCAATACCCCGCCAGGCTGCCAACCGTTGAGGGCGGCGCGCCGCCACGAGCCCCAGGCCACCATCACCGAGAACACGATGAAGAATATGGCGCGCGTGTCGCTGCTCTGAATCGGCGTGAGCAGGGCGAGCAGATTGTCGTAGCGATACGCGCCGTAGAGCACTGCCAGCGGCAGGCCGGTCAGGAGTCCTGCCCAGACGATCCCGTAGACCTGCCCTACGTTCCACGGGCGCGGACCGTCGGTGGTGTCCACGCCCGAGGTGACGCCGATACGGCTCTCCCCGATCAGATGCACCGCCAACAGCAGCAGCAGCAGGAGCAGCCAGGCGAGGTTGCCCGAGAAGAACGTCGTAAACAGATTGCCGCGGCGCGTCGCCTCGCGCAGCGCCAGCCCACCGGCGCGGCCGTCTCCCAGCCCGTAGTAGACCAGGCCGAGCGCGCGCAGGTCCCGTGCCTGAGCCTCACCGTCTCTGGCGCTTCGCAGTGCCAGTGAACGTTCCAACTCGCGAGCCGCTCCGGTCAGGTCTCCCTGTGCCCACAACGTCCATCCCAACAGGCTGCTGACCTCGACGTCGCCGGTATCACCGGCTCCCGCCAAGTACGTTTGCAGCTCTCGCTGAGCCGCGTCGGCGTCTCCCATCTCGAACAGGAGAGACGCCAGACGAACTCTGTTGCGCCTTTCGCCGGGCTCCAGCCGTACGGCGCTCCGGAAGTGGTCGAGGGCCTCGGTGAACCGGCCCCGCCTCTCGGCCAGGTCTCCGAGGAGATACGAGTGCCGTCCGGCCGCCGACCGGTCCCCCCCGGCGGTGATGCGTCGTCCGGCTTCAGCCAGCGCCGCCTCGGCCTCCGGATAGCGCGCGCCTCGTATCAGCAGCTCCGCCAGCAGGAGTTGGGGCTCCGCCGTCGTGACTGTGTTGCCGATCTGCATCAGCGCATTTTCGGCCGCCGCGAGATTGCCCAGCGCCAGCTCGATTCGGGCCAGCGAGAGACGGGCCTGCCTATGAGCTGGATCGGCCGCCAGGGCGTTCAGGCAGCTCTCGCGGGCCGTCTCGTAGTCGCCGCCTTGCTCGAATGCCAGGCATTGCCGGTGGTATCGGTCGGGGTCGAAAGTCTGGGCCGCGGCAGTGGCAAAGAGGAGCCACAGCAGCGCCACGAGCGCGAACGTGAGGCGACCTGCCTGGGTGCGATGTTGGGGGACTGGCATTTTGCGCATGTTGGCCTCGTAGGTGCTCGTGCTGCCCCGTTGTGCAGCGGATCGCTTGTCCGACCTTTTGGGGCAGGTTAGGCAATACCCACATAATGGAAGAGCGATGCCGTGCCGAGGGTTAGGTCATTCACTTCGGCGCACAGCGACGGAGGCAGCCTGGTGCGGAGTGCGCCTGAAGCCGCTGCCGAGTTCGAAATTCGGCGGGACCATGAAGACTCCTTCAGACAACCGGTCGGTACGCTAATTGGGCCGTTGGTAGCATGTCGCCATGGTTGTAGCTGCAACGGTCCGCCGACCTCACCAGCAGATGGAGGACCAGTGACCGATCTTCTCTTCTGGTTCCTGATCAGCCAGACACTCGCCGGGCTTCCCCAGATGCCGCCGGGCACCGTGGTCCAACTCGTGTCGCACGATTTGTTGACGATATACGGCAGGGCAACCGTGTCCGACGGTACCTTGGAGTTCGCTAACCCGCTGGCGCCTAACCAGGAGTTGCGGCTGCTGATCTTTCCGCCCGACGCCAGCGACCAGGAACGAGCCCAGGCGCTTGCCGGCGTGCAGGCACTGACGGGCCGAATCTCCGAGGACGGGCAGGACGTCCTGGTGGAGTTTCCCGAGCTTGATGGTCCGCTATCGCTGCGTAAGTGGCTTGCGGAGGAGCGTGAGATAGTGTTGGTCCTGCCCATCTCCGACGAGAACAGGAGGGAGCCGTGACGAGGAAGCACATACTGATCGTGGAGGACGACCACGACATCAACCGCTTCCTGACGCTCGAGCTCGAAGATGCGGGATTCCAGGTGAGCAGTTACGACACCGGAATGCGTGGCCTGTCGGCCGTGCGCGAGGACTCTCCGGACCTGGTGGTGCTGGACCTCGGCCTGCCGGACCTGAACGGGGCGGAGATCGCTCGTCGCATCCGCCATACCGACGACACACCTATCATCATCCTTACCGCGGCCGACGACGTGGGCACCAAGGTGGAGATGCTCAACGCCGGCGCCGACGACTACCTGGCGAAGCCGTTCCACAGCGACGAGCTGATAGCACGCATCAACGTTCAGCTTCGCAAGCGCAATGGGGCGATGGCGCGCAAGGTCGGGGATATGTCTCTGGACGCCACTCGCCGGCAGGCCTTCTGGGCGGAGGAGGAGCTGCGCCTGTCGCCGCGTGAGTTCGACCTGCTCCTCTACCTGTGCTCGCAGCCGGGACGCGTCTATAGCCGCCAGGAGATCGAGGCGAACGTCTGGGGCGAGGAGCTGCCGCCGTCATCGAACGTAGTGGACGTCCACATCGCCAACATTCGGGGCAAGCTGCGCGACGCCGGCGGCTACGGCGTGATCCGTACTGTCCGCGGCGTGGGCTACGCGATCAAGAGCTAGGCTGAGCGGCTGATGCAATGACGCGCTCGCTCGCCGGCCTGCCCCTGCGCTGGCGAATCGCGGCGCTCGCCGGCGTGGCCATCGCTCTGCTGGCAGTGCTGGCATCGCTGACCGCCTTCTGGGTGGTACGGCGAAGCCTGCTCGGAGATCTGCAGCAGTCTCTGCGCGCCGATGTCCGCAAGGTGGCCGCCCTGTATGCAGCAGGTGGTCCCGGGGTAGCCGGAGCGTCGTTGGCCGGGCCCACCGGCGGCGTGATCGTTCAGCTGTACGACTCGCAGGGGTCGCTCCTGGCGGCTTCGACCGAGGAGTTCGAGCAATCCGGTGCGAACCTGCCGGCGGCGACGGTTCGCATCGAGGCCGGGGTTCGCGACTGGAGCGGCCAGCTCCTGGGACGGCCGGCTCGCGCCGCCGTGGCACCTTTCGAGTTCGGCAGCGCCGTCGTCATTGCGGAGACGGCCTTCATCGCCCGGGCACTCGGCCAGCTCGGTCGGGCGCTGCTGGTGACCGCGCTCGTACTGGTGATGTTCAGCGCCCTGGTCGCCTACCTGATCGCGGCGGCAGCCATCAGGCCCATCCGCCATCTTGCCCGGCAGGCGTCGCGCCTGGGCCCGGAGAGGCTCGAGCCGATCCGCTACCGCGGTCCGCGGGACGAAGTCGGGCAACTGGCAACCTCCCTGAACGAACTGATCGGCCGGCTCAAGGAGTCGCTGGACTCGCAGCGCCAGTTCCTGGCCGAAACCAGCCACGAGTTGCGCACGCCGCTGACCAGCCTGCAGGGATACCTGGACCGGGCAACCCGCAAGGCCTCGCCCGAGGTAGCGCGTGAGCTTCGCGACGCGCGGCGCATCTCGCACGCCATGGCCCGTCTGATACGCGACCTGCTTCAGCTATCGCGGGGCGAGTTGGTGCAGGAGCTGACCCTCCACCTGGTCGATCCGGTCGCCGATGTGCTGGCGCCGATCGCCGAGGAGTTTCCTGGAGTCAGGCTCGAGGGGAGGCCGGCAACGGCGATGGTCCTCGGCGACCCCGAGCGCCTGCGCCAACTGGTGCGCAACCTGACGGCCAACGCGGTGCGTGCCGCGGGGGAGCCGGCGGCGGTGACGCTTGCCCTGGATGTCTGCCATGACGGCGGGGACCGCGGCGGGCGGGGCGGTGGCCGCCGAGAGCGCGGCGGGCGGGGCGGAGAAGACTTCGACCACGGCGGGGACCTGGGCGCTCGTGGAGGCGGAGCTGCCGAGCACGGCGGAGACCATGTCGAGCGCAGCGCCGGCGAGATCGGCCTGCTGGTCCGCGACACCGGCCCCGGCATAGCGGAAGACCTTAGGCACCGCATCTTCGAGAAGTTCTACAAGGGACCGGGTGGCGGCTCGGGGTTGGGACTGGCGATCGTGCAGCAGATCGCCGAGGCGCACGGCGGACGGGTCGACCTGGAGAGCCGGCCCGGCTTCACGGAGTTCCGGGTACTGCTGCCTCTGGCAGACGTGCCTGAGTGAACTGGAAAAGCTTTAGTGCGCTCGTCTTTGGTATCCTTCGATTCGAATTTTCGTAGCCGCCAGGCTCGTAGAATGCGTGGTCACTCGGTCGGCTTTCGACGGCGCCGCGGGGTGTTCTGCCGCCTGTACCCCCTCTCGTCTCGGCGATCTGGCCCATAATATCGGCATGGAGGAACAGGTGATGACATGGACGGCTGTTTTCGAGCGCGTGCCGGAGGGCTATCTGGCGTTCATCCAGGAGCTGCCCGGCGCCAATACCCAAGGGACTTCGCTCGAGGAGGCTCGTGAGAACCTGGCCGAAGCGGTGGAGCTTGTACTCGAGGCGAACAGAGCGCTTGCCGATGAACACCTTCGCGGTCGGGACGTGATCAAGGAGAAGTTAGTCGTACATTCTCGATGAAGCGCCGCGAACTGGTGCGCCACTGAGGCTCACGGTGGGTGGGTCGACCTGGAGAGCCGGCCCGGTTTCACCGAGTTCCGGAGTACGGCTGCCTTTGGCCGACGTGCCCGGGTAAGAATATTGGTGTCGAATACCGCCCTCACTCGCCCCACTCGTCTCGGAGGGTCCGCTGATAGTCGACGCCGTCGACCTGGCTGTGTTTCCACAGGCCGAAAGTATCATCGAGCCGCGCTGTCCGATTGCGATCCAGGTACTCACTGATGGCCTCTCTTACCAATGCGGCGCGGGATATCTTCAACTTTTCGCTCAGAGCGTCCAACGCCCTGACGTCACCGCAGGGGGCTACCCTTTGGACGTGCAGACGCTCACGCCGTCCGATAACGGCTTCGTATTCGGTGTCCCCGATATCTACGGGGTACCCCTTTGCATCAGCGTTCCAAAGGGTGTCGACAACCTTTGGGTAGTGGGCAAGACGGCTGGATACGACCCGATAGCGGCGTCGAGCGCGCGAGTCGTACCGCTCGGCATGGTTGTGGGAGAGGCGGTCGGAGTTGCGGCGGCGCAAGCAGAGCGGTTGGGCGTCCGTCCTCTTGATCTCGTCTCGGATTACGAGCTGATTGACCTGATTAGAACGGTGCTGGAGCAACGCGGCGCCTACCTGCCGGACATCACGAACCGGGAGCCGGTCGGTCCCCGTGAGCACATGTCCTATGATGCGTACCGGCTGCTACTATCGCGCGGGTTGGCGGTTGGCGGTTACGACAACGAACCGCGCCTCGATGAGCTTGTGCGGGCTATTGACTACATCTACCTCCTGAGTAATGTCGGCACTCGCTTCCTTGCCGAGCACGCTCTCGGCCAGACTCTGCTAGCGAGCTTCGACGTCGGCCAAGCCCCGCTCTCCCCTGAACTGGCCCTGTCGATGACGCGGGCCGCCGTTATCGAGTTGGGTATGTGCCCTACTGAGGACTGCGAATTGGACGCCGGGTTTCTGCCGTCGGGCTTCGAACCTGGTCTGCGACTCACCCGAGGCGAGATGTACGCGTTGGCAGCTGACATCATCCAGAACGCTCATCTAGGAAGGAATTCTTCCTCACGAGGGGAAGGTGAAAGCGCACCTTCTCCTTGACCGACTCGGCCGGCAGACTTCGGCCGGCCAAGAACTGATAGTGCTGCTCAGTCGATGTTAAATCCGCCACGGTTATTTCCTGTAGAGAGGACATCGGAGTCGCGACTCGTCGACGGCCCGTTGGTTGGAGGATGTCCATCAGAGCTTCGGCAGAGTCACCCCCCGCTGGCCCTGATACTTGCCCTTCCGGTCGGCGTAGGTCGTTTCCGGCCTCTCGCCCTTGAAGAACAGCAGCTGGACGATGCCTTCGTGGGCATACACCTTGGCGGGCAGCGGCGTGGTGTTCGACAACTCGAGCGTCACGTGCCCCTCCCAACCCGGCTCCAGCGGCGTTACGTTCGCTACGATCCCGCACCTTGCATAGCTGCTTTTCCCCAGCGCCACGACCATGACGTCTTCGGGAATCCGCATGTACTCCAGCGAGCGGGTCAGCACGAACGAGTTGGGCGGGATCACGCAGGTGTCGCCGTGCGCCTCGACCAGCGAATCGGTGTCGAAGTGCTTGGGGTCGACCACGGTATTGAAGGCGTTGACGAAGATGCGCCAGTCCGGCGCGGCGCGCAGGTCGTAACCGAAGCTGGAGAGGCCGTATGAGATCACGCCCTCTCGCACCAGGTTGTCGCTGAAGGGCTCGATCATCCCCTTCAGGGCTTGCTCGCGAATCCACCGGTCGGGCTGGATGGTCATACGAAGAGTGTACCAAGCGGCTCCAATGCCGCCGCTTACGGCCCGGGGAATCGCCGAGACCGCCGTGACAGAGCGCGGCGCCAGCGACATTGCCTCGCGGCGAGTCGGGGCGGCAACGCCGGAGGGCGCTCGGATCGCAGCGACTCCAACGGTATAGTTACCGCATGCTCCTGGCCGTCGACGTAGGCAACACCTCCACCGTCATGGGCCTCTACGACGGACCGCGGCTCGCCGCCCACTGGCGCGTGGCCACCGACCGCATCCGCATGGCCGACCAGTATGCGGTGCTCATCAAGAGTCTTCTCGAATTGGAGGATCTGCCGCCGCCCGACCGGGCGATAGTGTCGTCCGTGGCTCCTCCGGTGGAGCGTGAGCTCTCCTACGCACTGAAGCGCTATTGGCGGGCGGAGAGCGCGCTCGTCAACAGCGCCATGCTTGACGGGCTGTTGCAGGTCGAGACCGACAACCCTCGCGAGGTGGGCGCCGATCGGCTCGTCAACGCAATCGCCGCGCTCGAGCGCCCGGCTGCCGACGCCTTCGTGATCGTCGACTTCGGGACCGCCACCAACTTCGACCTGATGGTCAAGCCGAACCGGCTGCTGGGTGTCGCCCTCGCGCCGGGGCCGATGGTTGCCGCCGAGGCACTGTTCGCGAGGGCGGCGAAGCTGCCACGCGTCGATCTGGTGGCGCCGGCCAAGGCCGTGGGAAAGAACACAGTGAGCGCGCTTCAGTCCGGACTGGTGTTCGGTTACGCCGAGATGGTCGACGGCATGGTGACGAGGATAAAGCGCGAGATAGACCCGGAGTTCCGTACGGTGGAGGTGATCGCCACGGGTGGTTTCGCCGAGGTAGTGCGCGGCCACTGCCGCAACGTCGACACTTTCGAGCCGCTGCTCACGCTGCAGGGGTTGCGGCGCATAGCCGACAAGCTGGGCATCTGAACAGCGGCCCCGGGCGCTACCGAGATCGCCTTTGATCCAGGCCGTGCGGCATGGGCCGCCGGCTGACTCTCAAAAGCGGTAGTTGAAGCCAAGTGCGCCGCGTACTGTCGCGTTCTCATGCGCACGGCTGCCGAAGCCGATACCACCACCAAGGCCGAGTTCGGCAAAGATGCCCAACTCCTCGAGGTCGAGGTCGCTGAGCACGAACTCGCCGCCCAGGAACGCATGAAGATCCACCAGCAGCCCGTTGCCGCCGATGAGCAGCAGCGGGCCCCCGCCAACGTAGATTTCGAAAGGCGGCTCGACCGAGAGGGTATTCAGGAAGTCGAATCCGACACCGAAGTCACTGCCCCGCAACGCCAGGCTCACCCGGCCATGAGATCCGGCGCCGAACGCGTCGCCCAGGCCGTAGTGGACGTTCGCTCCCCAAGGGAAGCCGGAGCGAACCCCGATCCAGTTCTGCGCCTGGGTCGAGCCGAAAAGGAGCATCAGCAGCAGGGCGACGGGAATCACGCGTCGGATCAACATTGTGGGCCTCCTTAGAGCCAGCTACGGACGGCAGTCTAGCCAGTGAGGTCGTGCCGCGAACGTGAGATTCACCGCTGTGAGCGGCGCCCGACCGAAGGTTCGGTATTACCGGAGGCGGCAGCGAGGACCGTCAGGGCCGCTCCGATACGTCGAACACCCGGCGTGGCCGGCTCACGTCCCGGTCACACGAGCCGGCGCCTGATCCTCGAGCTCACCGCGTCCACCACGATGATCACCGAGACGATCACGATGAGCAGCATGGAAACCTCGTCCCAGCGGCGGAACTGGATGCGCTGGATCATCGGCAGCCCGATACCGCCGGCGCCGACCAGGCCGAGGATGGTTGCGGCGCGAAGGTTGATCTCGAAGCGGTATAGCGTGGTGGAGGCGAACTCCGGAAGGACCTGCGGCACCACCGAATAGAAGAAGACGTGCAGCTGGTTGCCGCCGGCGGCGCGAATCGCCTCGTTGGGACCAGGGTCGATCGACTCGATGATGTCGGCGAATATCTTGCCCAGGAAGCCGATCGAGTGGATGCCCATCGCCATTATTCCGGCGGTGGGGCCGGGACCGGCGGCGAGCACGAAGATGATGGCCAGGAGGATCTCCGGAAACGTGCGGATTGCAACCAGCAGGGTCTTCCCGGGAAACGCCCAGCGCGTGCCTCCGACCAGGTTGGCGGCGCCGAGGAAGGAGAGGGGGAAGGCGAGGAAGGCTCCTATGGTGGTGCCGATGACGGCCATGAAGAAGGTCTCCGTCATGGCCGTGATGGCCAGTGGCGCGGTGCCCCACTCCGGGTCGATGAAGCCGCGCAGAAGACGCAGCATGTTGTTCTCCAACCCACGCACGACACGGCTCCACGAAGGCAGGTCCAGGGCGTAGAGGGAGAGAATCGCCAAACCGAGGATGCCGATGACGATGACGTACTGCAGCACGATGCTGCGCCTGGCTCGATCCGGAAGTGGCGGCACGCTTGCCGCGCGGCCGCTGGCGCGCTCGTCCGCCATCAGAGCAGCCTCGTGCGAATGTAGACCGAGGCCGCGTCGATGAGGAGCACCACGGCGAAGATCACGATGATCAGGACGGCGATGCCTTCATAGTCGAAGAAGTTCAGATAGGTGACCAGCAACTGTCCCAGTCCGCCGGCACCCACCAGGCCCAGCACCGTGGAAGCGCGAACGTTGATCTCGAAGACGTAGAGGATATAGGAGGTCATGGTGGCGCCGATCTGCGGAAGCACCGAGTAGACGATCATGCGGTTACGACCGGCTCCTGTGGCCCGCAAGGCCTCCAAAGGTCCCGGATCGACCGCCTCCACCGTCTCGGACGCCAGCTTGGCGAGCACCGCCATGGTGAAGATCGTCAGCGCGACCACGCCCGGCAGCGGTCCTATCGACAGTATCGGAGCAAGGATCGCGGCGTAGAGCAGATCGGGGATGCTGCGGATGAGCGTGAGAATGGTGCGGGCGATCCACATCACCGGGGCGTTCGCGGTGGTATTGAACGACGCCAGGAAGATTAAGGGAGCAGCCAGGAGCGTGCCGAACACGGTCCCCAGGTAGGCGATCTGCAGCGTCTCCAGAAGCGGCGCCCAGATTTGCGACAGTGCCCGCCAGTCGGGGTTCAGCCGGAGGAAGAAACCGAAGAAGTCGTTCGCCCCGGTCCACAGGTCGACGAAAGAGAAGTCGGTCTGCCTTCCCGCGACCCATAGCAGCGCCAGGAAGATAGCCGCCGTTCCGATCGTCCGTAAGCGACCGGCGATCGCCGGAGCGGCGTCAGGCTGCCCCACGAATGTCGTGCTCCTCGTCGATCTCTCGTCCGTAGATGCGCTCGAAGACATCGTCAGTGGCTTCGTCGGGCGTGCCGTCGAAGACGATTTCCCCGCCGTTCATGCCGACGATCCGATCGGCATATTCCCGAGCCATGTCGATGAAGTGCAGATTGACCAGGGTCGTGATTCCATCCTCCCGCGAGATGCGCTTGAGGTCGCGCATAACCGAGTGCGACGTGGGCGGATCGAGCGACGCTACCGGCTCGTCGGCCAGCATGATGCTCGGTCGCTGAGCGAGCGCGCGGGCGATTCCGACACGTTGCTGCTGGCCGCCCGATAGCGCGTCGGCCCGAACGAACGCCTTCTCCGGAATGCCGACCCGCTGCAGCGACTCGTGTGCCAGGGCGACGTCGCTCTTCGCGAAGATCCCCAGCAGGCTCAGCAGGGCGTTGTTGTCGCCCAGCCTGCCCGCCAGCACGTTCCTGATCACCGTGCTGCGCTTGACCAGATTGAAGGTCTGGAAGATCATTCCGATACCGGATCGCAACCGCCGCAACTCGCCGCCTGTGGCCTTGGTCACCGACTTGCCGTCCACGCGGACGTCACCGGCAACGGGAACCACCAGGTTGTTGACGGTGCGTATCAGGGTGGACTTGCCGGCACCGGACAGGCCGACTATGACGACGAACTGGCCGCGCGGTATCTCGAGGTTGATCCCCTTCAGGGCTTTGAATCCGTTCGGGTAAACGACTTCTACGTCGTGAAATTCGATCATGTGCGGTAACGAGTCTAGCCCATCGAGGCGTTCGGTGGCACCACATACCGGTACCGATCGAGCGTCGTCAACGAGATGGCCAAAAGCAGCGGGACCCGGGATCACCCGGGCCCCGCAGCCGAAACTCGATCAGCTCAGCGCTGGAATTCCCGTGACACGTCACGAACTACGTCGTAAGCGGAAGGATCGATGGGAGCGAAGCCGGTGACGTTGAACAGTTCGTCGGTCAGCGCCTTGCCCTCTTCGGTCTCGGCGATCTCGATGAGCGCCTGCTGGATCTGCTGCTTGAGGTCGTCGTCGAGGTCGGGACGGACCACCACGCCGTCGTTGGGGATGTCTCGGGTGTAGCCGAGCACGCACAGCTTGTCCATCACGTCGGGGTAGTCGCCCTCGATGGCGGTGCGCGCGTCGTTGAAGGTGGTGGACACGTCTACGTCGCCGTTGTAGACAGCGAGAACGGCGGCGTCGTGGCTACCGGCGTTGATCGGGTCCATGTCGGTGTTGGGGTCGATGCCGTGCTCGTTCTTGAGGAAAACGTAGGGGAACTGGTATCCCGAGGTCGAACCCGGCTCGACGAACGCGATGCTCTTGCCGCGCAGATCCTCGAAGCTCTCGATGCCGCTGTTGCAACGGACGGTGAACTGCGACTTGTAGGTGTTCGATCCGAAACGCACGGAAGCCAGGATCACTTCTGCGCCGTGACGGTCCATCGCCTGCACCAGTGCCGCCGGGCCGAACAGTCCGATGTCGACGCGGCCGGTACCCATCGCCTCGACCAGACCGACGTAGTTCGTCGAAACGAACGTCTCGACCGGTATGAGCAGGCGCTCGCTCAGCATGTCTGCCAGCGGATCGAGCGAGTCGACGATCCGGTCGGCTTCGCGGCTGGGCACCATGCCCAATGTCAGGGTGTCGGGAATCTCGCCCTGGGCGGCGCCGGAGGCCGGTACCAGCAGCAGTGCCGTAAGGATGATGGTCACCAATAGCTTTAGCTTCACGATTTCCTCCTTCGTGGTCGGGTCGCGCACCCAGCCAGCGCCACGGCTTCAGGTACTTGTGCCTCGGGCTGCCGGACCGCATCGGAGCGGAGGCTCGCCTTCCGGTACTCGTTCCCTGGCCTCGGCCGTCTGTACGAGCCGCGCTTGTCTCCCTGTGACGAATTTAACACGTGGCCGGCATGTTGACGACGGGCCGGACCTTCACCGTCGGCTCATCCTCGGGCGCCGGAAACAGGCTAACGCTCGGCGCCGATGGGTACACTCGATACGTGTTCACGAGGAAGGATGTAGCGGCCCAGCTTGGCGAAGCCGCCCGGCTCCTGGACGTTCTCGGCGAGGACCCGTTCAGGGCCCGTGCGTTCCAGACAGCGGCTCGAGCGTTCGAGTCGTACGGCGGCGACGTCACTGCCCTGCACCGGGAAGGACGCTTCACCGAAGTGCGTGGCGTGGGTGCGGGGACCGCCGCCGAGCTGCAGGTGATGTTCGAGAGCGGTGTCCTGCCCACGCTTGCCGACCTGCGCTCACGAGTGCCGGACGAGGTAAAGGAGATGTTCGCAGTGTCGGGCCTCGGCGCCAAGAGAATCGGGAACCTCTGGCGCAGCGGTGTCGCCGGCGTCGACGGGCTGCTGGAAGCGGCCGAGAGCGGAAGGCTGGCCGCCATGCCCGGCTTCGGTGCCAAGAGTGCCGCCAAGATTCTCGAATCGGCCCGCTTCGCGATCGAGTCGCGCGCGCGGATGCGCCTCGACGAAGCCGATCGGCTCGCCGAGGCGATACTCGCGGCGGTCATAAGCGAATTCCCCGCCGCCAGGGCAGCGGTGGCGGGCGAGCACCGCCGGGGACTGGAGACGGTCGCCGGAATCGAGCTGGTGCTTACCGGCATAGACGCTGCCGAACTCGCCGATCTCGCGGCGCGCCTGCTCGACGCAGTAGATGCGGAGTCGCCGGACGGCGCGGTGCTCGGGACGCTGATGGGACGCCGGATCGGCTTTCGGCCGACGGCACCGGGCGCTTTCGGCGCCGTCCTGGCATTGCGCACCGGAAGCGAAGAGTTCGCCGCCGAGATCGCCCTACGTGCCGAGTTTGAGGGCGTCGACCTGCACGATCGAGCGGCGTTGGAGTCACTGGACTTCGAGGAGGAGGCGGATTTCCTGGTCTGGCTCGGGCTCCCGGCGGCGCCACCCGAACTGCGCGAAACGAGAAGACCGGATCCGGTTCCGGAGCTGCTGGAGCTCGGCGAGGTGCGGGGCTTGGTGCACAACCACTCGACCTGGTCCGACGGCGCCCTCTCGCTGCGCGAGATGCTGGACATGGCCCGCCGGTTCGGCTTCGCCTATCTGGCGATGGCCGACCACTCGCAGAGCTCGGCGGTCGCCAACGGGCTGTCGGAGGAACGGGTCAAGGCACAGAGCGGCGAGGTACTGTCGCTCCGCGCCGAGCTGGCGAGCGAGGGGTCGGCGTTCGAGCTCCTCCACGGCATCGAAGTGGACATTCGCGGCGACGGCACGCTCGACTACCCGGATGAGGTGCTGTCGCGGCTCGACTACGTCGTGGCGAGCGTCCACCAGAACTTCGGCCTGACGCGCGATGAGCAGACCGAGCGTATCGTCCGGGCGGTGGCCAATCCGCACGTGAACATTCTCGGTCACGCTACCGGCCGGCTGCTGCTGCGGCGACCAGGGTACGACGTGGACCTGGAGCGGGTGATAGCCGCCTGCGCCGAAACGGGCACGGTAATAGAGATCAACGCCAACCCGCGCCGCCTGGACCTCGACTGGCGCTGGGTGATTCGCGCCAAGGAGCTCGGTTGCACCTTTTCCATAGACCCGGACGCCCACAGCGGCGACGGTTTCGACGATCTTCGCTACGGGGTCACGATGGCGCGCAAGGCTGGACTGACTGCGGCCGACGTGGTGAACACTGCCGCCAGCGGCGCCGAGTTTCTCGTTCGACTGGGGCGCTACTGAGCGGAGCGCGACCCGGAGCGGCAAAAGCGAGCCCGACGGCGAGAGCAGCGGTTCGCCCCGCCCGGCAGCGGTTCGCCTGTCGCGCCGCTTGTGTCCCTCCCGACGCCGTTCCTTGCGGGCGAAGAGGCACGTACGTATATAATCGGGACGGTTTCGACCTGAAAATCCACTACTGGAGGTACGCATGAAGCGTCGTGATTTCCTCAAGAAGGCCGGTGTGGTGACGGCGAGTGCATCGTTATCGCCGCTGATGTTCGCCAGCGCCCAGAGAAGCACCTACCAGTGGGGAATGGTCACCTCCTGGCCGACCGCCCTCGACACCATCTACGGCGGGGCCGTGGACACCGCCGCCCTGATAGGCGAGTTGACCGATGGGGACGTCCAGGTGGAGGTCTTCCCGGCCGGCGCCCAGGTGGGAGCCTTCGAAGTCTATGACGCCGTGTCGAGCGGCGCCTTCCAGATGGCGCACGCCGCACCGTACTACTTCATCAACAAGGACCCGATGCACGCGTTCTTTACTGCCGTGCCGTTCGGCATGACCGCGCAGCAGTTCGATGCCTGGATGATCTCGGGCGACGGCCAGCAACTGGCCGACGAGTTGACCCACCCGGACAACGTGCAGACGTTCGTGGCAGGCAACACCGGCCCACAGACCAGCGGTTGGTACAACAAGGAGATCAACACTCCGGCCGACCTTCGGGGCCTGACCATCCGCTTCCCGGGCTTCGGCGGCCAGGTCCTGAGCCGCGTCGGCGCCAATGTCCAGAACCTTCCGGGCGGCGAGATCTTCCTCGCCCTGGATACCGGTGTGATCGACGCCGCGGACTGGGTTGGACCGTACGACGACGAGATCCTGGGCCTGCAGAACGCCGCCCGCTACTACTACTTTCCGAGCTGGGCAGAGCCCGGTGCCTCGCTCTCGGCGTACATCGACAAGTCGCTCTACGACGGGCTTCCCGCCGACATCCAGAGTGCCATCCGCGCTGCATCGGCAGAAGCGAACCAGCGGATGCTGGCGAAGTACAACGCCCGCAACGAGCCGGCCCTGCAGAGGTTGATCGCCGGCGGCACCGAGGTGCGTACGATGTCGAACGACATCCTCTCGACGCTGGAGAGTGCCACCAACGAGATCCACGAGCAGAACGCCAGCGGCAACGAGCTCTACCGGCGCACGCTGGAGAGCTACCAGGCGTTTCAGGCGAGTGTGCGGGAGTGGCACCGTACCGGAGACCACGCCTACAACAGCTACATCTACCGCGAACAGTAAGACCTGCCTGAGCCGACGAGCCCGGCAGGAACCGAGGAGCCGCCCGTTTGGGCGGCTCCCTTCGTGTTGGAGTGTGGTGCCGGCGGCAGCCGCCGCCGGGCATAGCTACCTGGCGAACGACACCGAGGGCAGCCAGGTCACCAGGTTCGGGAACACGATGATCAGGAAGAGCGCCAGCAGCTGTAGCGCGATGAACGGCACTATCCCGCGGTAGATGTCGGTGGTGCGGACCTCCGGCGGCGCTACCCCTTTGAGATAGAACAGGGCGAAACCGAAAGGAGGCGTGAGGAACGAAGACTGCAGGTTCATGGCGATGATCACCCCGAACCAGGTCATCATTTCCGGACCGAAGAAGCGAAGTGCGATGGGAGCGATGAACGGGACCACGATGAAGGTTATCTCGATGAAGTCGATGAAGAAGCCGAGGACGAAAAGCACCAGCATCGTGAAGAACAGGAAACCCCACTGGCCGCCGGGCAGGTTGAGCAGGAAGTTCTCGACCACCCGGTCGCCGTGCAGCGCCGTGAACACCATCGAGAAGGCGGTCGCACCGACCAGGATGATGAAGACCATGCTGGTCAGCTTTACCGTCTGATCCATGGTGTCGTTCAGGTTCTTCAGGCTCAGTTTGCGGTTCACCGCCGCCAGCAGCATCGCGCCGATTGCGCCCATGGCGCCAGCTTCGGTGGGCGTGGCGATACCGAAGAAGATCGAGCCGAGGACTACCAGGATCAGGAACAGCGGAGGAATGAGATTGAGCAGCACGCGTACCGTCAGGGCGCGAGCGCTGTACTGGCGTGCCTCGGGCGGCAGTGCCGGGGCGCTGGCCGGGCGGGTGATCGCCACGAAGATCACCCACAGCACGAACAGGCCCGCCAGGACGAGCCCCGGGACGAGCGCTCCGAGAAAGAGCTGCCCGACCGAAACGCCTATCTGGTCGCCCAGTATCACCAGAACTATGCTGGGCGGAATTATCTGTCCCAGGGTGCCGGACGAGGCGACCACCCCCGACGCGAGCGACCTGTCGTAGCGGTATTTGAGCATCACCGGCAGCGCCAGCACGCCCATCGTCACGACCGACGCGCCCACCACGCCGGTCGAGGCGGCCAGCAGTGCGCCGACCACAACGACCGAGATCGCCAGTCCGCCGCGCAGGCGGCCGAACAGGATCCCCATCGTCTCCAGGAGCTCCTCGGCCAGTCCCGACTTCTCCAGCATCACTCCCATGAACACGAAAAACGGCACGGCCACGAGTGTGTAGTTCTCCATTATCGTGCCGTACATCCGCTGCGGCAGGATGTTGAGCCGGGCCATCCTGAAAACCGGCTCCCAGGGCAGGAACCCGAGCAGGTCGCTGCCTATGAGCGTGAACAGCACGGCGGTTCCACCGAGCGTGAAGGCGACAGGAAACCCGATCAGCAGCAGCGCCACCGCCGCCAGGAACATCCACAGCGAGATGTACTCCATCTCAGATCGCTTCCGTTTGCGACGTCACCGATTCGTGCACACTGCCGGACTCGGCATGGCCGCTCAGGAAGGCGATGTTCTTGATCAGCTCGCTGGCCGCCTGGACGACCAACAGCCCGAACGCGATCAGGATCAGCGTCTTGGCCGGGAACACCGGAATGCCGCCGGCGTTGAGGTTGATCTCGCCCGCGCGCCAGGAGGTGGCCACGTAGCGCTGGCCGAAGTAGAGGCCCATGAAGGAGAACGGCAACAGGAACAGGAGCACCCCGAGGACGTCGATTATCGCCTTGGCGCGCTGACTCAGGTTGGAGAAGATGATGTCGACACGAACGTGCGCGTCCTTGCGAAAGACGTAAGCCGCGCCCATCAGGAATATGAAGTCGTAAGCGTAGGTCTGGAGGACTATGTAGAGAGTTCCTCCCAGCGAGATACCGAGTGCTCGACCGGCGTACCGGGTCACGACGTTCAGCACGCCGATAAGGACCATGACCAGGGTCGTCCACCAGGCCACCTTCCCGACAACGGTCGTAACGGCGTCGATACCGTGAGATACCGCCAGGAAGAACTTCAAGGACTCACTCCCTCCGAGGTACTGAAAGGCTGTCTGCTGCCTCAAGCATCGTAGCTTTTCGGGTAGGGAGCGTCAACGCGCGTACAGCGCCGACAGCGCTTCTCGGCGCGCATCGCTTTCTATTCGGCTACTGGCCGGCCACTGCGGTCGGGCCGGCGACGAAGTCACGGGCGGCCGCCAGGGCGGCAGCGGTCACTGGCTCCGCAAGTAGCGCACGACGTCCTGATTGTGTCCGTCCAGGCCGGTGTTCAGCCGGAAGACGGGCGTGCCGGCATCGGTCCCGTGCAGAAAGTAGAGGTACTCCTGGCCCTGCTCATTATTCCGGACGGCGGTAAAGGGTGCCAACAGGGCTGCACGGCCCGGATTGCTTATCGGTCCTCGCGGCAGTCCCGGCCTCGTGTAGGTGTTCCAGGGGTGGTCGGTGCGAAGGTCTCCGGCCGAGGCGTCGAGTTCCGGCAAGCGTTTGCCGAGGCCGTAGGCCACTGTGGGATCGGACTGCAGCGCCATTCCGATCTCCATCCGGTTGAGGAAGACACCGGCGATCAACGGCATCTCCTGGTCGCTGCCGGCTTCCGCCTGAATCATCGAGGCGAGAGTGACCCACTCGTGCACGCTCAGGTCGAGCTCGTCCAGCCCCTCGTTCACCGTTTCGGTCAGTTCCGCATCGAAGCGGTTCAGCAGGCGGCCCAGCGTCTGTTCCGGCTTGTCGGAAAGAGGGATCTCATACGAGGCGGGGAACAGATAACCCTCGAGGGTAGCGTCCGGAGGGAGGTACGGCGGACGCAGGTCGCCGGGTTCGTCGATCAGCTCCATATACGACTCGGCCTCGGCAAGGCCGGAGGCGGCGAGGCGCTGGGCGAGGTCGCGCCCGCGGATTCCCTCGGGAAACACCACCTCCGCCGTCCGTGGGCGGCCACCGCGCACGAGAGTGGCAGCCAGCTCGGGAGCGGTCCACGAGCGGTCGAGGTCGTAGATGCCTTCTCCCACCGACCGGTCCAGCCCTCGAATGCGCAGGTAAGCGCTGAAGATCTGCCAGTTGCGCACCAGCCCCCGACTCTCCAGCTCGCGCGAAACGGTGCTCGCGCCCCATCCCGGTAGCACCTCGAACTCCACGAGTTCGGGCGTCTGGCTGGTCGGAGTCAGGCCCCAGGCCACCAGCAGGCCAAATCCACTGGCAGCCAGCAACATGACGGCCAACAGCGCTCGCCATGCGTGCCTGCTACGGCTGCGGGCGGGAGAGCCCGCTGGGCCGGCGACGGCGTCTGCGTCGGGTTCGGTCTGCCGGTGCCGGCGGGCCTCTTCGCCGTCTTGCGGCGCCCATTCCTTGTCGTGCTCTTTCATCCTTTAGGATTCATTCTCGCTGCCATTCTCGCTGCCATTCTCGTTGTCACTTTCGTTGTCAGCAGCGCCTCGAGCCAACCTCGTCAGATAGGTCTCAAGGATCAGAACGGCGGAGGCTTCATCGACCCGCCCCTTTTCACGGCGGCTGCTTCGGCTGCGCCCGCTGCCCAGTATCTGGCTGGTGGCCAGGCGGGTGGTGAAGCGCTCGTCTTCCACGTCGACTTTCTGTCCGGCCTGTTTCAGGGAGGCGATGAACTCGCGGACTCGCTGGGTCTGCCTGGAGTCGCGTCCGTCGGTCCGACGGGGCAGGCCCACCACCAGGCGTTCCGCGCCCTCGCGGAGGACGACCTCGGCAACGGCCCCGACATCGGCGTCGACGTCGCCCGTGCGCTCAAGGTAGCCGCGTCCGAAGGCGAACGGGGAGCCCAGCTCGCCACGCGCCAGTCCGATGCGGGCTTCGCCCACGTCGAGGGCGATCACGATCTCAGCCATTACCGACTTCTATGCCTCTGGCCGCCCCTGGCCACGGCGTCAGCCTGCCGTTGCCGCGGTGAGAACCGATGACAACGCGGAGAGTGCTTCGGCCAGCCGCTCGGGCTCCTTCAGGCCGGCCTGCGCCATGTCGGGCCGCCCGCCGCCGTTGCCTCCGACCCGCTGGGCCAGCTCGCGAACCAGGTTCCCGGCGTGGGCGCCTCGCTGTCGTGCCTGCTCCGATGCCTTGACCACCAGCAGGCCGTCGCTGCCGACGACAACGATCTCGGCTCCCGAACTGCGCAGCAGGTTGTCGGCCGCCGTCCTCAGCGACGACGCGTCGAGACCGCTGAACTGCGCGGACAGGTAGCGGAAGCCGCCCGCCTCGCGCACCTCCTGCCGCTCTCCCGCGGAAGTCTGCGCCGCCGCCAGCCGGTCGCGTAACCTGGCGCTCTCCCGCTGGGCCGATTTCAGGTCCGCCTG
Organism: Trueperaceae bacterium; assembly: GCA_040905465.1. Taxonomy (GTDB): domain Bacteria; phylum Deinococcota; class Deinococci; order Deinococcales; family Trueperaceae; genus DASVCN01. Next base: position 96,525 of record JBBDRK010000036.1, on the reverse strand, counting down.
CAGCCGGGCGACCCGGGCGGTGAGCTCGCCAGGGGACGCGCCGAGATCGCGGGACAGGTCGTACACCGTGCCACGCAACTCGCGCAGGTACTCGACGGCCGCCATGCCGACCCTGGCCTCTACCCGCCGCACGCCGGCCGACACCGCCTCTTCGGCGGTCAGTACCAGAGAGCCGATCTGGCCGGTACGGTCCGTGTGGGTGCCGCCGCACAGTTCCACCGATATGTCCGCCGTGCCATCGCCGCGGTCGCTGCTGTCAGCGCCGCCACCCCCGCTTTCACCGCTACCCACGGTCACCATCCGTACGTCCTTGCCGTACTTTTCGCCGAACAGCATCATCGCCCCACGCTCACGCGCCGTTTCGATGGGTACGGTCCGCCAACCGACTTGCAGGTCCGCCTGGATCCAGCGGTTGACCAGTCGTTCGATCCGCTCGGTCTCCTGGACGCTCAACGCCTGAGGATGCGAGAAGTCGAAGCGGAGCCGGTCGGGAGTCACCAGCGAACCGGCCTGGGCCACGTGGGTACCCAGTACCGAGCGCAGCGCCGCGTGCAGCAGGTGGGTGGCGGTGTGGTGCTTCTGCGTCTCGAGCCGCGACGGGTCGACCAGCGCACGAACTCGCTGGCCGACGTCGAGCCGGCCGCGCACCACCTTTGCGCGGTGCAGCAGAAGCCCGTGGCTCGAGCGCGTAGTATTGGCTACCAGAGCCGCCCCGCCCGGCCATTCGAACTTGCCGGAATCGCCTATCTGCCCACCGCCTTCGGGATAGAAGGGGCTGGCGTCGACGACCACCTCGACCTCGCTCCCTTCCGCGGCCGAGTCCGTCAGTCCGTCGTCGCCGGCCAGTGCCACTACCCGGGCTTCGCCCTCGCGCGAGTCGTAGCCCGTGAATCGGGTCTCGCCGCTTTCGCGCGCCACGCTGCCGAGCGTGTCGCTGGCAGCACCGAAGAGCGCCTGCGCCTCGCGGACCCCGCGCGATACTTCGCGGGCGCGCTCCTGAGCCTCTTCGTAACCCACGCTGTCGACACTCAAACCGCGCTCCGCCGCCATGTCGCGGGTCAGATCGAGCGGAAAGCCGTAGGTCTGCCATAGATCGAAGGCGACCTCCCCGCTCATGACCGCTTCGCCGGAGGCCGTTTCGGTCCGCGAGGACGCTCCCAGGTCATCGAGCAACTGGTTCACGCGTTGGATCCCGGATTCGAGCGTTCGCAGGAACTGCTCTTCCTCGGCGCGGACGATTCCCTGGAGTCTCTCCGCGCCCCCGGCGAGCTCCGGGTACGCCTCGCCCATTGCCTCGACTACCTGCTCGATCAGGCGCCACAGTACCGGTTCGCGCAGACCGAGCAGCCAGGCGTGCCGAGAGGCCCGCCGCAGCAGCATCTTCACCACGTAGCCGGCGCCGTCGTTGGCAGGCATTATTCCGTCGGCTATGCAGAAGGCGACCGCCCGCAAATGGTCGGCTATGACCCGGTGCGAAGTGCTCGGCACGCCCTCATAGGGCTTGCCCGAGAGCTCGGCCACTCGGCGGATGGTAGGTCCGAACAGCTCCGTCCCGTAGGCGTCCTCGGCGTCGGTCATCACCGCTGCTAGTCGCTCGAGTCCCAGCCCGGTGTCGATGTTCTGCTGGGGCAGCGGCTCGAGCACGCCGCCGTCCTGGCGGTTGAACTGGGTGAACACCAGGTTCCAGATTTCGATGTAGCGGTCGCCGGAACCGGTGTTGGGGCCGGTCTCGTCGCTGCTGCCGTATTCGGGACCGCGGTCGTAGAAGATCTCCGAGCACGGCCCGCACGGGCCGTTGGGGCCGGCCGTGACCGCGTTGGCCGGCCAGAAGTTCTCGTCCTCGCCCCAGCGGGAGACCCGTGAGGCCGGCACACCTACGTTTTTCGTCCATACGTCGAAGGCCTGGTCGTCGTCGAGATAGACGGTGACGTACAACCGCTCCGGGTCGAGACCCATCCATTCGTCGGAGGTAAGGAACTCCCACGCCCACTGGGCCGCTTCCTTCTTGAAGTAGTCGCCGAACGAGAAGTTGCCCATCATCTCGAAGAAAGAGTGGTGGCGCAAGGTCCGCCCCACGTTCTCGATGTCGTTGATGCGCAAGCACTTCTGGGCGGTCGTCACCCGGTGCCAGACCCCCTCGACGCCGGCGAACTTGGGGGTGGCGCCCAGGAAGTAGGGCTTGAACTGGACCATCCCGGCGCTGGTGAAGAGCAGCGACGGGTCTTCGCTCCGGAGCGAAGCGCTCGGATGGACGAGATGGTCTTTCTGCTCGAAGAACTCGAGGTATCTGCGCCTCAGCTCATTGATCATCGGGAACGCCTCCTGCTGCACCGAACCCCGATTATAACGGAGATAGCGGCCCTCTCCCCGCGGCGGGCCCTACCTTCGCAGACCGGTCGGCTCCTACGCCGGCCGTGGCACCGGCTCGCTTATCATGGGCGCTCGTGGCGAATCGACTACTCAAGACCAGCAGCCGCCGCGGCCTGCTCGTGACCTCCTTCCTGGCTTTCGTGCTGGTGGGCGCCGAGCAGTCGCTGTACGGACCCGCCTTCGAGACCTTCCAGCAGCGCTTCACCCTGAGCGCAGCATCGGTGAGCCTGACGGTAAGCCTGCACTTCCTCGGATCGTTCTTCACGATTCTTGGCAGCGGCCTGCTGATCCGCCGTTTCGGCTATCCCAGGCTGTTGGCCCTTTCGACTCTGATCATGACGCTAGGCGTGGCGGTGATCGGGGCGAGCTCGTCGTGGCCGCTCGTGCTGCTCGCCTCGTTCGCCGCCGGTCTCGGTTTCGGCGTTCTGGACGTGGGCGTGAACCTGCTAGTGGTGCGCTCGTTCGCGGGTCGCATAGGCCCGGTGCTGAGTGTGCTGAACGCGATGTTCGGCCTCGGCGCCATTCTCGGTCCGGCCCTGGTAGCCGTCACCGTGCCCGACGTCGGACGAGCGTTCCTGGCAGTAGCGGCGCTGGGCGTGGTGATCACGCTCCTGCTGCTGCGACTCCCCGAACCGACCGCCCAGCAAGCGCCCGATCCGCTGATGGGGGTTTCGATCGGTCGGGCGTTCGCCTTCGTCGTCATCTACTTCCTCTACGTCTCGTCCGAGGTCGCGGGCGCCTCCTGGGAAACGACCCACCTGACGCCTTACTTCGGAGCGGTGCAGGCTGCGACCTTCACGTCGCTCTACTGGACGGCGATCACCGTCGGCCGGCTGCTGGCCGCCCCGATCAGCGCCGTGGTTCGTCCCGGCCTCATGGTGGTGGCTGCGTCCGTCCTGGCGCTGGCGGCGGCGCTGCTCACCCAGATCGTGCCCTTCGCCCCCTACGCCTACATCCTCCTGGGCCTGGCATTCGCGCCGATATTCCCCAGCACCCTCGCCTGGTTGCACGAGACCTTCCCGCGCAGGGCGGAACAGATGGCGCCGCTGGCGCTTGCCGGCGCCACGCTCGGTCCGGTAGTCACCTCCCCGCTCATCGGCACCATGGTGGCGGGGCTGGGCTCGGATTCGGTGCCGCTCGCCCTGTCGGCGCTCACCGCGGCGCTCCTGCTTGCCAGCCTGCTGCTGTTCTTCGCGCGCGCCTCGGCCCGGAGCTCCGGCTAACGGGTGCCGCGCCTCTGTCGCGGCGCGCCTGCCGCCCTAGAGTGGCGGCCGGAGGAGGCTGATGGCGAGAGTTTCACAGGTCGCATCCAGGGTCGCACTGATAACTGGAGCCGGTTCCGGAATCGGCGCCGCCGCCGCGCGACGGCTGGCGGCCGACGGTGTTGCGGTAGGTCTTCTGTCGCGAACCGGGGCGGAGCTCGGCGAGGTGGCCCGGGAAATAAGGGAGGCAGGCGGCGAGGCGCTCGAACTGGAGGCCGACATCTCCGACCCGCGCGCCCTGGGTGAGGCGGTCGAGAGACTTACGGGCCATTACGGACGGCTCGACATCGTGTTCGCCAACGCCGGGGTGAACGGAACCTGGGCGCCGATCGAGCGTCTCGAGTTCGACGAATTCCGCAAGACGGTGGACATCAATCTGTTCGGAACCTTCGCGACGATCAAGTTGGCCGTCCCGCATCTCAAGGATCATGGCGGAGCGATAGTGGTGACTTCGTCGGTGAACGGCACCCGCATGTTCAGCAACTCCGGGGCAACAGCATACGCAGCCACCAAGGCGGCTCAGGTCGCAATGGCCAGGATGCTGGCCCTCGAGCTGGCCAAGTACCGAATCCGGGTGAACAGCGTGTGCCCGGGGGCGATCAGGACCGAAATCGACGAGAATACCGACAGCGGGGCGGCCGGCGAGGCGCGTGAGCCGGTCGAGTACCCGGAAGGGGAGATCCCGCTTACCGACGGGGTTCCGGGGAGCTCGGAACAGGTGGCAGAGCTGGTGGCGTTCCTGGTGTCGGACGCAGCGTCGCACATAACCGGCGCCGAGGTCTTCATCGACGGCGGACAGTCGCTGTTGCAGGGTTGACCGGTGCCCCTGGGGCAATGCCGGCCCCGGGTACGGCGGAATTCGGTCCCGTGAGGTGACATCTGCTATCTTGCCGCAGAAGCGTCTGCTCCTGTCCAGCGCCGGGACCTTGTGTTAGTTTCGGCGGGACCGCCTGGGGGAGTTCGGGAAGGTATGGGAGGCGCTGGCAGCAGTCGACGCTCCTCTGTCCTTTGTGTGTTCCAACCTTCCACGGTGTGGAGGAGAGCCAATGTTCGTGCAAAACGGGCACCACGTGCCGGACGGTTTTCGGGCAGTCGTCGATAACCTACCGCAGGCGATCCTGATTTTCGATGCCAACGGAAAAGCGCGTTTTGTCAACAGGGCGGCGGCGTCGCTGGTCCTGGATCGGCAGCCGCAAACCGCTGTCGAGGACATCGCGTCGCTCTCCAACCTGGTGGGGCCGTTGCGCTGCCTTCGAGGATCGCCCCTCGATCGGACAGAGCTTCCCTGGGCGCGGCTCGAGCGCGGTGAGTCGTTCCGTGATTACGAGTTGCGAGCAGAAGAGCGCTGGGCCACGGGCCGACCGGTTCTATCGTTCACCGGGCTCACCGTCACCGAAGAGGGTAGTGGCGAGCCCCTGATGATGCTGCTCATCGAAGACGTTACCGCCAAGCACGAGAGCGACAGTCTCTTTCGAACCGCCTTCGAGCGGGGGCCGGTACCGGTGACGCTCGTCAGGGGGGCCGACCAGTGCGTGCTCGATGCGAACCCGGCCTTCCTGGAATTGCTCGGTTACGAGCATTCGGAAGTGGTCGGCCATACAGTGCCGGAGCTTTCCATGGTACTGAACGACGAGCACCTGCAGGTTGCCAGCGAGCGGCTGGCCCGCGGCGAGGAGGTCGAGCGGCTCGAGGTGGTGGTGCGCGCGCGCGACGAGGCGCCGCGGACGCTGCTCTCGTGGCACCGCTGGGTCGAGGTTAGCGGTGAGGAGTGCATTCTCGGGGTGTACGTCGATATCAGCGATCAGAAGGAGATGGAACGCAAGCTGCGCGAGGCGACGCAGGTGGTACTCCAGAGCGCGTCGGTGTTCAGCCGGAGTGTCGTGCAGCAGCTCGAGCGCCTGCGTGCGCCGGATCGATCGACGGTCGTCAGCGGCGAAATCGACCTGTTGACCCGGCGTGAACGCGAGGTAGTGATAAGGGTGGGTGCGGGGCACAGCAACATGCGCATTGCAGACGAACTGACTCTCACGCCGCAGACCGTCCGCAACTACGTTACCCGGATCTACCGCAAGATCGGTGTCACCAATCGCGCCGAGGCCGTGGTGTGGGCACGCGAGCGCGGGCTGGTGCAGGGTTGAGGGGCAGCGGCCGCTCCGGCCTCAACTGTTCCCGGCCCGCAGGCCGAGCAACCGCAGGACTCCCGCCTCGATCCCGCGGAGCAATCGTCCGCCGGCCTTGCCGTTGCCGGAGAGCGCCTGCTCATCGGCCGCCGCTATCTTCCGAGGCGCCTCGGTTCGCAGCGACTCGACCAGCGCACCCTCCAGATAGGTCTCGATCACGACGGGATGCACATAGCTCTCACGGCACACACTGGGGGTGTTGCCGAGCGTGCCGGCAACCCTCTTCACCGCCGCCACGACGTTCTTGCGCGCCTGGCTGTCGCTCGCGAACGGTTGTTCGCAGAGCGCTTCGGCGCACAGCACTGTGCCCGCCCAGGTCCGGAAGTCCTTGGCAGTGATCTCCTTCCCGGCAAGTTCGCGCAGATAGTCGTTCACATCTCCGGAGTCGACGTCGCGCTTCGTGCCCTGGTCGTCGAAATACTTGAAAAGCTCGTAACCCGGGATCTCGACGCACTGCCGCACTACCTCCGCGATCCGCTCGTCGTCCGTCTGCACCCGCCATTCCTGGCCGCCCTTGCCCTGAAACTCGAACACCACGGCATTCTCATCGACCTCCACGTGTCTCTTGCGGATGGTCGTGAGCCCGTAGGAACCGTTGTCGCGGGCATAAGAGGTATTGCCGACCCTGGCCAGCGTCGATTCCAGCAGGGTCACCACCGCGGCCAGCACCTTCTCGCGTGACATCCCCTCGCGGCCGAGGTCACGCTGTACCCGGTGGCGGATGCCAGGCAATACCTCGGCAAAAGTGAGCAGATGTTCGAATTTGTTCCGACCGCGCAACACCTGCCACTGTGGATGATAGATGTACTGCTTGCGCCCCTTGTCGTCCCTGCCCGTGGCCTGCAGGTGGCCGCGCGCATCCGGGCAGATCCAGACGTCGCGATATGCAGGCGGGATCGCCAGGCCATCGATCCGCCGGCGCTCGTCGGGATCGCGAATGAGCTCTCCATCCGAACGGTGATAGCTGAAGCCCTTGCCGCGTCGCCGTCGGCTGATGCCGGTTCTGTCGTCGCTCACATAGCGAAGTCCTGCTTCTCGAATCCCCGCCCTCGGTTCGCTAACCATGGGACATAGCGTAGGTGGAGTCAAGCGGGAGAGACGCAACCGCAACGACAATCGTCTCTGGAGGACCGGCGGCCCTCCTCAGCGGGTCAGCGGACCGGACGGCGGCAGACCGGCCGCCAGCCGAACGTCGAGGAGGAGCTGTACCGGGTCCTGCTGTATGCCGAACGAGCGGAACGAAGAGCACAGCGAGCGAGCGTCGCGTTCGAGGAGCTCGGCCGCGTGCTGGTTACGCTCGAACTCGACCGTCTGCGGCAGATCGATCAGCACGATCCCTTCCCGCCACCAGAGAAGATTGAAGGTAGAAAGGTCGCCGTGAACCAGTCCCTCCTTCAGCAGATCCAAGAGGAGACCTCGTGACTGTGCCCATGCCGCTTCCGCTTCGGCGGGGTCCAGCTGAGTGTCCGCCAGGCGCGGGGCCGGCTCGTCGTCGCCGATCCACTCCATCAGCACTACCCGGCCGGCCGCAACCAGCCGGTCCGCTTCCGGACCTACCGCCGGCCGCGGCACCGTGAAGCCGGCCTCGAACAGTCGCCATAGCATCACGTACTCGTGAAAGACCCAGTGAGCGAGTCGCGGGCTCAGTCCCCGACGGCGCGCGTCGCCGAGCATCTTGCGTACTCGCCGGTCGGACACCCGGCGACCCTCCAGGTACGCCTTGTCGGCCTGGAAGCCTCGCACCTCGTCGTCGCTGTAGACCTTTGCCGCCAGCGGGCCCTCCGGACCCTCGGCCCGGTAGACGGTGGCTTCCTTGCCGCCGCGGACCTGACGCCCCAGCGACACCAGGGCTCCCTGGGCATGGAGCGCGCTAAGTCCCGCGTCGGCGAAGTCGGAGCGGTCGCCGGCCTCGCCGGTGCCGACCAACTCACTGCGCTGCCGGCCACGTTTGGGACGCCGGCGGTCCTTGCGGCCACCGAAGCGCTCCTCGCTACCGTCGAAGTCGTCGTCGCTCACGCCGCAGTATAGGCTCCGCCAGGCGGGCGGCAGGTGGGGCAGTTGCCCTTCACTGCTCCGGCAGGCCCAGCCGGTGTCGCAAGTCGGCCAGGAACTTTTCTTCCTCTGCCGAAACGCGGGGACCGAACCAGCCGGTTCTCGACGCCTTCGCCACCCGTTCCGCCAGCTCGAGCAGGAAGCGCCGGAACTCGATTCCTTCCCGGTCTCGTCTCAGCAGCCCGGAGACCCTGTCGATGTTGCTCAGGAGCGTCTCCTGGGTAACGCTCTCGGGCTCCGGCGCCGTGCCATTCTCCTCCTGGCGCCCGTAGAGCTCCTGCACCAAGGCGTTGTCCCGGTAACGGCCCCGAGCCTCGTATAGGAATGTTCCGGCGGCCGTCATCTCGGCGAAGTACTCTACCGGTCCCGAACGATCCGCAGCTACGGTGGCCAACAGTACCGTGGCTGCGGCGTCCATCAACAGGTCCCGCTCCTCCTGGTTGTACTTGCGTTCAGCTCTGTCGCTCATCGTCTTCACCATAGGGTCGCCGCCGGCCGATCACCGGGAGCGGGGTCGCGGTCTGCCGCCTGCCCGGGGAGCCGCTGGCGGACCGGGTCGAACCGCTTCCGTCGTCCGGCCAGCGTCATCCGGCACCTTCGCGTCGAACCGTGTCGAGGGTATGTCTGGCGTCGGCGTCGATACCCAGGGACCGGAACGTCCGGCACAGGTTGACGACATCGCGCTCGAGCAGTTTCAGCGCGTCGGGGTTTTCGGTCAGGTCTACCATCTGCGGAAAGTCGATAACCACCACCTTTTCCTGCCACCAAAGCAGGTTGTAGGTCGACAGGTCGCCGTGCACCTTTCCCAGCGCATTCAGCGAGGCGGCGATTTCGACGCTCTGCGCGAACGCAGCTCGCGCCTCGGCCGCCTCGAGGCGAACGTCGGACAGTCGCGGGGCAGGGCCGCTGTCATCGCCGACGTATTCCATCAGGACTACCCGACCGGCGTCGGCCAGGTCCACCTTGTCCGGTCCGATCATCGGCTTCGGCACCGGCAACCCCGCGTCGTGGAGCTCCCACAACTGAACGTACTCGTGCAGTACCCACAGGTCCTGCTGAGCCGCGAGCCCCTGAGCGCTACGCTGACTGATCGCCTTCTCGATGCGTGGGTCGCCGATCCAGCGCCCGTTGCGGTAGACGCCGTCGTTTCGAAACGCGCGCACTCGCAGGTCGGCATAGACCTTGGCCGCCATGAGACCCTCGGGGCCACTGACCAGGTATACGGTCGCCTCCTTTCCGCCCTTGACCTCGCCGAGCAACTCGTCGATCTTGCGTCGCTCGTAGAGGTGCTGCAACTCGGGATCGGTGAATCGCCGGCCGCTGGCAACGGCGTACTCCTCGTCGACCAGCAGGTCGTTTTTCCGGACGTGCCCGCGCGGAACGCGCCGGTCCTTGCGGCGGGCGAAGCGTTCCTCGCTGTCGCCGAACTCGTAATCAACTCGCTTCAAGCGTGTCCTCCGATGAATGGGTCGGGCAGGGGGACACGCGGAGGCCGCGACAGATCGGGCCACTCGCCCCGATGCGGGGCGCCGCCTTTCAGATCGAGCAGTTCGGCTCGGCCGTCAGTTGTGAGGGTTGGACGGTACGGAAAGGCGCGCGTGCCTGTCGAAACGTAAGAAGACAATCTTCGGGATGCCCATGACACCACCACCTTTCCTGAGGTTGCGGCAACGATAGTGGGGCGGGACCCCGGCTGTCAAGAGCGCAACGCGACGACGGGCGCCGCACATCGGGGCGGGTTTGCGCGGCCGACGCGAAATACCTCTCGCTGCGCCCCATGGAGCCGGCCGTACACTGCCTCGTGGCCCGCCTCGTCGTTCTGCTCTTGTTCCTGTCGGTCGCCGCCGCCAACGGTCTTCCGGTTGTGACCGACCCACCAAGCAGTGGGCCAGCGGAAGCTGCGTTGCTCGTGACCACTAACGAAGCCAGAGCCCGGCATGGCCTGCCGCCCCTCGGCCACGACGAAGGGCTGGCGCGAGCGGCGCGCGCCCACGCCATCGAGATGGCAAACCTCGCCTACTTCTCACACAGCAGCCCCAGCCCCGAAAGCTCCTCGCTTTCGCGCCGACTGGCTCGCGCCGGTGTGCCCAGCGTGACGGCCGGCGAGAACCTGGCACTGTTGCGGGGACCCCAGGACGTGGCTACGGCGGCGGTCCAGGGCTGGCTGGAGAGCCCGGGACATCGCGCGGCGCTCCTGCATACCGGCTACACCCATGTCGGATTCGGAGTGGCGACAGGAGCCGGGGGCGAGACGCTGGTGGCTCAGGTGTTCGGCCGTCTGCCCCGGACGCTGCGACGTGCCACGGTGAACCGTGAGCCGCGCGGCGGATTCGAGCTCAACGTCCTGCTGGAGGTGCCCACCAGGCTCACGGTGCTGCCACGGCTGGCCGGCACCACCGGCGAGGTCCTCACGCTGGAGCCCGGCACGAGCGAACTGGTACTGCACACCGACAGCAGCGAAGCGCAGCAGTTGGTCATGGCCACGGCACTGGACGACGCCGGTCACTATGTGATTCAGGACGGCGGCTGGATCACACCGGAGACCGGGAGTTGGCGCGCCGACGGAAGCATGCCGCGCTCGTCGTTGACGATTGCCGGCGTGAGCGCCAGCGAGGCACGTGGCCAGATCGTCCGGCTGGAGCTCGAGTACGACGCCGGTCCTGCTGACCTGGTGGTGTTCGTGAACGGCAACCACTACCGAAACGCCGAGATAGGTCCGGGACACCTCCTCATCTACCTCCCCGCGGGCCGGCAGTCGGACGTGCAGGTCGGCGAGGCCGCCGGGTCGCTGGTGACTCAGTTCGATGGGTTTACGGTATTGCCTGGCATGGACGGCCCGCTTCTGCTCCCCGGCCAGGCACCGTGACCCAGTCGGCTTGACCCAGTCGGCTTGACCCTGTCGTGGTCGTGACCCAGTCGCCGTAACCCCAGTCGACTTGACCCAGTCGCCTTTACCGAGTTGCCTTGACATGTCGCATTGACAGTGTCGCCGTGAGTTCACCGCTCTGACCTCGGACGCGGCCGACAGCGCGACGGTGCGCGACGCCGTATCGTGAGGCGATGGCCGATCTGTTTGAGCGCCTGATAGTCGTCCGGCCCGCCGCCGAGGTGACGCTGAAGTCTAAGCGCACTCGGGAGCGCTTCATGAGAGCGTTGCGGAGTTCGGTTCAGGACGCGCTTCAGCGCAACGGCTTGCGGTGCCGGGTGCGCCGCAGGCCCAGCAGGCTCTTCGTGTATATCGAGGAGGGACCGCTGGAGGTCGCAGAGGAAGCCCTCGGCCGGGTCTTCGGGGTCGGCACGTATTCGCCGGTGCGCGCCACCTGCACCGCCGATCCCGCTGCGATAGCCGAGGCCGGTCACGCCGCCTTCGCCCATCTGATCGCGGGACGCAGCTTCGCGGTGCGGGCCAAACGGCTTGGCCAGCACGCCTTCTCCTCGATGGACGTGGCCAGGGAGCTCGGCGCCGCGCTCGTCCGTTATGGGCCGGTCGATCTCGACACCCCGGAGTTCGAGGTGCGGGTGGAGGTGTTAAACGACCGGGCGTACCTGTTCGAGGCTCGGCTGCCGGGGCCGGGTGGCCTGCCGGCGGGCACCGAATCGCGGGCGCTGGCCCTGATCTCTGGGGGCTACGATTCGGCGGTGGCGTCGTGGCAGGTGCTAAGGCGCGGGGTGGAGCTGGAATTCGTGTTGTTCAACCTCGGTGGCGCAGCATACGAGCGGATGGTTGCCCAGGTCGTGAAGCTCCTCGCAGACAGGTGGTGTCACGGGGCGCGGCCGAGCCTTTACGTCGTCGACTTCGCTCCCGCGCTGGACGACCTGCGCGCCAACGCTCGCGAGGACTACTGGCAGGTTCTGCTCAAGCGCCTCATGTACCGAGCCGCGTCGCAGCTGGCCGGGCGGCTGGCGTGCGAGGCGCTGGTAACCGGCGAGTCGATAGGCCAGGTGTCGTCGCAGACGCTCACGAACCTGCGAGTGATCGAGGGCGCCTCCGGACTGCCCGTGCTCCGACCACTGGTGGGAGTGGACAAGCGCGAGATCATGAAGCAGGCGGAGCTGGTGGGCACCGAGGTGCTGTCGGCTCGCGTGCACGAGTATTGCGCCATCGCCTCCGGTCGACCGGTGGTCGCAGCCGATCCGGACGTAGTGGACCGGCAGGAGAGCCGGCTCGATGGGCAGTTGGCGACCCGCGCCGTGGACAGGGCACGGGAGCTCAAGCTACGTGCCCTGGAGCCGTCCGACCTGATGCTGCCCTACCTGTTCGTCGACTCGATTCCGGACGCCGCCGTGGTGCTCGATTGCCAGAGCGAGCACCACCGCCGCGCCTGGCACCTGCCCGGCTCGCTGCACCGCGACCCGGCCGAACTGGTGCGGTCTCCTCGCAGTCTCGACAAGGGGCGAAGCTACGTCCTGTACTGCGCCCACGGCATGCAAAGCGCTCACGCCGCCGAGGTGCTGCAACAGTTGGGTTACGAGGCCTATTCGTTCCGCGGGGGCACGCTGGCGCTGCGGCGGCGGGTCGAGAACGACCAGCGGCAGCCGGACGCAGGCGCTGTTTAGAGCTTCGTGCGGCGGGTCAGAGCGTGTTGCGCTCCGGCCCCGCCGGCAGCGGCGCGCTGCCGAGCCAGCCGCACAGCTCCCGCAGGCCCTCGCTCACGTCGCCGCTGCCGAACGCGAAATGGTGCGGTACTCGCTGGTCCAGCACGTTGCCGAGGAACCGCCGCGGTGTCAGCGCCCTGCCGTCCCAACTGATGTCGCGCAGCCAGCCGCGCACGCCGTCGAAGCCGATGACCTCCCCGGTGAAGCTGCCGCCGAACAGCAGGGCTCGCCTGCCGCCGTCCAGCAGCCGGAAACCGGTCGCCGGTCCCGGCCTGATCACCATGTCGCGCACGGTACCGACGCCGTCGCGGTTGAAGTGTGTCGCCAGAAGGGCGCCTGACTCGCCGGCCCAGCTGAGCGGGCTGTTCCCGCAATGCCAGAAGAGAACGCCGCGCTCGTCGTCGAGGTCGGAAAGGTCGAGCAACAGCGCCCCGTCGCCGGTCGCTCCCTGCAGGGCGAGCATCGAGACCGCTCCCATCACGTCCCCTTCGCAGGCTGCCGCCACGCGCCCGTCACCGAGACGCGCCAGAGTCGAACAGGCCATAGTTGCGCAGCGGTCCGGAAGCTCCGGCCAGCAGCGCAGGGCTACCGCTGCGTGGCCATTGCCGGCTACCAGCTCGCCTAACGCCAGCTCGAGTGCCGCCGCGCGCTCGAGTTGCTCCTGATCGACCGCCACGGCTTCGCGCTCGCGCCAGTCCCGTGCCAGGGCCGCGGCGTCGGCTGCCGGCACGCGCGCCACTTCGTCGAACAGCTCGGCCAGCGCCATTCGTTCCACGCGCACATCGGCGACGACCGGATCCTCTTCCAGGCCGTAGAAGTGAGGTGCCGTGCCGCCGATCTGCAGCACGCTGGCGCCCCGCAGCGCCCGTAGCGCGCGCAACGCCACCAGCGTCGGTTGCAGGCGACTACGAAACCACGAGGAGTCGGCCTCGCCGTACAGCCACTTGACCGGCAGTTCGCGGCCCACCGGCTCGCGGCCGGAGAAGCTCACGGTCATGTTCACGCCACAAAGCGAGTTGAGTGGCAGCGGACCCTGCTCTCCACGTCCGCCCGCCGCTTCGGGCAGCGCCCACAAAGCCAGCGGCAGCGGCAGCCGCAGAAGCGGCGCCAGCAGCTCGCCGGTGGCGAAGGTAGTGTGCTGGACCAGCAGCAGGTCTAGGTCGGCATCGTTCAATCGTGCGGCCGCATGCTCAGCGCTCTCCTGGTCGTGGATCGCGAAGGCCGGCAACGGAGTTCCCGTCGCAATGTGGGTCACGTCCTGGGCCAGGGCCGGCGTCATCAGCTCGAAGCCGAGCTCCCTACCGAGCCGGAGGAGCCCTTGGCGGCTTCGCTCGGCCGCATCCGGGGAGTGCCCCTTGAACAGCGGACGTATTACCGCCACGAATCCGATGCGTACCGACATGCCTCAGACTACCGTGCGCCTCATTGCCGGCGGGACTTTGCGAGAGAACCGAAGGTTTCGTTTCGGGTCCTCCCAAGCCAACCACCTCCCTGGCCGATGGCTTTACCGCCTACGCCGGACCTCCCGCCACATGAGGCGCTACCAGCTCGACGGTCTTGCGGGCACCGGCGCGTGCGCTCTCGGCGTCTTCGCGGGAATAGAAGTCTGAGGGGGTAAGGTCCTCTGCCCCACAGAAAGCGAGCTCCCGGTCGCGGCGCAGGTCACGAGAGATCGCGGCCAGGGCTTCTATCTGGTGTGCGAGCGCATGCGGCAGCTTGTCGCGATGGGCGCGGAGCACGTCGGAAACGTCGTGGACTCGCGGAGGTTCGATGAGCGAAGCCCTGAGCAGGGCCTTGAGCGTGAGTTCGACGATCTCCTGGGACTCGCGTACTACGTCGGCCCAGCTTTCGGCCTCGTAAAGGACGTCGAGGGCGCGTAGTCTCGCTTCGGCGCGTCGCAGGTGGTCACGAGCCAGGTCGGGGTTGCGCATCGTCAGCGGGCCTCCACCCAGTACGACTGACCGTGGGCGCGGTGCCTGGCTATTCTGCCGGCGGCTACCAGCGACCGGATTTCGGCAAGCGTACGGGACAGGCGCAGGTCGCGGTCGAACAGTACGACTCCGTCGATCGCGACCTCTAGCCATATCCCTCCAGGCTGCTCGCCGCTGCCCGGCGAGTGCGCGAAGTGAACGTCTACGTCACGGGAGTGCCAGGTGAGGGTCCGGTCGTCCCATGCTCGGTAGAGATCGCGGGTTATCCGCACCTCGTCGTCCACCACGATCAGCACGTCGACATCGGAGTCGCTGGCGAGCTCGTCCCGCGCCCAGGAACCGTGGGCGATTACCCCGCATAGCGAATCGCCGAACTGACCGGCCGCGCGGGCGGCGATGGCCGCGCCCGGACCGCCGGCGTCGGTTATGGGCGCCGCCAGTCTGCGAGCGCAAAGGTCGTTGAGTGAAAGTCCAGCCTGCTGGGCAGCCTTGCGCAAGCTGGCGTGCAGGCTCGGGGCGATCCTCAACATGAAGCGGCCGGAGGGGCTAACGCCACCGCTGATGGTATCAGTCATGGCGAGTCGATGGTATCATGTTCGGCAGGGCTGTGTCCGCCTCGAGCAACAACAATGGAGCGGGGTCGCATCGGAACCGCTACCCCTTCACCCCGCCGGCGGTCAGCCCGCTGATGATCCGCTGCTGGAAGAAGATGATCAGCACCACCAGCGGCAGGATGCCCAGCGTCACGGCGGCGCTGATGACCGCCCAGGGAAAAGAGTACTCGCCCTGGTAGAGGGTGATGCCGACCGGGACGGTCCGCATGCTCAGTGCGCTGTTGAAGGTGAGCGCCAGCAGGAACTCGTTCCAGGAGTTCACGAAGACGATGATGGCCGCCGTAACCACGCCCGGTGCGGAGAGTGGCGCCACTACCCGAAAAAGGGCGCCCAGCCGGCTGCAACCGTCGACTACCGCGGCGTTCTCCAGCTCGTCGGGAATAAGTTGGAAGAAGCTGGTGAGGATCAGTGTGGCGATGGGCAAAGACAGCGCGACGTAGGGGATGATCAGCGCCCAGTAGCTGTTGAGCAGGTTGGGCGTAAACCAGCCCAGGCCCAGAATCTCGAAACCCACGAACATCCGGTAGAGCGGAACCAGCAGCACCAGGGCCGGAAACATGCTGGTCACCACTATCCCGGTGAGGATGCCCCGCCGTCCCGGCAGGCGCAGCCGCGCCAGCGCATAGCCCGCAAGCGCCGCGAACAGCACGCAGACGAGCGTGGCCGCAACCGAGACCACTGCCGAGTTGAGCATGAACCGCCCGAAGGGGTTCTCGGTGAAAACCGCTGCGTAGTTGGCAAGGGTCGGGTCGGCGGGCCAGTAGGTTATCGGCAGCCGGGTAAGCTCGTTCTCGCGCTTGAACGAGGTGAGGATGAGCCACAACGGCGGGAACAGCCCGTTTACGATCACCAGCAGCAGGCCGAATCCGAGGAGAAGCCGGGCGAAGCGGGACGGAGGGCGGTTCATTCGCGGTAGAGCCAGCGGAGATAGATGACGGTGATCGAGAGGCTGAGCAGGAACAAGACCACCGAGAGGGCCGCGGCGTAGCCGATATTGAGCGCCAGCGTGCTGTTGTAGATGTAGATTCCGAGGGTTTCCAGCGACCTGCCGGGCCCGCCTCGGGTCATGGCGTAGGGAATGTCGAAGGTCTGCACCGCGGTCAGCGTCCGGAAGATCAGGGCCACTGCGATGGCCGGCCGCAAAAGCGGCAGAGTTATGCGCCAGAAGCGCTGCCAGGCGTTGGCGCCGTCGACGGTGGCGGCTTCGTAGAGGCTGCGGTCGATCGACTGCAGGCCGGCCAGGAGGATCAGGCCCACGAACGAGGAGGTCTTCCAGACTATCGCCAGGTTGACGGCGATCACCGCCGGGGTCACCCGGGCGAGCCACAGGGGCCCGGTCAGGCCGATCTGGCCGATCAGGTCGTTTACCACCCCGTAGCGGCTCTGGAACAGCCAGGCGAAGGTGAGCCCGGCGAACACCCGCGGCATCGCCCAGGGCAGGAGCAGCGCCACCCGAACCAGCCAGCGCCAGCGCGACGACACGTTAGCCAGCAGCGCCAGCGGCAGGCCCACCAGGAACGAGCCGATCACGCTGACCATAATTATCAGCATGGTGATCCGAAAGGAGCCCCAGAAACGCCGGTCGTTCCAGCGGCCGTCCTCGCCGGGGTGGAAGCCGAGCAGGAGGGCGAACACCAGGAGGATCAGCACCGTCCACGGCAGCGCCCGGCGCCAAGGCAGCGCCCACCAGACCGGAGCAAGCGCCGCCAGTCCGGCGATCCGCCAGCCCCACAGGTGACCGGGGCCCCAGGTCATGCTCCGGCCCCACAGCATGTCGCGGAAGTTTTCCAGCCCGATGAACGGCGTGCCTCGTTGTGGCAGGTTCAGCCGTTCGAAGTGGAGCGATTGCCAGACTACGTTGAGTACCGGGTAGAGCATCACCACTGCCAGGGTCAGCAGTGCCGGCAACAGCAGCAGCCAGGCGAGTTGAGTCTCGCTCGGGTTGCCACGCAGCAACCGCTGCAAGGGGCCGGGCCGGCGGTAGGGTGCCGACGTAGCCGCCATCAGAACGGGGGCGCGGAAGCCGCGCCCCCGACTCCGGGTGCTGCCCTCAGAGTCCGAATATGTCTTCGAGGCCCGTCTGCATGGTGTCGAGCGCTTCGTCGGCGTCCATCGCCTGCGCCAGGAAGGCGTTCATGGTGGTGCGAATCAGCTCGCTCACCTCGCTGTAGAACTCGGTCTGCGGTCGCGGCCGGGCGTTGACGATGACGTCATGGAACTGCTCGAAGTGCGGCGCGGCCTCGAGTACGGCGTCGTCGCCGTAGAGGCTGTCGCGCGCCGGGATGTGGCTGGCTTCGACCGCCAGGGTGCGCTGGCTGTCTTCACTGGCCATGTACTTCATGAGCTCGAACGCATCCGCCTTGTTGTCGCTGAACGGGTTCATTGCCCACTGGAATCCGCCCACGCAGGTGGCCGACTGGCCCCCCTCGAAGGCGGGCAACGGCGCCACCCCGACCATGCCCCTGACCGGGCTCTCCTCGCCCTGGAAGTGCGCCCAGGCGTAACCCCAGTTCAGCATGTACACAACGTCGCCGGCCTGGAACTGCTGGCGCGAGTCGTCTGTGGCCACTTCCGCGATGTTGCTCGGAGTGATGCCGGAGTCCATGGTCTCCTGATACCAGTCGAGCACCATTCGCCCCTCCGGGCTGTCGACGGTGATGTTCCCGTCGCTGTCGCGCCAGTCGCCGCCGGCGCTCCACAGCGGCTCGAGGAAGGTGCAGTTGGCGCCCTCGATGGCCGCGCCCTGGTAGTTGAAGCCCTGCAGGTTCGGATCGCCTTCGCCCTCCTGGATGACCAGCGCCTGTTGCTTCAGCTCGCTCCAGGTGCTCGGCGGCTCGAATCCGTACTTCTCCAGCAGGTCGGTCCGGTAGTAGAGGAACTGGGCGTCGGTCCAGGCAGGGATGCCGTAGAGCGTGCCGTCGACCAGGTTCGCCTGCACGGTGCCGTCGAGGTACGGGTCGAGAAACTCCCGCATCTCCGCCTCGCCATCGAAGTAATCGTTGAGCGGCTCGGCCCAGCCCGTGGCGGCGTACTGGGGCGGATCGATCACGTCGAACAGGAACACGTCTATCTCTCCACTGCGGCTGGTGAGCACAGTTGAGAGGTATTGCTGGCGAACGTCGGTCGTCGCTCCGCCCAGTTCGAGTTCGGTGTCGATGCCGGTCTCGGCAGTGAACTGTTCGAGGATGGGACCGATCACGTCGGGCCTCAGCGTCGAGCCGATGAAAACCCGGAGCGCTTGGGCCGACGCCAGCGGGACCAACAGCACGAGGATCAGCATCGCCACAATGGTGAACTGTCGTCGTCTCATCGTTCCTCCTTCTCGTGCCGGCCACGCGATCCTGTGGGGCGGTCGCTGAAGGCCGGTGTGTTGCCGGCGGCTACTTGAGCGCAGATGGCGATCCGCACCCGCGTCTCGGCGAGTACGGGCCATTTCGATTGTCGATGGCATGAAACTAGCACGCCGCCGGTGGGCGGGCAAGGGTTTCGGGCCGCGGCACTGGTATCGTGGCGGCAACGGTGGATACTCCCGCTGAGCGAAACGCGATTGTGCCCGAAGCCGCCTCCCCGGTCGTGCTCTGCGCCGGACTCTCCTGTGTGGATCACATCTGGCAGGTGGAGAGATTTCCGCCGGCGGGATCGCGGACCGACGCGAGCGGATATCGCTTGCAGGGTGGCGGTCCGGCTGCCACGGCGGCCGTGACTGTCGCCAGGCTGGGGGGACGCCCGCACCTGTGGGCGTTGCACGGAGACGACCCGGCCGGACGGTTCGCGCTGGCGGAGCTCGAGCGGCTGGGAGTGGACACCAGCGGCGTACGGGTGACGCCCGGAGCGGTCTCCTGGGTCAGCGGAGTGCTGGTGGCCCCCGACGGCGAGCGCTACATCTTTCCCTATCGCGGTTCCGGCCTCGACGACCGGCCGCCGGCGTCCGTGACTTCGCCGCCGCCGGGCGCGCTATTGGTCGATTTCCGGCATCCGAACCTGTGCCGGGCGGCCCTCGACTGGGCCGCCGCACGAGGCGTACCGAGCATCGGCGACTTGGGAACCGCCCGCTACTGGGAGGAAAGCGAGGGGCTGGACGTGGTCATCGCCTCGGAAGAGTGCGCGCGCGAGGTGCTGGGCCGGTCCGATCCCGAGTCCGCCCTGGCCGCAATGCGCTGGCGGCCTGGTCAGTACGTGGGAGTGACGCTGGGCACGGAAGGGTATCTTTACGACGCCGGCGCCGGAGTGCACTACCTTCCCGCCCACGAGGTCGAGGCGGTCGACACTACCGGCGCCGGTGACGTGTTCCACGGCGCCTACGCGTTCGGGATGGCGTCGGGTTGGGGACCGGAGCGCTGCGCCGAGCTGGCGCTCGTCTGCGCGGCACTGTCGTGCACCGGGGTGGGGCGCTCCGCCATACCCACGTTGGTCGAGGTCGAGCAGGCGCTGAAGGAGCGCCCGGCCCGACCGACTCAGGCTTCAGCGCCGAGGCGTGCCCGATGACTTCGCGCGCTGCGCAGGCGAAACCGAGGAGAGCACCATGAGCCAGCCGAAGGCGCTTCTGAGCGCCGGCAAATTCCGCTGCCTGCAGACGCTCGCGGACGACCGCGGGCTCTTCAAGATGGTGGCCGTCGATCAGCGTCCGCCCCTGTTCCGGGCCCTTGCCCGCCACGGCGAGAGGCGCCTCGAGGACGTTCGCGACGAGGAGATCGCCGCCGTCAAGACGCTGCTGGTCGCCGGACTCGCTTCCCACGCCAGCGCCATCCTGGTTGATCCCATCTGGGCGCACCCGGACGCCCTGGCTTTCATCCCCGGTCGGGTAGGGCTCGTCTCGACCCTGGAGGACTACGCATTCGAGGAAAAGGGCGGAGAGCGCTACTCGGTGCCGATAGAGGGCTGGAGCGTGGCCAAGATAAAGCGCAGCGGAGCGTCGGGGGTGAAGGTGCTCGCCTATCACCGGCCCGACCTGTCCGCCGCGGCGGCCGCACACCAGGACGCGTTCGTCGAAGGCGTAGGTGCGGCCTGCCGAGAGCACGACATCCCGTTCATCCTGGAACTGCTGCTCTACCCCAAGGGAGACGAGCGCAGCGACGGGCTCGACTACGCCAGGCTCAAGCCGCAGCGGGTGCTGGCATCATTACGGCACTTCGCCGAGGACCGCTTCGGCGTGGATCTCTTCAAGCTCGAGTTCCCGGCCGACCTCAAGCACACCCGTGAGTTCGCCGGAGGCGCCTTCGACGGCCGCGAGCGGCCGGTCGCATACCGGCTTGCCGAAGTGGAAGCGTGCCTGCGCGAGTTGGACGAGTCCTGTCCCGTTCCATGGGTGCTGCTGTCGGCCGGCGTGGGCCAACGCGAGTTCGCTGTCGATATCGAGCTCGCCATCGCCGCTGGAGCGAGCGGCTTCCTGGCCGGCCGGGCGGTCTGGTTCGGCGCGCTCGAACCGTACCCCGACCTCCCGGCCGTGCGCGCGAAGCTGGAGAGCGAGTCGTTGCCGTTCCTCCGCTCGATCGCCGGCCTGGCGGACTCGGGACGACCATGGTTCTCCCATCCGCGCTACCGTGGTGCGGCCGCACTGGAGCTGGGCGGCCGCGGCTGGCACCGCAGGTACGGCTCATGACCGGTCCGGCTTCCCCGGGGGTCATGGTGCTTGGCGCCGGCGAGATGGGAACGCGGCATGCCCGACACTGGAAGGAGTGCGGTGGCCGGATAGCTGCGGTATTCGACCCCGACCGCATTCGGGCGGAAGTCCTGGCCGCCCGGCACGGTGCCCGAGCGCTCGGCCAGATCGAGGATGGTCTGGCCCTGGCCGAGGTAGAGGCGGTATCGGTCTGCACCCCCACCTTCCTGCATGCCGCGCACACGATAGCCGCCCTGCAAGCCGGCAAGCATGTGCTGTGCGAGAAACCGGCGGCCCTCACGTTGGAGGAGGCGCTGGCTATGAAGGAAGCGGCGGCGGACTCCGCCACAGTGTTGCGGATCGGATTCATGCGCCGCTTCGATCCCGCCTGGCAGCGGATTCTGGCATTCAGCCGAAGCATCGGCCGGCCGCTCCTGGCCCAGGCCACTATCGCCGCCGGGGTGCGCCCGAAGCTGCTGATGCACGACGCCGCCGCCAACGGCGGTCCCATCATCGACATGTGCTGCCACATCTTCGATCAGTGGGGCCTGCTCTTCGGCGAGCCGCCGCTGGTTGTCCGAGCGCACGGCTACACGTTCAGCGAACAGAAGCCCGAGGTGGCCAGTATCGCGCGCAAGGCTCTCGACAGCGCCCACCTGACGCTTGCGTATCCCTGCGGCGGAGTGGGGCAGGTGCAGGTTTCGTGGGGGTTGCCCAGCGGGATCGTTCCGATCGAGCGCCACAGCTATATTGGGCCAAACGGACTGCTGAGCGTGGACTGGCCCGATGAGGTAAGCCTGCACGGCGCCGACGGCGTAACCAGATGGAGCAGCGGGGACCTGGATCCGTGGCGGGCCGAGATCGACGCCTTCGCCGCCGAGATCAGGGGAGATCCGGCAGCGGCCGATAGCGGCGACCCGCTGTTCGGCAGGCTGGCGACGATCGACGACGGCATAGCGGCATTGCGTATCTCGTTGGCCGTTCTCGGTTCGGTGGAAGGGCGTTGCGACGTGCATCCCGAACTGCTCGGTTCGCTCACTCCGGCTGATGGGGCGCCGTCGCCGTGACCCGAGTCGGGCTCATCGGCGGCGGACGCTGGGGGGCCGTTCACCGCAACGCGTTGCGAGCCGTCGGCGGCGAGCTCGCGGCAGTCCTGGTCGAGAGCGAGAGCAGCGCCGAGCGGTTGCGCCAGGAGTGGCGCGTTCCCGTGGAAACCGATCTGGACGCCTTCCTGGGGATAGCGAGCGAGGCCGTTATCGTCGCCAGCCCCAACTACCTCCACGCCGGCCATGCGCTCGCTGTCCTCGCGAGCGGAAGGCACGTGCTGATCGAGAAGCCGATGGCGTTGAGCAACGCCGAATGTCGAGAGGTCCTGGACGCCGGCGAGAGGACCGGGCGGCTGGTTGCGGTGGGCCACGAGATGCGGGTCTTCGGTCTCTTCGCCGAGGTAAGGCGGATCGTGGATTCTGGTGACCTGGGGGCGCCGCTGCATCTGAAGCTCGACCTGTGGCGGCGGCCCTACCGCTCCGGTTCTGGGGGCTGGAAGTCCGACCCGGGCAAGCTGGGATCGACGATACTCGAGGAACCGATCCACTATCTCGACCTGGCGCGCTGGTACCTAGGGCCGGTCGCGGGCGTGCAGGCATGGGGCAGCAGCCGGGCCGGCCGCGAGGACCTGTGGGAGAACCTGGAGATAAGGCTCGAGCACGAATCGGACGGGCGTTCCTGGGTCACGCGCTCGATAGCGGCGTTCGGACACCAGGTGACGCTCATGCTGATAGCCGAGGAGGGTGCTCTTCGCGCCTCCTGGCGCGGTAAGTCCGACATGGACCCGGAACCGGTGGTGAGCCTCACTCGTCACGACTCTGGCGGGACCGAGGTCGTGCCGCTATCGCGGGAGACCGGACATGCCTTCGACGTGCCGCGGCAGACCAGGGCGTTCCTGGCGGCTATCTACGGATGGGGGCCAACGCCGGCCACGGCCGAGGACGGCTGTGCGGCGGTGGCGCTCTGCCTGGCTGCTCAGAAGTCGCTGGAGGCGGGCAGCGTGCTGGTAGAGCCGTAGCCGGACGGCGAAGCGCGTTGCCTGGTCAGGAGCCAGGCGGTCATGGCGGTCACGGCGTAGATAATCGCCGCGGTTGCCAGTGCCGCCGAGAATCCGAATACGATGGCGAGGGCGGTCGCGGCGACCGCTCCGGCAACCGTGGCGACGCCGTTCATGGCCCAGGCGAGCGCCACTTCGCGCGGACCGTGGCGGCCGATCGAGCGCAACGCCAGCGGAAAAGGCGCGCCGATCATCACCGCCAGCGGCAGTATCGAGAGCGCCGAGCCGAGGGACGCCGACACAGGCGACAGTGAGCCCATCGCGTCAGCGGCGGCGGGCCAGGCGAAGAGCCATGCCAGCACGAGGAGTGCCGTAGCTCCGGCGGCCCTCGCCACCCACGGGTATTCGCGGCCGCCCGCGGCACGGCTCGCCAAACCGGAACCGGTTGCCGCGCCCAGCAGGAGGGCGGCCAGGATCGCCGCCAGCGCCAGCGCCGGATGTCCGATCAGGAGCTGGGTTCGCTGCAGAACCGTTATCTCGACCAGCATGAAGCCCGAACCGAGGGCTGCGAAGAGCACGGGAGCGGCGCGCAGTTCCGCCGGTCGGCGGCGCGTCCACCAGCCGCCTGCCAACAGGGCAAGCGCAAGCAAGGAGAGCACCCCGACGACCAGCGGCCGGAGCGGTCGTGGGAGGCCGCGTTCGAACTGATAGAAGAACGGCCGGTCGTCACGGGTGGCGCTGAGATCCAGATCGCTCGCTCCCCGGGCGATGCTGGCGATGCCGGCGCTTCCGTCCAGAAGTGCGGCCAGCGCCGGCGGTGCAAGAAGGCCGGGAACGAACAACAGCCCCAGGTCCCGTGCTTCGCCAGCGCGCGCCCAGTCGACGGCCCGCTCGTCGGACAGTGGTTCGGCGGACACCATGAGCAGCGGCACCGGAGGAGACGCGCGGGTGTCGAGCGCGGCGAAGAGGTGACGTGGCGCCACTGCCAGCGGAACCCCCCGCTCCGTCAGGGTGCGCAGCGCGGTGACGATCGCGCGGGTGAGCGTGAGCTCGTCGTAGAGCTTGAGGGCGACGCGGCCGCCGGGGGCCAGGTGGTCGAGGTAGGCGTCGAACGCCTCTACGGTGTAGAGGCCGTTCTCCACCAGCGCCAGGCCACGGGCTTCGGCGGCCTGGCTGACCACCTGCGACAGCAGTATCAGCTCGAACTGCTCGTCCAGCCGCCGTAATGCGCTGCGGCCGTCGTCGATGTGCAGTTCGGTGGGGGAACCGTAGAGGTCGCCGGCGTGATGCTCCAGGGCTCTGGTCAGCTCCACGGCGCCGCGGTTGATTTCGGCCGCGACCACCCTGGGAACAGAGAACCGGCGCGCCAGCGCCAGGTCGAGTCCGCCGCCCGGTCCGATCAGGAAGGCGCTGCGGGGCGGGTCGACCGCAAAGGCAAGCGCTCCGACGTCCGTCAGCCAGGTTTCCTGACGGTCCGCGTCCGGGACCAGCGAGCCGGCGGCGCCGTCGAGGTAGATGAGGTACCGGTCGTCCTCCTCGAAACGGATCAGGTCGCTGCGGGCGAACGAGTCCCAGCGGGTGGAGGCCACCTCGCCACCCGCCCGCAGCGACTGGCGTACCGGTTTGGGGCTCGCCATCTCGCGGAGGTCGAGCCGCGGGCCCAGCCCGGCCGAGTGCAGGGCCAGCGCCGCCACGCAAGCGGCGAGCGCTGCGGTCGACAGCGCCTTGCCCGGAGCCAGCACCACCGCCGCCAGCGCCGCCGCGCACGCCGCCGCCAGCATTCCGCCAGGGCCTCCCAACCAGTCCAGGAGCGGCACGGCAAGCAGCGCTCCCAGACCGGCCCCCGCCAGGTCGGCGAGGTACAGGCGTGGACTGGATTCCGACCGCATCGCGAAGATGCCCGCCACCGCCAGTCCGAGGAAGAGGTAAGGGAGTGCCGTGAGGGGAAACAGGAACGAGCGCAGCCCGGCGGCGGCTCCCGCCAGCGGGATCAGGGTGAGAAGCAGCGCGCCGGCGCCGGCAAGAACGGCCCACAGCGGCCAGTGCCGAGGTTGGCGCAACTGCGGCCACAGCGCCGCCAGTGCTGCCCCGGCCGCCAGGCCGAGCACGGCGATCGACAGGACCAGATAGCTGAATGTCGAGAAGTACAGGACCGACAGCACGCGGGTGAGAGCAATTTCGAACAGCAGTCCGCCACCCGTCAGGAGTGCCAGGGCGAACGCCACCCTGGGCAGCTTCGGGGCGCTATCCGTCGTCTCTCTGTCGGTCACTTGAGGCGCGGGTCGAGCAGGTCGCGCAGTCCGTCACCGAGGAGGTTGAAGCCCATCACCGACACCATTATCGCCAGCCCCGGGAAGATACCCATCCAGGGTGCCTGCCCCAGGTACGCCCGGCCCTCTGCCAGCATCCTGCCCCACGACGGAGCGGGAGGCTGGGTTCCCAGGCCGAAGAACGACAGCGCCGCCTCCGCGAGGATGGCGAACGCCAGGCTCAGCGAGGTCTGTACGATGATGGGACCGGTGGCGTTGGGGAGCACGTGGCGCAGCATGATGCCGCCCGGACGCACGCCCAGAGCCCTGGCGGCAGTGACGAACTCCCGGCCACGCACGCCGATTACCGCTCCTCGCGTTATCCGCG
Source organism: Trueperaceae bacterium (assembly GCA_040905465.1). Lineage (GTDB taxonomy): Bacteria > Deinococcota > Deinococci > Deinococcales > Trueperaceae > DASVCN01. Next base: position 71,240 of record JBBDRK010000036.1, on the reverse strand, counting down.
CGAAGATCGGGATGTAGACGATGGCGATGGCGATCATCGCGTTTCCGACGCCGCGTCCGAGGATCGCCATCACGGTTATCGCCAGCAGGACCGCCGGGAAGGCGAAGAGGACGTCCATGAAGCGCATAGTCAGCTCGTCGACCCAGCCGCCCAGGAAGCCCGCCAGGACCCCGAGCGTCACGCCGACCAGCGATGAGATGCCGACGGCGATCAACGCCACCCGCAAGGAGATGGCTGCGCCGTGCAGAACGCGTGAGAACAGGTCGCGTCCGAACTCGTCGGTGCCGAAGGGATGGGCCAGGCTGGGCGGCGCGAACTGGGCGCTGAAATCCATGGTGGTTGGGCTGTAAGGGGCGTAGGCGCCGCCGAACAGGGCGGTAACTGTGAGCAGGAGGACTATCAGGGTGCCGGCCAGGGCCAGGCGGTGGCGCAGGAAGCGGGCGAAGAAGCGTGCCGCGGCGCCCTTCGTGCCTGCGCCACGTGACGGCGTCGTGGTGAGCGAGCCCGTCTCGGTCCTGCCGGCCTCAGGCATATTCGACGCTCGGGTCCAGGAGAACGTAGGACAGGTCGGTGAGGAGGTTGATGATAACGAACGCTCCCGCCGCGCTCAGCACCGCGGCCTGCAGCAGCGGATAGTCTCGCTGCAGCGTGGCATTGAGCGCCATCGACCCCAGCCCGGGCCAGGCGAAGATGATCTCCACCACTACGACGGCGGAGAAGAGCGTGGCCATCTGCAGGCCGACGATGGTGACCACCGAAATGGCCGCGTTGCGCAAGACGTGCTTGACGAGTATCGCGCCTTCGCGCAGGCCCTTGGCCCGGGCCGTGCGGACATAGTCGTTACGCAGCACCTCCAGCATCGCGCCGCGCACGAAGCGAGCCATGATCGAGCCGCTGATGATGCCGACGGTGGCGGCCGGAAGCAAAATATGGCTGAGCCACGGCAGGAAGCCTTGCGCCAAGGGGACGTAGCCGCTGGATGGGAGCCAGTCGAGAGTCTCGGCGAACAGCAGGATCATCAGTATCCCCATCCAGAAGTCAGGGACCGAGACTCCTATCTGGCTCATGAGCGATACCGTGAGGTCACGCCGTCCGCCGGGCTTCAGCGCCGAGATGATACCGGAAGGCAGGGCGATCAGCAGGCCGAACAGCAGTGCCGTGAAGGCGAGTGCCAGGGTTGCCGGCAGGCGCCGCGCCACCTCGCCCGAGATCGGCGTGCCGGTGATCAGGCTCTCGCCGAAGTCGCCGTGCAGCACGATCCCACCCAACCAGTCGACATATTGAACCGGGAGCGGCCGGTCGAGACCCAGTTGACGCTCCACGGCGGCGACCGATTCGGGCGTGGCCTGCACGCCCAGGCGAACCCTCGCGGGGCTGCCGGGGATGAGCGGGATGATCGCGAAGGTAAGAAGAGAAACGCCGAACAGCACGAGGATCAGGCTGCCGACTCGTTGCATGAGATAGCGGAGGGTCATCTTCGCCTCCGGAGGCTCGGGGCGGGGCGCCCCGGGGAGCTAGGGACCGGCCGGATGGTCATGGAGGGAGGGTTGCGTCCGGGCGGAGGAACCGCCCGGACGCAACCGATTCAACGATCGAGCCAGGTCTCCGCGAAGCGCACGGCCTGATCCGGGCGCGCCTCGAAACCTTCGACATAAGGCCGGTAGGCATGGATGTTGAGCGGATTGTAGAGGTAGATGTAGGGAGCCTCATCGACGATGATGCGGTTGATCTGCTCGTAGATGGGGAGGCGTTCTATCAGGTCTTCGGTGCCGCGTCCCCGCTCGAGCAGCTCGTCGACGGTGTCGTTGCTGTAGCCGGTGAAGTTGAAGACCTCGCCGGTCTTGTGCTGGGCGTAGAAGTAGTCGTCGGGGTCCACCAGCGCGTTCCATGAGCACACGTAGGTGTCGTAGTTGCCGGCGCCCTCTTCCTCCAGCCATTCGGCCCATTCGAGGGTTCGAATGCTCGCCTGTACGCCGATGTCGGCAAGGTTGGCCTGCACCACCTGGGCGACGCGGATGGACTCCTCGTACTGAGTGGTGGGCATGAGCTCGAGCACGAAATCGTCACCGACTCCGGCCTCGGCCAGGAGCTCACGAGCGCGCTCCGGATCGTAGTCGTAAGGCGCATAATCGAACGCCCACGAGCTCGACGAGGGGATCGGGTCCTGCGTCGCCTGGGCGTTGCCGAAAGCGGCTGCCAAGGCGATGTTGTCGCGTTGCAGCGCGTACGACAGTGCCTGCCGCACCCGGGGATCGTCGAGCGGTTCACGCTCGGTATTCACTCCCAGGTACCAGTAGGCGCCGGCCGTGGTCTGGTCGATCACTACCTCGTCGCTGCTGTCGAGATCGCTCACGCTCTGCGCAGGCACGCTGATCGACCAGTCTACGTCGCCCGTTACCAGCGCCGTGCGCCGCACCGACTCGTCGGGAATGATTCGGATGTCGATGGCGTCGAGGTAGGGGAGCCCATCTTGCCAGTAGTGCTCGTTGCGCTCGAGCCGCACCAGGGTGCCCGGCTGGAAGTCGGCGATCCTGAACGGACCGCTGCCGATCGGCCGGGTGTTTATGGTGCCGTCTTCGACGCTTTCGCGGGCGATGATCCCGACCGACTTGTTCACGGCCAGGTGTCCGAGAAGGGCGACGTTGGGGGCGTCGAGCGTGAGAACGACAGTGCTGTCGTCGACCGCCTCCACGTCGGTTACTCCCGCCAGCAGGTAGGCGTTGCCGGAGCCCGTCTCCGGATCGAGCATCCGCTCGAAGGTGTACACCACGTCGTCGGCGGTGAGCGCCCGGCCGTTCGAGAAGCTGAGGCCGCTCCTGAGGTGGAATGTCCACTGCAGGCCGTCCTCCGATGACTCCCACGACTCAGCCAGCGACGGCACGACGTTCTGGCCAGCGTCGAGCGTAACAAGCGTGTCCAGGACGTTTTCGAGGATCTGGAAGCTGGAATAGGCGCTGGTCAGGTGGGGGTCCAGCCCCACCGGGTCCTGTGCCCAGGCGGCCGTCAGCGTTCCGCCCTGCTGCTGAGCGGTGGCGAGGCCGAGCAGGGCAGCGAGCAGGAGCGCGAGCAAGGGGCGGCAACGGTTTCGAATCATTGGGATCACTCCGATTCTGAGGAAGCTGTCGGTTGGAGTGTGGTCCTGATCTCCCAGTCCCACACGCTCTTCTTGATCTTCACCACTTGAATCGTCTCGCTGCTTATTATCCCCTCCAATCCCAACTCGCGTTGGATGAACCGGTGCAGCTCCGAGTTGTCGACATGAAGCGATTCGACCACCACGTTGTGAGCGCCGATGCCGAGGGCAACGTAACGCACCGCCTCGCAACGGGCGATGCTGTCGGTAACCTCTTCCACCGCCCGAGGGCTTACGTTCAGGTAGGTCGTGGCGAGGATCGGCACTCCCAGTTGCAACGGGTCGCTGATCGCCAGGATGCGCATCCAGCCCTCGTCGAGAAGCCGGTTGACCCGCTTGCGCACCATGCTTTCCGAAACGGCCAGTCGCCGCGCGATCTCGCGGTAGGGCATCCGGCCGTCTTCACGGAGGAAGTCGACGATCGTCCTGTCGGTAGAGTCGAGCTGTGCGTAAGGGGCGGGCTTCAAACGGGCGACGCTCCTGACCTGGGGGTGGTGTGGTGCAATCCTAGCGGTTTGCGTCCCATTGGGTCAAGGTTTTGGACGCAATGCGTCGGGCCCTCACGCCGCTGCTTCCGGCACCTCGCTCACCGGTCTTTCGCCGCTCAGCACCCGCAGCACATCCTCCGCCACATGAGTGCAGGCCCGCCGCAGCGACTCCTCGGTCACTCCGGCGATATGCGGCGTGAGCAGCACGTTCCTCAGACCCTTGAGAGGATCGCTCGCACCGGGCGGCTCCGGGTCTCGCACGTCGAGCGCGGCTCCCGCCAACCTGCCGTCGCGCAGCACGCTCGCCAGTGCCCTCTCGTCCACCAGCTCGCCCCTGGCGGTGTTGATCAAGTAGCCGCCGGGCTTCATCAGCGCCAGCGTCTCGCTGCCGATCATCCCCAGGGTCGATGGCAGCAGCGGAGCGTGCAGCGACACCACGTCGGCTTCGGCCAGCAGCTCCGCGAGCGGCACCAGGCGCGCGCCGAGCTCCCGCACGGCGGGCGACTCGGGCCCCAGTGCCGGGTCGCTGGCCAACAGCCGCATGCCGAGGGCCTGAGCGCGCCTGCCCACACGCGAGCCTATATCGCCCAGTCCGACTATCCCGAGGGTGCGGCCCTTTAGCTCGAACCCGATCGCCGCCTGACGGTCCCAGTGCCCGGCGTGGACCTTGGGCGAGGTCTCGGGGAAGAGCCGGGCCAGCGACAGCATCGCTCCGATGACGTACTCGGCCACGCTGGTGGCGTTGGTGCCGGGCGCCCAGGTGACGGTCACGCCTGCCTCGCGCAAGGCGGTCAGGTCGAGGTTGTCGAGGCCGACACCGACCCGGCCCACCGCGCGCAGCGAGGTACCGGCCAGCAGAGGAGCCGTGACCTGCGTCTGATTGCGCACCACCAGGGCCGCGGCGCCCGTGAGCGCGGCCTTCAGGTCCACCGGCCGCTCGTGCAGCCCCGGATCGTACTCGAGGTCGGCCCGGTCGGCCAGCAGGTCGAGCGCGTCCCGGTGAAGGAACTCGGAGACGACGATCTTGTTCATTGCTTCCTCACTTGTTGCTTCCTCACTCGATTCACGGGCATCTGCCGGCGGGCGCCGCTCCGGCCCGCTATCGGATCGTCGCCGCAAACGATCGTTCGCCGGTGGCAATCGCCGCCGTCGCCTTCACGAGGACGTCGGTGGAGTTCACCAGTACGCCGGGCACGTCGCCTTCGGCCAGGACCAGCGGAACCTCGGTACAGCCGGCCACGATCGCCTGGGCGCCGCCGTCGATCAGGCGTCCGGCCAGCTCGGCCATGCGGGCGCGCACCTCGGCACCCCGGTCGCCGGTCTTGATCCGGTACAGCAGCTCCATGAATGTCTCGCGCTGCGCGCCCTCGGGCTCTGCCACCTCCACGCCATGTCGGGCGAACGCCGAGTGGTAGAGCCGCGCGTCCAGGCAGCCGGCTGCGGCCAGTACTCCGACCCGATCGAGAGGGGGCCGCGCCGCCAACGTGGCGGCCACGGTCTCGTCGATGATGCTCACGAAGGGGATGCTCGCCGCCTCCTCGATCTCGGGCGCGAAGGCGTGAGCGGCGTTGCACGGCATCACCAGGAAGTCCGCCCCGGCGCGCTCGAGCCCGAGTGCCATCTCGGCCAGCAGCGGACCCGGCGAGGGTCCCGTCCCGGCCACCGCCTCGTTGCGGTTCGGCACCTTCGGGTTGTTGTCGATCAACACCCGCAGCCGGTCCTGATCGTGTTCGGCGGGCGTCGCCGCCAGCAACTTGGCGAAGAAGTCGAGGGTGGCGTCGGGACCCATACCGCCGAGCACTCCCACCGTAAGAGTTGGAGTCGGCCGGCTCACTACTCGAGTATCACGCTTTGGTAGGCGTAGAGCGCGGGTGCGCCCCCGGTGTGCAGGAACAGGACCCGCTCATCGCTGTCAAACTGGCCACCCCTTGCCATCCCGACGAGACCGGCGGCGGCCTTGCCGGTGTAGACCGGGTCGAGCAAGATGCCCTCGAGTCGCGCGAATAGCCTCACGGCCTCCACCATGTCCTCGGTAGGCAGCGAGTAACCAGGTCCCACGTAGTCGTCCACCACCGCGATCGCCTCGCGCGGCACTCCGCTGCGGCTTCCGGCCAGTTCGGCCGTTTGCAACGCCAGTGCGTGGAGCTTCTCTTCCTGCGGGCCGCGCTCCGCCCGCACGCTCACTCCGACTACCGGCAGGCCGGCCGAGTCGGCGTGGAGGCCGGCGACGAGTCCGGCGTGTGTGCCGCCCGATCCGCTCGCGCATACGAGCCGGTCGAAGGTCAGGCTCTGCCTGAACATCTGGTGCAGGATCTCCTGAGCGCAGGCTGCGTAACCTAGCGCGCCGAGCGCGTTGGACCCTCCTCCCGGAATCGCGTAACCCTTGCGGCCCTCGGCCTCGAGGTCGGCGAGCACCTCGCCGACAGCATCGGCCAGGTCGGTGCCGGCGGGCACGACTGTGATCGCTTCGACCCCCAGGAGGCGGAACAGGAAGTTGTTGCCGCTGGCGTCGGGGTCGTACGAGTTGGCCACGCGTTCCTCGAGCACCAGCCGGCAGCGCAGCCCTTCCTTCACGGCTGCCGCCAGCGTGAGGCGGCAATGGTTCGACTGCACGGCGCCGACGGTGACCAGCGTGTCGGCACCTTCGGCCAGGGCGTCGGCAACCAGGAATTCCAGCTTGCGGGTCTTGTTGCCTCCGCCGGCGAGGCCGAGCAGATCGTCACGCTTGATCCAGATCTCCGGGCCCCCGAGGTGTTTGCTGAGATGCTCCAGCGGTTCCAGCGGCGTCGGTTCCGGGGTGTATCTGCGCCTGGCGAAGCGGGCGAGGTTCATGGCAGCTCCTTTGCTGGTCGAGGATCGCGATTCCTTGCAACGATACCGCGTGCCGGCCGGGCCCCGGGGCTCGAGCGGGTGTAGACTGAGTACATTGTGTACGGCTGTTGCCGACGATTAATTTCGAAAGGGGCATGAGGTGGCGATACGCGAGCGCCAGGGGCGATCGGCCGGTGACGGTTCGGTTGCGCGCAATCCTGGTATCCCCCTCGAGGAGGGCTGGTTCCGGCATGCCCAGGTGAACCTGTCGGCGGCCGAAAGGCGCAGCGCAACGATGGGGACGCGGCGCAGCGTCAAGAAGGCCTGGCAGGCGGGCTGGCTGCTGCGAGCGGTGACCCTGATCGACCTCACGACGCTATCGGGTGACGACACCGCGGGGCGCGTGAAGCGCCTGGCCGCCAAGGCGCGCAATCCGGTGCGAGCCGACCTGCTCGAGCAACTCGGCGTTGCCGACGAAGGCGTCACCGTCGCTGCAGTGTGCGTGTATCACTCGATGATTCACGCTGCCGTGGCCGCCCTGAAGGGGAGCGATATCCCGGTGGCGGCTGTGTCAACCGGATTTCCGGCGGGGCTCGGCCCGTTCGAGCAGCGTGTCGCCGAGATCCGCGCTTCGGTAGCCGCCGGCGCCGACGAAATCGACATCGTGGTAAGCCGCCGGCATGTCCTGCTGGGCGACTGGCCGGCGCTCTACGACGAGGTGCGAGCGTTCCGCGACGCCTGCGGCGAGGCGCACATGAAGACGATACTGGCGACCGGCGAGCTGGGAACGCTGCGCAACGTCTACAAGGCCTCGATGGTGGCGATGATGGCGGGTGCGGACTTCATCAAGACCTCCACCGGCAAGGAACCGGTGAACGCCACGCTGCCGGTTGGGCTCACCATGGCCAGGGCGATCCGCGACTATTTCGAGCGCACCGGTTACCGAGTCGGGCTCAAGCCGGCGGGCGGCATCAAGACCGCCAAGGAGGCACTTACGTGGCTGTTCCTGCTAAAGGAGGAGCTCGGCAACCCCTGGCTCGAGCCCGAGCTTTTCCGGTTCGGTGCGTCGAGCCTGCTGGCCGACATCGAGCGGCAGCTCGAGCATTACGTGACGGGGCGGTACTCGGCCAATTTCCGTCACCCGCAAGGTTGAGGAGCATGAGGTGAGCAGCGTCAAGGAGATCTTCGCGACGATGGAGTACGGACCGGCGCCGGAAGGGCGCGAGCAGGCGGTCCTGTGGCTCGACCGCCATGAACGGAACTTCGGCCACTTCATCGCCGGACGCTTCCAGCCGCCGGTAGCCGGAGAGACCTTCAAATCGGTCAACCCCGCCGACGGCCAGGTGCTGGCGGCGGTGGCGCAAGGTGGCGCCGACGATGTCGAGCAGGCTGTCGCCGCGGCCAGATCTGCCCAGGATGACTGGGCCGCGTTGGCGCCGCACGCCCGGGCCCGCTACCTCTACGCCCTGGCGCGCAAGCTGCAGAAACACAGCCGCCTGTTCGCCGTGGTCGAGACTCTGGACAATGGCAAGCCGATCCGCGAGACGCGAGATCTGGACATACCGCTGGCGGCGCGGCACTTCTACCATCATGCCGGTTGGGCGCAGTTGCTGAGCGAGGAGTTCCCCGACTACCGGCCGGCGGGGGTGTGCGGTCAGATCATCCCCTGGAACTTCCCGCTGCTGATGCTCTCCTGGAAGGTGGCTCCGGCGCTGGCCGCCGGTTGCACGGTCGTGCTCAAGCCGGCCGAATACACGCCGCTCACGGCGCTGCTATTCGCCGAGATCGCCCGCGACGCGGGACTGCCGGACGGCGTGTTCAACGTCGTCACCGGCGACGGCAGCACCGGCGAGCTGATAGTCAACCATCCCGACATCGACAAGCTCGCCTTCACCGGTTCCACCGAGGTGGGCCGGATCATCCGCAAGAGCAGTGCCGGCAGCGGCAAGAAGCTCTCGCTCGAGCTCGGCGGCAAGAGCCCCTTCCTGGTCTTCGACGATGCCGATCTGGACGCCGCGGTAGAGGGCGTGGTAGACGCGATCTGGTTCAACCAGGGCCAGGTTTGCTGCGCCGGCTCCCGGCTGCTGGTGCAAGAGGGCGTCGCCGACAAGCTCCACGCCAAGCTGCGCTCCCGCATGGAGACCCTGCGGATGGGCGACCCGCTGGACAAGGCCATCGACCTGGGCGCGATCATCGCTCCGGTACAGCTCCAGCGAATCGAGCAGCTGGTCGAGGAGGGCAAGGCGGAGGGCGCCCGTTGCTGGCAACCGTCGTGGGCGGTGCCGGCGGAGGGCCTGTTCTATCCGCCGACGCTTTTCACCGATGTCGAACCGGCTTCGCTGCTGGCTCAGGTGGAGATCTTCGGTCCGGTCCTCGCCTCGATGACCTTCCGCACGCCGCGAGAGGCCGTGGAGCTGGCCAACGATTCGCGCTATGGATTGGCGGCTTCGGTCTGGACGGAGAATATCGACCTGGCGCTCGACATCGCCCCCAGGCTCGCCGCCGGAGTGGTATGGGTCAACAGCACCAACCTGTTCGACGCGGCGGCCGGTTTCGGCGGCTACCGGGAGAGCGGCTTCGGCCGTGAGGGAGGCCGCGAAGGGCTCCACGAGTACCTGGTTCCCGGCTGGGAGGCGGGACTTCCGCAGTATGAGGCGGACTACGCCGTAGCGGCGGGAGTGGAGGGGCTGCCGGCGGTTCCCGGCGGCAACGGCAGCGGCGGCGTTCCGCCCGTCGACCGCACCGCCAAGCTCTATGTCGGCGGCAAGCAGGCGCGTCCCGATGGCGGTTACAGCTACCCGGTGGTGAGCCCCACCGGGTCGATCGTCGGCGAGGCCGGCAAGGGCAATCGCAAGGACGTGCGCAACGCGGTCGAGGCGGCCAGCAAGGCGTCGGCCTGGAGCCAGGCCACCGGCCACAACCGGGCGCAGGTGATCTTCTACCTGGCCGAGAACCTCGCCGCCCGTTCCGGTGAGTTCGAAGCCCGGATCACGGCGATGACAGGTGTGTCGGCGGCCGTGGCCCGCCAGGAGGTCGACGGCTCGGTCGAGCGGCTCTTCACCTACGCAGCCTGGGCCGACAAGTACGACGGCGCCGTGCACCACACCCCGCTCCGCAATGTGACCTTGGCAATGCCGGAACCTTGGGGAGTCATGGCGCTGGTGTGCCCGGACGAGGCGCCGCTTTTGGCGCTGGTGTCGCTGGTGGCGCCGGCGATCGCCATGGGGAACCGGGTGGTGGCGGTTCCCTCGGCCCGCTGGCCGCTGGCTGCCACCGATCTTTACCAGGTGCTCGAGACGTCCGACGTCCCCGGCGGGGTCGTGAACATCGTGACCGGTGACCGCGACGAGCTGGCGGCGGTCCTGGCCGACCACGACGAGGTCGCCTGCATGTGGTACATGGCCGGGAAGGCCGGAAGCGCGAAGGTGGAGGAGGCCTCGGCCGGCAACCTGAAGGCCACCTGGGTCAGCAACGGCAAGCGGCGCGACTGGTTCGACGTTCGGCAAGCACAGGGACGCGAGTACCTGCGGCGCGCCACGCAAGTGAAGAACATCTGGGTGCCGTACGGCGAATAACGGGCCCGGCACCGTTGGCGAGGGGCAGGCGGCGCAGGCCGCGCGCATCCACACAGCGAGCGCCGGGCAGCGTGACCCTACACCAGGTCCCCGTCCTGGTTCGCGAGTAAGCTGATGTCCCTGGCGCGGGTGCCCGGGGGAAAGCGAGGGGGCATGAGCGGGCTGGTTAGAATCCGATCGGAATCGCCGAACGTTCGCAACCTGGTCAGCCGCTGGCAGTATCGCCATCAGGCGAGCGGTGCCGTGTACCAGGCGGACCCCAGCACACTGCTGGTTACTGCCGAGACCTCGATCGAGGCTCTCGAGGACCTGGTGCGCACGCTGCAGGGATCCGAGCTCGAAATCGAGATCATCTGGCGCGAGGGGGACCTGTTGCAGGCCTGAGCGGGCCACCGCTAGAGGGCGAGTGCCGGCCGGTAGTTTCCCTCTTCGGCCACAGCGAACGGCTGATCTGGGCCGTATAACGGATGCTGTGGCCGAGACCGAAGCGGTTGAGCAGTTGCGGAGCGCGTTGCGCGGCTACTCCCGCGGCGTGTTCGGCGCTTTGCTGGTGAGCATGCCGCTACTGGCCACCATGGAGATGTGGTGGCTGGGCTTCACCATGCCGCCGCTGAAGCTGCTCGTGTTTCTGGTGGCCAACTTCGGCTTGCTGATCCTGCTGGAATACTACAGCGGCTTCCAGAAGGGCCACGTGTTGTTCTGGGAGGAGGTGCAGGACGCTGTCGACGCCTATGGGATCGGGCTGCTGGTGGCGGTAGTGGTGCTCTTCCTGTTCGGCGTCATAGACGGGAGCATGTCGTTTCGCGAGGTCGCCGGCAAGGTGATCCTGGAGGCTATTCCGCTCAGCATCGGCGCCTCGATCGCGATCTCGGTGTTCGGCGATCACGACGCCCGGCGGGAACGGCGCAAGCGGCGCGCCGGGTTCTGGGGCAGTCAACTCATCGGGCTGGCCGGCGCCACCTATTTCGGCCTGAATATCGCCCCGACCGAAGAACCGGTGATGATCGCCCTCGGCCTCCTGTGGTGGCACGCAATCCTGCTGGTCCTTTTCGGACTCCTCCTGACCCACGCCATCGTGTACTCGGTCGGGTTTGCCGGCGGCTACCGGTTGCCGGGCGGAACTACCTGGTGGGCGTCGCTGCTCCGCACCGGTACCGTCTCCTATGTCGGGGCGCTCGCGGTTACCGCGTTCCTGCTGTGGGTGTTCGGTCGCATCGACAGCGAGACGGCCCTGGTGCCTTCGCTCCATATGATCGTCACTCTCGGGTTCGTCAACGCTCTCGGTTCGGCCGCCGCGAAGTTGATCATCTAGCCATGGAGACCGTGGAGCCGGACGACCGCCAGGGGCGCGACAACGTCGTGGAGGGCCGTGAGCGCCGCAATGGCGGCCCGCTGAGCCGCGAGAGCAAGGTGCAGATCGCGGTCACCTGGCTGAGTGGCCTGCTGCTGCTGGCGGCGGCGGGCTATCTGGTATGGGAAGGAACTCGTACCCCTGCCCCAACCGAGTTCAGTGGCGAACTCGGTGCGGTGCGGGAAGCGGGCGGCCGCTACTACCTGCCACTGCTGGTTCGCAACCACGGCGACGAGAGCGTGCAGACCCTGGGCGTGTCGGTCGACCTGCTCGACGAAGACGAATCCCTGGTGGACACCTCTGCGACCACTGTCGATTGGCTTCCGGAGGGCTCCAGTCGCAGCGTCGTCCTGATTCTCGATGAAGATCCTGGACGGTACCGGCCGGAAGTCCGCTTCGGCGGCTATCAGGTACCTTGAAGATCGTTCGGCCGCGAACGGTCCCGTCGGCGAGCGGCGGTCGCGGTACTCGGGAGCGCGCGACGAACGGTTATCGTGGCGCATGAGAC
>JBBDRK010000036.1:38016-59274 GCA_040905465.1 Trueperaceae bacterium | reverse complement strand
CGGCGGTCGCGGTACTCGGGAGCGCGCGACGAACGGTTATCGTGGCGCATGAGACTCGGCGGATCGTCACTTACCACCCCCTTACCGCTTGCGGCTAAACTCGAAACAGCCGATCGGGCGTCGCGCGGCGCTTCGGCCGATCGACGTCCATCGCCGTCGTTGCAAGCACACGGGCGCCAAAGAGCCGCCAGGCAGGGCCCACCCGTCGGGAGCGGCGGCAACGCGAGTGCCAGCCGGGGAGCTGCCGCTCGAGGGGTAGCGAACGGCCGGGAGGTAAGGACATGAACAAGCCAAAAAGGAGTCCGTTTTCACGACTACTCGTATCAGCCGTCTGCCTAGCGCTCCTCGGGCTTGCCGCAACCGCTCAGGCACAGGGCGACGAGCAGGAGAGCAGTGCCCGAATCTACATATCGAACGAGTACGGTGCGACTATCTCGGTCATCGATACCGCAACCAACGAACTGATAGACACGATCACGGTAACCGGCCGGCCCGGCGAGGTCCGACCGCGAGGGACGGCCGTGAGTCCAGACGGCGGGACGATCTACGTGGCGCTGAGCGACTTCAATCCACGGCTGGAGGCGCCGGAGGACAAGATTGTCGCCATCGATGTTGCCAGCAACGAAGTCATCGCCGAGTACCGGGCGGGCGGCAACCCGGAACGCGTCGCGATAAGCCCGGATGGATTGCAACTGTGGGCCGCGTTGGAGGCGCGAGCCCAGGGGATCGGAATCGACCTCGCCACGGGAGAGACGATCGCGACCTTCCGGACCGGGATCGAATCGGAAGGGGTGGCGGTCAGCCCCGACGGCCGCTGGGTATACATGACCGGTGAGGCGAGCCACACCGTGACCGTGTTCGATATCGAAGAGCTGCAGGTCCTCAAGCACTTCCTGGTGGGCAACCGGCCCCGGGTCGTGATCTTCTCCGATGACGGGTCGCAAGCCTACGTGTCGGCCGAGATAGGCGGAACCATTTCGGTAGTCGACACCAGCACCCATGAGGTAACCGGCCATATCAGCCTGGGACTCGACTCCAGGCCCGTGGAGATGGCGCTCTCGCCCGATGGTAGCCGTCTCTTCGTCGCCGGCGGCGGAACCAACGCGGTTTATGTCATCGATACCGAAAGTCAAGAGGTCATCGAGGTGATTCGGGAGCGTATGGGCAGGCGCCCCTGGGGCATCGCCATCAGTGTCGACGGCAGCCGGGTTTATACCGCGAACGGTCTCTCCGACAGTGTCTCGGTAATCGACACGGAAACGCTGGAAGTCATCGACAACATCAGCGCCGGGCGTGGAGCCCATTCTGCCTCGGTCGGCGAGCCCCTGCCGGCGGAGGAGGAAGAGTGAAGCGCCTGCTGTGCACCCTCATTCCGCTGTCCCTGCTGCCCCTCGCTCCTGCCCAGGAGAGCATCATGGTCAGCCATGCCGAGCCGTTGCGGTTCGCGTTCGCCGTAGAGTTGCTGGGATTCCAACTGGACGCGGTCGAATTGGGCGGCGAGCTGGGCGGCGAGCTGGACGACGAGGAGGATGCGGCGGACGCTGCCGAAGCCGATGTCGAAGCGGCGGAGCCGGACGACGAGGACGAGGATGAAGTTCGGGTCAGGCCGGTCGATCTGTTCGCCGGCTCGCTGGCGGAACGAGACCCGGCACTCCACCATGAGCTGGTCGCCAGCCTCGAGGAGATCGAGCAAGCGTCCGAGAGGGAAGACCAGGCCGCAACGGCAGCGGCGGTCGAGCGCGTCCGGCCGCTCCTGCGGCGGGCCGAGGAAGTGCTGTTGCCGGAAGATCTGCGAGACGATCCCGCCTTCCGGGCGGCGGTCCTGGCTCGGCTCGCCCTGTCCGGAAGCGGATTCGCCGAGGGGTACGAGGAAGCGGCAGGGGGTGAAGTCGGAGCCTACATCTTCGGTTGGGCCGGACTTCAGCGGGCCAAAGCGTTGTGGGCGGAGCTGGAGCCGGCGGCAACGAATCGGGACAGTGTTGCGGAAGTGGATCGAGCGTTCGCCGTTCTCGACGATTTGATGCCGTCCCCGGAGCCTCCTGAACGCTTCCGCGATCCTGAGGATGCCGAGGTAGCGGCGCACGACCTGGTGTTCGCACTGGAGGCGGCATTCGGCGGCCAGTTGCAACCCCGCAACCTGGGGGCCGTGCTGGCGCTGGTCGACGACCAGTCCCGGGCCGCGTGTGTGGCGTTCGAGGAGGAACGCGAGCTGCTGGCGCTCGAACTGGTGACGAGCGCCCAGGTCAACTACGTGGAGGGGATAGGGGGCACCATCTCGCTGCTCGTCCCGGAACCCGCCGGCGTGATCCGGGAGCTGCTGGGCGAGTCGCTTCCGGAGCAGATGAGAGCAGGCGAACGAGCCGAGGTGTCGAGCGGCTGCGCAAGGCTGCAGGAGGCGATAGCCGAAGCCTCCTCGGCGTTCAGGTGAGCAGGGGCTGTCAGGTGAGCCGGGATGGGGGACACTTCGATGATGTTGGAAAGGTTCGACCGGGAAGGGCCGGGGGTCCGGCTCGGAGCGAATTTCTCGCTAGGCTCGCTGTGAATCGCGAGTCGACGCGGCACAGCCGGCGGCCCCTGTTCACATCCGCACCAGGAGCGTGCGCTCTGCTCGTACTGATGCTGCTGTCGACTGCCGTCGTAACGGGGCAAGAGGAGCCGGCGCAAGAGGAGCCGGCGCAGTCCCTGCGGATCGGCTTGATCCTGCCCGGGCCGGACGCAGCGGAGGGAACCGCCGGCACTCTCAGCAACGCCGTGGCCGAGTCGGCTCTCATGGGCGCGACGTTTGCTGAAGAGGAGTTCGGCTTCAACGCGGAACTGCTGGGGTTGCGGCTCGAGCTGCTTACGGTGCGAGCGGACGGTGCCGACGGGGCGCGAGAGGCGGCGGAGCAGCTGCTGGCCGAAGAGGAGGTCTTCGCGTTGGTGGGCGGCTTCGGCGCGGGCTCGGCGCTTGCGCTGGCCGAGCTCGCAGAGCAACGGGAGATACCGTTCCTCAATATCGGCTCGTCCGGCGACCGCCTGCGCAACGAGGAGTGCGGCCGCTACAGCTTTCACGTCGAGCCCAGTGCCGCGATGTACCTCGATGCCCTGGTGGGCTGGTTCATTCGCGCCGGCTTCCGCAGCTGGTTCTTCGTGATAGAGGACACGCCGGACGGCGAGGCGCTATACGAAAGAGTCAGATGGTCGATGCGTGAGCGTCACTTCGGTGCCCGCGAAACGGGGCGCGCCATTGTCGCCAGCGACGAAGGTTTCGACGGCGCGATCGAAGCCGTTCGGCGCAATCGGGCCGACGTGGTTCTTCTGCTGCTCGGGCCCGACAGGCAGTTGGCGTTCCTGGAGCAGGCCGAAGCCGGAGGCGTCGAAGCTCAGGTGACCGGCTTTCCGCACCCCGCCGCGCAGACCCGGGAGTTCTTCGCCGCCTCGATGGAAGCGGCGCCCGTGGTCGGCGCCGGCTACCGCGCGACCTCCTGGGAAGCAACCCTTGACGCCTACGGAGCGCGTGAGCTCAACGCCAGGTTCGCCGCGCGGTGGGACACGACGATGGAGCCGCCGGCGTGGTCGGCCTATCAGGCGATAAAGGTCCTCTTCGAGACTGTTTCACTGGGCGGGGCCGGAACCGGTCCCGAGGTGGTCGAGTTCCTCGAGAACCCACAGTCGGTGTTCGACATATGGAAGGGGATCGGCGTTACATTCCGGTCGTGGGACCACCAGCTCCGGCAGTCGCTCTACCTGGTGGACCTGATGCCCGAGGCAGAGTCGCGACGGGAACTGGTCACGCTCGTCGGCGAACTACCGGCCATCTACTTGCCGCGTACCGATCCGGTCGAACGGCTGGATCAGCTCGGTGATCTGCGGCGCGAGTCGGAGTGCGACTTCTGATCAGGTCGCCGTGAACATACTCCTTGTGGAAGACGAGCCGGACATCGCCGAGCCTCTCGCGGAAGTCTTGCGGAGCCAGGGGCATTTCGTATCAGCGGCCGCGTCGACCGAGGAAGCGTACACGGCGCTGACCGAGCGCGCGTTCGACCTGGCGGTGCTCGACGTGATGTTGCCGGAGGGCGAGGATGCGGGCTTCGGTTTCGCCGAGTCGCTGAGGAGCACCGGGTTCAACGGAAGCATCCTTTTCCTGACCGCTCGCGACTCGGTTGCCGACCGCATCCGCGGGCTGGATCTCGGTGGCGACGACTACCTGGTAAAGCCGTTCAGCCTGGGAGAGTTTCTCGCCCGTACGCGAGCCCTGCTTCGTCGCACCGCCCACACCCGGCGCGCGGTTCTCGAACACGGTGCGCTCCGGGTCGATCTGAGCAAGAGAGAGGTCAACTGGCGTGGCAAGGGCGTGAGGTTGAGCGAGCGTGAGTTCGCCCTGCTCGAGCTGTTCGCGCTCTACCCCGAGCGACTGTTCGAGGTCGACGAGCTTCTCGAGCGATTCTTCCCAAACGCAACCTCGGGAACGAGAGTAGTGCGTGTATATGTGAACCAGTTGCGTCAGAAGATCGCACCGGATGTCATCGGAACGGTGCCGGGAGGATACGTTCTCGGGCCGCGGTCCGGACCGTGAGTTTTCGCTGGCGACTCTTTCTGTGCCTGGCGACAGCTGTCCTTGTCGGCATGACGGCGGAGATCGCAGTGGATCTGTGGGAAACACGCAGGCAGGTGGAGGCGTCGACCGGGAACTGGGAGCGCACCGCGATCGAACCGGCGCTGTACCGTCAGATCCTCTACCGGCGGCTGCGCAACGATCTGCTTACCGACGTCGCGCAGGTAGCCCTGTCGCTGTCCGTCGCCTGGCTGCTTGCCGGCTGGCTCCTGAGGCCGGTGGGACAGCTCACCCGGGCGGTCGATTCGCTTTCGCAGCAGCGCTTCCCGGATCCCGTCGCGGTCCCGCCCGGCCGAGACGAGCTGGCGCGGCTGGCCCGGAGTTTCAACCGTATGACAGTGAACCTCAAAGCGGCATTCGACCGCGAGCGCACCTTTACGCGTTATGCCTCCCACGAGCTGCGTACGCCGCTAAGCGCGATCAGGCTCCAGGTCGAGTCTCTGCAGCTGGGCGTCGCTCGACCGGCCGAGGTAGCCTCCGCCCTCGAACGCAACACGAACCGCATCCAGCGCGTGCTCGAAGCGCTTCTTCACCTGTCGCGCGCCTCCCAGCAGACGGCCGAACCTGCCGATGCATGGGCATTGGTGAACGAGGCGCTTCGTAGCCTGCGAGAGGAGCAGCGGCTCCGTGTCGAGGTGGTGAACCGCCTACCGGGCCCGACGTCGGTTCTCGATCCGCTCCTGGTTGGTCAATCGGTACTCAATCTGCTCGACAACGCATTGAAGTACTCCTCAGGCCAGGTGCAGCTCAGGGTCGAGGGCGGTGCCGGCGAGGTCAGGATCTCCGTTCGGGACCGGGGCCCGGGCGTGCCGCCGGAGTTGGTCGGCAAGCTCACCAATACCTTCTTCCGGCTCGGTTCGTCGAACGACGGTCAGGGGCTCGGGCTCGCCTTCGTGAGCCACGTCGTTCACACCCTGGGTGGCGAGCTGGAACTGAGTAATGTTCCAATGGGGTTCGAAGCCGCTATGGTCCTCCCGCGCGCCTCGAGCGGCCGGGAAACGACGCATGAGCGTCACTCACGGCGGCGTGCCAGCGCCGGCAAGGCCGGCGGGTAGGCTTGTTTCAACCGGGCAGCCTCCAGCCTCCGGGCCGTCTCGCCGCTACCGGGTTGCCGACGGTCTAGGATCGGGAAGTGGAGGGACGACATGCAAGACCTCAGTGAGCCCGGACAGGTAGAACGGGATCAGGCACCCTTCCCGGGAAGCGGGACGGCGCATGACTGACGTGCCGGAGCCGGCTATCGAGGCGCGCGATCTCGTTCGCCGGTTCGGCAAGGTGGAAGCCGTTTCCGGCGTCAGCTTCAGCGTGGCCCAGGGGGAGTTCTTCGCCTTGCTGGGGCCGAACGGGGCCGGCAAGACCACGACCCTGCAGATGCTGACGACCCTGCTCAGGCCGTCGTCGGGTTCCGCCCACGTTTTCGGGAACGACACGGCCAAGCGCCCCGCCCGGGTGCGATCCGCTCTCGGCATGGTGTTTCAGGAGCCCGCTCTCGACGATCGGCTGACCGCCCGCGAGAACCTCGAGATCCACGGCGCGCTGTACCGCATCCCGCGAAACGAGTTGCGGGCGCGCGTGGGCGAGGCCCTCGACTGGGCGGCATTGGCGGAGGTAGGCGCCCGGACCGTTCGCAGCTTCTCGGGTGGAATGAAACGGCGGCTCGAGCTGGCACGGGCGCTGATGCACCGTCCCCGGCTGCTGTTTCTCGATGAGCCCACGCTCGGGCTCGACCCCCAGGGGCGCCGGCACCTGTGGGAGCGGATCGAGCGGCTGCGCGGCCAGGGGCTGACCGTGTTCATGACGACCCACTACCTGCAGGAGGCGGAAGCCTGCGATCGGGTGGGGATCATCGACGGCGGCAAGCTCATCGCCCTGGGTGCGCCCGACGAACTCAAGGAGCGGGCCGATGCCGGCGACGCAGCCAGCCTGGAGGACGTGTTCATCGAACTCACCGGAAGGCAGCTCCGCGACGAGGAAGCGGGACCGCGCGCCCGCATGCTGGGATTCGCCAAGCGCGGCGGGGAGCACACGCGATGACCGATGCACTGCCCGCCGGCTCCCACGTGCTCGCCGGCGCGAGAGTGGTGTGGGCGATGTGGCGGCGCGAACTGCTGCGCTACCGGCGAGACCGTTCGCAGATCTTCGGAGCGGTGTCTCGCACAGTGCTGTGGCTGATCATTCTCGGTTTTGGACTGGGGGCGGCACTGCGCGACATCGAGGGTTACAGTTACGCTCAGTACATCCTGCCCGGCGTGGTCACGCTCAACATCCTGTTCGCCTCATTGCAGTCGGCGATAGCGCTGGTCTGGGACCGCGAGGTAGGGCTGCTGCGCGAGGTGCTGGTCTCGCCGGCGCCGATGCCGGCGGTGGCGCTCGGCAAGCTGCTGGGGGGCGCCACTATCGCCGTCATCCAGGGCAGCATCCCGCTTCTCGCCATTCCGTTCCTCGACCTTCGCATATCTCTGCCGCAGTTGCTGCTCGCCTGGGCGGTGATGTTCTCGATGGGAGTGCTGGTCACCGCCTTCGGTGTGATCGTGGCCAGTCGCATGACTACTTTCGAGGGCTTCGGCAGCATCTCCAACGGCATCATCCAGCCGCTGTACTTCCTGTCGGGCTCCATCTATCCGCTCAAGGGGATCGTCGGCGGCGTCGGTTTCCTCGACATACCGCTGGCGTTGCGCGAGGAGCTGCGTAGCCTGGGCATCTTCGCTCTCGGCAGCGGCTGGGTGGTTCAACTTCCCTTGTGGCTCGAGGTGCTGGTGTACGCCAACCCGCTCAGTTACCAGCTCGATCTCCTGCGCTACCTCATCCTCGGGTTCCAGCAGTTGCCGCTGGCGCTCGACCTGGCGGCCGTGCTGGTACTTCCGATCGTTGCGGCCGCAATCGCCGCCTGGATGATGAACGGCCTGCGTAGGCGCTGACCGGCTTCTCGTGTGCCACCTAAAGCCCCAGGTTTCAGGTGACCGGCCGGGGGACCGTGGCGTCGCCGAGTCCAGGTTTGCCCGCGAACAGGAAGAACAGCGAACCGGCCGCGGCCAGGCCAGCCATTATCGTGAATGCCAGGACGTAGTCGCCGCTGATGTCGAAGAGCACGCCGGCCAGCAGGGGTCCGGCAAGGGCGCCGATGGTCACGATGAACATGGAGTTCCCCATTATGGTCGAGAAGGCGCTTCGCCCGAAGTAGTCCGCCCGCAAGGCCTGCATGAGCGGCCCTCGGATTCCCCAGGCAAGGCCGTGAACGAGCGCGAACAGCACGATCAGGAGCGTACTCGAGGCATAGGTGAGGGTGAGCAGGGCAAGGGCGTGCAGCCACATGGCTCCGCTGGCGGTGAGCCTTTTCGAGAACCTGTCACCCAGTAGTCCTCCCAGCAGTTGCCCGATCAGCGTGAACACGGTCATCAATGCGACGAAGGCGGCGGCAGCCGGCAGGGTGTAACCGAGGCCGAAGCTGATGTGGATGACCGCATGCACGTTCACCGCCGAGACCACCATCAAGGCCAAGGCATGACCCAGCGCCAAAAACCAGAATGCGCGGGTACGCATCGCTTGAGCCGCTGTGAAGTCGCGCCCGGCCGGAGCCAGTTCGATCCCCTTCACTCCGGGGATGGCGCCGGGAACCGGACCGAACTCTCTCTTTCCGTCCGGCCGCAGGCCGTGGTCCTCGGGACGACCGTGAAGCAACTGTGCCACGGCCAGGCCGACGACCAGGGTAGTGATGCCGGAGGCGAGGGCCGTTGTTCGCCATCCCAGGTCGGACAGCGACCATGCCACGAGCGGCAAGACGAGCCCGCCCAACGGCACGCCGAGTTGCATCAGCGCGAGCGCAAGCGAGCGTCGACGCTCGAACCAGTTGACGACTATGGTCGTCAGTGTCAGGAATCCAGAGAGGTGAAGTCCGACAGCGATCAGCGCGAAGACAACGAAGAACTCCGTCTGAGAACCGACCCGGCTCAACAGCACGAAAGACAAACCCATGAGGATGAGGCCGAATCGTACCAGCGCGCGTGGTGGTATCCGAGTGAGGAGCCGGCCCTGCAGCGGACCGAGTATCCCGCCGATGGCCTGCAGGAGCGAAAAGGCGGAGGCGAACAGGGTCGCGCTCCAGCCGAGATCCGCCTGTAGTATAGGCATATAGGCGCCGTAGGCCTGAACCAGAAGAGCGGCCTGCAACGCCTGGACCCCCACGGCCCCGATTACCACCCACCAACCAAGGAACATGCGAGTGCGCCGCCCGCCGACGGTCCGAGGATTGGGGGGATCACCAGGACGCACGCTGGTGGCGATCATCTCATGTTGTGTGACTCTCTCTGGTAGCGCGGCAGTTCCGGTCGGCACCGGGTCAACTACTGATGCGAGTTGAAGCAGGTTGAAGCAGGCAGGTTCGGAACCGACAGGCTCAGCGCCGGCATGCATGGGTACGGGCAACCCTCAGTCCCTGGTCTTGCTCCGTCGGTTCCCCCAGCCGTTCCGTCTGGTAGGGAAGATACTCGGTCGAGCCTCTATTGGGAGAGAGGGTTGCCCGGGTAGGAAGATTGGTTGTCCTGGTCTATAAGGACCTCCTTCCTGATTGGATGTTAGACCTATGTTGCCGGAAACAAACTATCTTCTTTACTAGTATCAAAGCTCATACGGCGCTATAATTACTTGGTTGCACCTCAGAAGAATCCGTTCGCTGGGACTGCCGTTAATCCGCTCCCCAACATAAATGTGCGTTGTTCGTCAATGCATACCGTGTGCAGATGGCGTGCTCGTCGCCCTCAATTTACGGCGAGTCCCTCGGTCAGTGCCCTGAGTCGCTCCAGGTCCAGTTCGTAGCGTCCCCTGCTGCCGTCGAGCGCTCCATCGGAACGCAGTTCACTCACCGCCATCGTTACCGCGACCCGGGTAGCAGAGGCCAGCGAGGCGATATCTTCGTGCTTTAGTTCGGTCTCGAGGAGACAGCGACCGTTTGCCAGCGGCCTGCCGAAACGCTGCGCCTGGTCGAGCAGAATCTTCGTCACCCGGATCTTCACTGGGTCATAGGTCGCGCTCAGTTGATCTCGGCAATAGAAGAGGTGGCTGGCCAGGACCTCGGCAAAGGTAACGGCAAAGCCCGGCGCCCTGCTCGCCACGGCCTTGAACTGGGCACGACTGATGGGGCAGGTTCGCGCCGCCGTCATGGCAACCGCCTCGACCTGGTAGCTATCCGACTCCTTCAAAAAAGCTTCTCCGATGAAGTCGTCGGGACCGCATACGGCGACCATCCGCTCGTGCCCATCCATGGTCGGGCGAACGAGTTTTATCTTGCCCTGGGCGATTATGTGAAGTGAGGTGGCCGGGTCGCCTATGCGGAATACCTTGTCACCGGGTTCGAAGGTCCGCTCCGGGCAGGTATTCAGGAAGACATCGCGGTCGTGAGGGTCAACCCTTTCCATGAACCCGCTGTCTTTGATGTACCAGGCCTGTTGAGTGTCCATCGGCTCTCCCCGTCCTGATCACACGACCTGCCGCACGGTCTGGTGATTCGAAAGACCGTTCATTCTCGCTTCGTTGCGCCGGTCGATGTTCCCGGCCCACAATGTCGGGCGAGGCATTTGCCGTTCACTCTACTGTTCGACGGTTCGATTCCGTGTAGTGGGCCCGCTGCCAGGGCGGGTAGGGCGGACGCCTCTCCAACAGCGGTCAAGCCAACCGGTTGACTTCATCGCGCCGGGCAGACCGGTGATCCGGTTCGTTTCGTGACCGAACCACCTGTCGAGTCCCAACGCCGAACCGGCGGTGAGTGAATCGCACACCGCCGGTTCGGATTTCCGCTGTAGTTGCGGTCCAGGGAGAGTGTGGCCGGTTAGTTTCCGGCTGGCCCGACGTTGAAGACGTAATCGTTATCGACGGCCTGGCTGTGACAGGCGATGCAGCCTTGGGCCTTGCCGGCTGCGTCGATCGAGCCGTCGGGTGTTGTCTTCGCCCAGAACCAGTCGCCTGCTTCAGGGTTGTAGCCGGGTATCTTGACCATGTAAGTCAGAGCGGCCAGATTTCCCTCGAAACCTTCCACCGGCGCCTGCGGTTCCATGTCGGAGATGTCCGTTTCGCCGGGCATGTGGTTCTCCTTGACGATGATGGCTCCTTCGGAGAAGGCATCGCCGCCGTCCTCCGTATCCTGCAGCGCTATCTCGTTGAGGAACGTGCGCAGAATCATGCCGTGAGGCTCCACGCCGACGTAGTAGCCTTCCGGAACGTTCGGTTCGAAGCCCCACTCGGTGTAGGGGGCCGCGTTTATCTCGTCGAAATACCGGGTCGCCAGGGCGGCGTCATCGTCTGCCTGCTGCGCCACAACCAGCGCGCCGAACAGAATCACGGCGAACGCCACCAAGGGTAAAGTCCGAAGTGCTTTCATGCTCTCCTCCTTCTCGCTAAAGCGACTCCTTTTCAGATTGGCGCTTGTTGCGCCCTCTTTTCGGTCAACTGGCTGACGTAGCATCGGCGGCAGGAGGCGACTGTGCCACTGGATCCGATCCGAGAGTGGTGAACAGGTTGTTCAGGGACTCTGCATACGAAGGGTGAGCAAACACTCCGTCGCGCAGCGCCTTATAGGAGAGCCCGCCCATCATGGCTACCTGTACGACCGACATCACCTCACCGCCCTCGTGTCCGAGGATAGCGACCCCCAGGATCTCCTCACTGTCCAGGTCGACGACGGCCTTCCAGAGGCCACGTGTGTTGCCGGTCTCGATCGCTCGGGCAGCTCGTTTCGCCGGCATCTTGGCGATGCCTACCCGGCGGCCGGCAGCGCGCGCCTCGTCTTCGCTCATGCCGACTCGACCCAATTGCGGATCGGTATAGACTGTGTAGGGAGTCTGTCGGTCTGCCACGGTGCGCTCGCCGGCCCCCAGCAGCCTGTCGCGAACGATTCGATAGTCGTCGTACGAAATGTGCGTGAACGCCGGTCCACCCTTGACGTCGCCGAGGGCCCACACGCCCTCCGCGGTGGTTCGCAACTGTTCGTCTACCTCGACATAGCCCCGGTCGCCGACCGAGACACCTGCGCTTTCCAGGCCCAGACTGTCGGTATTTGGCCTGCGGCCCACGGCAGCGAGCAGATGGCTGCCGTTGAAGCGTCTGGTCTCGCCCCCGACCTTGGCGGTGAGTTCTACTCCGTCTGCGGATTTGGAGGCCGAGAGAACCTCGGCACCGGTAACGACCTCGATTCCGTCGTCGGTGAGGATCTCCTGGAGCGTCGAAGCTACATCGGCGTCCTCACGCGTGAGCAACTGGTCGCCGTGCTGCAGCAACGTAACCTCGCTGCCGAAGCGCCGGAACATCTGCGCGAACTCGACACCCACGTAGCCGCCGCCCACCACCAACAGGTGTCTTGGCAGCCTTTTCAACTCCATGATGGAAGTGGAGTCGAGAGGCTCGATCTCATCGATTCCGGGGATCCCGAGCGTAGCCGGTCGAGTGCCGACGTTGATGATCACATAGTCGGCGGTGAGCTCGAGAGTCGCTCCCTCAAGCGAGACCTCGATTCGACGTGGCCCCGTAAAGCGTGCGTCTGCGAATATCAGGTCGAGCGCTTCGATACGCTCGAGACTGTCGCGACTTCCGTTGCGAAACATTTCGACGATCGACTGCTTGCGCGCTCGTACCTGCTCCAGGTCGACCGAGACCGGACCACTGCTGACCCCATACTCGGCGCCGCGGCGTGCCAGTTCGGCGGCGCCTGCGCTGGCAACCATGGTCTTGGTAGGCGTGCAGCCCACGTTCACGCAGGTTCCGCCTACATGCTCGCGCTCTATCAGGGCGACGCGTTTGCCCGACTTTGCAAGCGCTCCGGCGAGTGGGCCACCGCCCTGGCCGGCTCCGATGACGATTGCCTGATAGTGCAGCGTGTCGTGCTCGTCGGCCCTCGCATTGGGTAGTTGTTGGAGTTGTTCCTTCATATGCTCGGTGTCTCCTTGCTATTGAAGCGATACTTCCTTAGGGTGGTTTCCAAGCGCCTTCACTCTTGCCGGATAACGGGCCGGGAAAGGAGCAGGCGCCGCTCAGAAAGTGATTATCTGGTAGCCCTTCTCCACGTAGGAGCGGAGGCTCGGGTGGTTGTCGTAGTCTGCGAGAAGTTTTATTCCGGCTGCCTCGACACCCTTCTTTGCTCCGAAGGCCTCGGCGCAAAAGGAACAGGCCCCGGCGACCTTGTCTTTTACGTTCAACCAGAGCTTGTGGCGCCGGTGGGTCGGATCGTCCAAGGCCGGTACCCACTTTGTGCCGGCACCATCGAAGATGATGGCGACCTCATCGCCGGCACCCTTGAATTCACTGGCCACTTCGAGGGCGTTGACGGCCCGGCCCAGGTCTCCGTGAGTCTCGGTGTCTGCGAGAACGACGATTGCGATCTTGAACATTGAAAACTACCTCCTGGTTCATTGAATGTCCAAGCTTGCTCCGGCGCGGTATCGAACTTGACGCTGATAATGGAAAAGCTCGCGTAACCGAGCCCGCTCGCGCGAGCCTATCAACGCCCCAGCCGCGCGCCTGTAGCGCTGGTCGTCGAGGTTCTTCACCTCGAACGCCCGGAGCATCAGCTGCCGCTGGCCCGTACCGCCCCCAGAACGAGGGCGGCGACCGTCGTCGCCAGTGCAGCGATGTCTAACGGGTAAACGTAGCGCCACAACGCTCTCCGGTCCACCCTCCAGCCGCCTTGCTCGCTGAATCCTACATTGGCCAGGTAGCGCCAGATAGACCAGACGCAAACTGCGGCCATAGCCGCACCGCCCAGGAATGCGACTGCCGTCCCGAACACATGCTCGTACTTGGCGAGCATGCCTGCCCCTTGACTCTGTAGTTGGGTACGGGGTCTATCATCAGTTACCGGCCGCTCACTGGCAGCGGCGCACGAGATGGCGCCCTCGGTCGACAGGGAGGAACAACGATGAGCCGGACCAGATTCAAGATCACCGGGGATACCGAGATCCACTGCCCGAGCTGTGAACAGCGCGTCGGATGAGAGGCGGCGCTGCCGGCGAGCAGGACGGGCCGCCGGTCGGGTCGAACGATCCGGCGACCTTCGCCGAGGACTCCGTGGAGACCCTGCAAATGAAGGTGGGCGGGATGTCCTGCTCGTTCTGCGTCGCCAGCATCAACCAGGCGTTCGGCCGGATGGAGGGCGTCGAGGAGGCTAACGTGAGCCTCGCCCACGAGGAGGCGCTGGTGAGGTACCGCCCGGGGCTGGTGACGCCGGAGCGGTTGAAGGAGACCCTGCTCGACCTGGGGTATGTGGTGCGCGACCCCGGCAAGGTGCGCACCTTCGAGGAGGAAGAGGCCGAGCTCGCCCACGAGCGCAACAACCTGCTCTATGCAGCGGCGATGACGCTGCTCGCCTTGCTGGGCGCGATGAGCGGCTGGTTCGGGATGGCGATGGGCTTCGTTCCCGCCTGGCTGCCGTTGTGGCTGATGCCCACGCTGGCGCTGGCGATCGTCTTCGGTCCCGGCTGGCGCATTCTCACCATGGCCTGGGCCAGCCTTCGCCGCGGCATCCTCAACCAGCACGTGCTGCTGGAGTTCGGGGCGTTCGCCGGGCTGACCGGCGGCTTCCTGGCGTTCGTGGTGCCCGCCTTCCCGCTGGCCGACTTCTTCGCGGTGGCGGTGTTCATCACCACCTACCACCTGCTCTCCGGCTTCGTTTCGCTTCGGGTACGCACCAGGAGCTCCCAGGCGGTTCGCAAGCTGCTGGAGCTGGTGCCGGCCACCGCGCGGGTGGTTCGTGACGGCCGGGAGCAGGAGGTGCCGTTGGAGCAGGTCGCGCCCGGTGAGCTGGTTCGGGTGCGCCCCGGTGAGTCTGTTCCGGTCGACGGCGAGGTGGTCGAGGGAGCCTCGGGCGTCGATCAGAGCCTGGTGACCGGCGAGTCCATCCCCGAGGAGAAGGGACCCGGCGACCAGGTGATAGGCGGCTCGCTCAACCAGACGGGCAGCCTGCTGGTCCGGGTAACGACGGTCGGTTCGGAGAGCTTCCTGCAGCAGGTGGCGCGCCAGGTGGAGGAGGCTCGGGCGCTCAAGCCGGGGATCATGCAGCTGGTCGACGTGGTGCTCAGGTATTACGTGCCCGGGGTACTGGCCTTCGCCGGCCTGGGTATCGCGATCTGGACCCTGGGTGCCTGGCTGGTCACCGGCGAGATGGAGCTGGTGCGGGCGATCTTCGCGGCCCTGGCGGTCCTGGTGATGGGCTACCCGTGCGCGCTGGGGATGGCCACTCCGCTGGCGCTGATCCGCGGCGGCGGGATCGCCGCCCAGAAGGGGATACTGATGCGCTCCGGCGAGGCGTTCGAGGTGCTCAAGGATGTTCGCAAGGTGGTGCTGGACAAAACCGGAACCATCACCCGCGGAAGGCCGGCCGTAACCGAGGTAGTGGCGATGGCCGGCTTCGATGTTTCCGAGGCGCTGCGCCTGGCCAGGGCCGTCGAAAGCAGCTCCGAGCATCCGCTGGCGCGAGCAGTGGTCGCGGCCGCCGAAGAGCGGGGGCCGGCTGGCGCGGCGGCCACCGAGTTCGAGTCGACTCCCGGCAAGGGCGTGACGGCTCTTGTCGAGGGCAAGCGGGTGAGCGTAGGCAGCCCGCGCTTCATCGAGGCGGAGGTGTCGAGCGCGCAACGGGAAGGTGCCGACGGCTCGGGCCTGGCTGTGGACGAGACTGGCGACCCGGGTGGCGCGGGTTGGCCGGCAGATTTGCAAGAGCGGTTGGAGGAGCTGCAGTCGGCCGGCAACACCGTCGCCGCGCTCGCCGTCGACGGCCGGCTGGCCGCCCTCATCGCCATCGCGGACGAGCTGAAGCCGGACGCGGCGGAGTCGGTGGCACTCATGCGCGAGGTGGGGTTGGAACCGGTGATGCTTACCGGCGACAATCCCCGCACGGCCCGGGCAGTGGCGGAGTCAGTGGACATAACCGAGTACCGGGCCGAGGTGCTGCCCCAGGACAAGGCCGAGGCGGTGCGCGAGCTGCAGCGTCAGGGATTCCGGGTGGTGATGGTAGGCGACGGCATCAATGACGCTCCCGCGCTCATGCAAGCCGACGTGGGCATGGCGATCGGGGCGGGAACCGACATCGCCATCGAGTCGGCCGACGTGGTGCTGATGGGTGAGCGGCTTGGAGCAGTGGTCGACGCCTACCGGATCGGCAAGAGCTCCTACCGCAAGACGGTCCAGAACCTTTCCCTGGCGTTCGCCTTCAACGGGATCGGTGTGCCACTGGCCACCACCGGCCTGGTGCACCCGGCCTGGGCGATGGCGGCGATGGTCGCCAGTGTCACCGCGGTACTGGTCAACTCGTTCGCCGGCCGACTGTTGCCGGACAGCAGGCGGGGGCAGCGGCGCGAGGCCCGCTTCGAGGTCGCCAACATGCATTGTCAGAACTGCCTCCGCACCATCCGGAGCGCCGTCGGCAAGCTGCCTGGAATCTTGGAGGTGCGCGGCGATCCCGACAAGCGGATCGTCATCGTGGCATACGACGACGACAGAATCACCCGGGGCGGAATTCGGGAGGCGATAGTGGAGGGCGGGTTCCGTGCAACTGTCTCGGCGCCGGTACGATCAGCTCGGCGAGGCTGAGTCCGGTGGCCGCCGCCATCCCCTCGAGCTCCTCCACGCCGCTGGGCGTGAAACGCCTGTGTGCGTCCAGGCACCGTTCGGCCAACTCCAGCACGGCCGTTACTCGCTACGAAAACGTTTTCGTAGCGACTGAACAAGCACGTGCCGGGTTTGACGCCGCCAGCCGAATAGTCGCTCATGGAGATAGCCGAGTCTTCATCGGAATCAGGAGGAGTTCATGGAACGCCACAATGACATCTCTCGCAACCTGATCGTAACTACGCTGGTAGCCGTGCTGATGGCAGGTTTCGTGCTGGCCTACGCGCTGCTGGCGCCCGGGAGGGCGCAGGCGCAGATGGGCGGCATGGGCATGCAGACGGAGGGGCCGGTGGTGCCGCCGGTCAAGGGATACGCCGGGGGGGAGGAGATCCTCTTCATCCACACCGAGGCCTCCGACGGCGAGATCGCCGACACGCTCAGCGAGATGATGGGCTCGCCGGTGCTGCTGGTGCCGTCCCTGGCGGAGGCTCCGCAGGCGATGCGCGCCAATGTCTACGTCTTCGACAACGGCGTCGTTGGAGACGGCCCGTTCGGCTTCCAGCCCGACGTGTTCGACAACCCACCGCCGAGTGAGGGCTACAGTCCGCTGCGGGCCGTGAACGTGGTGACCTGGCAGGACGAGGGGGAGGCCCGTGAGCTCAGGTCGGCTGACGAGGTGCTGGCGGTCGAGGAGCGGGGAGATGTAAGTATCGAACAGACCGGAGCGGTGGCGAACATGCCGATTCTGACTTGGCCGGGAGGGCAGAGATGAGCCCGACGGCGGTGCGAGACGAAGTATCCGGGAACGGTGCGAGCACGATTGGGGTGCTCAAGATAGGTCAGGTGGCGCGTCAGGCAGGACTGGGCGTGGAGACGGTGCGATTCTACGAGCGCCAGGGTCTGCTGGAGGAGCCTCCGCGGACGGACGCCGGTTACCGCCAGTATCCGACGGAGACCGTCTCCCGGCTGAGATTCATTCAACGGGCAAAGGCTCTGGGCTTTTCGCTGGCAGAGATCAAGGAACTGATTTCGCTCAGGCTAGACTTTCCTGCCGATGCCGATGCCGATGCCGATGCCGGTGAGGTGAGGTCGCGAGCACAGGGCAAGATCGATGAGATCGAAGCGAAGATCGGCGACCTGCGGCGCATGAAAAGCGCGCTGGTCAAGCTCGTGAGCGCCTGTGACGGCGCCTCCTCGACCGATTATTGCCCGATCCTCACCGCGCTCGAGGGCGATATACCGTGAGGGTGGTGCTGGATGGCCAACAGCGGATCCGGTTGGAGATGACCGGCGAAGGGTTCGAGATCGCCAGTGAAGGGATAGATATCTCGCCCTACCACCTGCTCGGCGCTTCGCTGGCCAGCTGCACCGCGCTTATGTTCGAGTCCTGGGCTCCGCAGACGGGGGTGGACCTCGCGCCGCTCACTATCTCCGTGAGTTGGGAGATGGCGGAAGAGCGGCCGATGCGGGTGAGAAGCATGGCTATGGAGCTCGAGTGGCCCGGTTTGCCGGCGGAGCGGGTGGAGACGGCCGAGCGAGTTGCCGACCTCTGCCCAATCCATGCGACGCTCGAGCGGAGCGCAGAGATCTCGAGGCGGATCGTAGCCGCCTGATTCGAGCGCGCCGGCCGACAGCTGACTTACGCCTAGTTATCGTGTTGCGCCTAAGTCAGGTAAACGTAGACGCCAGGTAGACGCAGCCGTCCTCGCACAACGGCTCCGCATCGGCTTCGGCCCAGCGGAGCCGGGACTCCAGCTCGCGTTCCAGCGCCTGCAGCTCCCGTAGCCGATCACGGATGCCTGCAAGGTGGGCCCGAAGTCGCGAGCGCACGTCGTCGCAAGGCTGCAGGCCCTCGTCACGCAGTTCGAGAATGCCGTGTATCTCGTTGAGCGTGAAACCGAGCGCCTGGGCCTGCCTTATGAAACGGGAACGTTCTGCCATCCTCTCCCGGAAGTAGCGGTAGCCGGTTTCGCTCCGTTCGGCCTCGAGCAGGCCTTGCGACTCCCAGAAGCGTAGGGTCTTCACCGTTTCACCTGTTGCCGCCGCCAGCTCGCCGATGCGCATCATGAACCCATCTTTCCCGATCGGAGCCTGCTGGTCTGTCTAATGAGCGACCGCCAGCGACGGCACCCCTTGACTCTCCCCTTAGATGGAGGCATTAGCCTCGCACCATGTCGCCGACGTCCGAGGACGAGGGGACCTCCAACTCCTGAAGGAGGCGAATCAATGGCTAACAAACTGACAATCATGGGGATGACATGCTCGCATTGCGCACAAACTGTCGAAAAGGCTCTGGCGGGCGTCGACGGCGTCGAGAGCGCTCAGGTGAACTACCTGAGGAAGGAGGCGCGTGTTCAGGGCGAGGTAGACATCGAGGAGCTTGCACAGGCCGTCGAGAAGGCGGGATATCGTGCCGCGGCAAAGAAGGCCAGCGGTGCATGACCTCCTGATCATCGGCAGCGGATCGGCCGGTGTTGCTGCCGCCATCGAAGCCAGCGGCCACGGTGCAAAGGTAGCGGTCATCGAAAGGGGCACAGTGGGCGGCACCTGCGTGAACGTGGGCTGTGTCCCCTCAAAAACATTGCTTCGTGCGGCAGAAGCGAACCACAGGGCAAACGGCAGCTCCTTCGCCGGAGTAGCGCCGAAGGGCAGTGAGCTCGACTTCGGCTCGATCATCGCCCAGAAGAACGGACTGGTCGAGGACCTCCGGCAGCACAAGTACGTCGACGTCATCGACTCCTTCGGGGTGCCACTGATTCGAGGCATTGCGCGCTTCAGCGGCCCGGACAAGCTCGAGGTACACGGCAAGGAGTACCGCGCCAAGCGTTTCCTGATAGCGACCGGTGCCGCCCCGACATTGCCACCGATACCGGGGTTGTCGGAGAGCCGACCCTGGACCTACATCGACGCGCTCTCGCCCGACCGGCAACCGGCAAGCCTGGTGGTCATCGGAGGCGGCCCGATCGGCCTCGAGCTGGCGCAGGCTTACGCGCGTCTCGGCACCCGTGTGACGATCCTCGAGGCGCTGCCACACATTCTCTCCGGCGAAGAGGAGCAGGTGAGCGAGGAGCTGCGTAGCTACCTGGAGGCCGAGGGCATCGAGATTCATACCGATGCTCGAGTGTCGAACGTGGCCGTTGATGACGACTATCGTGTGACGGCGTCGACCCGGGGCGGGGAACGGTCGTTCCAGGCTGAGCGTCTACTGGTGGCAACGGGAAGAAGGCCGCGCACCGAGGAGCTGGGCCTGGAGCAGGCCGGCGTGCGGCTGAATCCTGGTGGCGCGGTGGAGGTAGATCGCCGGTTGGCCACGGCCAACCCGGCCATCTACGCGGCAGGGGATGTGGCCGGCTTGCCGCAGTTCGTCTACGTGGGCGCGCAGGCGGGGCGCTTGGCGGCTCGCAACGCCTTGGGCGTCGGCAACGATCCGCTCGATCTAAGCGGGCTGCCGCGGGTGACATTCAGCGACCCGGCGGTAGCGGCGGTCGGTCTGACCGAGGCCGAGGCCCGGGCCGCCCACAAGGATGTGCGGGTGTCCGTGCTGGCGATGGATCAGGTGCCGCGCGCGCTGGCCGCTTTCGATACCCGCGGTTTCGTCAAGCTGGTTACCGACGGGGAAGGGCAGATCCTAGGCGTTCACGCTCTCGCTCCGGAAGCGGGCGAGCTGATCCAGGAGGGAATCCTGGCGGTGAAGTTCGGCCTGAACTACCGCGACCTGATCGACACCTACCACCCATATTTGACGGCGGTGGAGTCGCTGCGGCTGGCGGCCCAGGCGTTCGATACGGACGTCAAGCAGCTTTCCTGTTGCGCCTAGCCATGCGCCGGCCCAGCCCAGAAACTAATCACCAGAGCCGTCTCGCCTCCGGGGGCGGACGGGGTCTGTGGGGCTACCTCTTGCTGGGAGTCGCATTCGTTTTCTGCCCCTGCCACCTGCCTTTCACGATTCCGCTGGTGGCCGTGTGGCTTGGCGGCAGCGCCCTTTCGGCGTTCCCGGGCGCCAACTTCGTGCTCGTTACGGTGCTGAGCGCGGTCGTCTTTCTGGTGAGCCTTGCATTCGGCTGGTCTATCCTGTCGCGCAGGAACACCTGCACGACTTCGCGCGACAAGTAAGAAGCAAGGGCGAAGTGCGCTGCTGGTCGACCTGGCGGGCAAGGGCGCGGCAAGCGTGAACCCGTCGGAGCTAATCGAATGCCCAGGACCTGGTCGCCCCGATCTCTATTCCGACAGTGCCGACAACCGCTCGAGCTTCAACCGATAGCTTCCGCGCGTGCCTTTCAGCAGGCCTTGCTGCCTCAGTTCGGTCATGGCCATGGTCGTCGCCACTCTGGTTGCCGATACCATCGCCGCTATCTCCTCGTGCCGCAGGATCGTTTCGAGTCTCCACCAGCCCGGCTCGGCCTCCGGGGCCCCGAACCGCTCGGCTTGTTCGATCAGCACCTTCGCTACTCTGACGCGTACCGGATCGTAACTTCGGCCGAGCTGGTCTCGGCACTGGTACAGGCCCGCCGCCAAAATGCCAGTGAATGCTACGACGAAGTCCGGAGCGCGCCGCGTCATCTGCAGGAACTGCGGGCGGCTCATGGGGCAGGTGACGACGTCGGTCAGAGCGACTGCGTCGCCTCGGTACCGTTCGGCCTGATGAACGAACGTCTCGCCGAGAAAGTCGTCGGGACCGAGAACCGCCAGGATTCGCTCCTGTCCCTTGGGGGTAGACACCGACAGCTTTACCTGGCCCCGCACGATTACGTGCAGGTGACTCGCCAGATCGCCGTCGTGGAAAATCGCTTCGCCTTCAGCGTAGCGGCGCTCGGGGCACACGCGCATGAACACACCCATGTCCTTGGAGTCGATGCGCTGGCTGAACCTCGTTTCCTGCAAGTACCACGGCGGGTTGGTCATTTGAGACCGCCGAGTCCTATCCGGCGGCCACCGTAGTCGAGTCCGACTACCGATATGCGCCGCCAGACCACGTTCCTCGGTGCCGATCGGCGATTCGGGCGAAAGTTCATGTGGCAGGCCCTCCCCCCTCGACCGTGACCCCTTTACGGGAATCGAACGCCAGGTGACCGGTAATGTTC
>JBBDRK010000036.1:31093-37916 GCA_040905465.1 Trueperaceae bacterium | reverse complement strand
TTCGAGCACTGCTACCTCTCGCTCGGCGAGGCCGGCCGCGCGGAAGTCGCGTAGAGTTCGCTCGATCCGCTGCTCATCCTTCCAATAGCGTCGCTCTTCAAGTCTCGGCTAGTCTACTCTGCTGTCGGGGAGTAAAGAAGCCGCCTGGATGGAGATGTCCCTTGCTTCGATCGTGCGCCGGGTCGTTCGTCAGGCGACCGCTTCGCGCACTCCCGCCCGTTCGAGGATGTAGTCGACCAGCTTCGGGAAGGGGTCGAAGCCCACCACGTTGGGGGCGTCGGCAACGAAGTTCGACAGGGCGTTTATGTCGTAGTAGTAGATCTGCCCGTCGCGGTCGTTCACCAGGTATTCCACCCCGCCGACCTCGATGTCTGCGGCCCGGGTGAGGCGCAAGACGGTGTCGATCGCCTCGCGGGGCGGAACGTACCCTTCGACCAGTTTCCAGCTGTCCGAGCTGCCGGCGACCCGCGCACCTTCTCCCGCTGCCTCTGCCAGGCAGTAATCCGCCGGGCAGAGGTTGAACGAGGTGGGCGACTCCAGGCGCAGCTTGATGGCATATAGGAATTCGCCGTTGAGGACCTCGACGCGTACGATCTGCGCGTCTCGGGCAGGCAGGTGCTCCTGGATGAGGCCAACCTGATCGAGTCCCAGGTCGATGTCCCCGTCGGCAACCGCCTGGCGCAGTTCGGTCGGGGTCTCGAAGCGGCGGATTCCGGCGCCGCTGCCGCCGATGTTGGGCTTGACGATCAGCGGATAGGTGAGGCCAGTAGCGGCCGCTTCGGCCTGTGCCGGGTGGTTTATTACCCGGGCCCGTGGATAAGCGACGCCCAATTGCGCCATCAGCCGAAGCTGCTTCGCTTTGGACAGTTCGAAGCGGTAAGCGTTCAGCCCGTTCAGGACGTCCGCGCCCAGAGAGTCGAGGTAGGAGAGATACTCGAGGGTGTAGGGAATCGCGTGGCCGTGACCTCTGGTGAAGGCTGACGGGCTCATGCGGTTGACGATCAGCCGATAGGGCGTCTCGGTCTCCAGAGGATCGAAGGAGTGGCGGTGGGCCAGCAGCCGGTCGAACGGAATTCCGCGGCGCTCGAGTTCGCTGAACATGGGCTCGAACCAGACCGGGTGTTCGTAAAAGACTCCGAAGCGAGGTGCTGCGTCTGGCATATTGACTCCTCCTTGTTCCAGCGACTGCTCTCGCCAGTCCAGCTGCTCCTACTCGCGCAGAGAAAGGCGAATAGTGGAGGAATGTTATCAGCTATTGGTCGTCACATGTGTCGGCCTGCTGCCAGGAGCGATTCCGGTCCTGGCAGCAGGCGAAACGGTCGCGCACCTGAATACGAAGATCGGCTCCACGCCTGCCCGGCCCACCCGCGCCGAAAGCTTTCGAGGAGAGAGCTGTTCAGTTCCAGTTCAATGATTTGCGGAAGCGCCAGTAGTCCTCGGCCGGTTCTTCGAGCGGGCTCAGGGCCTGCTCGGCGGCTTCGTCCCAGGGCACTTCGAGGGCCATGAAGTTCGAGTCCAACTGCTCCACGGTCGTTGCTCCGCTGAGCACCGTGTCCAGCCAGCCCTGCGACAGGACGGCAGCCAGGGCGAGCGAATCGACGGTGGTTCGGAGGCGTTCCGCCTGCCGCCTCAGAAGGGAGAGTTTCTCGCCTGAGTCGGGATCGTTGTTGCGCGAAGTCAGCCGGCCGTTGGCGAGCGCTTCCTTGACTATCACGCCGAGGCCGGCCGACCGTGCCCGGCCAAGAGCCGGTCCGGCTGAACGTTCCAGGAGATTCCAAGTGGCCTGCACGCAGTCGAAAAGTCGCACACCTGCGACTGTGACGTCGAGCGCGCGATCGATGACCTCCGGTTGTCCCGGTCCGCTTGCAGACAGCCCGATGCGCACTCCGGAACTCTTCAACCTGGCCAATTCGTCGAGCACCGCACGGTTTTCCAACACCCCGCTGTCCAGGGTCGCGGAGTGGATCTGATAAAGATCCAGGTATTCAGCCAGGCACTCTTTGCTCTCTCGCCACTGCCGCCGCAGTAGGTCGAGACTGTGCTCCTTGACCTCGTGGGTTTCGGCCTCGACCCGCCAGTCGGCCGTGTAGACATACCCCCACTTCGAGCCCACTGTGACCTCAACCGGAGAGATGCCTCGTTTGCGCAGCCAACTTCCGAGGAACGATTCAGCGCGCCCGTAGGAACGGGCCGCGTCGAAGTAGCGCACTCCGCGGCGCCACGCGGCGTCCAGGACCTGGTGCGACCTGACCTCCAGCGCCGAAACGCTTCGGCCCTCCTCGAGATCTCGGCCGTGGCCGATGTTGATGTAGCCCGGCCGGCCCAGCGCCGCCAAGCCCAGGCCGATCGGGGAACTGTCGAGTTCGGTCGATCCTGGCCGCCGCATGCGACAAGCATAGGCCGTCGAGGCCCCTCTATCTGGAGGGCGGGCATCCGGCGTTCAGCCGCGATACACCAGCGCCACCACCAGTCCGAAAACGGCGTGACCCGTCAGGATACCGACGATCATTTTCATCCCCATCTGCATCTCCGGGGGACGAGGGTGCATACGGATCATCATCGGCATGACCATCGCCGCTACCAGTCCGTGCAGCAGACCGTAGATCACGCCCCAACCCCAGGTTGGCGATCCGAGACCGAGCGACCACAGCCAGCCGTAGATGATGGCGAACAGGGCACCCATCATGAAGTGCATGACGGTTCCCAGCGGGTAGGCGACCGCCGCACTGCCGGTAAACATCTTCCCGAGCATGCCGATCATGTCCATCTTGGGCATGCCCATGGCCGGTCCGGCGTACATCAAGGCGGTCATTACGGCCGTGCCGATCAAGCCGGCCAAAATTGCGGATGAAACGTCCATATTACCTCCTGTAGCAGAACGAACCGTGACTCATCCTCTCTCACACTCTGTCGAGACGATGTAAAGGCGTTTACGGCGAGGCGGCGGCCCGACGCGAGACAGCCTCGGCGAGGCTACGGCCTGTATCCCGTTTGACCGACCACCCGCACTACCTTGGAAAAACGTTGGCTGCAGGGGCGGTGGCCTATCTTCATTCTGTTGGCCAGCCTCCGGTGACGGAACCGCTGCTGCGATAAGGCTGTGAGTGAGTCGTCATCCTGCGGACCGAGGAGTTTGGAGGGCAGAGCGGTGAACCGGGAAACAAGCGTAATTACCGATCTGGTTTTTGGAGCGGTGGCGGGAGTTGCCGCGACCTGGGTGTTGGACAAGGCCACTACCGTGTTCTACGAGCGCCAGGACGAGGAGGCGAGCGAGCGGGAGAAGGAAGTAATGGGCGGCAAGACCGCATACGGCGTGGCGGCGGAGAAGGCAGCAGGCATCGCTGACCAGGAGTTGTCGCAGAAACAGCGGCAACTTTACGGCAACAGCGTGCACTGGGCCTTGGGAGCCGGCACCGGAGCGCTGTACGCGGTACTCAGACGGCGCACCTCGTGGGCGTCCTTGGGTTTCGGCACCCTTTACGGGACACTGTTCTGGCTGGTCGTCGACGAGGGAGCCAACACGGCACTGGGTCTGACGCCGGCACCTCAGGAGTTTCCCTGGGAGTCTCACGCGCGAGGGTTTGCCGGGCACTTGATGTACGGCGTGGCGGCAGAGGCCGCCTTGCAGCTCGGCGACGCGTTTCTACCTCACTCCTCCGATTCGGGGCGCAAGACGACACGCTCTGAGCGGGAGCGGCCCACACCCTGGCACGGCGCGCCGATTCCCGGCTAGCGGGGGAGGCGAGCCGAAATGGCTGACACCACCAGCGACTTCCTCTTGAAGCGCCTGCACGGCTGGGGCGTGCGCCGCATATTCGGCTATCCAGGCGACGGCATCAACGGCATCATGGGAGCCCTTGACCGCTCCGGGGACGCCTTCGAGTTCGTGCAGGTGAGGCACGAGGAGATGGCGGCCTTCATGGCCTGCGCTCATGCCAAGTTCACCGGCGAGGTCGGCGTCTGCCTGGCGACCTCCGGCCCGGGGGCGATCCATCTGCTGAACGGCCTGTACGACGCCAAGCTCGACCATCAGCCGGTAGTGGCGATAGTGGGGCAGCAGGCGCGAATGGCGATGGGTGGTCATTATCAGCAGGAGGTGGACCTGCTCTCGCTGTTCAAGGATGTCGCCGGTGATTACGTGCATATGGCTTCCGAACCGGCTCAGATTCGCCATCTGATCGACCGTGCCATGCGGATCGCCCGGTCGGAGCGAACGGTGACCTGCGTCATCGTTCCTAACGATGTGCAGGAGATGCCGGCCGTGGAAGTTCCGCCGCGCAAGCACGGTTCCATCCACTCCGGGATCGGTTACAGCGAGCCACGCGTGGTGCCCACAGAGATGGACCTCGACCGGGCGGCGGAGGTGCTCAACCGCGGTGAGCGAGTCGCCATTCTGGTGGGCGCCGGAGCGTTAAGCGCTACCCCTGAGGTTGCCGAAGCGGCCGAGTTGCTGGGCGCCGGAGTGGCAAAGGCGCTCCTGGGCAAGGCGGCGTTGCCGGATTCACTTCCCTTCGTCACGGGCTCGATAGGGCTGCTGGGAACCAAGCCGAGTTGGGACCTGATGATGGAGTGCGACACGCTGCTGATGGTCGGTTCGAGCTTCCCCTACTCGGAGTTCCTGCCGGAGGAGGGAGCCGCACGAGGCGTACAGATCGACATCGACCCGAAGATGCTGTCGATCCGCTATCCGATGGAGGTGCCGCTGGTCGGCGATTCGGCGGAGACGCTGCGGGCCCTGATGCCCAGGCTCGAGCGGAAGCAGGACCGGGCGTGGCGCGAGCGGGTCGAGAGTGAGGTCCGCGACTGGTGGAAGGTACTGGAAGCTCGGGCGATGAACGACGCGAACCCGATAAACCCGCAACGGGTGTTCTGGGAACTCTCCCCGCGGCTGCCCGACGGTTGCATAATCACCGCCGACTCGGGCTCGTCGGCGAACTGGTTCGCCCGTGACCTGAAGATACGCGACGGGATGATGGCGAGCCTGTCGGGCAACCTGGCGACGATGCTGCCCGGGGTTCCCTATGCGATCGCCGCCAAGTTCGCCCACCCGGAGCGGATGGTGATCGCCTGCGTCGGCGACGGCGCGATGCAGATGCTGGGAATCAACGGCCTCATCACTGTTGCCAAGTACTGGCACAAGTGGCGTGATCCGCGGCTGGTGGTCCTGGTCCTCAACAACGGCGACCTCAACCAGGTGACCTGGGAGATGCGCGCGATGTCGGGAAATCCGAAATACGAAAGGTCGCAGAACGTTCCAGACTTCCCTTACGCCCGCTACGGCGAGATGCTCGGCCTGCGAGGGCTGCGCGTGGACCGGCCCGAGGACGTACCCGCCGCCTGGGACGAGGCGCTGGCGGCGGAGAGGCCGGTTGTGCTGGAGGCGATGACCGACCCGGAGGTGCCCACCCTGCCGCCGCACATCTCCTTCGAACAGGCGAAGAGTTTCATGAGCGCCCTGGCCAAGGGGGACCCGCGCGCAGGCAGGCTCATCCGGCAGACGTTCAAGGAAGCACTAGACGGCGTACTCCCCTGAGGCGGGAAGGCGGTGACATGTGACGTTCCACGGGTCACCTCGCTGCGGGTGTCAGCGTACGCGATCCCGACAGACCAGCCCGAGTCAGACGGCACGCTCGAGTGGCAGGAGACGACCGCCGTGCTGGTGGAGTTGAATGGCGTGATCACACCGATCGACGGCGAGCTCGAGCCCGATCTGACGCGGCACGGCCTGGGGCTGGTGTTCGAGCGTTCGGACGCTGGTGCGTTCCTGGTTTGGGGCGAGGCATGAGCAGGCCCGCGGGTGCCGGTGGCGCCCCGGTGCTGCTGGTCGGCGGACTTCTCGGATTGGCGGCGGGGGGCCTGGGATACGCCCTGGTGCGCGGGCTGGTATTCCTGCCGGCAGCCGGTCGCGCTGTCGCCCGTATGGAGCGGGGGGCAGAAGACCTGGTATCGAACGAGCGTGTCGATTGGGGCGTGACGGATCCGGCCGCCGACGAGCGGCGCAACGGGGGACACTCGCCGGGGTCCCGGCTCGAGCAGAAGCGGGCCGCGCGAAAGCTGCAACTGGCAGCGGGAGCGCTCGCTTTCAGCGTGCTCGCCGACAGCGGCCTCGAGCACTACCGCGGCGGCTTCTACAATCGCCTCATGTACCTGGCGCCGGCAGTGTCGGCGACGGTACTGGCTGCCAGCGCCGGGGGGATCGCCGGAATCGGCAGCCGCCGACCGAGTACCGGCGCGTACGCCGCCTCGGTCCTCACCGGGCTGGTCGGTTCCGGCTTCCACGTGCGCAATGTCGCCAAACGGGAGGGGGGTTGGCGCTGGCTGAACCTGTTCTACGGCGCCCCTCTGGCCGCGCCGATGGGGCTGGTGTTCGCCGGCATGTTCGGCCTGGCGGCCCAGTCACTCGATTCCGACAAGGAGGGATGGAATCGGGGGTTGGAAGCCAGCAGCTCCAGGTGGCTGGCGCTGCTCGCCGCTGCCGGCCTGGCGGGCACGTCCGGCGAGGCCGCATTGCTTCACTTCCGCGGCGCTTTTCACGATCCCTACATGTTTCTCCCCGTCATCGTGCCGCCTCTGGCGGCCACCGCCGTGGCGGCCGAGACGCTGGCGCCGCGAGCAGGCACACGGGCTGTCGCCATGGCGCTGTTGCGTCTCAACTGGGCTGTGGGCTCCGCGGGAATGGCTTTTCACGCCTACGGTGTGCAGCGCAACATGGGCGGCTGGCGCAACTGGAGCCAGAACCTGCTGCAGGGGCCCCCTCTGCCGGCGCCGCCTTCGTTCACCGGAATGGCACTGGCTGCGGAGGCCGCACTCGACCTGCAACGAG
>JBBDRK010000036.1:24571-30993 GCA_040905465.1 Trueperaceae bacterium | reverse complement strand
GCTCATCCTGCGGCCTGGAGCGAGATCGGCTACGGCGGTCCCGCTTCACCCCGAGGCTATGTGCGGCTGGGCTTCGATCAGCGCGATCCCTGGGAGGCGAAGAAGCGGCGTGGCTAACGGGACGCGGCCGCAGGACAGTCACGCTCCGAACGTGTTCGAGCGCGGCGGCTGGCTGCCGATGCGCAGCTACCGGGATGACGACGAGGTGGACGTGGTCATCGTCGGCACCGGCGCCGGCGGAGGCACGCTGGCCTGCCGATTGGCGGAGGCCGGACTCGATGTGGTGGCATTCGATGCAGGACCGTTCTGGCGCCCACTTGAGGAGTTTGCCTCCGACGAAGAGGCGCAGAAGAAGCTGTACTGGAACGACCGGCGTATCACCGGCGGCAGCGATCCGATCGAGTTGGGCTCGAACAACAGCGGGAAGAGTGTCGGAGGAAGCACCGTCCACTTCACCATGGTGACGCTGCGCTGGCGGCCGGAGTGGTTCGACTCGCGCTCGCGCCTCGGGCAGGGGATCGATTGGCCGCTCGGCTACCGTGATGTCGAGCCGTACTACCGCGAGGTCGAGGAAGCGCTTCAGATTTCCGGACCCGTCAGCTATCCCTGGGGTCCGGCCAGGCCGGCCTACCCGCGCCGGGAGCACGAGGTGAACGCAGCCGGCCTGGTGCTGGCACGTGGTGCCGAGAAATTGGGAATCCCCTGGGTAGCATCGCCGCTGGCGACTCTCTCCTCGCCGCGGGCCGGTGCACATCCGTGCGTGTATCGCGGATTTTGCGCCGTCGGCTGCTCCACCAATGCCAAGCAGAGCGTGCTGGTGACCTGGATACCTCGGGCGCTTCAGGCCGGGGCCGAAATAAGGGACCGGGCAACGGTGGGGCGAGTGGAGGTTGAAGCCGACGGCAAGGCCAGCGGCGTCCGCTACTACCGTGACGGCGAGTGGCGACGGCAGCGAGCGCGGGTGGTGGTGGTGGCAGGTTACAGCATAGAGACACCCCGACTCCTCCTCAACTCGGCGAGCAGCGCCTTCCCAGAGGGGCTGGCGAACGGGAGCGGCATGGTGGGCAAGGGGTTGATGGTGCACAGCAACGACGCCGTATGGGCCTACTTCGACGAGGAGATCCGCTGCTACAAGGGTCCACCGGTGATGGCGCTGACCGAGCATTGGAACTATTGCGACGACAAGGAGTTCCCGGGCGGCTATACCATCGGTTCGCAGGGACCCCTGCCGCAGAAGTCGGCGCAGGGCCTTTCGGCGGGTCGGGGCTTGTGGGGAATGGAGTTGCGGCGTGAGATGACGCGCTACAACCATCTGGCCGGACTCGCCATAGTCGGCGAAATCGAACCTCAAGAGGGGAACCGTGTCGAGTTGGCGGAGGAGACGGACGACCTGGGGCTGAGAATTCCCAAGGTCACCTTCGGTTACTCGCACAACGATCGTAGCCTGAAGCGTCACGCACGGTCCTACATGGGCAGGATGCTGGAGGCGGCCGGAGGCAGCGACTTGTGGGAGCAGGAGGACACCGCCCATCTGATGGGCGGTTGCCGGATGGGAAGCGACCCAAGCGCAAGCGTTACCGACAGCTTCGGTCGTACCTGGGACGTGCCGAGCCTGTGGATCTGCGACGGTTCGCTGTTCCCGACAGGCGGCGGGGTGAACCCGTCTTGCACCATCCAGGCGCTCGCTTGCCGTAGCGCCGACCGGATGATCGAGCTGTTCCGGCGCCAGGAGATGTGATGCGCCAAGAGATCGACTGAGGAGGGGGTCTATCATGTCGAAGAGCAATCGAGGTTCTGTTAGTCGTTGGCTGAGCGTGCTCGGCGCCGTCGGGGTCGCGGCCGGGGCCGTGTTCCTGGCGCGTCGAGACAGGCGCCTGGGCAGTATGAACGTCGATCTCGCGGAGAGACCGGGAGTCGAACTCAGCATCGGTAGCGAAGTCGTGGCCGGGATCCGAATGCGCTGGATAGAGCACGGCCATGGAACTCCCGTGGTGCTGCTGCACGGCATCCCCACCTCGCCCGCACTGTGGCGCAAGGTGATGCCGAGACTGCGGCAGGCACATGCGTTCGCCTGGGAAATGGTCGGCTACGGCCAGTCGATCCGGGAGGGGCAGGGGCGCGACATCTCGGTGGCCAGGCAGGCGGACTACCTCGCTTCCTGGTTGAGGAACATGCGGCTAGGCAAGGTAGTTCTTGCCGGGCACGACCTCGGCGGTGGTGTGGCGCTGATCGTGGCCGCACGTTATCCGGAAATGGTCAGCGGCCTACTTCTGGTCGACTCCATCGCCTACGACTCCTGGCCGATTCCGGTAGTAAAGGCGGTACGGGCGGCCGGATCGGGGGTCGAGAACATGCCGGCCGCCGCCGTCCGGCTCATGCTCGGGCTACTGCTCTACCGGGGCCATGACGACCGCCGGGTCGCTCGCGAGTCTGCGGCTATTCACCTCGACCACTATCGCGCTTCCGACTCGTCACGCGCTCTCGTCCACCAGGTTCGGTCTCTCGACGTGAACGATACCCTGGCGATCAGCGAGCGGCTGCCGCACTTGAAGGTACCGGCCAGGGTGGTGTGGGGCAGCGCCGATCCGTATCAGAAACCCAAGTACGGTGAGCTGCTGGCACACGACCTGGGGACCGGCGTCGAACGGATCGAAGGGGGCCGGCACTTCACGCCCGAGGATCATCCGGACGAAGTTGCCGAAGTCCTCAACGATCTCCTGCGGGAGGTCGAGTCGGAGGCCGAACACGTCCTGGACCGGCTCTCTTGAGCGATCGGGCAATGGCGGCGGCGGCAGAAAAGGGCGTGCCGGTTCGGCAGGCATGACTTACACTCCGCAGCACCAGGGACGACTGTCCCGGTCGAGGCGCCGGGACCGGAACGAGACTCGATAAATGGACCTGCAGGAGTCGCTTTCACGGGTCGCCGAGTGGGCCGGACTGATAATCGAGTTCGTGGCGCTGGCCTGGCTGGTGGTGGGCATCCTGGCGTCGTTGGTCCAGGCCGCCGGGAATCGGTGGCGTCAGCGGGACCGTCAGACTTACCCGGTGCTTCGGCGCCGCCTGGCACGCGTAACGCTCCTGGGGCTCGAGCTCCTGGTGGCCGCCGATATCATCGCGACCATCGCAGCGCGGCCGACGTTCACAAGCCTGGGAATCCTGGCTCTGATCGTGCTCATCCGCACCTTCCTCAGCTTCGCGCTCGAGGTCGAGATCGAAGGGCGGTGGCCCTGGCAGCGGGCGTCGGGAAAACGGTCCGACGAGGAGGTGCCGGTTTCGGACTAGCTGAGGGCCTCACGTCTCGAAATCCCCGGTCCTGCTGGAGCTGGTCGATTACTTCATCGATGCTCGAGTAGATGGCGCCTACTCGGTGGATTGCTCCTGCTTTACCTGGAGCCGGTCGCGGCAGGTGTCGAGAGAGTGCCTGCCCTCGTCAGAAGGGGAGAACTCCGTCGGCGAGCGCCGCCAGCCGGTCGAGCGGCCCGGCCGACAGCGAGTTCAGCGGGGGCTGCCGCACTATGCGCAGAGGGCCCTCTTTGGCGAGTACCTCATAGCCGGTTCCCCCCTTGCGGTTGCGCCTGAAGCGAAGGTCGACCGTTGCCGCCCCCACCCTCAGACCCATCAGGTTCAGTTCCGGGAGCCAGGGTGGCAGGTCGGGGTCCAGTGCCAGGAGTTTCAGTCCGGCTACCGGGCGCATTCCCAGAATTGCCTGCACGATGATGGGAAAGGCGCTGAGGTTCCAGGCCTGAGGAGAGTTGGCACGGGGGTAGGCGCCGGGGTGCGAGCGTTCATTCCGGTCGTAACCGCCCACGCACTCCGGAATGCGATTGCCGTCCCAAATCCGCGACAGGTCATAGATGGAGCGTGCCAGGAGGTTCGCCTCGGCGTCGAATCCGTAGCGCCGCAGTCCGAACGATATAGTTCCGTTTTCTACCGCCCAGACGCTTCCCAGGTGATAAGAGAGCGGGTTGTAGGCGGGGTTGAGAGTCGACAGGGTGCGCAGCCCCCATCCGCTGTACAGGTCCGGCTGGAAGAGTCGTGCGACCAAGCGCGGAAGGTTTTCGGCGCTCACTATTCCCGTGGTGATGCATTGGCCCGCATTGGAGGCAAGGGAGCGGATCGGCTGCTTCTGTGCGTCCAAGCCCAACGCTAAGTACCCCTCATCCTCGAGCCAGAAGTCGCGGTTGAATCGCTGCTTGAGCTCTCCGGCCTCCCGCCACAGTGCGATCCCGCGCCTTCGATCTCCCATCACTACCGACAGAACCGCCATGAACTGCAGCGCGGCATGCCAGTAGCCTTGAATCTCGCACGGCGCAATCGGCGGGTCCACCTGCTCCCCATCCGCGTGAACGATCGCATTGTCGCTGTCCTTCCAGCCCTGATGGCCGGGCCCGAGGGGCGAGCGGGTCAGGTACTCCAGGTAACCGTCGCCGTCGATGTCGCCGTAGCGGCGTGCCCAGTCGAGCGCCGCAAGGGCGGCGCTCCAGTTCTCTTCCAGGTCCCGCCGCTCGCCCGTCCATGAGTACAGCTGGCCAAGGGCGATGATGAACATCAGCGGAGCCGCATAGTCGCCGTAATAGCGATCGAAGGGAGTGAGCCCGAGCCGGGCGGTCGGATCGCGTCGTGCCTGCTGAACGATCCTTCCCGGTTCTTCGTCACGCCACCGGTCGTGTACGGTTCCCTGCCTGGCGCGAAGGGTG
Organism: Trueperaceae bacterium; assembly: GCA_040905465.1. Taxonomy (GTDB): domain Bacteria; phylum Deinococcota; class Deinococci; order Deinococcales; family Trueperaceae; genus DASVCN01. The sequence goes on along the minus strand of JBBDRK010000036.1, from coordinate 26,296 downwards.
GCGAGCGTGGAGCGCACCAGCTGCCCTCCGTCGAACACGGCGGCCTGCCAGGAGGCGGTGAGCGCGTCGCGGCCGAAGAGTGCTGGATAAAGCGGCAGACCGGCAGCGGGAGTCAGCCACTCCTCCCCCTTACCCTCTAGCAGGGCCATGGAACCCAGATCGCTCATAGCCCGATTGACAACGCCAGCCAGCGGGGCGTACCCGGGAGCCAGCAGTTTGGTCACGCTGCGTTGCCAGCGGTCGATGTGTGCATCGCGTTCGAGCCCTCCCACGTGGTCGATGGGCTCCTGCGAGTCCACCGCTGTCACGATCAGCCGTAGCTCTCGTGTTTGCTGTCGGGGCAGTACCACCCGGCCCGTGAGCCGATCGTCTGCCCAATGCCAGTCGCCGCCGCCCCGCAACTCGACATCGGTCGAAAGAGAGAGGCGCTCATGCCGGTACATGAACCGCAGCCGGTGCGCAGAGCCTCCGCCTTCCTCCGTTTCGCGCTCGACGGCCGCCACCTGCTGCCTCTCGGCTGCCTGTGCTTCGCTCAGCCCGGAGTAGTCGGCCGTCAACTCCCAGCTGAGGTCGACCGCTATCCGCTCGTTCCAGCGGTTGGTCACACGCAAAATTGCTTCGAACGATTGGGGACGCACGAGGTAACGAAGGTCGAGATCGAGCCCCCGAGACAGGATGCCGTTGCGGGTTCCCGAGCCACCGGATCCGCTGCCGCCGCCTCCCCGAGACTCGACCGGAGGGTAGATGTAAGAGAACTCCAGTTGGGCTGGTCCGCTGTCCGCCGCGGAGCAGCAGTACGGCTCCTCGCCGGCGATTCGTAAATTCAGGTCCTTCAGGTAGCGGGTCTCCCGGAAGTAGTAGCCGGAAAGGGGGTCATGCCCGGAGCGGCCGCGGTTGTCGAGAAGCAGCAGGGAAGGGCCCCGCCAGGCGTAGAGCTGTTCCGGATGAGTAGACGCAGTCACGTGAGTGATAGTCAGCTAGCTTGTTGGCGGCTCGAAGGTCGAACGGTCGCGGCGGCCGTCGACCCGCCCGCGGTTGCAGCGCCGCTTTCCCTCGCACGGTGCGGCAACCGATTGACCCTTCGATTCGATGCCGCCGGCGCGCTGATTCGTATTCATCCTGCGATTGTCGTATCGCTCGCCCGTTCTGTCTGTCCTCTGAACCACCGAACCGGTGGCCTGCTGCACAGTCGGCAATATTACCTCGGAACGTAGTTCAAGCGGATGTCGATCAACGTTCCCAAGCTGATCATAGGCGAGATGCCATGGAGTGAACCACCGTCCGCCGAGAGCCGCCGCGACAAGCACGGCACCCTCGCCGCTCAGGTGGACAAACTGTATTTGAGCGAGTCTCCTACCGGAACCGTCGAGTAGTGGCTTCGTCGGTGGGAGCATGGGACACGTAAAGTGAATTACACGATAGAAGTTGTCAACAATTTACTCTTGGCGAGATGACCAGCCGCCCCCTTGCCACCGCCGATGGCTCTGTCTCCGCCGGAAAGAGCATATTCATTTCTGTTGCGGAGTTGCGGGAGTGCCTGCTCCGGTCGGAGGCAGCGCGCCCCTTGCTGTTGGATGCTCGGGTGGAGCGACAGTACCTGGAAGGCCATCTGCCCGGCGCCTACAACATGCCGGCGCGGGAACTGAACCCGGTCGAAAACGGCGTGCGTCGTCTGGTTCGCCGGGCGGAGCTTCGGCGCAGCGCTAACTGGCTCGCAGACGCCGA
>JBBDRK010000036.1:0-24471 GCA_040905465.1 Trueperaceae bacterium | reverse complement strand
GTCTGGTTCGCCGGGCGGAGCTTCGGCGCAGCGCTAACTGGCTCGCAGACGCCGATTGGGAGGCCGACTGGGACGCCGATAGATACGAGGGTAGAGACATCGTGCTCTACGGCGCTCGTGGCGGAGCCGACGCGGCTCACCTGTGGTGGACCCTGCGGAGCTACGGATTGCGGAGCGCGCGTCTCCTGGACGGAGGTGTCGAGGCTTGGCTGGCGGACGGCGAAGCTCTCGTCGGCGGGCCCGAACGATCCCCGAGCGAGGGCGCGAGCGGCGGGATCGAGGCGGAGGCTAAATCGTCTGGCCTGGCGAGGCCGGAGGTGGCGCCTGCAGGCTACCTGGGTTCAGGAGAGCCCGATCGGGATCGTCTCGTTTCCGCGGAGGAGTTGTTGAGCCGGCTGGACGACGCCGACGTCGCCATAGTCGATACTCGTGAGCCGGAGGAGTACCGCGGCGAGTTGATAGCGGCCCGGAGAGGCGGACACGTTCCGGGTGCTTTGCTCTTCCCCTGGACTTTGGCGCTGACTCCTGAACTGCGCTTGCGACCGGAGACGGAGCTGAGGGACTTGCTCGCACCCGTTCTGGAGAAGCCGGAGGTGATCGTGTACTGTCAGAGCGGCGTCAGGGCGGCACATACCGCTGCCGTACTGGAGATGCTGGGACACCCGGGAACGAGGCTCTACCTCGGCTCCTGGGGCGAGTGGGGTAACCGCGAAGACACCCCTGTTGAATTGGAGGCCGAATCATGAAACGACGTACTTTCCTCAAGCTCACCGCCGCCAGCGGCCTGGCCGTCGCACTTGGCCAGTGGCGTGGGTTCGCTCTCGCGCAGGGTGAAGCGCGTGACCTGCTGGTGGTGTCGAATGCCGGGGACGGTTCGGCCGGAGTGGCTCCCAGCGTCAGCCTCATCGACCCGGACAACCTCACCGTGCTGGCGACGGTTCCGCTGGCTGGAAGCTACTCGTTTCCGGCCACTCGTTGGGACTTTGAGCGTGATCTCATCTGGGCGGGCGGACCGAACGAGGCCGTGCACGCTTGGCGTCTCTCCACAGGCGAGAGCGTGCTCGAACTTCCTACCGGCTCGGGCCAGAACTACACCGAACTTGCGCCGGACGGCAATCACCTCATCGTGGCGGCGCGCTTTGCCGACCGCTTCCTGAAGGTGTCCGCCGATCCGACCGCCGACGACTTCGGTGAGGTCGCGGCTGAGTTCGACACCTATGGTGGAGCAAGCCCCTGTGACATGACGGTGACGGCCGACGGCGCCTTCGCTTACGCCCCCGATCGCGGCGGCGATACCATAACGGCCGTCAGGCTGGATCCGTTCGAGCGGGCGACGGTCGTCCCGGTCGAGTCGCTGAACGGCGCTGCCGTCGAACCGTATATGGCGACCGTCTCGCCAACCGGAAACGTCCTCTTCGTAGAGAACGCCAAGGTCGAGGGCGGATCGACGACCGGAAGCGAGTCGATCTTCGACCTCTCGGACCCGGCAAATCCCCTGGAAGTTGCCAGGCTGACCCCCGACGATGGGCTGGGTGTCGGTGCCATAACGAGCGAGTTCACGCTCGACGGCCGTTTCGGACTGGTTATCTGCCGTGACTCCTCTGAGCTCTCGATCGTCGACACCAGCAGTTATCAGGTAGTCGGCAACGTCTCGTTCCCCGAGGGCAGCAACCCGCTTACCGGTAGCTTCGTCTTCGGCAGTCAGGGCGAACACTTCTTCGTGCCTTTGCCGGGTCGCGACGCGGTAGCGGTGGTCAGCGTGCCGGGGTTCGAACTCGTCGAGCTCTTGCCGGTCGGCGCCAGACCGATGGGCGTAGTGAACTTGAACACGGCGCTGCCCGAGCGCGAGGCCGCTGGTCATCGGTTGGGTGTGGCGATGGCCGGGGGCCGCACCTTCCCGGCGGGCTGCCCAGACCGGTGCTGCGGGCCGGTTTGAGTCGAAGCAGTGAGCGACAGGGCTCGAGCAACTACGAGCAGGCGATTGGAAGCGGGCCACGATGTGGAAACGGAATTGCCGGAAGGCTCCGGCACTCCGGGAAGCGACTCACAGGTTGAACGGTGAAGAGATCTTGAAGGCGGTTCGATGAGAAGCGGGCGTGGATTGGTCGCCGTCGGGATCGAGATAGCGCTTGCTGCGTTGCTTCTGGGCGCGGCCGGCTTGGGGCTGTGGCAGCTGAATCGGCCCCTTCCCAACGCCAACGCGCTGATCGCGCGCGAAATCCCGGACTCCGCCGCGCTGGTCGACGCACGTGGTCCGCTGGCCTTTGGCCGCGGCCACCTGCCGGGCGCCCGGCACCTGTGGTCTCGGGATCTGCTCTCGTTCGAGGAGAGCGCCGGCTCACTGGCCGACTCCGAGGAGCTGGAGCGAGCGGTACGGCCGTTGAGGCTCGAGCCGGGCGCCATGGTCATGGTTTATGACGACGGCGACGGGGAAGAGGCGGCCCTGGTGGTGCTGGTCCTGCGCGCCTTCGGCTTCGACGCCCGCTTCCTGGCCGGCGGAGTACAGGCGTGGAGCGCAAGAGGCGGTGAGTTGAGCACGACTTACGCGCCCGAGCAGGAGGCCAGCCCGGTTGAGCTCGAGTTCGATCGCCGGCTCGTTGTAGAGCCGGCAGAGGCGCACGCCCACATCGCCGCCAACGAGGTGGCTCCTATCGACGTACGCGCGCGGGAGGGTTATCTCGGAGGGCACCTGGAGGGCGCCGTGAATGTGCCGGTGAGTGAGCTGCTCGCCGGCGGAGATCCGCCTCGGTACTCGGTCCTGTCCCGCTCGCTGGGTCCGGCTCGGATCACCCGTGATACCCACCCCCTCGTATACGGAGCGACTCCCGGTCAGGCCGCTCTGGCCTGGTTGGTCCTGGCCGCCTACGGGGTCGAGCACATACACGTACTGGGAGACCCGTACCCGGCATTGGTGGAGGAGGGCTTCGCCATCTCGGAGACGTCGACTCCCGCCGCCACCAGCACTCGAACGAGCAGCGTCTGCTGGCGCTGAGGAGAAAAGATGGCAATCTTGGTCATTTCGGGCCTGGCCGTGGGCTTGGCCTTCGGTTATGCGCTTCAGCGTGGCCGGTTCTGCAGCAACACCGGCTTCCGTGATGTCCTGCTCACCGCCGACAGCACCATGTTCCGAGCGTGGGCGCTGGCGGTCCTGGTGCAACTGGTGGGCGTGACCGCGCTGAACAGCCTGGGACTGTTGCCGATCAGCGTGCCGCCATTCTGGTGGGCGGCCAACCTGCTCGGCGGCCTGGTCTTCGGCGCCGGCATGGTGCTGGCAGGAGGCTGCTCCAGCGGCACCTGTTACCGGGTAGGGGAGGGCATGTCGGGTTCACTCCTGGCCCTGCTCGCCTTCGGTGCGGGACTGCTGGTGATGGACCGCGGCGCACTGGCGCCGCTACAACGGGCCCTGCAGAACGGAGTCATCGGCGCCGACGGGGAGTCGCTGACGCTCGCCAACCTGCTGGGCGTCAACTCGTGGCTGGTCGTGGTTCCGCTGGTGGTGGCTGCGGGCTGGTGGCTTTTCAGGAGCGGAGGAAGCAAATATCGCAGCGGCGGCTGGAGCTGGCAGCGTTCAGGTCTCACTCTGGGATTCGTGGGTATCGCTGCCTGGCTGAGTTCGGCGGCAAGCGGGCGCGACTTCGGCCTGTCCATGACCGGGCCGCTGCGGGTGTGGTTCGAGGGCATCTTCCTGGGCGGATTGGCGCTCGACTGGGGCGCATTCCTTATCGTCGGCCTGTTCCTGGGTGCCTTCGTTTCGGCGGCGAGTCACAAGGAGCTGCGCTGGCGGGTTCCCAAGGGCGAGCGGTTGCTGCAGTCGGCAATCGGCGGACTCATGATGGGCCTGGGTGCGCAGCTCGCCGGAGGCTGCACCATCGGTCATAGCCTCACCGGACTGTCCGTGCTCTCGGTGGCCAGCGTGGTGACCACGGCAAGCATCATCTTCGGTGCCTGGGCTACCTCCTGGTGGCTGTTCGTGAGGCCGGCGCGGCAATTTCAGCGGCAGTCGCAGCCGGCGATCACGGGAGATTGAGCTACGATACCGACATGACCCAAGAGACCCTGGACGTCCGCGGCGAGATCTGCCCCTACCCGCTGTTCGAGGCTCGCAAGAAGCTCGAGGCGCTCGCCTCCGGCAGCCGTCTGGAAGTACTGATCGACTATCCCCTGGCACTCGACAACATCACTCGCTGGGCCGAGAGCGCCGGCCACGAGGTGTTGGAGGTTGTGGAGGTCGGTTCCTCGGAGTGGCGCATCGTGATAGCTCGCGCCTGAGCGCGGCTTTCGCCACGATTTGCCGGTGCCGGGATTGCCCCGTAACCGGCGCCACCATTGCCTCTCATCCCTCGAACCGCGCCCGCGACGTACTTCTCGTCGACCTCGACTGCAAGTCAACCGCTAGACCGACGGCTCGCCGGTGCTGCCGTAGGCTTGCCCGGACTCGAGGAGGAGGTGCGATGAGCAAGCCGAAGTCGCGCAGAAAACGCGGAAATCGGAAGGGAACTCTCACGGTCGTGGCGGTGCTGGCCGTGATCACGTTGGTCACTGTTTTCGTGGCCGTCAAGTCCTCCCCGCAGGGCGGTCCGCCCGACTTCTCGATGGTGCCTTACACAGGTGAGGGCCAGGCAGCCAAAGAGTTGACCTTCGGCGAACTGTTGGGAAACGGTGAGCCGGTGGTACTCAACTTCTGGGCGGCACTTTGTCCGCCGTGCCGGCAGGAGATGCCCGGGTTCCAACGAATCCACGACGAGTTGGGTGAGGAGTTCACCCTGGTAGGGGTGGATATCGGGCCCTTCATCGGTCTCGGATCCCACGCCCAGGCCAGGGAGTTCCTGGCCGAGTTCGAGATCGACTATCCCACCTATTACGCCCTGAGTGACAGCCCTGTTCGCGACTTCGAAGTGCGTGGCATGCCCACCACCATCTTCTTCGACCGCAATGGCACCATCGCCGGCAAGCACACTGGTTACCTTCCCGAAGACCGATTGCGCAAGGAGATCCAGACCCTCCTCGCCGACGGCGAGTAACCCCGTGGCACTCTCGCGTATGCAACGAGCTACCGTCTTCGTAGTGCTGGCCGGCTTGGCCGCGATAGCGGCGGTGGTCGCTGCATTGCTGACCGGCCGCGGATCTGGCGCCCTGGTGGTGGGCGTGGAGTCGCTGTCGGGATCATCGAGCGCCGTTCTCGACCGGGTCGCAACTCTTCTCCCCTTCGGTTTCGCGTTCGGCGCGGGCATGGTGTCGGCGGCAAACCCGTGCGGCTTCGCCATGCTGCCCGCTTTCCTGGCACTCTTCCTGTCCGGCACCAGTGACAAAAAGGAGTCTCAGCTGGGCCGATTGCGTCGGGCCTTGTTCGTCAGCGTCGCGGTCACCGCCGGCTTCATACTGCTGTTCGGGGCCGTGGGACTCACCATCTCCGCCGGCGCTCGCTGGCTGGCCGGCAGTTTTCCCTGGCTCGGCTTCGCAACCGGCGTGCTGCTGATCCTGGCGGGCGCCTGGCTCGCCGCCGGTGGCACCATGTATGCCCGCTTTGGAGAGCGACTGTCTACGCCGCTGGCCGGCGTCGCTGGCGAAGGCCCGGGCCGGTACTTCACTTTCGGCCTCGCCTACGGCCTCGCCTCGCTCAGTTGCACCCTGCCTATTTTCCTGGCGGTTCTCGGCAGCACGCTCACCCTCACGACGCTGCCCGCCACCGTTCTGCAACTCCTCCTCTACGGTGTCGGCATGGGATTGGTGATCACGTTGCTGACGCTGAGCATTGCCGTGTTCCAGAATGCCCTGGTGAACAGGATCCGCCGGGCGGTGCCCTACATCGCACCGGTAAGCGCCGCGCTGCTGCTGCTGGCGGGAAGCTATATCGTCTACTACTGGTTGACCGTGGGCGGCTTGCTGAGTGGCGTGGCGGCCAGGAGTTGAGGCGCCCGGAGACGGCTATTCCGCCACGGGCCCATACGACCGCCAGGACCTGGAACGGCTAGTCGGGCAGAACCTTGCGAGCCAGCCGTCACGGGAGGTATATGGCCTATCAGGCGATAGAGAATCACGGTGCGATCGGCGACATGCACAGTTTGGCGCTGGTCGACACCAACGGCACCATCGACTGGTGCTGTCTGCCGCGCTTCGACTCCGGCAGCGTCTTCGGGGCGATTCTCGATGACCGCAAGGGCGGGCGCTTCGAGCTCCAATCTCTGGCCGAGGGCAATGCGACCAAGCAGTTCTACTGGCCGGGCACGAACATTCTGGTGACCAGGTTCATGTCGCGCGAGGGAGTCGGTGAGGTTACCGATTACATGCCTGTCGGCGGCGACCGCAGACGAATCGTGCGAACCGTCGAGGCCGCCAGCGGCACGGTGAGTTTCAGTATGCGCTGCCTGCCGGCGTTCGATTACGGGCGCGACGAACACGAAGTGCAGTTGCAGGGGAGCGGTGCCTGCTTTCGGAGTCGTCAGCTTTCACTTGGACTTAGCTGCCCGGTTCCGGTGAAGCGTTGCGAGGGCGGAGTCGAGGCGGAGCTCACGCTCGAACAGGGACACTCCGCAACATTCCTGCTGGAGGAGCTCGGGCCGGATCAGGAGTGCCACGAGGCTCCTTCTCCAGCCGAGGCCGAGGCGCTGTTTCGTAAAACCGTGGATTACTGGCGCGATTGGTTGGATGGCTGTAGCTACGCCGGCCGCTGGCGGGAATACGTCCACCGTTCTGCCCTGGCCCTCAAACTGCTCACCTACCAACCCACCGGAGCGATAGTGGCGGCGCCCACCTGCAGCCTGCCGGAAGGCGTGGACGGGGTGCGCAACTGGGACTACCGCTATACCTGGATCCGTGACGCCGCTTTCACCCTCTACGGGTTCCTGCGGATCGGATTCACCGAGGAGGCGCGGGAGTTCATGGAGTTCCTGGCGGGGGTTTGCCAGGAGTCCAGCGCGGGCGATGGGCCGCTTCAGATAATGTACGGGATCGACGGCCGGACCGACCTCAGCGAGGAGACTCTCGACCACCTGGACGGATACCGCGGCTCCAAACCGGTTCGGGTCGGCAACGGCGCCCACAAACAGCTCCAGCTCGACATCTACGGCGAACTGATCGATGCGGTCTACCTCTACGACAAGTACGGGGCACCCATCAGCTACGACCTGTGGGGTTCGGTGCGCATGTTCGTCGACTGGGTCTGCGACAACTGGCGCCGCAAGGACGAGGGGGTCTGGGAGAGCCGGGCTGGACGGCAGGACTACGTCTACTCGAAACTGATGTGCTGGGTGGCCGTCGACCGCGGGTTGCGGCTGGCCGACAAGCGTTCACTGCCTGCCGATCGCGCTCGCTGGTTGCGAACACGAGACGAGATCTACCAGGAGATAATGACGCGCGGATGGAGCGAAAAGCGGAAGTCGTTCGTGCAGAGCTTCGGGGGCGAAGCGCTGGACGCCGCCGTGCTCATGATGCCGCTGGTACTGTTCATCTCACCCGTAGACCGGCGGATGCTGGGAACCATCGACGCTATATCGCAGCCGCCCGAGTCGGGCGGACTGGTCAGCAACAGCCTCGTCTACCGCTACAACCTCAGCGAATCGGCCGATGGACTCTCAGGCGAGGAGGGCACCTTCAACATCTGCACGTTCTGGTTGGTGGAGGCTCTTACCCGAGCGGGCCGGGTCGACCGTGAGAGACTGGAGCGCGCTCGCCTAACCTTCGAGCAGATGCTGGGGTACGGCAACCATCTCGGACTGTTCGCCGAACAGACCGGGCGCTGCGGAGAGGCGCTCGGCAACTACCCGCAGGCGTTCACCCACTTGGGGCTGATCAGCGCGGCCTTCAACCTCGACCGCGCCCTCGACCGCTTCTCGAGCCGTAGCTGACTAGCGTCAGCACGGCACTCGGAGGAGAAGCTCGTGACCCCGGGACGCCGTGCGCCATCTTCTCCGGGGCCGCGCCGGAATCATTGTCGCTCGGACCCCCGATAGATGCGCGTTTCCGGTCTGAATGCCGCCCAGGCGAACCACAACGTGTTGTCGTGGACCACAGGCTCGAGCTCCTCGCCGGCCAGCGGACCTTCGAGGCCGTGCCCCAGGATGTTCCAGCGGGTTCCGGTCTCCTGGTCGACGAACGCCTCGCCGTCCCAGTCGAAGGTCAGGACCCGGTCGCCGATGGAGCGTTCGAACGCCGCCACCGCCCCGATGTCGGTGCTGGTGGAGATCTGACGCGCGTCCAACGCCGAGGCCGTCCCCGGGGCCCAGAAGACGACGATCTCCGAACCCGCGACCTCGTCGTGCACCACCCTTTCCGACTCGAGCAGCTCGAAGGGGTAAGCCGCCGGCTCCTCCGCATCGATGGTCACAACGCGTGCCTTGGGAGGGAGCCGTCCGTCGACATCGCCACGGAACAGGAACGGCGGCGAGTCGGCGTCGTCGTAGCCGGCGTAGGGGTTGCTACCGTAGGAACGAGAGAAACCGGTCTGGCGCGACATCACCCGGGCGTCCGGAAAAGCGTCTCGGAACTCTTCGAAGGAAATGATCTGAGCAGGGTAGCGGGTCAGTTCCTGGCCCGCGTACGTCCCCACCACTCCCTCGCCAATGAGCTGAGACCAGAGGGTGTTGGTGCTGTCGTCGAACATCAACAGATTGGAAAGGTACAGAAGTCCGGAAACTCCGAACGTCACCGTTTCGGTGTCCTGGTCGGCCGGCTCCGCCACGGCTGCTCCTGCGTCCTCAGTGCCGGTGTCGTTCTGCTCCGCATCGTCCTCCGTGCCGCCCGCGCCCGGGGCTGCCGGCACCCGGCGGTCGAAGGCGAGAGCGCTGTTACAGAGAGGACAAAAGGTGACCGCTACCGGTACCCCTCCAATCTCGTCGTTGGCGATCTCGTGCCAGGTGAGGATCTGCAGCGGGTACGCTTTGGTCTCGCCGTTGAGCGTGACGACGATCACCGGTTCCACCTCTGCGAGCCAGTCGGCCGCCTCCTCCTGCGCAATGAACTGTGGCGCCGGTGTCGAACCGGCCACGCCCTCCAGCCCGGCAAAGCCGATCGCCGGGATGCCCTGTGGCGGTGGCCCCCCGCTGAAGATCTGGTCGGTCGGGATGGTGGCGTTCTCGAGGTCGAGCCCCAGCACCCGGATCGCCTGCTCGGGTTGGGCAGTCACGGCCGAAAGTAGCCAAACGAGCAACAGCGTCGATATCGTACGCATGCGGATGTCACATCCAATCTTCTTGACGGCCTGCGCTGGCCGGAGCGTTCGAGACGACGCTCCCGCCAGAGCTGACCTGGACCGCTTGCTACAAGATGCGTCCTGATCGGCGACCAGATCGGTCAACTTGTTGACGCGTCGCCACTCCATTGCCCTCGATTTCGCCTGCCACGACATTTCGTGCCAAGCCAGCGTCCTAGCATCGAATCGAGGCGGCGATTCCTGTGAGCGAGGTGCGGCCGTTGCGGCGAGCCAGAGTATTCATATCCGGCGTGCTGGAGAAGACGGTGCCTGGCCGGGACATCTTCGAACGCTACAGGCCTCCGTTCGATCTCGAGGCCGACATGCTCTTTGCGGCGACGTTCGTCCCAACGGTTGAGTTGAGCCGGTCGTTCCAAAGCGTTCAGTTTCTCGACATCGCGGGCTCCACCCCGCTGATTCTCTGGTTCAGCCGAGTTCGCATGCTCTGCCACGGTCCGGCGGGGCAGCGGCAGTGCCTGGACGAAACGTCGGGGTTCGGCTACAACGAGCTCAACGTGGTCGCACTGTTACGGGCGCGGAGGTTGTTCGTTCCGGTCATCTATGCGAGTGGAGGGCTCACGCAGCGTCTTGGACATCGCTACGGTATGCCGAAACGACCGGTGGACATGACATTCTTCGCCGACCGGGAGAAGGTGATCTCGGCGGCGACTTTCGTTCGAGCCAGAAGTGAAGCGCGCGCGAGCCTGCTCGCGTCCGGGCGTTTACTCGCCAAAGTCGTAGACTGGCCGGCTCCCTGGTGGAGCTGGCCTGCCGAGTTTCCCGACGGTTCGTTCATTCGTGCGAAGATTCAGAGTGTGCCGCGCGCGCAGCTAGCCCTGGTCTCCGGCACACTGGCTCTGGATGAACCGTGGCTTCCCCGTTCCGCCCCGTTGTGGCGGCCAGGATTGTACGTGCCGGGCTTGAGGATGCGGCTGCCGGCACCCGAACGTGAACTGCTCACGCACTCGCCGCCGCCGCGTCCTGTACCCTGATTTACCGAATCTCACAACGCCGGCCGGATAGCCTGCCGACGGAACGGGCAGTGAGGTCGCGTCGGCGATGTCCCGGCCTACATACGGGTCGGCGCGCCCAAGTGCGCTACTCGATGGAACGCCCGCTGGGCGGCCGTCCGGAGGATAGATGCCATCACGAAGGATCGAATTCGACAATGGTCGCGGTCAGCGTCTCGCGGCACGTCTGGACCTGCCGGTCGACGGAGCGCCGGACGCCTATGCCATGCTGGCGCACTGCTTCACCTGCTCCAAGGATCTGCGTGGCCTGCGCCGGCTCTCGTCGGCCCTGGCCCAGGCGGGCTTCGCGGTGCTGCGCCTCGATTTCACCGGTCTCGGGGAGAGTGAGGGGGAGTTCGCCCAAACGAGCTTCTCCTCGAATGTCGAGGATGTGGTTGCGGCGGCGAGTCATCTGGAGGAGCACTACCAGGCACCCGCGCTGCTGGTGGGACATTCGCTGGGAGGAGCCGCCGTGCTGGCGGCCGCACCTCACCTGCCATCGGTACGGGCAGTCGCCACCGTCGGAGCCCCTGCCGATCAGCAACATGTCGAACGGTTGATCATCGACTCGCGCACAGCCATCGAGACGCAGGGCGAGGCGCTGGTCGATATCGGTGGACGGCCGTTCACGGTCAGGCGAGAGTTCCTCGAAGACTTGCGGCGCTCCCGCCTTTCCGAGAGCGTGGCCGAACTGCGCCGCCCCCTGCTCCTTCTCCACTCGCCGAGCGACGAGGTGGTCGGCATAGATAATGCGCGTCGTTTGTTCGACGCCGCCAAGCACCCGAAGAGTTTCGTGTCGCTCGACCGGGCCGACCACTTGCTCTCCGATCCGGGCGACGCCGATCTGGCCGGAAGCCTGATCGCCTCCTGGGCCCGCCGTTATCTAGAGCGTCCGTATCAGGCGGATTGGAAGAGCGACCCGCTCGATAATCGGGTGATGGCCAGAACAGAACGTGGTCTGCGTACCGAGATTCTGGCCGACGGATTCGGACTCGTGGCCGACGAGCCTGCGTCGTTAGGCGGTACCGAGACCGGCCCCACCCCTTACGATCTGCTGGCGTCGGCGCTTGGCGCCTGCACCACCATGACCCTGCGCATGTACGCCGACCGCAAGGGGTGGCCGCTGCTGGCTGCCCAAGTACGGGTCAAGCACAGCAAGGTGCACGCCGAAGACAGCGCCGAAGACTCGCAAGGCACCACGCTCGGCGGCAAGATGGACAGGTTCGAGCGGGAACTCGAGCTGCTCGGCGCGCTCGACGACGCACAACGTGCCCGCCTTCTCGAAATTGCCAATCGCTGCCCGGTGCACCGGACCCTGGAGGAAGGGCCGACTCTCATCAGCACACGGCTGTTGGAGGCGAAGCCGACCGGCGAAGTTGCTGACTAAGCCGGTACACGCAGAGTTTCGGCCGCTCGGTGCGCCCGGGCAGCATGATGTTGGGCACTAGCAACCTCCCATGCCCGTTGTCAGCGACACCACGGGGGTAAAGGCGGAAACTTTCTGAGTAGGGTGCGACCCAGCGGGTCGCACCTGCCGGCAGCCTGAAGGTGTGCTGACACCGACGGCGAAGTAGAGCCGCTCAGCCCCTAACATGGTCACATCACGAATCTCCGGGTCAGTGGGCGCAGGCCGCTATCGACGTGAACCTCAACGTCAATGTCCCGACGTAGTCGAGGTCGATCGCCTCACCGAGCAGGGGATCGGTCTCCTGCTGGACCTCGAGGTGGCGTTGGCCGAGGGCGGAGGTTGGCTGGCAGCCGAACTGAGCGCCGCCGACATCGCGGTTTTCGCGTGGGTGCAGGGATTCAGCCGCTTCGGCGACAGGTTCGGCCTTACCGGCCTCCGGCATGTGCGGGCATGGGTAGAGTCCATGGCGGGCAGGCCCTCATACGGCTCGAGTCTGGGCGTGGTCGGACGCCCATTTGAATGAGCCGGCGACCCGGTATGTTACGGGAGTTGAAAGTGGACGATCGATCCGAATCCAGTAATTTCACCGACCTTCTCGATTACCGGCGACAGGTCGGCGAGCTCTATGGGGAGGTCCGCCGGGGTGGAACCGGCGCGACAGCCAGCCACGAGCGCTTCCGGCAGCGCCGCAACGAACTCTTCGCCAGCCACCCGCAATCGCCGCTGAACCGAGCCCAGCGCGGCGAGTTCGCCGGGCTCTCCTACTTCCCCTACGACCCCGGCCTGCGCTTTTGCCTGCCGGTAGATACCGACGTGACGGCAGAGGCCTTCGAGGTTCGACTCCAGGACGACGGACCGGTGATGCTCGAGCGAGTCGCCAAGGTACGCTTCAGCCTGCAAGGGCAGCCGGCGGAACTCTCGCTCTTCTGGTTGGGTGGCTACGGCGGCGGCCTGTTCCTGCCCTTTCGCGACGCGAGCAACGGGACCGAGACATATGGGGGCGGCCGCTACCTGCTCGATACGATCAAGGGAGTGGACCTCGGCGCCGAGGCTGGCCGCCTGATCATCGACTTCAACTACGCCTATAACCCATCCTGCGCCTACGACTCTCGCTGGGACTGTCCGCTGCCACCGGCGGAGAACTGGCTGCATCGACCGGTACGAGCCGGCGAGATGGGGTATGCCCATCGGTGACCCGTCGCCCGCTTTACTGCTACCCTCGAGCACGGCTGTTATGTTCGATTGGCGAAGCCCAAGGAGGTAGTGGAATGCCTACGCCGTATGCACGTGCCAGCCAGGAAGCCCCGCCGGCGCTCCCCTCCCGCATGACGTTCCTGCACCGCGCAGCCATGCCGACAGTCGTTCTGGCTGTCGTTTCTCTTTGCGTCGCCTCGCTTGCGTGGGCGCAGCAGGGCACATTGCGAGTGGCGCTGGAGCCGCCGGCGCAGCTCGACCCCGCATTTGCCTCGGCCGACTCCGAGATCGCCGTTCTCAACTCGATCTACGACTATCTGGTCGACATCGATGCCGACAACAACGTGCAACCGCGGCTGGCAACCGGCTGGACTGTTTCCGAGGACGGGATCAGCTACACCTTCGAGTTGGTCGACAACGCCGCCTTTCACGACGGGACGCCGCTGACCGCTGAGGACGTGGTCTGGACTTTCGATCGCCTGCGGGACCCTGACCTCGATCTCCCGACCAGTGACCTCTACGCCAACATCAGCGCTGTCGAGGCGTCGGGCGAGTTCGAAGTCACCTTCACCCTAAGCGAGCCGAACCCATTCTTCCTGTACGACCTCAGCGACAATCATGCCCTGATACTTTCGGCCGGCACCACAGACGCCGGCGCCAATTTCAACGGAACCGGGCCATTTCGCGTCGAGGACTACCGCACCGGTACCCGCATGACGCTCTCCGCCAACCCCGAGTATTTCATGAGCGGCAAGCCGGGGGTCGAGCAGTTGGTGCTGATCTTCTTCCGGGACCAGGTCGCGGCGGTCGACGCCATTCGCGGCGGGCAGGTCGACCTGGTGCTGCGCATGCCGACGCCCCTCTTCCAGACCCTGCAGGGCCAACCGGGAATCGAGGCGCATTCGGTGGCGACAAACGCCTTCGACCTGATCCGCCTCCGCGCCGACCGCCCGCCGGGTAACGATCCGCGCGTACAGCAGGCTCTCAAGCTGGCCACCAACACCGAGGCGATCATCGAAGCGGTCACGCTCGGCCTGGCCGCGCCTGGCAAGCACAGCCCGATCGGCCCGCTCTACGAGCGTTATCACGACGCCGACCTGGAACTTCCGCAACCGGATGTCGAGCGAGCGCGCGAGCTGCTCGCCGAAGCAGGCTACGGGGACGGACTCCAACTCGAGCTGCACACTCCCGACACCGGCGACCGGCCGACACTGGCGGTGGTGCTCAAGGACCAGTGGTCACGGGCGGGCGTCGACGTGAACGTGGTGGTGCAGCCGGAGAGCGTCTACTACGGCGACGGCGGCTGGCTCGAGGTCGACCTCGGCATCACCGGCTGGGGTTCGCGACCGGTCCCGCAGTTCTACCTCGAGGTGATGCTGGCCTGCGATGCTGAATGGAACGAGGCGCACTGGTGCGACGAAGAGGTCGACCGCCTGATCCACCTGGCCGGCTCCACTCTCGACGAGGAGGAGCGGGTCGATGCTTACCAGGAGATCCAGCGGATCCTGGTTGAACGCGGTCCGATAATGATCCCTTACTTCTTCCCGCAGTTCGCGGCCATCGGAGAGGATTTCGCGAACTTCCAACTGAAGGCCTTCCCGGGGCGGAGCGATCTGGCAGCCATAACGGCGCGCTGAGCTTCACATGACGGCGCCACTCGCCTCGGTCCGGGGCGCTCGTGGGCGGGGCGTCCGCAGGTTGCGCTTTCTCCGTACCCTCTATTCACGAAGAAGCGCCGCCTTCGGTACCAGCGTGGTCCTGCTCTTCCTGCTGGTCGCGCTGGCAGGGCCGCTGCTGGCGCCTTACGGTGCGAACGAGCAGGACTTCAGCGAGGCGCGGCGCCCGCCCTCGCTGGAGCGCCCGTTCGGCAGCGACCACTTGGGTCGGGACGTCTTCAGCCGGGTCGTCCTGGGCACCAGGGACATTTTCATGCTGGCCGGCTTCGGGACCTTGCTGGCGGTCTTCGTAGGCACCGTCGTGGGCCTGTTCGCCACCTATCTGGGCGGACTGGTCGAGGAGATCGCCTTCCGTCTGTTCGACAGCGTACTGGCGATGCCGGCCCTTCTGTTCGCACTGTTGTTGCTGGGCACCTTCGGCCCCTCGCGAACCAACGTCCTGATCGTCATCGCCGTCGCCTACGTGCCGATCGTCGCCCGGGTCGTGCGCAGCGTGGTGGTTGCGGTAAAGACCAGAGAGTACGTTGCGGCCGCCAGGATGCAGGGCGAGAGCCTGGGGTATATCCTCTTCCGGGAGATCCTGCCGGCGGTGCTTCCCGCCCTGGCAGTGGAGTCGGCCCTGCGCTTCTCCTACGCGATCTTCCTGGTGGCCTCGCTCGGCTTTCTCGGTGCCGGCGTCCAGCCTCCCAATCCCGATTGGGGCCTGATGATTAGCGAAGCACGCACGTTCGTCGGCCTGACGCCCTGGGCGCTGTACTTTCCGGCGGCCGTGATCTCGCTGCTGGTGGTGTCGGTGAACCTGATGGCGGACGGGCTCAAGACGGTGTTGCAGGAGGGTGGTTGAGGTGACGGCCGCGCCCGCCCTGAAGATCGCCGGCTTGAGCGTCTCCTACGGAAACGGCAGCGGACAGCGCACCGTCTTGCGCGACATCGACCTCACCATAGAAACGGGGCAGTTCTACGGTCTTGTCGGCGAGAGCGGGAGCGGCAAGTCGACCCTGGCGCTGGCGGCAATGCGTTACCTGGGAGCCGATGGCCGGATAACCGGCGGCAGCATAGAGCTCGGCGGCGTGAACCTGCTGGCGATGAGCGACCCCGAACTCCGACGGACCTGGCGCGAGGCGGTGAAGCTGGTGCCGCAGGATCCCCTGGCGTCGCTGAACCCGCGCCTGAGAATCGGCCAGCAGATCGCGGAAGGGTTCGACCGGCGGGACGCGCGCAGCGAAGAGCGGGTGCTCGAGCTGCTGGCGAGCGTCGGCCTGGCCGACGGGCTGCGCGTTGCTCGCAGCTTTCCCCACCAGCTCTCCGGCGGGATGCAGCAGCGGGTGATGATAGCCGCGGCGCTCGCAGGCAGCCCCGAGTTGCTGATCCTTGACGAGCCGACGACGAACCTCGACGTCACGACCGAAGCGACGATCCTCGACCTGGTGAGAGACCTCGTTCGTGCGCGAGATACCGCTGTGCTCTACGTCTCGCACAGCCTCGGCGTGATCGCCAGGCTGTGCGACCGAGTTGCGGTGCTCTATGCCGGCGAACTGGTCGAGGACGCGCCGGTTTCCGACATCTACCAGCGGCCGTTGCACCCGTACACCAGGGGCCTACTCGACAGCGTGCCGCGGCTGGGCCAGAACCGAAGGGATGACCTGTTGCGGCCGATCGTCGGTCAGATCCCCCAGGCGAACTCGTTGCCGGACGGGTGCGTGTTCGCCCCGCGTTGCCCGGTGGCGACCGAGCTCACCCGCGAGCAGCGGCCTCCGCTGGAAGAAGTCGGCGGTTCGCGCCGCGTTCGATGCCACCGTTGGCGAGAGATCGCCGACGGCCGGTTGAACCCCCGGCAACAGGGGACTGCCGCGGCGCCGGCCGAGCAGCAGCCTGCGTCTGCGCGCGACGAGCACGTCCTCACCGTTACCGGCCTCGAGAAGCGCTACCCCCTTCGGCGCAGCCTGGGCGACCTGCTCGCTGGCCGGTCACGCCGCCAGGTGCACGCGGTGGCGGGGGTCGACCTGGCCATCGGGCGCCTCCGCACCCTGGGGTTGGTCGGTGAGAGCGGAAGCGGCAAGTCGACGGTAGCCCGCTGTGTAATCGGCCTGACGCCGCCCTCGGCCGGCGAAGTCACCCTCCTCGACGTTCCCCTCGCGCGACAACTCTCCGCGCGGGACCGGCCTGTGCTGCGGCGACTCCAGATGGTGTTCCAGAACGCCGACGAGGCGCTGAACCCGTACCTGACCGTGGGCCGGAGCCTGCGCCGGCCGTTGGCCCGCCTGGCGGGAGTGTCGCCGGCCGAGATCGATGCCCGCCTCGCCCAACTGCTCCAGGCGGTGCGGCTGAGCCCCGATTATGCGGAGCGTTATCCGCACGAGCTCTCCGGTGGCGAGAAGCAACGTATCGCGATAGCCCGAGCGTTCGCCGCCTCGCCCGACCTGCTGCTGTTCGACGAGTCGGTTTCCGGGCTCGACGTCTCGGTTCAAGCGGCCGTCCTGAACCTGCTGGGCCAACTGCAGCAGGAGCGGGCGACCGCCTACCTGTTCATCTCCCACGACTTGGCCGTGGTGTCCTACCTCGCCGACGACATCGCCGTGGTTTACCTTGGCCAGCTGATGGAGACCGCGCCGGCAAGCGTCGTGTTGCAACCGCCCTTCCATCCGTACACCGAGGCTCTCCTGTCGGCCCTGCCTCTGCTCGACCCGCAGGCGAAGCAGGACAGGATCCGCCTCGACGGTGAGCTGCCCAGCCCGGTCGACCGGCCCGGCGGCTGCCCCTTCCACACTCGCTGCCCCCGGTTCCTGGGAGACATCTGCGTCTCCGAGGAGCCACCCTGGCGGGAGACCAGCGAGGGCAAGCGAATCTACTGCCACATTCCATTGGACGAGCTCGAAGCTACGCAGTCGCCGGCCACGCTGCCGGCGGCGCCTTGGGAGGGACCGGAGGCGAATGACTAGCTATCTCCTCAGGCGCTCCGGCTTCCTGCTCCTCACCCTGCTGCTGACCTCGCTCACGATATTCGTAATCACTCAACTGCTGCCTGGAGACGTAGCCCGCATCGTCCTCGGCAGGGAGGCGAGTGAGGCCGCGCTGGCGGGTCTGCGGCGCCAACTGGGCCTCGATCGGCCGTTGCCGATACAGTACCTGAGCTGGCTGGGAAACTTCCTGGTGGGGGAGTGGGGGACATCGTTCAGCACCGGGCAGGCAATCCGTCCACTGGTGCTCGAGCGCCTCGGCAACTCGCTGATGCTGGCGGGCCTCACCTTGGCGATAGCGGTGCCCAGCGCGGTGGTGCTCGGTGTCGTCGCCGCGCTCAACGAGAATCGGCCTCTGGACAACCTGATCAGCATCGCCTCCTTGTCGGTTGTCGGGTTGCCCGAGTTCGTCACCGGGCTGGTGCTCATCCAGCTGCTGGCGTTCGAGCTCCACATCCTGCCGGCCAATTCCTCGATCCGCCCGGACGCAGGGTTCATCGAAGCCCTGCCGATGCTGGTGCTGCCCGCCATTACCGCGACCCTGGTGCTGCTGGCCTATATCGCCCGGCTAACTCGCGCCAGCGTGCTCGAGGAGTTGCAGAAGCCGTACGTCAGGACGGCCGCCCTCAAGGGGATACCGCGGCGTCAGGTGACCTACCGGCATGTGCTGGGCAATGCCCTGCTGCCCACGATCACGGTGGTTGCCATCAGCTTCGGTTGGCTCATCAGCGGCCTGATCGTGGTCGAGAACGTGTTCAACTATCCGGGCCTGGGCAGTCTCCTGACCTTCGCGATCGACCGGCGCGATCTGCCGCTGCTGCAGGCGATCACGCTGGTGGCGGTGCTCGGCTTCGCACTGGCCAACCTGGCGGCCGACCTGCTCTACGCCTATCTGAATCCCAGGATCAGGCTGCAGTAGCCGCCGAAGGGCGGATCGGCCGCCCTTAATATGGGCTTTACACGGTCGCTCTAGCATGTCCGGCGTGTCTCCGGCACCGAGCTGACCCGGCGCGCCTCAGCGCTACCAGGCCGAATGTGCGTGCCGCACCAGCCGCGGCTCCGGAAGAGGACGCGATTAGAAGAAACGACGACGCCGGCTGAACACGACCGGCCATGGGAGACCAGATGAAAGATGCCGACGATGGAGAGCTGTTGCAGGGCCCTTTTCCGCTGACCGAGACACACGGATGAGTGCCATCCGGAAACGCCACCAGCCGCGCGCCGGTTCACGGCCCACCGGGCCGCGCCTTTTCATGGGTCTCATCCTCGTGAGCGTCGCCGGCCTTTCCGCCTGGTGGGGGCTCGGTCGCGGAGACGGCGAGCTCGGCCGCCTGGGCGGCGACCTCCATTCGCTGCACATCGCGGTCGACGGCGGGATCATCTACGGGCAGCACGGCGGAATCCAGGTGAGCAGCGATGGCGGCATGACCTGGACAGCACCAAGCGGCACCGGTGACGCGATGGCTATCGCCGCAGGTACTGCGGATCCGGACACTATCTATCAGGCCGGGCATGGCCTGTTCCTGAAGAGCACCGACGGCGGCAAGACGTGGCAGGAGCCCGGGTTCGGCAACCTTCCGAGTACGGATATCCATGGGTTCTCGGTCGCGCCGGACAGTGGCGACCTCTACGCCAACGTCGCCGGTCGGGGCCTCCATCTTTCACGAGACGAAGGGAAGTTTTGGGAGTTCAAGACGTCCGCGACCGCGGACGCCATGACGCTGGCCGCCGGCCCGGGCGAACCGCCCGTCGTCTACGCGCTATCGATGAGCCAGGGGCCGATCCGCTCCGACGACGGGGGCGAAACCTGGCGGAGGATCGGTGGAGTTGCCGAGCCGAGCATGTCGGGGATCTACGTGCACCCGGAGAGCGGAAACCTCTACCTGACCGGCGTAGGCGGCGTGTACCGCTCGGCCGATCGGGGGGCGAGCTGGGAAGCGCTAGGTCCGAACGCTCCCATGGCACTGGTGGCCAGTGCCGCCAACGACGAGCGGACGCTGGTAGCTGTGGCCCAGAACGGTCAGGTCTATCGCAGCGATGACGGTGGCGGGAGTTGGCAGGAGTGACGGTCCGGAGCGGGAGCGGTCAATGGAAACGCGCCGTTCTGCCGCCGGCGTTTCGGTACTGGATGTCCGGCGCGTCGGGCATCGGTGCATCGTGAGCGGGCACTTGTTGATGCCGGGCAAATCGGCACTAGCATGGGTCTGGTCCGGTCGGCCCAGCCGGGAAAGAAGGTCGTGATCGAGTGATGGGCGACGGAGTGATGGGATGCGCGGGAGGCCTGGGGATGATGGGATTGGGACTTCTGCTCGTCATCCTCCTGTTCGTGATCGTGGGCTACCTGGCGTACCGGTTCGGTCAGTCGACCGGGCCCCGCGGAGCCGGCGGAGCGGTCCAGACCCGCTCCGACGAGGCGCTCGAGGCTGCTCGGGCACGCTACGCAAGAGGCGAGATAGGCAGGGAGGAGTTCGAGCGATTGAAGAGGGACCTGCTTTAGTGGAAGACGTTCAAGCGGCGGCCTTTGCCACGCCGTACTCGCCAGGCCCCAGCTATAAGCATGATGGCCAGCAGGCCAGCTATGGCCGCTCCCCTCGCCCACGGTCCAACACTACTGCTCGTCGTCGGCTCGGTCATTATCTCTTCCCTCAGCAGCACTCCTCCATTGAACAGGAGGGTCACCGGGAGTAATCCGTTGACGGCTAGTGGTGTCGCCAGGCGAACTCGGAATGGGGTTTCGGCGCTCAGTTCTGCCCCATGTACGGCCGGGATACGCTCTACCGGCTGATAAGAATCGACCGTCCTTTGCTCCAGCTCGGCAGGCCCAAAGGGGGTCGACACGGCGATCAACGCAAACTGTTCGGCGCCTTCTTCCGGTGGATCGAGGCTCATCTCCAGAAACTTTCCCTCCTCCGTCGTCACGACCCATAACTTCGACACTTCGATTCGAGGTCCGTGGGCGAGTGCCGACTGGAGGAAGGGCAAGACCAAGAGCAGAGAGACGATCGCGGCTTTCTCGCTGCCGCGCCTACCAGGTTTAGTCACGGCATGTGAACACGAGCATAAGGCGTACCGGGAAGATATTGCTGCCGGGTGCCTTGCTGCTGTGCCAACAGGGTGCCGAGGTCTTCTTTGAGCAGGTCGCCGATCTTGTCCTGGTTGTAGATGAGCCGCATTCGCCCTTCACGGTCTACGAGCGTCACGTGACTCGAGTGGGATACGCTTCCGCCGGGATTCGTGTCCGCCCCTATGGAAGCGACATAGAAGCGGGCGGATGCGTCGGCAATCATCGCGGGTGTGCCCGTGAGCCCGACGAAGTCGGGGTGGAAGCGCTGGACGTACTTCTCGAGCTGCTCCGGGGTGTCCCTGTCGGGGTCGACTGTGACCATGAGGACCTGCAGATCCTCGGGTTCTCCGAGCTCCTCGTAGGTGCGGGCCAGGCGGGCCATGGTGAGCGGGCATACATCGGGACAGTGGGCGTATCCGAAGAAGACCAGGAGGAGATCGCCCTCCCACCTGCCGAGCTGGACGGTCTCACCGTCGGTGCCCAAAAGCGTAACGTCTTGGACCCCTGGGGGATTATCTATGGCGGTGCCGTTGAGCTTGAGCCTGTCGCGGCCCGCCACGGTATATGCCGTCACCGCCGCTATCGCGATCAGCGCAAGTACGCCGATCGCCAAGAGCGCCCGAAGCCATCCCGTTTTCATGATCATTGCTACCACCGCTCTCGAAAGACGTCCGACCCGTTGCCCCTAATTAGACCGTAAGAAATCGGCCAGGCCGCCCGACAGCGTAAAGCCGCTCCGTTAAGCGAGCGTAAAGGCTGGCCCGGAGCAGGCGGAGCGTGTAGCTGAGGCACCTCGGAAAACTTCCGTTGCCTACGGTGATCACTCCCCCGACTGCTCGCAACGACCTTTACCGGAGCTTCATACGAGCCTGCTATTAGTTGGCGGAGTGAGTGTTGCCTTGGGCGCACAAGTCATCTGGTCTTCACCTAGGATGGGGTCGTGACGAGGCAACGCATCTTGGTCATCGAGGATGACGTGGACATTGCGCGAGTGGTAAGGGCTTA
Source organism: Trueperaceae bacterium (assembly GCA_040905465.1). Taxonomy (GTDB): domain Bacteria; phylum Deinococcota; class Deinococci; order Deinococcales; family Trueperaceae; genus DASVCN01. The sequence goes on along the minus strand of JBBDRK010000036.1, from coordinate 2,970 downwards.
TCTGGAACACGAAGGATATTCGGTCGATCTTGCGCATGACGGACTCGACGGTCTCCAGAAGGCACTCGTCGACCCCCCGGGGCTCATCGTCCTCGATTGGATGCTGCCCGGCCTGGATGGCATCGAGCTGTTGGGCCGGCTACGTGGTTCCCTGGCGACTCCAGTGATCATGCTGAGCGCTCGTGGAGAACACGAGGACCGCATTGAAGGCTTCCGCTCGGGCGTCGACGACTACGTTCCCAAGCCGTTCCATCCGCCGGAACTGGTGGCTCGGGTTCAGGCTGTGTTACGCCGCAGCGGCATAGAGCAAGACGACGAAACGGTGCAGGCCGGCGACCTGTGCCTCGACCTGCAGAAACAGAAGGCAGTGGTGGCAGGCCAGAATATCCCTCTGACCCCCCTGGAATTCGAGCTTTTGCGAATCCTGGCTTTGCATCCGGGGCGGGTGTTTCGCCGAAACGAACTTCTGGACCGCGTGTGGGGGCGAGACTTCGTGGGAGTGGACAGGGTCGTGGACGTGCACATCTTCAAGTTGAGGCAAAAGCTGGAAGGCGGCAACGGGCGGTCGCTGATCGAGACGGTGCGCGGCGTCGGGTACAGGTTCAGTGAGGAGACCTTATGAGGACTACCGGTAACCCGGGCTTGTATTGGCGCTTGCTGGCCTCCTACCTGCTGGTGATCCTCGTGGTCTGCACCACCCTCTACTGGGTGGGCGAGGCTTTCGCGACGTTCTTCCTCGACCGGCACCTGGGCGGGATGATCCAGCAGATGCGCCATATGAGCCCGATGATGGAAGCGATGTCGGCGGACATCGATGCCGCCTACCGGCAAGCCTCGCAGAGCACGATGCTATGGGGGCTGGCGGTGTCTGCTCTGGTGGCGGGTTCTGTAGGTTTCTTTGTGACCCAGCGGATCGTCGCTCCCTTGCGGAAGATGCAGCGGGCGAGCCGGCGCATCTCCGCCGGGCAGTATCGTGAGAGGCTCGATGTGCAGGCGCCCGGCGAGATCGGCGACCTGGCGGCGGCGTTCAACGAGATGGCGGAGTCGTTGGAGCAGACCGAGGCGCGGCGGGTCGAACTCCTCTCCAACGTCGCGCACGAGCTCAAGACCCCGCTCACTAGCCTGAAGGGGTACGTTGCTGGCCTGCGGGACGGCCTGTTCGAGGCGAACGGAGACACCCTCGAGGCTTGCGAACGGCAACTCGGCAGGCTCGAGAGGCTGATTGCCGATCTCTCGCTTCTGTCGAGAGTGGAGACGGGCCAGGAGGAGCTCGAGCCTCGCAAGCTGCTCGTCTCGGAGTTGCTCGAACAGGCGGATGCAACCTTTCTACCGGCTTACTCAGAGAACGGGGTTGCACTCAAGGTTGTGGACCCTCAGATGAGGTCTGTCATTGTGGCCGACCCGCAGCGTACGGCCCAAGTGCTTGCGAACCTGCTGGATAATGCCCTCATGCACACCCCGTCCGGGGGTGAAGTGACGGTGTCGGCCGAGGAAGAGCACGACTCCGTGAGGTTCGAGGTTCGGGACACTGGAGAGGGAGTCCGCGAGCATGACCTCCCGCATCTGTTCACTCGCTTCTATCGTGCCGATAAGGCTCGTACCCACGTAGCCAAGCAAGGGAGCGGCATCGGTCTTACCATCGCAAAGCATTACGTAGAGCGGCAGGGGGGCCAGATAGGGGCGTCCAGCGACGTAGGTGTAGGGAGCGTCTTCTGGTTCACGCTGCCGCTCGTAGCGGGCAGTACCACGCAAATTCCTGTCAACGACCCGGTGCGTCTTTATCCTGGCTAAACATTGTTTGCCTAAGCTCACTCGATAGGCACGCCCGGAGTCTATTCCGAGCATGACAGTACCTGAAGGGAATCGCCATGAATCTTGGAGTCGGAAAAGCACTGACTATCGCGCTTACCGTCTTGGCAGTTAGTTCTGCCTTGGCTCAGGATGGCCCGATGGACGATCCGGAGCCGGAAGCCCCGGCCGGCATGAATGGGATGCCGATGGGGCAGGGTTCGATGCAGGGCGCAATGGGCGGGCACCAAGGCATGATGCAGATGATGATGCACTGCATGAGCCTGATGGAGCGGATGCACGCAGAGGAAGGCCCTCATGATCATGAGGGCATGGGAATGAATGGCATGGGCGGCATGGGGACGCCCGGAATGATGGTTGGCGATCGGCCTCCCGGCGCTTTTGACGCGCGGACGATAGAAGCCCTCGCCAGAGCCTTCGTCGTCGGCCGGTCGGGAGACGAGGTCACGCCGGTCGAGATCGTCGGAGTAACGGTTGACGACGGCAATGTCAAAGTCGAATATCGGCAAGGTAATGCCCAGGGAACAGTTCTGGTGGACGGCGTGACGGGTGAAGTGACGGAGGCAGACGACAGTTGACGACGGGTCATGAAGCTCTGGGAGCGGCTGGCTGGTAGAGGTAACGGTGCCGCCGCAGGTCTGTCGACAACCCAACCGGTCGACGCGAAATTGAACACTGGAGAGGAATAGTTATGAGGCGGCAAGGAGCATCATGAGGGCAATGACGAGGATAGAGTGTCGGCCAATACTATGAGGCACCTTTATTCGAGGATGGCCCTTATCTGCGTTTCCAGAGATTCGGCGCTGATCTCGCCGTTGTGCCTGTAGCTCAGGGTTCCGTCTGCCCGAATGAAGTAGGTCTCGGGTACGCCGAACACCCCCCACTCGATTCCGACTGATCCACGATTGTCCCTGACGCTCGGGTAGCTCTTGCCGAAGCGATCCAGGAACTCCTCGGCGTCTTCGAGTTCGTCCTGGAAGTTCACGCCTATCATCAGTACCTGCCCCTGGTACTTCTGCCAGGCCGCCTCCAGCCGCGGCGCCTCGTTCCAGCAGGCGGGTATGCACCAGGAGGCCCAGAAGTTGACTACGAGCGGAGTGCCTTTTCAGCGTGGTGCTGGCGGGGGTGCTCCTGAAGCTCGGTAGCTACGGGCTGGTGCGC
>JBBDRK010000035.1:0-40226 GCA_040905465.1 Trueperaceae bacterium | reverse complement strand
GAGGCGGTTGCGGTTGAAGCAAGAATCCCCCCGCTTTAGCAAAGGGGAGTGTCAAACGCTTCTTACCCACCACGCCGGGCGTGATGACCCGAAATTCACCGCCTCCGACATCCGGCCGCGTTGGGCACGAACTATAATCGCGATATGGAGCCCATCTACGACGGCCCGCCGCGCGGTCTCGACGAGCGCCTGGGCCGGCCCGGCGAGTTTCCGTTCACCCGGGGCGTCTATCCGCGAATGTACAGCGACGGCCGTCTGTGGACCATGCGTCAGTACGCCGGATTCGGCTCGGCCGCGGAGTCGAACGAGCGTTACCGCTTCCTCATCTCCCAGGGCGTTACCGGGTTGTCGGTTGCGTTCGACTTGCCCACCCAGCTCGGACTCGATCCCGACGATCGCCTCTCGGCAGGTGAGGTGGGGCGGGTCGGAGTCTCGATCGCCAGCGTCGACGACATGAGACGCTTGTTCGACCAGATTCCCCTGGCCGAGGTAACCACCTCGATGACCATAAACGCGCCGGCGATGATGCTGCTGGCGCTCTACCTGCTGGTCGCAGAGGAGCAGGGCGTGCCGTTCGACAAGCTCGGCGGAACCGTGCAGAACGACATCCTCAAGGAGTACATCGCCCGCGGTACCTACATCTATCCGGTCCGGCCCTCGATGCGGCTGGTGACCGACACCTTCGCCTTCTGCGCCGAACACGTACCCAACTGGAACACCATATCGATCTCCGGCTATCACATACGCGAGGCCGGCTCGACGGCCGCCCAGGAGATCGCCTTCACGCTGGCCAATGCCAAAGCGTACGTGCGGGCGGCACTCGAAGCGGGAATGGAGCTGGACCGCTTCGCACCCCGGCTGTCGTTCTTCTTCGCCTGCCATGGACGGATTCTCGAGGAGGCAGCGAAGTTTCGCGCGGCCCGGCGCATGTGGGCCCGGTTGACTCGCGACGAGTTCGGAGCACGTGACCAGAAGGCGATGATGATGCGCTTTCATACGCAAACGGGCGGCTCGACTCTAACCGCGCAACAGGTCGACAACAACGTGGTGCGAACCGCCTACCAGGCGCTGGCGGCGGTACTGGGCGGAACGCAGAGCCTGCATACCAATGCCAAGGACGAAGCGCTCGGCCTGCCGACCTCGGAGTCTGCACGAACCGCATTGCGTACCCAGCAGATACTTGCTCATGAGACGGGAGTGGCCGAAGCGGTCGACCCGCTGGCCGGATCGTTCTACGTCGAACACCTGACCGATGAGCTGGAGACAGAAGCCGGGCGGCTGCTGCAACAGATCGAGGACCTCGGGGGCAGTGTCGCGGCCGTCGAGGCCGGTTTCATTCAACAGGAGATCGAGGAGGCGGCTTACCGCTTCCAGCGCGAGGTGGAGTCGGGAGAGCGCACGGTGGTGGGGGTAAACGCCTTCCGCCTCGACGACAAGGAGTCGATCGTCCCGGTGCAGGAGATCGACCCTACAGTGCAGCGGCGCCGCTGTGAGGAGATCGTCGAATATCGGCGGAAGCGCGACGGGGTCGCCGTGTCAGCGGCTCTGGAGGAGTTGCGAGCAACCGCCGAAGGGGGCGACAACCTGTTCCCGCCGGTTCACGCAGCTCTGCGGTCACGGGCGACCCTGGGCGAGGTTTGCGGGGTGTTGCGACGAGTCTGGGGTGAGCATCGTTGACGCGGCCGCGGTTTCCTGGGCGGCTTCCACTTCCGCTTCGTCCACGATGCGAGCGATCTCGTCCACCGTTGCCTGCAGATAACTGCGCGAGTCGTCGAGAAAGCTCGCCGAGTCGAGGTAGCCGCCAGCCCCCGTATGGTTCATCGGACCCAGATCCACATGTCGTATCCGCCCGGCCGCCAGCGCCTGGTTCCAGGCGGAGTAGGTGACCAAGCGCCACCGTCCCGGAAAGAAAAGCAATGAGAGTCGCTGGACCATGTCACCTCTGCCGGCAAGGTGATAGAGACGGTGCACGCCGTGCAGGCCTGGGTCCGAACTCATCACTCCGCCGATAGAGATTACCCGGATCGAACAGGCCAGCATCTCCGAGAGGTGACCGGCGGCGCCGACCGCTACCTGGCCCCCGCCGCTGTAACCGATCAGAGTGACCGGCATTCCGCTGCCGATCCGGTAACCGGAGGCTACGAGCGCTCCGACAATCAGCTCCGCTGAACCCTGGTTGTAGAGGGGGCCGTAGCGACGATCGGCCGAAACTGCCACCTGCCACAGGTTACGCAGGTTGATCACCATTCCGGCAATGCCGGCCAGCGTCCGCCGGCTGAGCTTCATCGACAGTGCCCAGCGCCAGAACCAACCGAACACCCGCTGTCCGGTAAGGGCCCGGTTGGTTACCGAATAGGGAAAGACTTCCACAACGGCGCTGTCCGGTAGTCTCGTCCGTAGCTCCCTAAGGAGGTTCTGCTCGCGGCGCGCGAACGTCTGTCCCGATACGCTGTGAACGCCCGTCAGGAACACCAGGAAGTGACGTTGTTCGTCGGCACCCTCCGGCCTCGTCTGTTCAGCCAGGGCGAGCTCGCTGCCTCCGCGGCCGAACCAGCCCGCCCACCAACCGAGGGTCTCCAGCGGAGACAACAGTCCACCCACCAGGAGGGCGATTCCGGCGATTGCAATGAGGTTCCAGACGTCGAAGCCCACCTCAGGTCTCCTCGCGCCGTTCGGCTCTCATTTCCTTCAGTCGAACCAGGCTGGTGCCCGCCACCCATCTGCGCATAGCTCCGGACAACAGCAGCACGGGTTTGCCGATGGTTCGCCCCAGGAGTTGCAGCAGCAGCCAACCCCCGGCGTTGCACAGCAGCGCCTGCCACAGGGTCAGATCGAGCACAACTCCGGTCGCGATCACCAGGGCGAGGAGCGTCCAGATGGAGAGCGCCATCCACAGGAACGAGCCGAAATAGGGAGTCAGCACGAAAAAGCTGAACAGGTACGGGCTGAACGCCAGCGCCATGGCTCGCAACACGATCGCGTAGGGAACTTCGCGCGAGTAACCGTAGCGACCGACGAACCAGATCGACAGGCTCCAAAGGAGCAGGCCGATCACGAATATGACGGCGGAGAGTAGCAGGCTTGCAAGGAATCGATGTGGACGTACCCTGCTGGCGAACAGCACCAGGCTCTGTCCCAGGGCGGCCGACAGGCCGGCGAGATACACCACCGACATCACCACGCGAAGTTCGATGCCGGCGAGTTCGAGGTAGTGTTCGCCGCTGAGCCGCAACGTAGCCGCGATCAGCTCGGGCATCGCTTGGCTCCCATGCTGTGGAGTCTAGCAACCCGGCAAGACGGCGCCGGTGTCGTTGCCGCTATTATCCCCGAGCAAGCATCGGACCGAGCGGCCTGCCGCCCAGAAGATGCATGTGGAGGTGGAAGACCTCCTGGTTGGCGTGCTCGTTGCAGTTGACGATGAGCCGGTAACCCCGTTCCAGCCCCTCGCTCTTCGCCAGCCTGCGGGCGACCGTGAACATGCGCCCCAAGGCCGGCTCGTCTTTCTCCTGCACGTCGTCTACCGTGGCGACCGGTTCGTTGGGGACGATGAGTATGTGTGTCGGCGCCTGAGGGCCGATGTCGCGAAAGGCAGTTACCAGGTCGTCCTTGTAGAGGATGTCCGCCGGTACGTCGCCACGCACTATCTTGCCGAAAATCGTGTCCTCGTTCATGCCCTACTCTAACGGCTCTGCCCAATTGTGCCGCCGACGTGGGCTCGCGATCGCCCTCTCGGCTGCGAACGCCTCGGCGTCTGCCCCTGTTTCCGCTGGGAGTCCGGATCGGGATGCTGTATGCCCCACCCTTGTAACCCTCGACCTTCCCGACGACCCTGTCATCTGGGAGGGAACGTTGAAACAGTTCTGGCTCGACCTCAAGAACAGCGCGCTTCAGTTCGGCCAACACAAGATCCCCAGGCTTGCGGCCGCGTTGGCGTACTACACCGTCTTCTCATTGGCGCCCCTCCTGATCATCGTCATCGGCGTCATCGGACTCGTTTATGGCACCGAAGATGCGCGCCAGCAGCTCGTAGCTCAACTCGAGCTGCGCGTTGGGGCCGACAGCGCCGGGCTGATCGAGACGATGATCGAACGCACGGCTGAAACGGGCGCAGGCGTACTTGCCACCTTTATCGGAATCGCCACCTTGTTGCTGGGAGCGACCACCGTTTTCGCTCAACTGCAGATGGCGATGAACGAAATCTGGGATGTACCGGCTGATCGCACCGGTGGCATACGGCACCTGCTCGTAATGCGGCTGCGAGGTCTCGGTATGGTGCTGCTGCTAGGTTTCCTGCTGCTTCTGTCATTCATCTTGCAGGCCGCCCTGAACGTGGTCGTGTCGAACTTCGCCGGCGTTCTGCCGGGTGGTGCGTGGCTCTGGTATCTACTGAATCTGCTTCTCACGCTGGCGCTAGTGGCTGTCGTTTTCGCCGGAATCTTCAAGGTGCTGCCGGATGTCGAACTGCAGTGGCGCGACGTGTGGCGAGGGGCGCTCCTCACTGCGATCCTCTTCAAGATAGGGGAGGTCCTGATAGGCATCTACCTGGGAACCTCCGGCGCCAACTCGGCATACGGGGCAGCCGGTTCTCTCGTGGTGCTGCTCCTGTGGATCTACTTCTCGGCGCAGATCCTGCTGTTCGGCGCCGAATTCACCCAGGTAGAAACCCGGCGCCGCAAGGGGGGCAGGAAGGCCGGCACGCCTGAGGGCATGGCGGCCGGGGGAGAGGCCAGCAGCCACGACTGAGCGGCTGGCCAACTGGGCTGCAGGCCCACGATTGTCCCCTTCAACGCAGTTTGTTGCGTTCGGCTTCCTCTTCGGCGGCCCGGCGCGCCTCCTGGGCGGTCTTCTCAGCCACTTCGCGGGCTTCGTGGGCCACTTCGTGGACGCCTTCCCGCAAACTCTGCGGGTCCATGTGCCGCTGCTCCATTTCACTCTTGGCGGTGTCCCGCGCCTCATCGAACGACGCCTTGGCCACGTCGCCCACCTTGCCGGCTGCTTCGCGGGTGCGTTCCTTCATCCGGTCGGACGCCTCGCCCAGCCAGCGGTTCTCCTGGCGAGTGCTCGGAAGCATCATGCCTACGGCGAATCCCACCGCGAGCGCACCTGCCCCCACGATCAGCGGATGGCGATGGAAGTAATGGTCGAATCCGCGGCGGGCCTTTCCGCCAACCTCCTGCGCGGAGTGACCCATCTGCTCCATGCCGTGACGGGCACGGCTCCGCAGCCCGGAATCCGACTCGGTTCCGTAGTAGTCCGACTCGTATACAGCCTCTCGAGCGTCGCTTTCCTTGCCGTAGCGGTCCCAGTCACTCATGCGAACTTCTCCTTCACCATGCGTGCGTCTTCACGAATCGTTTCCATCGTCTTTCGCGGTGTCAGGCCGGTCTCTCGCATCGCCCGCAAATTCGCCATCACCATAACCAACCCGATCAGCGCCAGAGCGGCACCTACAACGAGCGCTGCCGCCCAGGCCGGCATCACTTCGGCTAGTCCCAGAATGGCCGCCGCGACGAGGGCGAGGAGGCCAACGAACGCGAGCGCTCCACCGATGGCTATTCCGACGCCGTCGCGGGCGATGCGCGAAACGTTTTCCCGCATCTCCGTCTTGGCGAGATCGATTTCCTGGCGTATCAGGTCGGAACCGTCGCGAAAGAGGTCCGACAGGACGTCGCCCAACGAACGTTCGAATGCGTCGTGTCTGCCGTGTGTGTCCACAGTTTCCCCTTTGCTCCGGGTTTCAGCGCTGCGCGCCGGTGTCGGTCGGTGGCAGGTCGGTTCGGGCCGTGGGCCTGACGAACGGCGCCTCGCTGTCCATGGTGCTGTCGACGTGGGGTCCGGCGCGTCGGCCGTTGCTGAAAGCAAGCAAGGCGAGACCGATGCCCACGAGAGTGGTCACCAAGGGATAGCGCTTCACGGTATCCACCGCCAGGTGGCTCAGTTGGCTCATCTGCCGATCCGTCGACGTGCTGAAGCCGGACATCGCGCCGCTCGCCTCGTGGCGAACGCCGCGAATGGCGCTCATCGCTTCGTGTTCGAGGCCACGCCGGCTCAGCTTCATGCGCGCGGCATCTATGTCCGAGGCCAGCCGTGCCCTTGTCGCCACGATTTGCGAGCGGATCTCAGCCGAACTCCGCTTGCCCGTACCGGCCGCTTGCTGCCGATCGTCGGTCATAGCCTGGTGGTGTCCGTTGCCCGGCTCGTCTGGTCCATGCCTCCGCCATATGAGCTGCCTTGGCGGGTGCGCTGGCTGGCGCTCGATTCGCTGCTGTGCAGGAAGCGGGCGCTCATCACTCCGGCGGCAAACAACCCGCCCAGGAACCAGCCGGGTTGCGCTCGGGCAACGCCGCGAATGTCGTCGAGCAGTTCGCTGGTGTCCCGCTCCTGGAGGTACCGCTCCAGCTCCTCGATTCGCCCGGCCAGCCACTCGCTCTGCTCCGCCAGACGTCCGAGTTGGTCGTTCTTCAGCTCTTCGCTTCCGCGATGGAACGCCTTGGCCAGTCCGCCAACCTGTTGGGCCATCTGGTTCTTGCTCTCCTCGACCGAGGTGCGCGCCTGTTCACGCACGTAACCGGCCGTCGATCTTGCCTGGTCCATCGCCTCGCGACCGAGTTCCTTGGCGGTACTTCCGGCCTCGTGGGCGACCTCCTTGGCCGCTTGCCCCGTTGAGGTCCCCTCGCTCGTTGCGGATGGCCTGTTGCTGTCCGTCGCCATGTTCCCCCCTTGATCGTGCCCAGTTACTCGTCCGTCGTGCAGGCATGCAGATCACCCGGCACGGCGCCCCTGGGCTCCAGCCTAACGAGTGCCTTGCCAAACGAGTAAAACCTTGCTTACAAAGGTGGCTGTGGCCACCGTGTGTTCAGTCCCGACCGGCCGCCCGCTGCAACTCCGACATAGTGAAAAGCGGCCGAAGATCGATGCCGACCTGTGACAGGGCCTCCGGTCCGCCGGCCTCACGGTCGATCACGCAGAGGGCCGCCTGGACATGGGCGCCAAGTTCCCTCAGGTCCCGGCTGGAGCTCACCACCTGGCCACCGGACGTGACCACGTCCTCCACCAGTAGCAGGCGCAGGCCGTGCACGTCCCCGCCTTCGGCCAGGCGACGAGTCCCGTACTCCTTGGCCTTCTTGCGTATCGAGAACAGGGACAGGTCGGTGGCTTGCGACAACAGCGTGGCCAGAGGCACGCCGCCCAACTCCAAGCCGGCGATCCCGTCCGTTCCAGTGGGAACGAGGGGCGCCAGGGACTCCACGATAGTTCTCAGCAATCCAGGATCTCGTTCGAATCGGTACTTGTCGAAGTATTCGGTCGCGCGGGCGCCGGAGCGCAGCTCGAACTCTCCTCGCAGGTGCGAGGCGTTGTAAATTGCGGACGCGAGCTCGGTCCTGGTCATGCCGCAATCATTGCACGGTTCGCCGGCTCGCTCGAAAGCCGGCTCCCTGGCGGGGTCCAGCCGCACCCCTCGGGTCCACCAAAGGGCCGGGCTGGTTTTGCCTGGCCGAACGACCGCGGTAGTTTGGAGTTCGAGGCCGAGCCGTGCTAAACTCAAACGTTTTGGTTGGGAGCCGCGCCGCGCGGTGGCCCACGTCAAGGAGGAAACGATGCCGAGAGTGTGCGCGATCACCGGCAAGAGAACACGAATGCAGAAGACCAGCAAGCGCAAGGGTTCCGCAAAGAAGAAGGGCGGGGTGGGCCTCAAACAGGTTGGAGTCCACAGGCGCACTATCAAGCCGAACCTCCAGAAACGGACCATCTGGGTCGAGGGCAAGCCGCAGCGGGTATGGATAAGCGCCAAGGCACTGCGCAACCTCGATCCCACGATGCTCGTCAACCCCAACAAGTAGTCCGCCCACCTGTAGACCTAGTAGCGGATGTGAGAGGCGCGCTTTCGGCGCGCCTCTCACACAGTAGTACCGGCGGCTAGCGGAAGCGCGAGCCTACCGGCAGCATAGTGTGGACAGGCCCGTAACCCTGAGCGCCTCGGCGGAACCGCTACCATGACGCCACAGCAGGGGAGGCGCGGCCGAGGAGAGAAATGCCTGCAATCCGTCTGACCGTCGCCACTCTCCTGCTCCTCGTCGGCGGACTTTCCCACGCCAGGTTGACCGTGGTGGCGTCGCTGGCACCGTACGGCAACCTGGTCGAGCAGATAGTCGACGGTCGCGCCGATGTGCTGGTGATGCTCCCGCCCGGTGCTTCTCCGCATACGTTCGAACCCACTCCTCGGATGGCGGCCACCCTCGCAGGCGCCGACCTGGTGGTCTTGAACGGCTCGCTGGACGAGTGGTTGCACGATCTCGTCGCGGCGGCGAACGCACGGGTGCCGGTGGTGGAAGCGCTCGAGCTACTCGACGAGGAACTCGAAGCCATCGGTCTCGACGATGATCACGAGCCAGGGGAGGACTCCAGCGAGAGTGCCGTGCTCGGCGACGCGAAGAGCGGAGCGCACGCTCACGCGGGGCACAATCCCCACATCTGGCTCGACCCGGTCCTGCTCGGCACGGTGGTGTTGTCGCTCGGCGACAAGCTGGCCGAACTCGATCCGACGAACGACAGCTTTTATCGTATGCGCGCAGGAGCGCTTCGAGACGAACTGACAGAACTCGACCGCGAGTTGCGCCAGACACTTGCGCCGCTGGCGGGTGCACCGTTCATCCCGTTCCATGACGCCTGGCCCCACTTCGCACGACGCTACGACCTCGACCTGCTGCTGGAGATCGAGCCGTTTCCGGGCAGGGAGCCGAGCCCGAGGTACCTCGCGACAGCGATCGGGATCATCAGGGAGAGCGGGGCGCCGGCGATCTTCACAGAGACCGGTTTGAACGACCGCCCGGCTCGTGTGCTGGCCGACGAAGCGGGGGTCGAGCTGTACTCGCTGGATCCCCTCGGCGCAACGGGCGAGCGTTACCAGGACCTGATGAGAAGGAATGCCGGCGTGATCGCGGACGCCCTGATGTCGTGGCGGAAGTGAGCCGAACGACAGCATCGCCTGCTGGCGCCGCAAGCGAGGCGCCTGCTCTTCACGTGCACCGTGTAAGCGTGCGCTTCGGCGCGGTCATGGCCTTGGAGGATGTCGGTTTCGATCTGGACCGTGGACAGACGCTGGCGATCGTGGGGCCGAACGGTGCCGGCAAGAGCACCTTGATCCGCGTGGTGTTGGGCCTGGTGCGTCCGTTGCGCGGCCACGCCGCCATCCTGGGCAAGAACGCCGGTGTCGACCCACGCCGAATCGGCTATGTTCCGCAACTGAAGACCTTCGATCGTTCCTTTCCGGCCACGGCGCTCGAGCTGGTGGTATCCGGCGCACGTATGCGCTGGCCGGCGCTGGTGAGTGTCGGCGAGCGCGAACTCGCGCACCGGGCCCTCGCCGGGGTCGGCGCCGGACACCTGCTCGGCAGGCCCCTTGCCGGCTTGTCCGGCGGAGAACTGCAGCGCGTCTACCTGGCCCGTGCGTTGATCCGGCGTCCGGACGTCGTGCTGCTCGACGAACCGGCGACAGGCGTCGACTTCCTGGGCGAGCACGACCTCTACGATCTCCTGGAGAGCTACCAGGAGGACAGCGCCGCCGCGATAGCGATGATCACCCACGACCTCACCGCCGCCCGCTATCACAGCGACCGGGTGCTCGTTCTCAACCGACGCACGCATGGGTTCGGTACGCCCGCCGAGGTTCTCACCGACGACTGCCTGCGGGCCGCTTACGGTCACCTGGGGCACGAGCACCCGCGTTTGGTTACCTGAGCCGTGGAAGACCTGGTTACGCTGTTCGGATTCGGATTCATGCAGCGTGCCCTGCTGGCCGGCGCCTGCATCGCGACGGTTTCCGGGTTGCTGGGGACGTTCGTGGTGCAGCGCGGCCTGGCGTTCCTGGGCGACGGCCTGGCTCATGCCGCTTTCGGAGGCATCGCCCTCGGGGCGTTCGTGGCGGCGACCCTCGGCAACGGGTTCCTGCTGGAGGAGCCTCTGGTAATCGCCGTCCCGTTCACGCTGGCCGCGGCCCTGGGCATAGCCTGGGTGCGCGACCGTACCTCGCTGTCATCGGACGTGGCTATCGGAGTGTTCTTCGCCGTCTCGGTTGCGCTTGGCGTGCTGTTCATCTCGATCATCCCCCCGGAGCGGAACGTGATCGACGTCTGGCATCTGCTGTTCGGTTCGATACTGGCCGTTGAGCGGGGCGACCTGACGGTGATCATGGTGGTTTCCGGCCTCGTGCTGGTCGTCTTGCTGGCGATCTGGCCGCGCCTGGCTTACGCGACGTTCGACTCGGAGCTGGCCCAGACCGACGGGGTGCGCGTGGGCGCCCTCGAATATCTGCTGTTCGCGGTGGCCGCGCTGATCGTGGTGGTTAGTGCGCAGGTCATTGGGATCGTGCTGATGGCTGCTTATCTGGTGATTCCCGCCGCCGCGGCACGGCTGCTGGCCCGTTCGCTGTTCGCGATGACGCTTCTGGCGGTCACGCTGGGCCTGGTGAGCACCTTCGCCGGCCTGGTCGTGTCTTTCCTCGCCGATATCCCCAGCGGCAGCACGATAATCCTGGCGCAAGCGGCGTTGTTCCTGGCGGCTACTTCACTTCAGCGACGGTAGACTGTCTTACACTCTGATTTAGAAGATATCGGGAGATCCAGCCTGACGCTGCTATCCGCCGCAGGATCGACCATGCGGTGGACGGCCGCTTCCAAGCGGTGAAAGTTTGGCAGGTTCCTTTCGAAGCGCGAAGGAGAGTACGCTCCGATGTCGTCGCCAAAACGAACTTCACGCCTTCCCGGTGTTCCGGGGCTTCAGCTCCGCCGAAAAGAAGACGCCCTCGAGCGCGTCGAGGGTAAGTTGGGTGCGTTGCGCCTGCTGGTGGCCAACGAAATGGAGCTCGTCGAAGGCACGCTGGTTGCCGGCGAGCGGATAACGCTCGTTCCCGAATCGGCTTCTCTCAGGCCGACTACCGAGATCTACTATTTGCTGTCAGGGCGCCTGACCCAGATAGGGGCGCCTGCGGGAGCCCGGCCGATGGGGCCGGGAGACTACCTGGTAACTCGGGGGCTCGAGCGCGAGTCCATCTTTTCGGCGCTCGAGGACGTGAAATTCCTCTATTTCACCTCACGCCCGTTCTTTCACGAGATAAGCGCGAAGTTGCAGGAGCTCATGCGTTTGGCGGTGGAGGTGGAGGTCGCCGACGGTTACACGGCAGAGCACTGCCACCGGCTGATGCGCCTGTCTTTCGCCACAGGTCAGCAACTCGGTCTGGACAGCCACCAGCTTCGGCTTCTCGACCGGGCGGCGTACTTGCACGATGTCGGCAAGGCACGCGTGCCGGTTGGAATCCTCCAGAAGCCGACTTCCCTGACGGTAGAAGAGTGGGCGGTTGTCAAGCGGCATCCGACCTTCGGTCGCGAAATGCTGGAACCGACTTTCGTGCGCGAAGCGGGACCGATAGTCGAACAGCACCATGAGCGCATGGATGGCAGCGGATACCCCTTTGGGCTGGCGGGTGACGAGATCTTGCCGGAATCCTACATAGTGGCGATCGCCGATGCCTACGACGCGATGACCACCGATCGGGTATACCGGAAGAGGCGGCCGGCCGATGAAGCGGAGGCGGAACTGCGGCGCTACGCCGGTACCCACTACCCGCACGAGCTCGTCGCAGCATTCCTTTCGACTGCCCTGCCCTCGGAGTCGGCCCGTTGAAACGGCTGCATATTAATGCTGGAGGGAAGAGCGAGTTACACTCATTCGACCCTCATGCACGGTAATCTGTGATACAATGAGGAGGCAGGAGGGGAGCAATATGAACAACGTCCAGTTGAACTTCTTCAGGGCAGCAAGCCTCTTACTCGTACTCGCGCTCCTGAGCGTGGCGTCGGCCGACGGCAACGGCTACAACAGCGACAATGATGTATATCTGCAAGTAGAAAACGAGGCGGCGGAGCGTGCCGCCTCCAGGATAGGAGTGGGTCGCCTGGGCGGCACTGCATTCGGCGTCCAGGAAGGCGCGCATGAGCTCGTTGGTGACTCGAGCGGTCAGACGGTCGAACACTACTACATCTGGTTCTGCATAGGAAGTGAATGCGTGCCGATCGATCCGTTCGAGTTCGGCGGCTGAACATGGGTCGCAAGCGAATCGGAACAGACAGTCGTGTCAGGCCGGCGCTCGAACGAACGGGCGCCGGCTTCGCGTTTGAGCCCGCCTAGCTGCTATCCGACGGGCCGGCGGCAAGACCTTCCAGTAGTTCCCCGAACCGTTCGTCGACTTGCTGCTTGATCTCTTCGGTCATCGCTATCTTGTCCGGCCAGGGCCGGTCGAACCCCTCTGCCGCCAGTTTCGGAGTGCCGTCGAGCACCCAGACAGGTCCGCTGCCGAAGGTGTCGTTGATGACCTCCAGGTCTCGTTCCGGGTCTATGTTGTTCAGCAGCGTCCACATGCACTCCTCGAAATCGGTCGGGTCGGTCTGGTGGTCGACCACGCCGATGAGCCTTACTCCGCGCGCCGCGGTCTGGCGGGCTGCCCACTCGCCCAGATGACGGCCCTGCTCCGGCCGGGTCTTCTCGGTGGTGATGAACCAGAAGCCGCCGGCGAACTGGTGCTGGTCGCCGATTTCGGCATGGTACGGCAGTTCGCCTGCGGGGCGTTCCTCGTTGGGTTGCCAGGTCGCGACGTCGCCTTCTGCCCGATAGCCGTCCACCCGCTCGCCCTCTTCCGGGTGTTTGACGGTTCCGTCGATGACCAGTTTCGATCCGTAGCTCCATGAGCGACTGGAGTGATCGAGCACGTCTATCGGTCCCTTGGAGAGCTGCTGGTCGCGACCGGGAAGAGCGTTTGCCAGGACGGTCCGCCAGAACTCCCGGTGCAGTCGCGGTGAGACATCCTGATCCGTCACCAGGATTACCTTGGCGAACATCATCTGTCCCAGTCCCAGCAGGCCGTTGGCGACCTTGTAGGCCTGGCCCGGATAGCGCTTCTCGATGACAACGTTCACCAGGTTGTGGGCGATTCCCGCCGGCGGCATGTGATAGTCGACGAGTTCCGGCAGGATCAGTTGGGCGGGAACCAGGAAGATACGTTCGGATGCCTCGACCAGGTACGCGTCCTCCATCGGTGGGCGGCCTACGATGGTGGCCGGATAGACTGGATTGCGGCGCATGGTGATAGCGGTTACATGGAAGACCGGGTACTCGTCTTCCAAAGTATAGAAGCCGGTGTGATCGCCGAACGGCCCTTCCTGGCGCCAGTCCTCCTCGGGATCTACATAGCCCTCCAGGACGAACTCGGCGTGCGCCGGTACCTCCAGGTCGACGGTCAGGCCGCGCACCACCTCCAGCGGCCGGCCCCGTAGGTATCCCGTCAGCGAGTATTCATTCAGTCCGGGAACCGGCGGCAGCGGCGCAGTGGCTGCGTAAGTGAGAGCCGGATCGCCGCCCAGGGCAACTGCCACCTCGAGTCTCCGTCCGGCCTTGCGGGCGCTTTCGAGGTGACGTGCGCCGGTCTTGTGACGCTGCCAGTGCATCCCGGTGGTTCGCGAGTCGTAGACCTGCATTCGGTACATACCGATATTGAGGTCACCGTGCAACGGATCGCGCGACACCACCAGCGGCAGCGTGACGAACGGACCCCCGTCCTGCGGCCAGCAGGTGAGTACGGGCAGGCGGTCCAGGTCTACCTCGTCTCCGCGCCACACCACCTCCTGCACCGGACCGTTACGCACTCGGCGCGGCGCCAGAGTCTTCAGCTCCCGCAGTTTGGGGAGTTGAGCGGCAAGGCCCATGAGCCCCCCACCGAGGCGAACGTCGAGCAGTTCGCGCAGCCGTCTGGGCAGGTCGTCCAGCTCGTCGACGCCCAAGGCCCAGGCTGTCCGGCGGCTGCTGCCGTAGAGTCCGATCACCAGTGGGAAGTCGCTGCCCGCGACGCTCTCGAACAGCGCCGCCGGGCCACCCCGCTTTACCAGCCGGTCGGCGATCTCGGTTATCTCCAGCTCGGCGCTGACAGTCTCCCGTATGCGAAGGAGCTCCCCTGACTGTTCCAGGCGTGCGATGAAGTCGTGCAGGTCACGGTACGGCATGCTCGATGCTAACGGCCGCCGCCCGGTCCAAGGGTTCCTTCTCCTGCAGGACACAGGCCAGATGGTTTCGAAGCTCGCTCATTCCGCTGCCGCTCACGGCCGAGACCGGAGTGGCTCGGTAGCGATCGGCCAGTTCAGGTAGCGCATGCTCGTCTGCCACGTCGGCCTTGTTCAATACCACCAGCCGCGGCAGCGTGAGCTCGAGGGAGTCCAGGATCCGCTCCACGGCGTCCACCCTGTCCGGCGCTCCAGGAGTTGCGGCGTCGACCACGTGCAGCAGCAAATCCGCATCGTGCAACTCCTCCAGGGTGGCGCGGAAGGCGTTCACGAGCTCGCTGGGCAGGTCGCGAATGAAGCCCACGGTATCGGTGAACAGGACCTTTGCCCCCCAGGTTCCAAGCCCCGGCAGCCAGCCTTCCCTGGTGGTAGGCCGCAAGGTCGCGAACAGTTTGTCATGCGCCGCTGCGTCCGGTTTCGCCAGGACGTTGAACAGAGTGCTTTTGCCGGCGTTGGTATAGCCCACCAGGGCCACGACCGGAACTTGCGAGGCGGTCCTGGCCTTGCGGGTCTCCGATCGTTGCCGGGAGATCTCGTCGACAGCCGCTTCCAGCGCGGTAATTCGGTCGCGAATGCGGCGCCGGTCGACTTCCAGCTTGGTTTCGCCTGGTCCTCTGGTGCCTATTCCGCCGCCGAGACGGCTCATCGCCTGACCATGGCCGGCGAGTCTGGTGAGCTGATACTGAAGCTGGGCGAGCTCCACCTGGACCTGTGCCTGCCTGCCTCGGGCGTTCTGGGCGAAGATGTCGAGGATCAGTTGAGTGCGGTCGAGCACCTTGAGTCGGGTCTCCGTCTCGATCTCTCGCGATTGAGCGGGAGTCAGCTCGCGGTCGAAGATCAACAGGTCGGCGTCTTCGTGGTACGCCTTGGAAACCAGCTCCTGCAGCTTTCCGCGACCGATCAGCGTGCGCGGATCCGCCGATTTCCGGTGCTGAAGACTGGAGAAGGCGACGGCAGCTCCGGCGCTCCTCGTCAGTTCTTCGAGCTCGGACAGTCGGGACTCCGCCTCGATCGCTCCCTCGCCGGCCTCCAGGCCCACCAGCACCGCTCTTTCGGCACTGGAGCGCCGTACTTCACGAGTTCGCTGGCTGCGGGCCAACTCCTCCTCGAGGGCGCGGATCCGTTCGGCGATGTCGATGCTTTCCAGGTCACGCACGGATCTTGGCGGGTCGATCGACCAGTCTTCCTCCTCGGACGTCGGCGGCGACACCTGCGCCAGGTGAGCGTCGCCCAGTACTACCCCGCCCCGCTCGTTGCGACTTACATCGACCGCCACTATCGCGTCCAGCCGGTTGAGGAACAGCGTGGATAGGTCAGACCCGGTCAGTCCCCCGGGTTTGGTGTGGGTGTGAACGAGACGCAATCCGAAGAGGCGGGACTCCGCCTCACCATGCACCGGCGGCAGCGGCGTGTCGGCAGCATCGCCCAACGAGACGGTCACCACCCGCCCGCGGCGGTCGAGCAGTACGCTTACGTTGTTGCCTACGTCGGTGGCCAACTCGCCCAGTTCCTTGGCCAATTCGAAGCCGACTGCCACCTCGGGCGCGATGCGCCTGCGGTAGAGATTGCTCAGTCGCTTGATTTCGTTCTTCTTCAGGCCGGATAATTTGCCGTGGACTTTTTCGATCTTGACTCCTTTCGAGTCTGTCTGCGCTTTCGAGTTCGTTTGCGCCAGAGCCAGAGTCGCGGCACGCCGGGATCAGGCGGCGTGAAAGCACTGGCTGGATTTTCGGTGATGGGGGTTGCGGGCACGCCGGCGCTAATGACTTTCAGCCGCAAGCGCATGGTTGACGACACAGTTGAGGACACGGTTGGAAATACACTCAAGGAAAGTGCCGCGAAGGTGCTCGTCCATTTATATTCGCGTATTATAGCGCATCCTCAGTTCGAATCCGGTAGTCGGCGCCACGGGGTCTGGGGCCCGTCGGGGAGGGCCGGCCGCCTGGGCACTGCCATTCTGCTGGCCATCGGAGCTGCCGTGGCCGGCCACTCGCCGGCCCAGGACATTCCGGCCAGGTACGTCTCCGGCGGAATCGTGCTGGAGGCCGAAGCGGCGGCCCGCCGGCTGGGACTGGTTGTGAGCGCGGACGGCACCAGTCTTACGCTGCGCTCGCCGAAGGGGATCCTCACTCTGTTCGACGGTTCGCCCGACGTGGTCTGGCAACCGCACGGTGCGGTCGTCGCCGGCGACGGGAGCCTGTCTGCGCCCGTTTCCCGCAGCGACGAGACGTGGTGGCTGCCGGCGGATGCCTTCGCGTTCTTCGACCTGTGGGTGCACGACGATGTCGTGGAAGGCGGGGACGGCCTTGCCGTCGGCCTGGCGTTTCCACCTCCTGCATCCTTCGCGGGACGAGACGGGGAGTTGGTGGACCTCGGCCGCGGCGTTCCCGGGCTGAGGCTATATGCGGCGGGCCGAGGCGGAGCGGCCAGCCAGAGCCTGCTGCTGGCCGACGCAGGACTGCTTGGTCTGGCGATGCCCGGCGAGCGCAGGAGATTCGATGACCTGGTCGAGCGCGCCGGTCGCGACCATGCACTGATCATGGTGCTGACATCGCTGACGGAAGAGGAGTGGGAGAGCGTGATCGAGTTTTCGCAGGGAGCCAGCGAGGTCGAAGCCAGACACCCATTCCGTCTGCGGCTCGTGAGCGGCGAAGCGGCGACGGTGGGGCCGGAATCTCCGGCCGTCGGCGTGGTGCTGCTCCCGGAGAGCTTTAATCTGCGCGAGCCGATTACGGTCCGCTGGGGCTCGGCAAGCGGCACAATCACCTTTCGACGCTGAGCGTCCCGACTACTTCGCGCCGGCCAATGAAGGCCGTTGCCGCGCGCTCCACGGCGAACAGGACCAGCGGCCATCTCTCTTATACTCGACTGGTGGAAACTCGACTGCAAAGCGCCCGGCTTCGTGTAACGCTCCCCGGGCTTCGCAAGGAGGAAGAAAGATGACCGTAGTTATCGCGTCCGCCGTTAGGACGCCGATAGGTGGGTTCCAGGGAGCGTTGTCTCCTCTCAAGGCGTCCCGGATTGGCGCCGCCGCCATCTCCGGCGCACTGGAGCGAGCGGGGGTGCCGGGCGACCAGGTGGACCTGGTGATCATGGGTTGCGTCCTGCAGGCCGGAATGGGACAGGCGCCGGCGCGACAGGCGGCGATTTACGCCGGTGTAGACTCGGCCACACCGTCCGTTACCCTGAACAAGATGTGCGGAAGCGGCCTGGAAGCCTTGGTGCAGGCCGCCCGGGCGGTAGCCCTGGGCGACGCCGAGCTGGTGGTGGCCGGAGGAATGGAGTCGATGAGCAACGCTCCTTACCTGTTGCCCGGGGCGCGGGGCGGCCTTCGGATGGGAGACGCCAAGCTGGTCGACTCGATGGTGCACGACGGCCTGTGGGATGTGTACAACGACAAGCACATGGGTTCGTGTGCCGAGGCATGCGCCTCCGAGTACCGCTTCTCGCGCGAAGACCAGGACGAATATGCGGTCCGCTCCTACCGGCGAGCCCAGCAGGCGATGGCGGACGGCACTTTTGCCGCCGAAATCGTACCGGTGGAGGTCGAGGGCCGGCGCGGCAAAACAACGGTGGTAGGCGAGGACGAGGGCCCCTCGGCGGTCGACTTCGAACGGCTCCCGACGCTGCGCCCGGCGTTCGCCGGCGACGGCACGGTAACGGCCGCAAACGCCTCGACCATCAACGACGGCGCCGCGGCGCTGGTCGTTACCAGCGAGGAAGCCGCTGCGCGGCGGGGTTTGAGCGTGCTGGCCCGGATCCGCGGCTACAGCGCATCGGCCGGCGCTCCTGAACGGTTCACCACCGCTCCGGTTTCGGCCATGCGCTCGCTGTTCGAACGGAGCGGAACCGGACCGGACCAGGTAGACCTGTTCGAGATCAACGAGGCTTTCAGCGTGGTGCCGATGGCGGCAATGCGCGAGTTCGACCTGGCGGCGGACCGGGTGAACGTACACGGTGGGGCTGTCGCGTTGGGTCACCCGATCGGCGCTTCCGGCGCTCGCATAGTTGTGACACTGTTGAACGCCCTGAAGAGCAGGGGAGCGAGTACCGGTCTTGCGTCCATCTGCATCGGTGGTGGCGAGGCGCTGGCGCTGAGCGTCGAGCTCGTCTGAGCCGCCGGTAAGCGGGCCGCCAACTGTGCTGCCCTCAGTCCTCGTCGACCCTTTCGGGCATCCTTCCCTGCTGAACCGCTTCAGCGACCATCGTCGGCAGACCCCAGGCGATGATGTCGAAGGCGACAGCGCCGAAGTCGTACTCGACCTTGTCCATCGACACCTCCACGAGGTTTTCCTCCAGACGCAGGAGCGCGTAGTCGGCTCCGGGCTCCCCGTTCAGCGCCAGACCCACCGAACCCGGGTTCAACACGGCGCCGCGGGGCAATTCGCGATAGTAGGGCACGTGAGTTCCGCCGGCCGCCAGCACACGGCAGCGGTTGTGTTCCAGGAGGCGGGTGAGCGAGTTCGGATCCTGGTTGAGGTTCAGTCGCTCGGCGGGGCTCTCCGGGGTGCCGTGGAAGAAGCGGAATCGTCCCGCCGGAGTCGGCAGCCGGTGCTGAACCGGCAGTCCCCGCAGGAACTCGACGTTGCGAGGTTCCATGACACCGCGCGTCCACTCGAGGATCGCGTCGGCTACGCCCTCGCGTGGCACCTTGCCGCGGGCGAAGTCGTAGGCGATGCGCTCGTCGGCGGCGCCCAGGGTGCAGATAATGCGTTCACTGCGCAACAGGTCGATCGTTTCGTTGGGAGAGGGTCCGTAGCCGACGACGTCGCCCAGGCACACGATGGTGTCGGCGCCCTGCCGCTTGAGTGCGTCCAGCACTGCTTCGAGGGCGACCACATTGGCGTGAACATCGCTGATGACGCCGAGAATCACCCGTAGAGTCTAGCACCGGCCGACGAGCGGAACCGGGTCCGAATTCCCATCCAAACGTGACCGGCGTTCATCGGCCAGCCGGTTCAGCGAGAGTCGACAGCCAGTCACTCACGACGTCCATGAACGCAGAGGGACACTCTTCGTGCGGCAGATGCCCGCAATCTTCCATCAGGCCGAGGGTTGCCCGAGGCAGTTCGCGAGCCAGGCGCTCGCTTTCGTCTGGCGGGACGATCTCATCCTGGGCACCTGCGACCACCAGTGTGGGTACATCGACGTCCGCCAGCTGCCGGTCTACATCGGCCGGGCGGCTCGCCTTGGAGACTTCCCAGAGGGCGCGGTCCCAGTCTTCGACCTCGAAGGTACGCCGGAAGGAGCTGATGTCGTCCGAACCGATACGTTCCGGGACGGTCCACTGTGAGGCGAACAGGTTCATCCCCGGCGGCCCTCCCAGTTGCCTCATCAGCAGCGGTCCTACGCGGTCCATCTGCGGCGTGTGCAGCAACGGCCTGAGCCAGCGTGGTGGCGACCTGCCGCCGTATGCCGGGGCCCCCACCAGCACCAGTGCCGCCACCCGTTCGGGACGCTCGAGTGCCGCTTGCAGAGCGACGATCGCGCCGGAGGAACTACCGATCCATACTGCCTGATCGATACCCAGCCGGTCGAGCACGGCCAGGGCCCGCTCGAGTTGAGCTTCCGCCAGATAAGGGTTGTCGCCGCGTGACCAGGAGCCCGGCAGCGGCCGGTCGCTGAGCCCGAAACCGATCCGATCGACGGCCACGACCCGCCCATATAGCGCCAACTCGGGCAGTATCTTCCGCCAGCTCTCAACGTTGGCCGGGTAGCCGTGCAGCAACAGGTAGGCGGCGGGACCGTTGCCGGCCTCGCGAACGTGCAGGCGCACGCCGTCGACCTCGATGAACGAGCCCGCCTCCGCAGCGAGGCTTTCGGCCGGCACAGTGTTCTCGAGCTCCGGTAGCGGGATCAGGAACGGTCCGATCGCGAGCAGGACGAACAGTGCCAGGAATATCGAGAGGAAGATCCTGATACGGAACGGCACCCGGCGTCACTGGCCCTTGAAGTCCGCGGATCGTTTTTCCAGGAACGCGCCGGTCCCCTCCTTCATGTCGTCGGTGGTGGTCACCATTCCGAACAGATCGGCCTCGATCTCCAGGCCTTGGGGAAGGGTTACGTCCAAACCGCGTACCACCGACTCCTTGGCAAGTCCCATGGCAATAGGGGCATTTCGCAAGCAGGCCCTCGCCAGCTCGTTGGCGGTGGCGAGGGCGTCTTCCGCCACGCGGTTGACCAGGCCCAGGGAGAGGGCTTCCCGGGCGTCGACGTGGCGTCCGGTCAGAATCAGGTCCAGGGCCCGGCCCAGGCCAATGAGCCGTGGCAGCCGTTGGGTGCCACCATACCCGGGAATCAGGCCGAGTTGCACCTCTGGAAGGCCAAGTTTGGCTCCCTCGGCAGCCACCCGCAGATCGGCGGCCAACGCCAGCTCCAGGCCGCCCCCCAGCGCGAAGCCGTTGATGGCTGCGATCGTGGGGAAAGGCAGCGCGGCCAGGCTGTTCATCAGATCCTGACCCGCCAAGGCCGCTTCCCTGCCGCTGAAGCCGTCGCCCAGGCGCTGAAGATTCTCGATGTCGGCGCCGGCGACGAACGCCCTGCCCACGCCGGTGACGATCAGCGCTCGCACGTCCAGGTCGGCTTCGGCCACCTCCAGCGCCACCCCCAGCTCGAGGATCATCTCGTGGTTGAGAGCGTTCAGCGCGTCGGGCCGGTCGATCGTAACGGTGGCGAGGTGGCCCTCCACCTGGTAGGAGAGGAACTGGAACTCCAGTTCCTGATCGATCTCGTGCTTACCGTCGTTTCGCTCATCGTGGTCGTCCATCAGTCCACCGCCTCCATATCCTCGATCAGGCACGCATTACACGGTTCGGTTCGACCCCGTGTGTTGGCTCCGGCACTGCACTGCCATTCCTGGTTCGACGCCGCCGAAGGGAGCGCCTCAGGCGGTCTCTCCGGACTCGCGGTTCGGATCAATCGTAGCTGAAGAACCCCCGGCCGCTCTTGCGCCCGAGTTTGCCGGCGCGCACCATCTGGCGCAAAAGCGGCGCGACCCGGAACTTGCTGTCGCCGAACTCCCGGTGAAGGCTTTCGGCCGCCGCCAGCGAGACGTCGAGCCCCACCAGGTCGGCCAGTGCGAGGGGTCCGATGGGCATGTTTGCACCCAACGTCATCGCCCTGTCGATATCCTCGGCGCTGGCTACACCCTCGCTGAGTGCGTGCACGGCGTCGTTTAGATAAGGGATCAGCAGGCGGTTGACGATGAATCCCGGTTTGTCCTGGCAGATGATAGCCGTCTTGCCCAAACCTTCGACGAATTCGCGCGCTCGCTCGATAGTGTCCGAAGTGCTGTTCAGGGCCTGCACGACCTCGACCAGCGGCATGAGCGCTACCGGATTGAAGAAGTGCATTCCGCAGAAGCGCTCCGGGCTGCCGCTGAAGCCCGCGATCTCGGTGATCGACAGGCTCGAGGTGTTGGTCGCCAGGAGCGAAGTCGCCGGCACCGCCTCCGCTGCCTGTTGCCAGGCGCTGCGCTTTACCTCCAGATCCTCGAAGACCGCCTCGATCACGACATCGGCGTCCGCCAGGTCTGTCATGCTCCGCGACCGGACGATCCGTTCCCACGATTCGTCCGCTTGCGCCCGCGTCAGCCTCTCCTTGCGCACAAGGCGCTCGAGGCTGTCGCGGATCGAAGACGCTGCCCGCTCGAGCGCCGCCTCGTTGATGTCGAAAAGCACCACGCGGTGCCCGGCGGCGGCGCACGCCTGGGCGATTCCGGAACCCATCGTGCCTGAACCGATCACGGCTACTCTCATAGTGAGCCGCCGAGGTGCCGGGCGGCCGTCATCGGTCGCCCCCGCCGGAGGCAGCTTGCAACAGCAGGCACGCCGCCAGGGCACGTTCCACCATCCGCGACACGCTTGTGCGCATCACCGATGCCTCGACGAAACTGGAGTCGCCGATAGCGTTGCTGGCCGCTAGGATGCAACCGGTTGCAACGCCGCGGAGCTGGCCGAGCAGGAAGAGTGCCGAGGCCTCCATCTCAACGGCCAGCACGCCTTGCCTCCGCAACTCCGGAACGTCCTCGGGACTGGTGGCGTAGAAAGCGTCCTCGGTACGGATGAGTCCGAGGTGAACGCCAGAGCGGGCGTTGGTGCCGGCGTCCGTGTCGGACCCGGTGCCTCCGCTGGCGCTGTCGCTTGCATCGGCGCTGGTATCGGCGCTTGCACCCGCTCGGGTATCGGTGCCGCTGCCGGTACCGGCGTCTGCGAGCGCCCGGGTAACCGTGAAGTCGGCACCGGGTGCGCTCGGCAGGCCGTTCAGGTACTGCCGGGTGGTTCCGTCCGCCGGCACCGCTGCCGAGGCGATGATCAGGTCCCCCGGCGCTACCGCCGGCGAGATGATGCCGGCTGTTCCCACCCGAATCAGGGTCTTGGCTCCCAACCGGATCAGCTCCTCGACCACGATCGCCAGACTGGGGCAACCCATGCCCGTCGTCTGCACGCTAACCGGCACGCCGCGAAACGTGCCGGTGTAGCCGAGGAGCTGCCTGTTGTCGTTGTAGAGCCGGGCCGAGTCGAGAAACGTCTCGGCGATGAACGTCGCGCGGTTCGGGTCGCCGGGCAGCAGGACCCAGGGGGCGATATCGCCGGCTTGTGCGTGAATGTGGAGTTGACTCATGCCAGGTCACGATAGCAGACGGCGAAAACCGTTCCCGGTCGTGACGGCAAACGCCGTCCGGACGAGCTTGCTTTCTGGGATGCCGGGCCCGTCCGAACACGCGTGCCGTCAACCGCGCCCTCAACCGCGCCATCAACCGCGCCGTCTACCGTGCCCTCAACTGCGCCCTCCAACGCGCCGATTGGACATCCCCTGCTTGCTCAGGCTCTTCTTGCCTCAGGTGTGCGAAAACCGAATACCGGCGCCCGAAGTTGCGTGCTAGACTCCCCGATCATGACGGAGCTGGACGAGATCCTCGAGTTCCTGGTCGAGCAGGTGGACGGGGCTCTAGCAGCGGCCGTTGCCGGCATGGACGGACTGCTGGTGGAACAGTACCCGCAACACGCCAACCTGGGACCATTCGCGGCGGAGTTGACGGCCGTGCTCGGTTCGAGCAGCGCCGCAATGAGCGATCATCTCGGCGCCGGGGAGACGCGCGAGCTGATGGTTGCCGCTGAAAGCCGACTGGCCTACATCCGTGTCCTGAGCGCCGACCTGTTCTGCCTGATCGTGCTCGGGGCCGATGGAAACCTCGGCAAGGCACGGCTCTATGGCGAGCAGGCCGCCAAGCGCCTGGTAGCGGTGCTGGCGTGAACATGCGAAGCGCCCTCCAGCCTCTGCTGGGTATAGATGGCCTGGTGGCGCTCCTGGTACTTACGCGAGATGGCCTGCCGGTAGAGATGTTCGGTTACGGCCTGCGCGCCGAGCAGTTGGCGGCCGAGGTGGCAGGCATCGCCCGGTCCACCGGCAAGGCGTTTCGAGCCCTCGGCTTGGGCGATCCGGGCAGGCAGCGTATATCGCTGCAGTCACACGGCGTCGACATCATTCCGGTCGAGGATTACTACCTGGTCGTCGTCTCCGATAACGGTCGTTCCGACGGGCCGGCGCCTCACGTGCTCGAGAGCACGCTCGAGCCGCTGCGGCTGCTGCTGAGAGGAGAAAGATGAAGCTGAAGGCGCTTCTGCAACAGGTGTTGGAGATCAAGGGCGTGCTGAGCGCCGCGGTCGTCGACAGCGATGGGTTGGTGCTCGAGGGTGTCTCCGCCGAGGGCACCGACCTCTCGTTCGTCGGTGGCGCCATTGCCAGCAGCCTTGCGTCGAGCAAGGCCCTGGCGGGCTTGCTGGGCGAAGGGCGGATCACTCAGACGATGATCGAGTACGAGAACGGCCCGGTGTTGATGACTCCACTCGAGGCCGAGGGCAAGGAGTTCATCGCGGTGCTCACTCTCGAGGCCGCCAACGCCCTGGGGCGCGTCCGCTTTCAGTTGCGCAAGCTGCTGCCCGACCTGGCCCTGGCCGTGACCCAGTGAGGTCTAGCGAGTTTTAGTCCGACAGCGACGAGATGCTACGCCTGGCGTGCGGCGGCAGGCCGCGTCACGCCTTGGCGGGCGGGCGACAGGGCGCGAGCCGCGTTAAAGGGCCGCCGCCGAGTGTGCCGGCGGTGCTCTCCTGTCGTTCGCGCTACCGGTTTTCGGGCCACCGTGGGGATGTAATGGGCGCATGCCGGAGAGCGTGCGGGTCTACGTCGACTACCTCTGTCCATACGCCTGGCGTGGCGCGGAGGTGGCTGACGCGGTATCGCGTGCCCGTGAAGTCGTCTTCGAATGGCAGCATTTCAGTTTGCTGCAGGCCAAGCGGCCGGGTAACGGCTGGCAGCTCTGGAACGAGCGGCTGGATCCCGATGACGAGTACGGCAGCAGCGGGCTGCTGCCGTTCCTGGCGTCCTGCGCCGTGCGCCGGCAAGGGGCTGAGATACACGGCTCATTTCTGCTGGCGCTGCTGCGGGCCAGGCACCGTGATCACCGGCCCTTCACCCGCTCCACGATATTCGAGGTCGGTGAGGAGGTCGGTTTGCACATGCCGTGCTTCGAAAGCGACCTCGCGGACCCGGAGTGCCGCACCCACCTGGCGCACGAGCATTATCGGGCGGTGGCGATGGACGTGTTCGGCACTCCGACGTTTCAGTTCGCGACCGGCCATCTCGCTTATCTGCGACTGCGGGAGCTTCCCAGCGACAACGACGAAGCGCTGCGGCTGTTCGACGATTACCGGCGGTTGCTGGAGTCTTTTCCGTATCTCGAAACCGTGAGAAGGCCCAGACCCAAGGGGAATTGACGCCATTCGTTGTGGGATAGTTCGTTCGGAACGCCGGTACTCCGGGATAAACTCGGCGCGTGCGTCTCGGTCATAACGTTGGCCACGGCTCCGATGTGGGGCGAGTAAGACCGCTAAACGAGGACTATCATCGTGTCTTGCAGTTTCCGCTGCGGGGCGGGTTGCTCACTCTCTTGGCGGTCGCGGACGGTATGGGCGGCGCGGCAGCGGGAGAGGTCGCGTCGAAGCTGGCCATGGAGGTCCTCGACGAGTCGTTCAGCCTCTACGCCAATGAGCTCGAGCGGGGCAAGGCGATGGTGGGAATCGATCGACTCACCGAAAAATCGATCCGACTGGCGAACCGTCGTGTCTACGCCGAGGCGTCCAGCGATACCGGCCGGCGCGGGATGGGAACGACGCTCACCCTGGTGGCGATCCACGACAACAAGGCGGTGCTGGGGCATGTCGGCGACTCTCGTGCCTATCTGGTGCGCGAAGGCCGCATCTACCAGTTGACCAAGGATCACTCCTGGGTCGAGGAGCAGCGCCAACGAGGGTTGCTATCGGAGGCCGAAGCAGAGGTGCACGAGTGGCGCAACCTGATCACCCGCGCGCTCGGCACCCGGCCGCAGGTGGAGCCTGACATCATTCCGCTGACGGTACATCCCGGCGACGTCTTCGTGCTGTGCAGCGACGGACTGCACGGCCAGGTCGAGCCAGAGGAGATACTCGTCGAGATCCGCCGCACCAGCAACCGGCAGTCCAGCGTCGAGTACCTGATTGCGCTGGCCAATCAGCGTGGCGGTCCGGACAACATCACGCTGGTCATTGCCGAGGTTCCCTGATGCTCGGCTTCCTTGCCGCCATCTCGGTACTGCTGATCCTGTGGCTGCTGCAGGCCCCGGGCTGGCTGAAGACGACGCTGTTCGCGATTGCGGGCCTGGTGGTGGCAGGCCTGCTCGCGCTAGGCGGTACGGAACGTGCGCTGGCGCCTCTGGCGCTCTTCGCGCTGGCACTCGGACTGCTGGTTCCGGGCAGTATCGGGTCTTCGCGGCGCTCTCGAGTGGCGCCCCGGCAACGCAGGCCGGCCGGCGCCTCGGGCCGCCGCAAGGGACGGCGCGGCAACGCCGGCGGCCTGGATCCGATGGAGGTCCCCGGATACGAGATCCTCGAGAAGGTCGGCTCCGGTGGCATGGCGAGCGTTTTTCGCGCCCGCAAGCAGGCGGGCGGTCAGATAGTCGCCCTCAAGATCCCCATGGAGCAGTACGTGGCCGACGCCAAGTTCATCCGCCGCTTCCACCGTGAGGCCGAGGTGGCGCAGCGTCTCAATCACGTGAACATCGTGCGGACGTTCGAGCACGGCAGCCTCGGCATCAAGCACTACATGGTGATGGAGTACGTCAACGGCCGTTCGCTCGAGAGCTACGTGGAGGCCGAAGAGCTGGACGTCGATCTGACCGTTCAGATCATGGGGCTGGTGGTGAACGCCCTGCAGCATATCCACTCCGCCGGCATCATCCACCGGGACATCAAGCCCGCCAACATCATGATCCTCGATGGGGGAATCAGACCGGACGGCGACCCGCGCCTCGCGCCCGACGCGGTAAAGCTGATGGACTTCGGCATCGCCGGCGGCAAGGTGCTGTCTCGGCTCACGATGACCGGAGCCCGCATCGGCACCCCCGTGTACATGTCGCCGGAGCAGGCCCGCGGCTTGAAGATCGACCATCGGAGCGACATCTACAGCCTGGGCCTTGTGCTCTACGAGATGCTCACCGGCCAGACCGCCTTCAAGGGGGGCTACGAGGCGATAGTGCATCAGCAGATCTTCCAGAGCCCGCCGCCCCCGCGCCAGCTCGACCTCGGCATCCCCAAGGCGCTCGACGAACTGGTGATGAGGATGATCGCGAAGGACCCTGAGGAACGCCCCTCGTTGGCCGAGGTGCAGAGCGCGCTCGAGAGCAGCGATCTGGGCGAGGACGGTAAAGCGGAGTTGCCGAGCCGGATAGTACTGACCGTGAGCACCAGGCAGGGGGTGCTGCGGGTATTGGACCCGGAAGGCTCCTTGCATACCAGTATCGGCGACATCGGAAGCGAGCCGGGCTCCTTCTCCGCGGCGCCGTTGTCGGTGTCGCTCGACAGCGCCGGAAACTTCTACGCCGCGGTATTCGAGTACCAGGTGGGGCAGACTGAGAATCGGATGATCCACAAGCTGGCGCCCGACGGCACGCATCTCGATAGCTTCGGTTCCTACGGGATGAAGGAGGGCGAGTTCCTCTACCCGGTCTCACTGGCGGTTGCCCCCGACGACACCCTTTACGTGCTGGACGCCGAAACGCACATGGTCCAGCGCTTCGACCAGGAGGGTCGCTTCCTGCACTCGTTCGGCGGCAGAGGCGAGGGCCGCGGGCTGTTCAACGAGCCGCGGGTGCTGGCAGTGGGAGCCGACGGTGCCGTCTATGTGCTGGATTTCGGCAACCGCCAGGTGCAGCGCTTCGATCCCGACGGGCAGTACCAGACACGCTGGGCGTTCAAGCTGGGTGGCGAGCAGGAGGGGATGCGGGTGCTCGACGGACTGGCGCTCGACGCCGCTGGAAACCTCTATATCAGCGACGCTTCGGGATCTAAGGTGCGCAAGGTGAGCGTGGAGGGCAAGCTAAGCCAGTCTTTTGCCGTCGAAGCGGGGCAGGGGGAGAGCAGCGAAAGCCTGCTGGACCTCGGCATCGATGAGCAGGGGAACCTCTACGCCGCCCGGCGGGGCGGGCGGAGCATCCGCAAGTACGAGCCGGAAGGAAGGCTGGTGGCGACCCTCGAGACCTACGCGCCGGTGGTGCAGATGATAGTCGACGTGCGGGCGGTCGGCGAGCCGGTTGCCGACGCCTGAGGGCGAGGGACGGTCAGAGTCCGGGTATCAGTCGCAGCAGCCCGAGTATGAGGCTGCGGAAGAACGCCATTATGGCGCCGGTGATGCCGGTGGCTGACAGCACGAAGAACACCACGATGAAGCCCAGCACGCCGTAGGAGGCGAGCTGACCGATCACGCGCCTGACTCCCGGCCCGCCCCAGGCGAGGGCTGCCCGGGCGCCGTCCAACGGGAAGACCGGAAACACGTTGATCGCCGCGTGGAGGATGGCGAAGTCGCCCGCAACGCGAAATGCGCTGGCTACCTCTATGCTGCCCATCCGCAAGAACAGCAGTGTAAGCAGGTAGGAGACTGTCGCTACCGCCAGGTAGGTGAGTGGTCCGCTGTACCAGACGATCGCTTCCTGGCGGCCGCGGCCGCGAAGGTTGCGACTGTTGACGGGAATGGCGCGCGGCCAGCCGAAGCCCAGCAGGAACAGGAACAGCACGCCGATCGGCTCGAGCTGCTGCTGCGGATCGAAGCTCATGAACCCGGAGTGCCGGGCGCTGTGATCGCCGTAGCGCGACGCGACCCAACTCTGAACCATATTGTGGAAAATCAGCGCCATTATCAGGACGATCGAGCTGATAACGAGGATGGTTGGATTGTTCCAAAAGTTGAGGATCATGACGTTTACTCCCGCGCCCGGCGGCCGAGGCGTTCCTCGACGCGGCGCCGGGCGAGCTCCAGCTCATCTTCGAAGGACTTCACCTGGCCGTGCTGCCTGGCCCTGGCGACGAATTCCAGAATTTCCCCGACCTCCGGCCCGGGCGGCAGGCCCAACTCTAACACGTCCTTTCCGCGCACCTTTCGGCGCCTGGGAACCTCATCGAACGTCCTCAGGCGGGTTTCGAGGGTAGGCGAAAGCACTCGCAGGACCGTCCGCTCGGCCCCTTCCGCTTCGTCTATCCACTCCTCGGACACGTATTCACCATTTTCAGCCAGGGCCAGCCGCTCGCGGATGTTCAGGAGACGGCGTGGCCAGTGGAACCGCTCGACATGGGCCTGCGCCCGCTCGAGCGGATTGCGAAGGAGCAGCGCGAGCAGGTAACTGAGGTCGGGGATGTCGGTCGTGCTGCGTAGCTCGTCGAGCCGGAGGAGAAGAGTCTCTTCACATAACAGTCCGTAGGCAGCCTCCATGGCGCCGAGTTCGTGCAGCGATCGGAAGGCCGGCGTCACCCGTCGTTCGGCGAAAGTCAGCTCCAGCTCGGCGCGCAGTCGCGAGTTGCTTAGCCGCTCGAGCACCTCGGGACGGAGCCCCTCCTTCGCCTGGGAGCGGGTCGCTACGGCCAGGTCGAATCCGAGGCGGGCGGCCAGCCGGGCGCCTCGCAGGAGCCTGGTGGGATCCTCGACGAAGGAGAGCGGGTGAAGCGTGCGCAACGTGCGCCGTTCGAGATCGGCGACGCCGCCGAACGGGTCGATCAGGACGAGCGGCTCCGGGCTCATTCGCACCGCCAGAGCGTTGACGGTGAAGTCGCGTCGCGCCAGGTCCTTGCGTATCGACGAGGGCGAGACCTCGGGCAACGCTCCAGGATGCCGGTAGAACTCCTCGCGGGCACCCGCTACGTCGACCGTCAGCCCGCTAGGCAACCGCAGGCTGGAGGTGCCGAATGTGGCGTGGAACGACGATTCGCCGCCGAGCTCGCGCTGAAGGCGGCCGACCAGACGCTCGGCCGGGAACTGTTCGACCACCAGGTCCAGGTCGGTCAGGGCCCGACCGAGCAGTGCGTCGCGGACGGTTCCTCCTACGAGATAGAGGGCCGCGTCGCGGGACTGCCCGGCCAGCATGCCGACCGCCTTCGCCAATACCCGCCCCGCCTCACTGGGCAGGCGATCGCGCACCTTCAGAGCCAGGGCCGGCTCGCGCGGCGGATGATGGGCTGCCAGCAGATCGCTGCGGGTGACTATTCCGACTACCTCGCCCGCCGACGAGCGGCCGGGATCGACAATCGGAATTCGGCCGACGTTGTGTTCCTCCACCAGCCGCTCGAGTTGCATGAGGGTAGCGTCCGGATCGGCGGTGATCACGTCTTTGGTCATGAAGCCGCTTACCTTGGAGCGTGACAGGTCGTGTCGCAGAGCGCGGTCGAGATCGCGGCGAGAAATGATGCCGACCAGCGCTCCGCTGACGTCCAGTACCGGTACTCCGTTGTGGCCGAACTGGCTCAGCAGCTGCTGTGCCTCGTGTATCGGCGTTTCGGCGCTGACGCTCTTGACCGGTGCGCTCATGATGTCGCGGGCGGTGAGCGCCGCTCTGACGTTGCTCCTCATGGCCGCAAGCGCCCGTTTCGCGGCGACCTTCGGTGGGTCGTCCGAGCGCGCGAACGCCGCTCCCTGATGTCCGCCGCCGCCCAGCGCCTCGCTCAAGGCGGAACCGACGTCGATGCCCCGCAAGGAGCGTGCGAACACAAGGGTCTTGCCGTCCATTCCCACTACCAGCAGGGCAGCGTCGGCACCTTCCTCGGTGAGCATTCGGTTGCAGGTGCCCGCCGCGTTTCGGACGTAGCGGGCGTGATCGAAGGCCGCGACTGCGACATCGTAGCCTCCGATGCGCTCGTGGCGCGCGCTTTCGAGAGCAGCGATCAGCAGCTCACGCTGCCCCTCGTCGGCGTAGTCGCTCTGGAATTCACGAATCATCTCGAGCGAAGCGCCCCGTTCCATCAGGTGCGCCGCCGCCCGGTAGTCGTCGGCGGTGGTCAGGTCGAACGACAGGTTACCGGTGTCCTCGTGAATACCGAGGAGCGCCAGGCTGGCGAGCTCGGCGGGTATCGCGATAGCGGAAGCCTCGAGGTGCCGGGTAAGGAGGGTGGCCGTAGCGCCCACCTGCTCCTGGATGCCGTGCGCGGCCGTGATCTCGTCGGGCTGACGCGGATGGTGGTCGTACAGCGTCACCGGCACGGTGTCGGCCAGCGCGCGAAACCTGCCCAGTCGCTCGTAGTCGTTGGTATCGACTACGATGAGCTCGCTGACATCCGCCGGGTCGATGTCATCGGCGGGTTGCAGGTCGAGCTTGTCACGGTAGAGGTGAAGGAACGCCCGTACGTTGTCGGGCATGTCGCCACCGATTACGGCAACCGCTCCGGGGTGCGCGAGGAGCGCCAGAGCCAAGCCGGCCAACGCGTCGAAGTCGGGCTGCTCGTGAGTGACGACCAGCTTCATCGGGGAACGGCTCAGCGCTCGAGCCGGCCGAGGATGTCTCGGACCCTGTCCCCAATGTTTACGCCAAGATTGGCCGCCAGTTCGTTGCGGTGCGACACGACACCGTTGTCGAGGCAATCCGCAGCGTCGCCGATGCGGGCACTGGCGACGTCGACTGCGGCCGCCGGAATATGAAAGGCCTGCAGGAGCTCGAGCCCGGCGACTCCCGAGCGATCCTTGCCCACGCCGGCGTCGCTGAAGATCGCCAGTCGCGGCGGTCTCCGCAACGCCCGCCGGGCACTGTCGAGACCGGCATGGGAACCGCTGATCAGGACGTAATCGGATTGGTCCGCCGGCAGCTCGTCCATGGCGTCGAGCAGCAGGATCGAGAGCCCGTCCAACTCGAAACTGCGGGAACCGGTGGGCGCCGCCATAGCCACTCCTCAGCCCCTCATGGGGACTCGCCTGAGTTTTTCGACGATATCTCGCATGGCGCTACACACGTGCTCGAGCCCGTTCTCGATGAAGACATCAGACGTTCGCATCCCGAATCCCGCCGATCCGACCAGGTAGAGGCCGGCCACGTTGCTCTCGAAGGTGTCCCGGTTCAGCTCACACGCCAGTGTTTCCGGATCGTGGGCTACCCCCGCTCCGCTCAACAGCGTTGGAGGAGCGTAGTAACCGGTGAGCAGAAACACCTGATCCGACGGGATCACCAGCTCCTCGGAGTCTTTCTTCGCGCTGTCGTTGCCGGCCACGGTTCCCGTCGCCATTGCCGCCCCTTGCCCTGTTCCCGGCACCGGCCCCGTCTCCGCCACTGGACCTGAGGCCGTCTCTGACGCCGTTTCTGACGCCGTTTCTGACGCCGTTTCTGACGCCGGCTGTGACGCGGCCTCCGTCGCTCTTTCGGCAACGACCGCCTCGGGTGTGATGCGACTGACCCGGGTATTCAGGTGCAGGGCGATCGACCCTTCCTTGATCCGGTTCTCGAGGTTCGGTCGCACCCAGTACTTGAGGCTGTGCCGGAAGTCTCCGCCTCGGTGGAGCATCGTCACGCGCGCGCCGGCGCGATAGAGGTCGAGCGCGGCGTCGGCGGCGCTCGAGCCGGCGCCGACGATCATCACGTTACGACGAAAGAAGGGATGCGCCTCGCTGTAATAGTGGCTGACGTGCGGCAGGTCTTCACCGGGGACGTCGAGCAACTTCGGGTGGTCGTAATATCCGGTTGCCACGGCCACCTTGCGGGCCAGAAGCCGGTCGGTGTCTGGAGCGGCTCCGGGCGAAGTCTCCCTGAACGAGACCTCGAATCCGTAGCTGCACGGCCTTATCGCCACGACCTCAGTGTACTGACGAACGTCGAGATCCTCGTTGTGAACGACCTTGCGGTAGTAATCCAGCGCTTCCTTGCGGGTTGGCTTCTCGGAGAGGGTAACGAGTGGGTGGCCGCCGATCTCGAGGCGCTCCGAAGTGGTGAAGAAGGTCATGTACGTCGGGTAGCCGCGTATGGCGTTGACGACACTGCCTTTCTCCAGCACCACGTAGCTCAACCCGGCACGCTTGGCAAGAATGGCCGTTTCGAGGCCAATCGGGCCGGCGCCGACGATAGCGAGATCGATCATGCAGCAAGCCTACCAACTGGTCGCCGAGGCGACTTCCCGGCCGGTTACACGTTCGCCGACCGTCAGGCTTTTGCCGGCACCGTTCAGGCAAATCTCCTCGCAGAGCGCGAGTCCACCTGCTCAGACCCGACTGCTGGGGCAGATATCGTTCAGGACGCAGCCCGGGCAGTTGGGATTGCGGGCGAAGCAGACCCGCCGGCCGTGCAGGATCAGTGCGTGGTGCACGAACACCCAGTCGTCGCTGCGGTAGAGCCGCTCGAGGTCGCGCTCGACCTTGACCGGATCGTCGGACCTGCTGAATCCGAGGCGCTTGGCAAGCCGGAGAACGTGCGTGTCTACCGCGATTCCGGGACGATCGTATAGCGTGCCGAGCACGACATTGGCGGTCTTGCGGCCGACCCCAGGCAGTGCCAGCAGTGCGTCGAAGTCGTTGGGAACTTCGCCCTGGTGACGATCCACGAGCATTCGAGCGGTCCCGACGATGTTGCGGGCCTTGCTGCGGAACAGACCGATTCTGTTGATCAACGGCTCGACCTGTTCCGGGCCGGCTGCAGCCAGCGCGGCCGCGTCCGGGAAGGTACGAAATAGCGAGGGGGTAACGGCGTTGACTCCCACGTCGGTCGCCTGAGCGGAGAGGATGACGGCCACCAGCAGTTCGAACGGCGACCGGAAGTCCAGTTCCGTACGCGCGTCCGGATAGAGGCTCCTCAGTCGCTCGAGCGTCTCCCCGGCGCGCCTACGTTTGTCGGCAATCCGTTCATTCGGCATCGTGCCATCTTATCCGCCGCCCTGGTCGCCAAACCCTCGTCGGAAGTGCAGAATCCACCAGCGCCGGGTGCCCGCCCGCGGCTACACTTTTGCGAGTGGCGCAGGCTTCCTGCGCTGGAGGAGGCGCGATGCCGCTTTTCGAATACAAGGCCAGGGACCGCACCGGGAAGATGCTCAGTGCGACGATGGAGGCCGCCAGCCAGCGGGACGTGGCGGCGTCGTTGCGTGAAAAGGGCTTCTTCATCAGTGAGATCAAGGCGCCCAAGTCCGGCCTGAACGCCGACATCAAGCTACCCAAGTGGCTCGACATCGGCTCCAAGCCGAACCTGCGGGACGTCACCGTGTTCAGCCGTCAGTTCGCAACGGTGATCAACGCCGGCCTGCCCGTGGTGCAGTCGCTGGCCATCCTCCAGAAACAGGCAGAAAAGCAGGGGATGAAAGACGCCCTGAAGAAGATCCGTGAAGACGTGGAAACCGGCATGCCGTTGTCCAGCTCGATGGCCAAGTTCCCGGGCATCTTCAACAAGCTCTACGTCTACCTGGTCAAAGCCGGCGAGGTTTCGGGCAACCTCGACGGCATCCTCGAGCGGGTAGCGAGCTATCAGGAGAAGCAGGCGGCATTGCGCGGCAAGATCAGGACCGCCCTGACCTATCCGACCGTCGTTCTGGTGATCGCACTTGCCGTCACCTGGTTCTTGCTGGTCGGCATCGTCCCGCAGTTCGCTCAGATCCTCGACCAGTTGGGCGGCGAGCTTCCGATGATCACCGTGGTACTGATCGCCATAAGCGACTTCCTCCAGTACCAGTGGTACATCCTGATCGGCGGTATCGTGGCGCTGTTCTTCGGGACAGGCTTCTACTATCGAACGAATCAGGGCAGGCACGTGATCGACCGGCTGATGCTCCGCATAGGGATCATCGGCCCCCTGGTCCAGAAATCGGCGGTCGCGTCTTTCTCGAACACCTTCGGCCTGCTGCTCAAGAGCGGTGTCAACATCATCGAGTCGATCGACATCACCAAGGGCACCGCCGGCAACATCATCGTCGAGGATGTCCTGGATGAGACGATGGAGAACGTCCAGAAGGGCGAGCAGATCAGCACCACGTTGATTCAGCACCCGAAGGTGTTCCCGCCGCTGGTGTCCTCGATGATCGCCATCGGCGAAGAGACCGGCGCGGTCGATTCGATGCTCGAAAAGATCGCGATCTTCTACGAGCGCGAAGTGGACGAGGCCGTCGACGCCCTGACCGCGGCGCTCGAGCCGGCCATGATCGTGTTCCTGGGGACGATAGTCGGCTTCATCGTCGCCGGCATGTTCCTGCCGATGTTCGCGATCATCAGTCAGTTGAGTGCGTAGGTGTAGGTGGGAAGTTCAATCTGGCAATTGGGCAGTTGAGTTGGCACCTAGTTGGCAACGCGTGGGAAGTTGAGTTGGCAGTAGTAGGAAAAAAACAACCTTGACCGGTGGACCCCGGTAGGAATCAAAACCTACATCGACTACTACAACCGGGAACGGAGGCACTCCAGCTTGGAGAAGCAGACCCCGGAACAGGCGTACCAGCAGTTGCCGCTGCTGCCGTCGCCGCCCCCACTGGGCGCCGAGCCCGTTACAGCCCAGCTCAGTTCGTGATAACACTTAAGGACCAAGAGGAACCTGTCCAACTACCGGGGTCCACCGGTGTTCAACGCCAGCCCAGGTGGGATCAAAAAAGACTGAGAGTGACGTGCGTGGGTCCGATAAGAAGCATTATCAGGACCGATCATCCATATTAGCCGAGACGACTTGAAAGTCGCGATGAAACAGGCTGAGCGACTACTCGACTTCGCCCGCGATATTATCCGGCGGTAGCGATTACTACCCGACGCGGAGAACGGCTCCATTGCTGGGGTTCGGCGCCCCTACACCACCTGTTTTGTCGGGCCTTGGACCTATAGAAATCTCCGTTGTTTTCTTCTCTCCCAACGCCAACAGTTGAGCGTCGTTCTCTTCAGGCAGTTTCCTCCTGACGCTCTTTATCCCTCCCTTTCCCCGGCCTACATGGTGTCAGTCATTTGACTAAACCACCGACCGAAGTTAGAGTGCATACCGATATGAGCGCGATGCCTGATGAATCCACGCGGTCCACCGCCGAAGATGCGTTTCTCGACGCTGCCGAGCGCCTGCTCATTGAGGTCGGGTATGCGAACATCAGCACCCGGCGCCTCGGCAAAGAGGCCGGCGCGAACCACGGCCTCATCCACTACTACTTCGGCTCCATGGATGAGCTGTTTCTCCAGGTGCTGCAGCGCTTCACGCAACGGCTCGTGGCGAGGCAGCGCGCGATGTACGGGGAGGACGCGCCATTCATCGAGAAGTGGCGCAAGGCCATGGCGTTTTTCGAAAGCGACCTGGCCGCCGGGTATCCGAAGATCCTGCTCGAGCTGAACGCCCTCGCCTGGAACAAGCCCGAGCTGCAGGTGCCACTGCAGGAAGTGAATGCCCAGTGGCGGGCGGTGCTGATGGACGCGTTCCAGATGGCTCAGGCTGAGTACGGGCTTGACGAGGAGGACTTCCCCGTGCGGGCTATGGTCTCGCTGGTGATGACGTTCCATCTCGGCATGTATGTTGAGCGGCTGAGCGACATCTCTGAGTGGCACCGCGAGCTGCTGGAGTGGATCGACGATCGGCTCGTGTCGTTCGAGCGGAATAAGGCCGAATCGACGGCCTGATCGGGCGGCGTTTTCCTGGTTCGATCCGCGATATCGGGCTGCATCGTTCCGACTCGAGCCGCGATATCGGGCTGCATCGTTCCGACTCGAGCCGCCCTTTTCCATCCTGATCATCGCATTCCGGCCCGCGACACTGGGCGCCGCGACATTGGCGCACGAGCACCGGGGTTTGACAAGCCGTCCGCGCGCATGCTACTTGTTAGTCAGGTGTATAAGTCGACTGACTAAATCACGCCGGCGCGCCGTAAGTCGAATGATCGAGTCGCACCGCGCGGCGGCCAGGAGGAACAGCAACGATGCGAGCCCGCCAGCCCGACCAGACTGGATTTGGGGAACGCGACGGCGTCCCGCTCTACTGGGAGGTGCACGGAAACGGTGAACCGGCCTTTCTCCTCCTGCCGACCTGGTCCATGATCCACTCGCGGGTATGGAAGATGCAGGTGCCCTATCTCGCCCGCCACGGCCGCGTCGTGACGTTCGACGGGCGCGGCAACGGCCGCTCGGGACGCCCGCAGGCCTCCAGCGCGTACCTGCCCTCCGAATTCGCGCAAGACGCGCTCGCGGTCATGGAGGCGACCGGCACCGAGGACGCGATCATGGTGGGGTTCTCGGCCGGAGCCCAGTGGCTGCTCGAATTGCTGCGGACGACGCCGGCGAAGGTCAAAGGCGCGGTCTTCATCGGTCCGGCGCTTCCGTTCGGGGGCTCGCCTCCCGGACGCTACATCCCGCCTTTCGACGAGCGTCCCGCGGCATTCGACGGGTGGGCGAAGTACAATCGCCACTTCTGGCGCGAGGACTACGAGGGGTTCCTGCGCTTCTTCAGCGGACAGTGCTTCAGCGAGCCCCACTCGACCAAGGGGATCGACGACTGCGTGGCGTGGGGCCTCGAAACAGACGCCGAAACGCTCCTGCACACGCAGTTCACGAAGGCCGAATCCTCTCGCGAGCCCGTGCTCCAGCCCGACGAGGCGCGGGCGATCGCGTCCGCAATCGACCGGCCGGTCCTCATCCTCCACGGAAGTGACGACCGCATTCGGGCACATCGCACGAGCGTGGAGCTCGCGGAGCTCGCCAGGGCCACGCTCGTCACCTTCGAAGGGAGCGGACACGCGCCCCATGCCCGCGATCCCGTGCGCGCGAACCTCGAACTGCGCGCATTCGCGGAGTCGCTGACCGCGCCCGAGAAGCGACCGCGGGCCTGGCCCCGGGCGCTGGGGCGTCCGCAGCGCGCGCTCTTCATCTCGAGCCCCATCGGCCTGGGACACGTCCAGCGCGACCTCGCGATCGTCCGGTCGCTGAGGCAGCAACGCCCCGGCCTGGAGGTCCACTGGTGGGCGCAGCACCCCGTCACGCGCGTATTGGAGGAGGCCGGAGAGTACGTGCACCCGGCCAGCCACGCGATGGCCTCCGAGTCACAGCACTGGGAGGAGGAATCGACCTCGCACGAGCTGCACGCGTTCTACGCCTTCCGACGCATGGACGAGATCTTCCTGGCGAACTTCATGGCATTCCACGAGCTGGTCTCCGAGGAGCCGTACGACCTGTGGATCGGCGACGAGTCTTGGGAGATCGACTACTACCTGCACGAGAACCCCGAGCTCAAGCGCGCCCCGTACGTGTTCCTGACGGACGTGATCGGTTTCCTCCCGGTCGATCCGGAGGGCGATCCGCGCGAGGCCGAACTCACGGCCGACTACAACGCCGAGATGATCGAGCAGCGCTCCCGGTTCCCCTGGCTGCGCGACCTGTCCTTGTACGTGGGCGACTTCGAGGACCTGCCCGACGCCTGCTTCGGCCAGGACCTGCCGCGGATCCGAGACTGGGCCCGGAGCTGGTTCGAGGAGGTCGGCTACGTCCTGCCCTTCGACTCGGACGACTACCGGGACACGGCCGCGCTCCGCCGGCGCCTCGCCCATCCGGAAGACGGAACCCTGCTGTTCGCGGCGGTGGGCGGTACCGCCGTTGGGAAGCCGCTGCTGGAGAAGATCGCGGCGGCGTTCGACATCCTTCGCCGGCGCCGGCCCGACGTTCG
Source organism: Trueperaceae bacterium (assembly GCA_040905465.1). Taxonomy (GTDB): domain Bacteria; phylum Deinococcota; class Deinococci; order Deinococcales; family Trueperaceae; genus DASVCN01. The sequence continues at coordinate 2,198 of JBBDRK010000035.1, read as the reverse complement.
CATGGTGATGGTCACGGGACCGCGCATCGACCCGGCCGAGCTGATTGACGTGCAGGGCCTCGAGAAACGGCCGTACGTCCACAACCTGTTCGAGCACCTCGCCTGCGCCGATGCCGCCGTGGTGCAGGGCGGCCTGAGCACCACGATGGAGCTGGTGGCCTCCCGGCGACCCTTCGTGTACTTCCCGCTCCGCAACCACTGGGAGCAGGTCCATCACGTGACCGCCAGGCTGAATCGGTACGGCGCCCACCCACCGCTGGACTACGCCGCAACCGACCCAGAGACGCTCGCCGCCGCCCTCGAAGGAATCCTGGATAGGCCCGTCGCATACAGGCCGGTGCCGGGCGACGGCGCGTCGAGAGCCGCCAGCCGGATCGCGAGCCTGCTCGGTCCGCCGCGGTGAGCGCCGGGGTCACGTCCAGGAGAGAGGGGAGCAGCGACATGCTCATTTAGCCCATCGAATCAGGACCCAAATTGGCCACCACTCGAGACGCACCATGGAAACTGCTAAGGAGCAATCTATGTTCGGTACTGAAGCGAAAAGTAACGCGATCGGCCTCACCCTCTTTCTCACGGCAATCGTAGCTGCGTTTGTCTTCTCCAGCTCCGCTGCCCAGTCCATGCCTGGTCAGGCCTCAACCAGTGCCGTGTTCAGCTTCGCCGACGCGACCGAAGTGGAAGGAGGCATGGCGTCACTTATCCGCACCGCGGACGCGGTGGCGATGGAGCTGGCGACCAGCGGGCTCGAGCCGAACGCTCCCTATACCATCTGGTGGGTGGTGTTCAATTCACCGGCGGGATGCAGCGACCCCTGCAACGAAGACGACATCCTCGCCGACGACGGCACCATGAACCTCAATCCCGACGCCCAAATCTCGATGATCTTCGCAGACGGAGCGATCAGCGACGCCACCGGCAGCGCCAGCTTCAGTGCCCTTCTGCCGTCAGGGCGCACGTTGGGCCAGGTTGTAGCCGGTCCGGGCCTGACCAACGCCGAGGGCGCAGAGGTACACCTGGTAGTGCGTTACCACGGCCCGGCCGAACTGGCGAGACTCTACGATCAACTGAGCACCTACGATCCGGACCCGAGCGCGGGCGGGGTCTGCGAACTCTGCAGCGACCAACAGTTCGCCGTGTTCCAGGCGGCCATCAACTGATCGCAGCTAGTCCGAGGTTCCAACCGGTGAGTGACCAGAACCTCCGTTACAAACGGGGGTTCTGGTGTTTTGCGGGTGCGGTGGTGCTGTCTACGCGGTGATTTTGCTGGCCAGGTCGAGTGCTCTTTGCTGGCTTGGGTTGGGACTGATGACGCTGCTCCGCTTCAACGACCAGCCTGAGTTCCGAGAGAGATGCCGAAGTGTGGCGTCGGAAGGCGGCAGCCTAGGGTTAGACTGGCCCGGGCAAGCTCACTCCGAATCTCTACTAGGTCTAAACGTTCACCAGAAACGCAGTGAGGTACATGACCAGGAGGCCTGCTCCGAATCCGGCCAGGTTGGTGGCGGACAGCCAGGCGCCTTGCTGCCGGTCCTCGTTCACGGAGCGGGCTAGGTAGGCGGATACTTCGACGATGACTTGCAGGATTGCGCCGGCGCCGATGCCGAGGAAGAGGGCGGCCCAGTGCGGTGAGAAGGCGAAAGCGCCTATCCAGGTGCCTGCCACGGCGGGCAGTCCGGCAAGCGCTGCCAGGCCCAGGAATGAGATCAGCTTGGGCCGCTGCTTGAGCAGCGGCGAGGCTAGCGCAATCCCTTCGGTGATGTTGTGGAGGGTGAAGCCGACGACCAGGAACGATCCGAGTGCTGCGGCTCCGACGGCAAAGGCGGCGCCGATGGCCAGTCCCTCGCCCAGGTTGTGGAGGCCGATGCCCAGGGCGAGGTAGGTGGCGAGGGCCAACCCTACGGGGGGCTTGCCCTGGCGACGACCAATGGCGAAGAGCGCCAGGAACGCCGTGATGGCGGCCAGCCATACCAGTGCGCTGCCCTGGAACGCGCCGGCGGCGCCCGAGGCGAGTTCGAGTCCCTCCTGCAGGGTGTCGATCAGGAGGAACGCCAGTAACCCCACGGTGAGGGCGAGGAGGAACTGCAGGCCGCGGCTGCCGAGCGTTCGGAGGTAGGGGTAGAAGAGCAGTCCCAGTCCTACCGGCACTACGCCCACGTAGATGCCCAGTAGTGCGTAGGCAAGCAGCCGGGCCAGTGAGAACC
>JBBDRK010000034.1:4001-41386 GCA_040905465.1 Trueperaceae bacterium | reverse complement strand
TTATCACGCCGTCGTAGCAGCTGACGTCAGCAGTTATCGTGGGGGGTGGCATTTGAGGTACACCTTCCGTATCAGTTTCCCAGTAGCCACCCAATCCTCACTCTCAATACCCGGCAGATCGATAACGACGACGGGTGTCTTGGCACACTCCTCCACGAGCAGTTCCATTGGTATGCACCGAGCCGGCCGGAGCAGACCGAAGCCGCCATCGCCGACTTTCGCCAAATGTTCCCCACTGTGCCAGTGGGGTCACCCGAGGGCGCACCTCGAGGGTAATTTCAAGATCGAGTTCGCCTCCCGACCCGACAGCGTCGTTCAGTCACTCTCGAGATCCTCCGCCTTGCCGACACGACCTCGGCATGCACCTTTGCAGATCGATGTAGGAGACCGAACTGCCGACCTCGAACCGGTACTCCCCGGCCATCACCTCGGGCAGCCCGCCGGCGTCCGCATCACCAGGCACGAGCGCCAAGGCGGTCCACGGCACTGCGACCGAGACGTCGCGCGCCTCACCCGGCGCCAATCTCACTCGCTCGAATCCTGCGAGGACCCGGTCGGGTGTCATCCAGGGAAGCGTCGGGAAACCGGCGAAGGCGAGAACTACCTCGTCGCCGGCCGTGTCCCCTGTGTTCTCCACCGTCACGGTCAGCACAACTCCGGCATCGACTTGCTCTGCTCGCAGGTTGCGGTAACGAAACATGGTGTAGGACAGACCGTGGCCGAACCGGTAACGGGGCTCACTGCGGGACTCTGCCGGAAGCGCGCCGCCGGCGAGCGGCAATTGACCCACCTCTCTGGGCCAGCTGAACGGCAGCCGGCCGGCGGGACTCACCCCTCCGAAGAGAACCTGAGCGACGGCGCTGCCTCCCTCGCTCCCCGGAAGATATGCCATCAAGAGGGCGTCGCTGGCCTCGGTCAGCCAGCCCGGCAGGAGGATAGGGCGACCGGCGAACAGGACGACGATCAGTTTGGCGTCCAACCCTTCGAGCCCGGCGACCAGCAACCTTGCCTGCTCGAGTTGTTGTTCGGGCAAGCGGAGCGTGTCGCTGTCGCCGGCGCCCTCGGCGTACGGCGGCTCTCCCAGCACCAGAACCACTGCGTCGGCCCGCAACGCAGTCGGGCCGGCCGCGGCAGTCAGGCGGGGCAACGGCTCGACCGCTGCGCCCGCCGGCGCCTGCTCCCGCAGGCCTCGCAGAACCGTGGTAGCCGGCGCCCGATCGTCGCCCGACGCAAGCCCCTGCCACTCGATGGTCCAGCCGCCCAACTGCATCGCCGCGTCGTCGGCGCCTGCGCCCGCGACCAGCAGCCGCTGCGTATCGGACAGCGGCAGGGCGCCCCGGCGGTTTTCGAGTAGTGTGATCCCTGCCAGCGCCGACCGGAGCGCCAATCCGCCGCCGCCTAGTCCCCTGCCCTCTATCGACGCGGTAGCGGCCGCGTCGACGTACGGCTGCTCGAACAGGCCCAACCGGAACTTGAGGGCCAAGACGCGACCGGCAGCTTCATCTATCCGCCGGCGAGTGACGCCGCCCGACTCGACCTGCCGGAGCAACGCCCGAGCGAAGCGCTCGCCGTCGTGGGGAACCATCACCACATCTACTCCGGCGTTAACCGCCATCGCCACCGCCGCTTCGTAGTCGGGTGCTACCCGGTGCACCGAGACCAGCTTGTCGACGTCTCCCCAATCGCTCAGCACCGGTCCGGAAAACCCCAGTTCGTTTCGCAGCACCTCGCTGAGCAGGAATCGTGAAGTGTGCACCGGTACGGAGTTCAGCGAACCGCTGTTCGCCATCACCGCCTGGGCACCGGAGCGGATCCCGGCGGCGAAGGCTGGTAGTTGGGTGTCCCGCAGCTCGCGCAACGACAGGTCGGCCGGCGCCCGGTCTTTGCCGCTCTTCGCCTGGCCATAACCCACGAAATGCTTGAGGGTCGAAGCGACTCGCGCCACCCGGTTCTGCCCGCGGACGTGGGCCGCCGTCAGTTCCGCTGCCAGGGCTGGGCTCTCTCCGAAGGTCTCGTAGAAGCGTCCCCAGCGCGGATCGGTTCCCAGGTCGGCAACCGGCGAGAAGTTCCAGGTGATCCCGGTGGCCGCCGCATCCCGGGCTGTGGCGAACGCAACCGATTCGACCAGTTGGCGGTCGAACGTGGCGGCCAGGCCGATGCCGTGCGGGTAGATCGTCGCTCCCGAGACGTTGTTGTGGCCGTGGACCGCGTCGATGCCGTAGAGAATCGGGATGCCCAGCCGGGTGCTCTCTACCGCTATCCTCTGCAACTCGTTTATGGTCTCCGCCCAGGAGACGGGCGTGTTCGGCAATGGCGCAGCTCCCCCTCCCGAGAGCAGAGAACCTGTCGCGCCTTCCACCAGGAGCCGGTCCAACCACTCATGGTTCAGCGGGCCGCGATCCCACTCGCCGTCGCCCATCAGCCGGCTGAGGTTGATCTGCGTCATCTGGCCAACCTTCTCGGCGAGTGTCATGCGCGCCAGGAGGTCGGCTACCCTCTCCTCCACCGGTCTGCCGGGGTCGAGGTAGAGGGCGGCCCCTTCCGCGCCCACCGTCGTCCACGAGAGGGTGAGCAGCAACAAGATCGGGGCGAACGAAAGCCTGGTCAACGGGAGGTGGACAAGACGCCGTTGGCAGCGATCGAGCTGGCGTACCAATCGGCGCTCGCCTTGAGTGTACGGATCTGGGTCTCGTAGTCCACGTGCACCAGGCCGAAACGCTTGTCGTAGCCGTGCGCCCACTCGAAGTTGTCCAGCAGGCTCCAGGCGAAGTAGCCCCGCACCGGTACACCGCGGTCGACGGCGGCTCGGATCGCGGCCATGTGTCCGGCCAGATAGCCGATCCTGTTTGCGTCGTGCACCCGACCGTCCTCGGCCATATCCGCATAGGCGGCTCCGTTTTCGGTCACGTAGAGATCCGGCACCGGGTAGTCGTCATCGAGTCGGCAGAGGAGGTCGGTCAACCCACGGGGGAATACCTCCCAGCCCATGTCGGTAACGGGTCCCTGCGGGGCGACAGCGGCGGCAGCCGGCCACTCCCCGTCGCGGTCACGAAGCACCGTCCGGCTGTAGTAGTTCACGCCGAGGAAGTCGAGAGGGGCGGCGATCGCCGCCAGGTCGCCGTCTCGTACCAGCGGAACGTCCTCCTCATAGCCTTGCCAGGCGTCCGCGGGATAGCGCCCGAGGAAGATCGGATCGAGGAACCAGCGGTTGAAGAAGCCGTCGTACCGCACTGCCGCTTGCCTGTCTCTTTCGTCGTCGCTGGCTGGATAAGCCGGGTTGAGGTTGAGTACCACTCCGTGCCGTGCCGAGGGTGCGTTTCCGCGCATCACCGGGAGTGCCTTGCCGTGCGCCAGCAGCAGGTGATGTGACGCCTGCAGCCCCTTGCGCCGGCTTCTCAGACCTGGCGCATGCTCGCCGCTGGTGTAGCCGAGGTAGGCGCTGCACCAGGGCTCGTTCAATGTGGCGTAGGCGCTCACCCGGTCACCCAGCCGCTCCGTCACCGCGTCTGCGTATTCGACGAACGCGTCAACGGTCGCGCGGCTGGTCCAGCCCCCCGCGTCTTCGAGCCGCTGTGGCAGATCCCAGTGGTAGAGGGTCGCGAACGGCAGGACTTCGCGTTCCAGCAAGCCGTCTACCAGGCGGTCGTAGAAGTCGAGGCCGCGTTGTTCGACCCGACCGCGTCCCTCGGGAAGGATTCTCGGCCAGGAGACCGAAAAGCGGTACCCGCCGACACCCAGGGCCGCTATCAGGTCTAGATCCTCGCGCCAGCGGTGGTAATGGTCGCAGGCGACGTCGCCGGTCGCGGCCTCGGCGACCTTTCCGGGCGTGCGGCAGAAGGTGTCCCAGATGCTGACTCCCCGGCCGTCCTCCCCCGTGGCGCCCTCTATCTGATATGCCGAGGTTGCGACGCCCCACACGAAGTCGGTCGGCAGGGATTTGTTCTCGTCGGGCATGTTGTCTCCTATTTCGCGGCGGTAGTTTCGCGTACGAGCACGATGGCGCGGGCAGGTACCAGGACGGGCTCCTCCGTCATCGAGATCGTCGTGGCGGGAGCCTGCCCGGACTCGACGTTCTGTTCCGAGAGGGTGGTGATTTCGAGCCCTGACGGCGGCGAACCCTCGAAGAGCAGCTCCGCCCGCTGAGGCGTGGCGCCCCTGTTTATCAACAGCAGTTGCAGCCCATTTGCTCCCGCTACGGCGTACGCTCTCAACGGTTCCCGCGCGCGGACGGGGACCGATTCGCCGGTAAACGTTGCCATCATTCGGTACAGGTGGTAGGTGGACCTGAGCCAGCCTCCGGTATCGATGAGACCGTGACCTCCCATTCCCTGCAGGGTGAAGTAGTGGCTCAGGTCGAGCCGCTCGGCCGTCATCTGGCCCAGCACGTCGGCCAGCCACAGAGTTGCAGCCATATCCTCGAGGTGACGAAACGAGCTCGAGCGCCAGGAGAGACCGAACTCGGTAACGCCGAAACGGAGAGGTCGCCCGAAACCGAGCGGGTTGGCCCGCCGGTCGGCGGCCCACTCCCGGTAGCGCGTCAGCTCGCGGCTGAAGTGACCGGAGGTGGCGAGCGCTTCGTCGTCGGTCCAGGTGCCGTCGGTGGGGTAGATGTGCCAGGTGAGGATGTCGATTGCGTCTCCGCACAGCCGCAAGACCTCGCGCAGGAACTCCTCGCCCCCCGGCCGCGATCCGGAGACCGCCGGCCCGGCCATCTCGAAGCGCGGGTCGACCTCACGCAGAGCCTGGGCGTAGCGCCGGAACTCGCGGCAGTAGCGACCGGGAGTCCAGCTCGCATCGTTGCGGTTGGTGGCGTAGAGATCAGGTTCGTTGCCGATCTCCCAGGCGAAGACCTGAATGTCCATGTCAGCGGCCAATCGAGCGAACTCGGCGGCGCCCTCCGGCGTGCCGCCGAAAAGGTTCGCCACCATCAGCACCTGCGGCCTACCGAGCAGCTCCAGATTCTGCGAAAGTGCCGCGAGGTCGGGCCGGCCGACAGTGATCTCGTCGGCCTGGTTACCCGGTGGGAAGCGAAGCGAGTCGATGCGGATCGCCTCGAAGTCAGCTTCGAAACCCACAACCCGCATCGAGTTGCCGATGTTGAATCCACTGGTGGTCAGCCGCGGCACTGCTGCCCCTTGCGCTGTGAGGACCGTAACGGTCAGGACGTCCTGCCCGACGGCGATCGCCTGGAGCATCGCAGCGATCACCGCGGCCATCACAAAATTGCGGCTCTTCACCCCTTCACCGATCCGGCTACCAGCCCCTCGATGACCTGCCGCGAGGCGAAGACGAACAGCACGAGCAGCGGTAGCACTGCCAGTGCGGTGCCGAGCATCACCGCTCCCCAATCGGTGTTTACCAGCCCCTGCAACGAGCGGAGCGCGAGCGGAACCGTGTAGGCGTCCCGGGACCGAAGGATGACCAGCGGCCCCAGGAAGTTGTTCCACTGGCTTATGAACGTCAGCAGCGCCAGGGTCGCGAGTCCCGGACGCACCAGCGGAAGTACCACGCTCCAATAGATACGGAACTCGCTGGCGCCGTCTATTCGCGCGGCGTCCAGGAGGTCTTTGGGAATGGTGCTGGCAATGTACTGGCGCATGAGGAAGATCCCGAAGGCGTTGGCCATCCCCGGGAACCAGATGGCCCGCGGTGTGTTGAGCCAGTCCAGGAAGTCTATTATCAGGTAGTAGGGGATGATGTTCAGCAGTTGCGGGATCATCAGTGAAACCAGGACGAACGTGAACATCGCATTCCTGCCCCGGAACTCATACATGGCGAAGCCGAAGCCGCCCAGCGAGCAGAAGAACACCGTCGTCACGGTAGCGACCACGGCGATGTACACGCTGTTCCAGATATTTCGCCAAAACGGCAGGGCGTTCAGCAGAGCCTCGTAGTTGCGCTGCAGGTCGTCGCCCAGCCAAAGCGGCGGCGGCGCGCTGAATATCGTGTCGCGCGCGTGCGTTGCCAGCACGAACATCCAGTAAAAGGGGAAGAAGGTCAGAAGGGCGAGCGCGACCAGCCCCAGCAGCAGCAGGCCGTGCCGGACGGCGGGGCCGAGCTTGTCCTCACCGGTCCTATTCACCGACGGAATGCGCGACGTCGTCATCTCAGCCATCCCGCCTCTCCAGCCCGCTGCGCCCGAGGAACCGGAAGTGGACGAAGGTGGCCGTGCCGATTACCAGGAAGAGAATCCACGACATCGCCGCTGCCGTACCCATGTCCACCCACTCGAACCCGGTTCGGTAGAGGTACATGGCGACGGTCAGGCCGGCCTCGTTAGGGCCGCCGGTGCGATTGCCACTGATGTTGGTCAGCACGAACGGCTCGTCGAACATCTGGAGGTTGCCGATTATGGTGAGCGTGACCGCAAAGAAGATCATCGGCCGCAACAGAGGCAGGGTGACGTACCAGAAGCGTTGCAGGAGGTTGGCTCCGTCAACGGCGGCGGCCTGATAGAACTCCCGGGGGATGGTGGACAGGCCGGCCGTGTAGAGCACCACGTTGAAGCCGAAGTATTTCCACACGACCAGTATCGCGATCGAAGGCTTGATGTAGCGGGCTCGTCCCAGCCAGTCCACCGGCAGGAGCTCTCGAATCCCTTCGAACAGCCAGGAGGTTGCCGGCCAACCCGCCAGAGCACCTATCGCCTGGTTGAGCACTCCGAACTGGGTGCCGTAGATGGTTTGGAACACGATGGCAACGGCGACGGTCGAGGTTATGAAGGGAAGAAAATAGGCGGCGGTCAGCGGGTGCCGAAAGCGGGTCACGCCCATGACCAGCGCGAAGGCCAGCGGTATGGCGATCAGATGCTGGGGGAGGCCCGACACGAACGCCAGCCAAAGCGTGTTCCACATTGCCTTCCAGAACCAGGGATCGCCGAACAGCCAAACGTAGTTCTCGAACGCCACGTACTCCATCGCGCCCAGGCCCTGGATCGGGTTCCACTGCTGAAAGGAGAGGTAGATCGAGAATAGTGTGGGGAATACGCCGAAGACGGCAAAGAGGATGAAGAACGGGCTGACGAAGATATACGGCGCATAGCGCCGCTGGAAGCGGTGCCAGCGGCCACTGGACGCGGTGCGAACCGTAGCCGGGCTTGTCTTGGATCGGGTTCCGATGGCCATGGCGCTTCCTCCGACAGAGCGGCCGTGGGAGAGGATCCCCCTCCCACGGCAAGGTCATCAGCGGACGCGGCGTCCGATCAGACGCTGCGCTTCGGCCAGGGCCTCGTCGACGGCAACGCCCTCGTTGAGAACGCGGGTGAGCGCCGACTCCACTATCTCGTTGGCGACCATGTCGCCCGAGTGGGTTGCCACGCCCTGGATGTTCTGCGCCACGTTCGCGAACAGGACGCGTGCCTGCTGATCGTCGAGGAACGCAAGCGTCTCTTCGAACATCGGATCGCCGTAGGTGGAGGTAACGGCCGGAAATGCACCGATCCGATCGAAGGCGGCGAGTTGCACCTCCTGATCGGTCGTCAGGTACTGGACCAACTCCCAGGCCAGCTCCTTGTTCTCCGACTGTTGCGGGATTCCGTAGAACGACCCGCCCCAGGAGCCGTAGATGCCGTTGGGCAGGTGGGAAGCTCCCCACAAGCCGGCGGTCTCCGGCGCCATCCAGTTTTGCAGGTGACCCAGCAGCCAGGCGCCAGAAAGCTGCGTGGCTACCGTCCCCTGCTGGAACGCTTCGTACCATTCGTTGGTCCAGGAACCGATCTGCGCGTCGAGGCCGGCATCGCGAATCCTCTTGGCGACCTCGAACGCGTCGTGGAACCGCTGGTTGTCTACGTTGGCGTTGCCGTCGGCGTCGAAGTAGAGGCCTTCACCATCGGCCAAGCCGGTCCGGAACATGGCTCTGGCCACGTCACCGGCGTCGGCGATGAGATACACGTCGTTCTGTCCATCTCCATCGGTGTCGCGGGTGACCTGCTGGCCGAACTCGATATAGCTGTCCCAGTCGGCGATCACGCTGTCGACGCCGGCGCCGACCTCCTCGAAGCGGTCACGCCGGAAGTACATGACTCCCGGACCGAGGTCGGTGGGCAGGGCGACGATGCGCCCGTCGGTGGTGGTCGCCTGCAACCAGGCGTAATCGGCGAACACATCCTGATAGCGTCCGGCGTCGAACGGCTGCTGCGACAGGTCGGTAAGTCCCCCCTCGGCCACGAAGCGGGCAATGAACCCGACGTCCACGGCTACCACGTCGGCGGCGCCGGACCCGGTGGCCAGCTGAGTGACCAGCGCGTTGTGGTGATCGCCGTGCTGCAGTACGTGTACCTCGACGGTGACCCCGTGGTGCTGTTCAAACTCCTCGATCACCGCCTCCACATGTGAGTCGAGATCGGGGAACAGTGCGATCGACACCGTCTGTGCCTGAACTAACGCCAGGCCGGCTATGAAAGCGAGGGCTGTTACGAACTTGGTCATGCGTCACCTCTCTGGCTGACCCCAGCAATGGGGTAGGGGCGCTTGGGACCGGACGGGTATCAATTGGCCACCGTTTGACCGATCCGTTGGACGGACTCACGCGCTACCAACTCAGGTTCGAACTTTCGCTTCACCTCCGTTTCCCGACCGTCGAGGACGTCGAGTGCGATTCTGGCGGCTGCCTGCCCCATTTCGACGAGGGGCTGGCGGATGGTGGTGAGTGCGGGCGACAGGTACCGAGCGAAGAGGACGTCGTCGTAACCCATCACGGAGATTTCGTCGGGGACGTTGATCCCGGCCTCGCGCAGGGCCTGCAGGGCCCCAGCGGCCATCTGATCGTTGGCCGAGAAGAGAGCGCTGAAAGCGGTTTCACGCGCGAGCAGCCGCTTCGCCGCCCGATACCCGCCTTCTTCCAGGAAGTCGGCTTCCGCCACCAGCCGCTCGTCGAACGCCAGACCGGCGTTTTCCAGCGCCTGGCGATAGCCCTGCAGGCGGGCGCGAGCGTCCGGAAAGGAGAGCGGGCCGGCGATGTGGGCGATGCGGCGATGGCCGTTGGCCAGGAGATAGCCGGTAGCGAGGTCGCCGCCGTTTTCGTTGTCCAGGTAGACGCAGCGCTCGCTTGCATCGGCCAGGTGACGGCCGATCAGCACTACCGGAACAGCGGACCGCATCAACTCCAGCAGCTCCATGTCGGGTGTCGCTTCGAGATGAACTATCAGGGCGTCGGGCCGGCGCTCGAGAAGGAACTCGACCGCCTCACGCTCCTTGCGGCTGTCGGCCCTGCCGCTCGATACCACCATGTGCATGCCGGCCGCTTCGACCTCGGCCTCGATACCCTGCAGCATCGCCCCGTAATAGGGGCTGGCAAGATCGTTCACGCTGACGCCGATGCCGCCGGAACGGTTGGTAGCCAGGCTGCGGGCGAACGCATTCGGTCGGTAACTGAGTTCGGCAACGGCGGCCAGCACGCGTCTGCGGGTGTCTTCCGCTACCGGTGCGGTGCCGTTGAGCACGCGCGATACCGTGGAAGCGGAGACCTGGGCGCGGCGAGACACCTCTCTGATGGTCGGCATCGTTTCCCTTTCAGGTCCAGCCTGTGAAAGCGGTTTCATACGCAAGGTAGCACCGAGCCCGGCCAAACGTCAAGGGCCTCCGCGTTGACCGGCGCAGGTTGCTCCCGGCCCGGCACCGGCAGAAAGCCGGCGCCAAGGCGACAGACGCCGACTCACAGGGCGGAGCCGTGCAGCCACAGCCACAGGCAGGACACCGGCGATGTTGGCGGCGCTGGGAGACTAGCGCGCCACGTTAGGCCCAGCTGCGCTCAAGCACGTCCAGCCAGTTATCGAGACAGATCCGCCGGAGCGTCTGGTCGTCGTACCCGTGCGCCCGGAGAGCCTCGACCAGCCGCGGCAGTCCGCTCACGTCGCCGATCTCGGACGGCATGGTTGCGCCGTCGAAATCGCTGCCCAGGGCAACTCCTTCGATGCCCAGCTTCTCCACGAGATGATCGACGTGCCGCACCATCACCTCGAGCGGCAACCCGGCGTCCTTGCTCCCGCCAGGGTCGAGGAAGCCGACCGCGAAGTTGACGCCCACCAGACCACTCGACTCGGCGACGGCCTCCAACTGGGCATCGGTCAGGTTGCGCGGTACCGGACAGATGGCGTGGGCGTTGGAGTGGCTCGCCACCAGCGGCTTGTCGCTGATCCCGGCCACATCCCAGAACCCCCGCTCGTTCAGGTGCGACAGATCGACCATGACGCCGAGGTCGTTGCAGGCACGCACCAGCTCCTTGCCACGGTTCGTGAGGCCCGGCCCGATGTCGGGTGTTCCCGGATAGTTGAACGGCACGCCCGTACCGAACGCGTTAGGGCGGCTCCACACCAGCCCCAGTGAGCGCAGGCCGGCACGGTAGAACACCTCCAGGCCATCGAAACCGTCATCGATCGCCTCGGCGCCCTCGATATGCAGTACCACCGCCAAGGCGCCGTCCGCAATGCTGCCGCGGATCTCGGCGACGTTCCGACAGACCCGCATCGCCCCTTGCGAGTCGCGCTCGAGCCGGAACAGGTCGGCCGCCAGCGCGAGGGTGTTCCGTTGGGCGGTAGCAAGATCGGGCGCGGTGGGAAGCGGAGTCTCGTAACCGTCGGGCCGGTCGATCCGTTCCGGCGAACTGGCAGATGGGGTGAAGACCGCGAACAGGCCTCCTGCTAGGCCTCCTTCCCGGGCCCGCGGCAGATCCAGGTGCCCTTCGGTGCCGCGTTCGAGAAAGCTCCGCCCGCCGCCGCGCTCTTCGGCAAGGCGCAGGAGAACGTCGTTGTGGCCATCGAAAACGGGAATCTTGTCGTGCATGAGGGAGGCTACCACGGCCGCGGCGGGCGAAAACTCTAGGCTGACGGTACCCGGAGCAGGCTACCGACGCGCGGCGTCTTTGGGTCGCCGACGACTCCCCCGCATTCTTCTGCCACGTATCATTATGTGATACAATGCTTGCATGAGATTGTCCGTCAAGAAGTGGGGCAACAGCCTCGCCATCCGCCTTCCCGTCGACATCGCGCGACCGCTCGACCTCGAAGAGGGCAGCGTCCTGGAACTGGAGGTTGCGAACGGCATGCTAATGTTCAGCCCCGAAAATCGGAAGCGAACGCTCGCTGAGCTACTGCAGGGTGTGACGCCGGAAACGGTTCATCCAGAGGTCGATTGGGGCGGCGCGCTAGGCTCAGAGATCTGGTGAGAGCCCCGCGGCGGGGGGACCTTGTCCGGGTAGACTTCGATCCCCGCTTGGGCCACGAACAGTCCGGACACAGGCCGGCACTGGTTCTGTCGAACAGCCGCTACAACAAGGCAAGCGGCATGATCGTCGCCTGTCCCATAACCTCGAAGGTCAAAGGCTATCCGCTCGAGGTTGCGCTGCCAGCCGGCCTCGAGACCGTCGGCGTGGTCCTGGCACACCAAGTCAGGGCACTGGACTGGCGGGCCCGCAACGCGCGGGTGATCGAGCCTGCCCCTGCTGACTTGGTGGAGGAGGTCCTCGACATCCTGGTCACCCTCCTGGAAGGCGACGCCTAGCCGCAACGACGCCACGAACTCAGGTCCCTCCTCGCGGGCGATGCTCACCTCGACCTTGGACCCCCGAACCGGCGGCGCGGGGCACCCTCAGCCAAGCGCCACCCACTTGCCGGTTCGGCCGCTCTCGAACACCGCGTCTATCACCCGCATATTCGCCACCGCATCCTCCAGGGGCGTCGGTACCGGGGCGTCGTCGAGAATCGAGCGGGCGAACAGGTCGCCCTGGACCGCATACTGGTCCACGGCCGGCACGGTGATCTCCTCGACGTCTCCGTCTCGTTCGAACCGCAGGCACATGTCGACATCGGGCTCGGCGTTGAACGGCCGGACGATCTCCAGGCGTCCGCGGTCGCCCAGGGCCTGCATCCGTTGATAGGGTGAGAGCTGAGTGGCGCAGGTGAAGGTCGCGTTGCCGGCGGGGAACTCCAGCACAGCCGAAGCGAGCCGGTCGATTCCCAGCTCCGGGTCGAACTCGACCAGTCCCAGGACCCGTTGCGGCTCGGCGTCCCAAAGAAACCGGGACAGCGACACGCAGTAGCAACCGATGTCCAGCATGCCGCCGCCGCCGATGTCGCTGCGGTTGCGGATGTTGTCGGCGTCGGTCTTGTGGTAGCTGAAGAAGGAGTGGACGGTCTGCAGGCGGCCGAGCGCTCCTTCGCGCACCAGCTCGTGCGCGCGACGCCACTGGGGGTGAAAGCGGTACATGAACGCTTCCATCACCTTGAGGCTCGGGTGGCGGCGCGAGTGCTCGAGCAGCTGCAGCGCCTCGCCGCTGTCGAGACCTACCGGCTTCTCGCACAACACGTGCTTGCCGGCGTCCAGCGCGCGAATACTCCAGGGGACGTGCAGGTGGTTCGGCAGCGGGTTGTAGACCGCGTCTATGTCCGGATCGGCCAGCAGATCCTCGTAGGAGCCGTACCACTTGGGGATGGCCAGCTCTGCCGCGGCCGATTCGGCTCGAGCCCGGTCGCGCGAGGAAATCGCCGCGACTTCGCCCAACTCGCCGGCACGCAGGCCGGGAATTACGGCGCGGACGGCGATGTTAGCGGTGCTCAGGACGCCCCAGCGAATCCTCTTCATAGGTCTCCTTCCAGCGGCTCCCGGCCAACGATCTTCCTGCCCGGGTTCATGATCTCCAGCGGGTCGAACCGGCGCTTGAGCGAGCGCATCAGCGTCGGCAGCACGTGGGCGTGCTGCTCGAGAACGGCCCGACTGGTGCTCAGCTGGCCGGCGGTCAGGAGGACGTTGAGTTCCTGCTGCATGAGCTAGCGTACGGGCAAGTCGCCGTCACGAGCAAGCGGCGGCTGCCGGCTACTCGAGCCGCTGCTGATGGCGGGCGAGGTAGAGCCAGGTCTCGAGAACAGTGTCGGGAGTCAGTGAGATGCTGTCTATACCCTCTTCGAGCAGCCACTCCGCGAAGTCGGGGTAGTCCGATGGGCCTTGCCCGCAGATTCCCACGTACTTGCCCTGCGCCTTGCAGGTCCGGATCGCCTGGCTCATGAGCGTCTTCACGGCAGGATCGAGCTCGCTGAACAGCGAGGCCACTAGGCCGGAGTCACGATCGAGGGCGAGGACGAGCTGAGTCAGGTCGTTCGAGCCGATAGAGAAGCCGTCGAAGTGCTCGAGGAACTGCTCGGCCAGGATGGCGTTGGCCGGGACTTCGCACATCATGATCAGACGCAGCCCGTCGCGGCCGCGTTCCAGCCCCTCCTGGGCCAGCAGGCCCACGATCTCCCGGGCCTCCGCCACCGTGCGGACGAAGGGGACCATTACCTCGACGTTGGTGAGACCCATGTCGCTGCGCACCTTGCGCAACGCACGGCATTCGAGCCGGAAGCATTCGCGAAACGACTCGGCACGGTAGCGGGAGGCGCCCCGGAATCCGATCATCGGGTTCTCCTCGATCGGTTCGTAGCGGTCGCCGCCCAGCAGGTGGGCGTACTCGTTCGACTTGAAGTCCGACAACCGTACTATCACCGGTTTCGGCTGGAAAGCGGCCGCGATGGTGGCGATCCCTTCCACCAGCTTCTCCACGAAGAACTCGCTTGGTCCCTCGTAACCTGCGATCCGTCCCTCTATCGCGGATCGCAGGTCCTCCGGCAGATTGGGGTAATCGAGCAGGGCATTCGGGTGGACCCCGATGGTGTTGTTGATGATGAATTCGAGCCTGGCCAGCCCCACGCCGGCGTTGGGTGTGGCCGCGAAGGCGAATGCGCGCTGCGGGCTGGCCACATTCATCATGATCTTGGTCGGCAGTTCCGGCATGGTGTCGAGCTGGACCTGCCGAACCTCGTACTTCAGGCGCCCCTGGTAGACCTTGCCGTCGTCACCCTCGGCGCAGCTGACCGTCACCTCGTTGTCGTCGGCGAGGACCGAGGTGCCATCGCCGGTTCCCACCACCGCCGGAATCCCGAGCTCCCGCGCGATGATCGCTGCGTGGCAGGTTCGCCCGCCCCGGTTGGTGACGATAGCCGCGGCCCGGTTCATGACCGGTTCCCAGTCGGGATCGGTCATGTCGGTAACCAGCACATCGCCCGGCTGCACCCGGCCCATCTCGCTCACGTCCTTCACCACCCGCACGGTACCGCTGCCGATTCGCTGGCCCACACTGCGGCCGCTCGACAGCAGCCTGCCGGTTTCCAGCAGCTGAAAGTGCTCGAGAGTCCTCCCACGCGGCCGGCTCTGCACCGTCTCCGGGCGGGCCTGTACGATGTAGATGGTGCCGTCGCTCCCGTCCTTGGCCCACTCGATGTCCATGGGTTGACCGTAGTGGCGCTCTATCACCAGCGCCTGGCGTGCGAGCGCCTCCACCTCGGCGTCGGACAGCGAGAACCTGCCGCGCTCCGCCGCCGGAACCTCCGCCACCGCCAGGCCGCCGCTACCTAGCGGTCCGTTGGCGTAGACCATTTTCTGCGCCTTGCTGCCCAGCGAGCGGCGCAAGACGGCGGGTCGTCCCTGCGCCAGACCCGGTTTGTGAACGTAGAACTCGTCAGGGTTCACCGCGCCCTGCACCAGCAGTTCCCCAAGTCCATAGGACGAGGTGATGAAGACCACGTCACGAAAGCCCGATTCGGTGTCGAGGGTAAAGACGACTCCGCTGGCACCGAGGTCGCTTCGCACCATGCGCTGAATCCCGGCGGAGAGCGCCAGGCCGTCGTGCGCGAAACCCTTGTGGACCCGGTAAGCTATCGCCCGGTCGTTGAACAGCGACGCGTAGACCTCCCGCACCGCCCGAAGCACCCTCTCGATACCTCGCACGTTTAGAAAAGTCTCCTGCTGGCCAGCAAAGGAGGCGTCGGGCAGATCTTCGGCGGTGGCCGACGAGCGCACCGCTACCGAAAGATCATGGGATTCGCCCTCCAACTCTCGGTACGATTCGCGGATCTCCGCTTCCAGCCTCGGCGGCAGGGGCGTGTCGAGCAGCCAACCCCTTATTCGCGCCCCGGTCGCGGACAGGGCGGTGAGGTCGTCGACATCTAGGCCGGCAAGCGCCCCTTCGATCCTGCAATCGAGTCCGTCCTGCGCCAGGAACTCCCGGTAAGCAAGAGCGGTCGTGGCGAACCCGCCCGGCACCGCTACCCCCGCCTGGCTGAGACTGCTGATCATCTCGCCCAGCGAGGCGTTCTTCCCCCCGACCTGATCCACGTCCTGGGACGTCAGAGACTCAAACGAGCGAACGTATGCAGACATCGACCGGTACCCCCGTAGCATAGCGCCAAGCCATCTCATTGTCTTCGTCTTCGTTTCGAGAAGCTAAGGTCGAAGCGCCGATGGCTCAACCTGTGGTCTGGCTGTTCGCCGAGAGTAGCGCGCCACCGGGTGAAGCAGTCACACGGTCGCCACATTTCGGGCTACTGTTCGGAGCGGGAGAACGATGACATGACCGAGGACGGCGAACGTGCTGTATTCTTCATCTCCGATCATACGGGGATCACGGCCGAGGTAGTGGGGCACAGTCTGCTTGCCCGGTTCGAGGGAGAGCGCTTCCGTTTCGTCACCAGGCCGTTCGTTGACAGTGTCGACGAGGCCGAGCGTGTAGTCGCGGAGATAGACCGCGAGGCGCAGGGAGCGAGTGTCAGACCGATAGCGTTCGTCACCCTCACCGATGCCGCGATAGCGCAGCGGTTGATGACAGCCAGGGCGCTTCTGCTCGATATCTTCAACCCCCATCTCGCCGCTTTGGAGGGGGAGCTGGAGTCGGCCCCCTCCCCGGCAGTAGGACGCTACCACCGAATCGTCGACCTCTCCGCCTACCAGACGCGCATGGATGCTGTCGACTACGCCCTCAGCACCGACGATGGTTTGGCCACGCAGAGTTACCAACGGGCCGACATCATCCTTCTGGGGGTGTCGCGCGCCGGTAAGACACCGACCTGCCTGTTCCTGGGCATGCAGTTCGGGATCCGTGCCGCCAACTACCCACTAGCCGACGACGACTTCGATTCCCTGGCCCTCCCCCGAGCGGTGGCCGACCATCGGGATAAGCTCTTCGGACTCACCATCGACCCGCTGCGGCTGCATCAGATCCGCCGCCGCCGCAAACCCGACAGTCGCTACGCCTCACTCGACCAGTGCGAAAGCGAGGTCAGGCAGGGGGAACGGCTGTACGAGCGTCAGGGCATCGGTTACCTGAATACGACAGCCTCGTCTGTGGAGGAGATCGCGGCGACCATCATGCAGCGAGCCGGCATCCAGAGGCGTCTGCACTAGACTCCGCTTGCCGCCGTTCTACACCGCCGACTTCGGAGTGATGTCCTCGCCCGGCTCGCCTGGCTCGGTGCCGGCCGAGCGCTGGAACCGGCGCATGAACGACATCAGCACGAACAGCACGATCGTGACGATCCCCAGCGTGAGCGAAACCGGCCGCTCGTAGAAGATGGCGAACGACCCGCGTGAGATCGTGAGGCTCTGCCTCAGGGTGTCCTCGGCCAGCGGCCCCAGCACCAGGGCAACCACCAGCGCCGCCGGCGAAAAGCCGAAGCGCTTCATGAAGTAGCCGACCACGCCGGCAACCAGCATCAGCCAGGTCTCGACGATGCTGTCGTTGACCGTGAAGGTACCGATTACCGCCAGCACGCCGACGATGGGCGCGAGGATTCGGTAGGGCACGCGCAGCATCGCAACGAACAGCGGTATCGCGAAGATACACAGCGCCACCAGCATCATGTTGCCCAAGTACATGCTGGCGATCAGTCCCCAGGCGAACTCCGGGTTCTGGGTCATGAGCAGCGGACCGGGCCTCAGGCCCCAGAGGAGGAACGCCCCCAACAGCACCGCGGTCGAAGCGGACCCGGGAATCCCCAGGGTGAGCAGCGGGATCATGGCGCCGGCCGACGCCGCGTTGTTCGCCGTCTCCGGGGCGACCAGACCCTGCATCGCACCCTTGCCGAACCTCTCCGGAGTCTTGGAGACCGACTTCTCCACCGAATAAGCCATCAGCGAGGCGATGGTGGCCCCGGCCCCCGGAATAATCCCCACCACGAAACCGAGCACCGAACTGCGGACGAACGTCCACCTGCTCTCCAGCCAGTCGACGGCGGTCGGCCAGAAGCGGTCCTCGCTGCGATAGGCGATCACCCCCGAAGCCGACCTGTGAACGCCGATGTGGAGGGAGTAGAGCAACTCGCCGATGCCGAACAGCCCGATGGCGATGGGAATGAAGTCGATGCCGCCGATGAGCTGCGCGGAGCCGAAGGTGTAGCGCTGCGCTCCGGTCACCAGGTCGACGCCAACCGTTGCCAGGCCGAAGCCGAGCAGCGCCGAGATCACTCCGTAGCGCCAGTTGGCGCCGACCATCACGACCAGGGCCAGCAGGCCCATCATCACCAGCATGAAGAACTCCGGCGGTCCGAAGCTCCGGGCGACGCGGCTGAACACCGGGGCCAGAAGGGTGATCAGGATAACGCCAACGGTTCCGCCGACGAACGAAGCGGCAGCCTGCATCACCAGGGCAGGTCCCGCCCTCCCCTGTTTGGCGAGCGGGTAACCGTCGAAGGTGCTCGCCACCACCGCCGAGGCCCCGGGAACGTTGAGCAGGATAGACGTGAGGGTAGCGCCGTACATGGCGGCGTAGTAGATGGCCGCCAGCATCACCACGGCGCTGATCCTGTCCATCCCGAACGTGATGGGAAGCAAGATGGCGATGCCGGCCGACGGTCCCAGGCCGGGGAACACGCCTACCACGATGCCGACGAGCGCCCCGATAAAAAGAAAGAACAGGTTGGCGGGCGTCACCGCAACCGACATACCGAGCCAGAGATCAGATAGGAGTTCCATCAGAGGAAGGCGAGGATTCCCTCGGGAATCCCGGCGTTCAACCAGGTGTTGAACAGGAGGAAGATGCCGGTCGGGAGCAGCACGCTCACCAGGATGTTCTGCAGGTGACGGCGGCGGTTGAAGATCGTGAGTGCCGCGTACATGAAGGCCACCATCGCCAACAGCCCGCCGAGCACGTGCAACGCCGCCACGAACAGCACCAGCAGGCCGGTGAAAATCACTATGTCACGCGCATAGGCGCTTTCCTCTCCCGAGGTGAGTCCGAATCTCCTGTCGATGACGATCGAATAGAGCAGGGTGACAACGAGCGCGACGCCGATAACCCTGGGAAAGAATCCCGGGCCCAATCGTCCGTTGGCCGTCAACGGGGCCAGGTCGATGAACGCCGTCCAGGTATAGAAGGCCGCCAGGGCGAGAAGGAACAACGTGAAAGCGAGTCTCATGCGTGCGCTCTCTTTCGGCGACGGGCCGGGCAGGCGTTGGCCTGCCCGCGCTCCGTTGCGTGCGATCCGGCTAGTCGATCGCTCCCTGCTCACGCAGGATGCGCTCGAAGGAGTCCTGGGTGTTCTGCAGGAAGGCGGTGAATTCGTCGCCGTAGCGGATGTTCTCGGTGAGCAGGTTGTTGTCGATGTACTCCTGCCACTCCGGCGTCTCGACTACCTCTCTCATGGTGTCGATCCACCACTGCTGCGCCTCCTGCGGAACGTCCGGGGGCAGGATCAGACCGCGCGGCAGCGAGACGTCGACTGGAAAGCCGGCCTCGGCGAAGGTCGGCAGGTCGCCGAGCGCCTCCGGCGTCTCGACGCCGCTGAAGGCCAGCGCCTTCATGTCGCCCGACTCCATCAGGCCCAGCACCTCGCCGGGGTTGGACATGATGGCGTCCAGCGAGCCGGACAGGAGCCCGGTGTTGAGTTCGCCGGCGGCGTTGAACGACACGTAGTCGAACTCGAAGCCGGCCTGATCGGCCAGCAGCGTGGGAATGATGAAGTCGACGTTCACCGCTCCTATGCCGCCGATCGACGGTGGCGTCTCCCGGGCACTCTCGATGAAGTCCTCGAGCGAATCGATCTCCGAGTCACCGTTCACCAGAATCACCATGTCGTCCGAGGCGAGCAGCGCGATCGGCGTGAAGCTGGTAGTTCCCCAGGGCGTGTCCGCCTGAAGCGGTGTTGTGATGAAGCTGCCGCTGGTCGACGAGATGTGGTACGGATTGCCCGCTTGGGCGAACAGGTAGCCCCAGCCGACCGCGCCGCTACCGCCGGCCCGATTCTGGGCGACGATATTGTTCGGGTACAGGTCGTACTTCTCGAGGATCTCGATGAGCGTGCGCGACATTATGTCGTTGCCGCCGCCCGGGCCGAACGCGATAGTCCAGTTGAGACGCTGGTTCGGATAGTCGCCTTGGGCGACCGCGGTAGCCGGCAGTGAGGCTAGAAGTGTGGCCGTTACAAGGAGCGTGATGCGTTTCATGAGGCTCGAGCTTGCTCGTGTTGCCATTCCGCTTCCTCCTTCTGGGGTAGTGCACGAAGCTATCCAAGCTTGGGTTACGTCGACCAGCATCACCCTAGGGCATGCCTGTCACCCCCCGTCGACGTCTCCGAAGGTGGCTCAGAAGGTGACTGCAGCATCCAGGTGGACGTGGCCACCGCGGCCAGGCGGTCCCGGGCATCGAGAAGGCGGGACTCGACGAACGCCACCCGCCGACCCTTCTTGAGGAACGACGCCTCGCAGCGGCAGTCGCCGCTTACGGGCCTCAGGAACTGAGTCTTCATTTCGAGCGTTACACCTGTCGACAGGAACCGGTTGCAGAGATGACCCATCGACACGTCGAGAGCGAAACTCATAACGCCGCCGTGGAGCGATCCCTGTGGGTTGAAGAGGTAGTCGGACACCGGCAGGTCCACCCTGCAGGTCTCGTCGCCGAAACTCACGGTGAGGTCGAAGAAGCGTGCCAGGAAGAACCTTTCGAACTCCGGCTCCGCTTCACGGACTGCCTGTTCGAACCTCCTGCGAGCGGCTGACTCGTCCACGATTCGTGCCGGCTACCCAAACCGCGGCGGACGCTTCTCCAGGAAGGCACGAACGCCCTCCTTGTAGTCCGCGGTATCGAACGATTCGTCGCGCATGGCTGTCGTTTCGGCGTCGTCGTCGACCTGGCCGCCGACAATCCGGCCGATGATCTGCTTCATGCTGCGGATCGAGTACTGCGACCTGCTGGCAAGAAGCTCCGCGAACTCCCGGGTGCGGGCGTTCAGCTCTTCCGGGGCCAGCAGCTCATCGACCAGCCCCACCTCCAGGGCGCGTTCGGCGCTGACGTGCTGGCCCGAGAAGAGGATGTACTTCGCCGTCGCCGGACCTACGAGGTCGACGAGTTGCTTGGTGGCCGTAAGGCTGTAGACGATTCCTAGCCTGGCCGGCGTTATGCCGAAACGTCCGGTGGTGTCGGAGAAACGGAAATCGCATGCCAAAGCCAACTCGCAGCCGCCGCCGATGCAAAATCCCCGCACCATGGCGATAGATGGCTTGCTCAGGCCGACCAATGCCCGCTCTCCGTCATGGGTGGCCTCGTTGTAGAGTCGCGCTCCCTCGGAGTCCGCGCGGTACCTGTCGAACTCGCTGATGTCCGCGCCGGCCGAGAACGCCGCATCGCCGGCGCCACGCAGCACCAGCACTTTGACTGCGTCGTCGGCCTCCACCTCGGCCACCAGCGACGGTAGTGCCTGCCACATACGGAAGCTGATTGGGTTGCGCTTCTCAGGACGGTTGATGACCAGTGTGGCTATCGCACCGTCCTTCTCCAGGTACAGCTCATCGAGCCCCTGGTTGGTAGGAATCTTCTCATTTGTCATCGGTTCGCGCCTCCTCGACGCTCGGCTCACGGTATCGGTCGAAGACGACCTCGCTGCGGTAGAGATCGGCGATCTCCTCGGCGGCGAAGCCGGCACCGGCGAGGACCTCGCTGGTGTGCTGCCCCAACCAGGGCGCCGGAGCGCGCACTGTGAACGGCGTGCCCGACATCTTGGCGGGAATTCCCAGAGCGCGCATGGGGCCGATCTTGGGGTGTTCCATCTCTACGACCATCTCGCGGGCCAGCACCTGTTCGTTGCGGAGCGTCTCGTCGTAGCGCAGAACCGGCCCGCCCGGCACCCCGGCGTCGTCGAGGCGCTCGACCCAGTACTGCGTCGGCTGTTGGCTGACTATCTCTTCGATGTCTCGTGTGAGCTCGTCGACATGCTCCAGGCGCGCGGGCCCCTCTGCGTAGCGCGGGTCCGCGAGCCATTCGGGTCGGTCCAGCACGTCGTTGCACAGGCGCTGCCACAGCCGCTGGTTGTTGGCGCCGATCGTCACGTAACCGTCTGCCGTGCGAAACGCCTGGTAGGGAGCGGAGCGCCGGTGACGGCTGCCCATCGGCTGCGGCAGTTCGCCGCTGCCGAAGTAGGCGCCCGCTTCCCAGACTGTCCATGCCAAACCTGCGTCGACCAGCGAGATGTCGATGTACTGGCCCTCACCCGAGCGCATCCGGTGGATCTCCGCCGCCAGGATCGCCTGTGCGGCCGTCGCACCGGCGGCGATGTCGCTGATGGCTATCCCCACCTTGGCCGGTTCGCCGCCCGGCGCGCCGGTCATGCGCATGAAGCCTGTCACACCCTGGGCGATGATATCGAAACCGGGACGGTCGCGGTATGGCCCGGTCTGACCGAAGCCGGTGATGGAGCAGTAGATGATCTTGGGATTTAAGGCCTTGACTGCCTGGTAATCGACACCCAGCCTGGAGGTCACGCCCGGCCTGAAGTTCTCGATCACCAGGTCGCTCTCCGTGGCCAGCCGCAGGAACAGCTCGCGGCCCCGGTCCTCTTTGAGGTTCACTGCCAGGCTGCGCTTGTTCCGGTTGGGCATGGCGGCGGGATAGCTCTCGCCGTTGACCTTGGGACCGAGGCGGCGAGAGTCGTCCCCTTCCGGGAAGTTCTCGACCTTGATGACGTCGGCGCCCATGTCCGCCAGGACCATCGTGCAGTAGGGCCCGGAAAGAAAGCGGGTGAGGTCGAGGACCTTGAATCCGTCCAGCGGCAACACTTTTGGTCTGCTCCTTTCGCAGGCCCGGTCATCGTTTCGGGTGAGCCCGTCAGGGGTGAGCCTGCTTGCCGGCGGGGCCGGTCAGTCTCGATGGAATTCCCACCTGGTGGGAAAGGATTTTGTATTGTGGACAGCTTACGTGATATCTTGCAGGCGAGTCAAGCATCGCGCCCTCTGCGATATGCCTCGCAACCGGCACTGACACGGCAGGAGTCGAGCATGGGAATGGTGAACCTGTAATGCATGGAAATCCACCCGGGCACCGGCAACAGAGCGCCGCGGCAACCGGAGGCGGCGAGGGCGCGGCAAAGCCGGCGCCCGGCAGCGACGTTCGCTCTCTCGATCGGGCGGTGGCGATTCTCAACGTGTTCACCCGTGAACGTAGCGAGCTGGGCCTATCGGCCATAGCGCACCTGACGGGGCTGAACACAAGCACCACCCACCGCCTGCTCAACAGCCTGCTGGCTCATGGCCTGGTTCAACAGGTCAGCGGCAGCAAGCGTTACGCCCTGGGCTCGCACATCCTGAGGCTCGCTTATATCGCAAGCGGCCACGTGAACGTGCGTCAGGCGGCGCTGCCGCTGATGCAGCGACTGCGCGACGCCAGCGACGAGACGGTTGGACTGCACATCCTCCGCGCCGACAATCGGCGAGTGGTGGTTGACCAGGCCGAGAGCCACAAGCCGCTAAGACGCACCTACACCGAACTGGGCCAACCGATCCCGCTGCACCAGGGGGCGCCAAGCAAGGTCTTGCTGGCCTTTCTGTCGCCCGAGGCCCGCGAAGCGATTCTGGCCGGGCCACTCGAGGCGGTCACCGACGTGACCCCCACCGATGCGGCCGAGCTCCGTGGTGAGCTCGACGAGATCAGGCGGCGCGGCTACGCGCTGTCGTTCGGCGAGCGCGTGCACGACATTCATACCGTCGCCGTGCCGGTCGCCAACCACACCGGGGCGGTGGTCGCCAGTCTGAGCGTGACCGGGCCGGCGGTGCGCATGCCACGGGAACGGCTCGAGTCGATCGCCGGGTTGGCGATATCCGCCGGCGCGGAGTTGTCCCGGCAGCTCGGCTACGTCGTGCCGGGAGAGCCGCTGTGAGCAGGGCGCTGATCCTGCCCTACGGGGGCCACCGGCCGGATATGGCGAACGACGCCTTCGTGGCTCCCATGTGCACTCTCATCGGCAGGGTATCGTTGGCGTCGGGCGCCAGCGTCTGGTACGGCAGTGTGCTGCGCGGCGACAACGAGGAGATAGTCATAGGTGAACGTTGCAACATCCAGGACGGCTCGGTGCTGCATACCGATCCGGGCCATCCGCTGGTGCTCGGGCGTGAGGTCTCTCTCGGCCACGGGGCGCTCGTCCACGGCAGCCGAATCGAGGATCACGTGCTGATAGGGATGCGGGCGACCGTTCTCAACGGCTGCCGCATCGGCAGCTATTCGCTCATCGCCGCCGGCGCCGTGGTGCGGGAGAACAGCGAGATACCGGCGCGCTCGCTGGTCGCCGGGGTGCCCGGGCGGATAGTGCGCGATGTGACCGACGAGGAGTGCGCGTTGATCGACAGGATCGCCGAATCGTACTTCCGCAAGTCGGCGCTGCACCGTCAGGCACTGGAAGACCATGGTGACCGGTGAGCCGGCCCCGCCAGGGCGCGCCGGCCGCCGACCGTCGAACCGGTGCCGGAGGCCCGCTCGACGGCATCACCGTCATCGACCTGACACGAGCACTCGCCGGTCCCTACGCCACACAGATGATGGCCGATGGCGGCGCCGAGGTGATCAAGGTCGAGCGTCCCGGCAAGGGCGACGACTCGCGCAGCTGGGGTCCGCCGTTCCTGGAGCACTCCGTGGGCAAGCGGCCCGCGAGCGAGCAAACCGCGACTCCGGATGCGGCAGGCCGGCAAGCAGCGGGGCAGGAAGCGGCGCGTCTGGGGCCAGCGGGCCAGGAGTCGGCCTACTTCCTGTCGCTCAACCGTGGCAAGAGGTCCCTGGAGCTGGACCTCAAGGAGCCGGCGGCCATAGCTCGGCTGCGCCGGCTGATCCAGGGCGCCGACGTGCTGGTGGAGAACTTCCGCCCGGGGGTGATGGAACGGCTAGGGCTGAGCGAGTCCGAGCTCGAGGCCCTGAACCCGCGACTGGTGGTTCTGTCGATCACCGGCTTCGGCGAAGGCGGACCCGACGGCCACAGGCCGGGGTTCGACCAGATCGTGCAGGGCGAGAGCGGCCTGATGAGCTTCACCGGGCCGGTCGGGGGACCGCCGACTAAGGTCGGTGTGCCGATCGGCGACATCCTGGCTGGCATGTTCGGTGCCTATGGGGTGGTGAGCGCGCTGGTGGAGCGCAACCGCAGCGGGCGCGGACAGCGGGTCAGCACCTCGTTACTGGGCGGCATGGTAGCCATCCATACCTTCCAGGGCACCCGCTGGCTGCTGGCGGGCGACGTTCCCGCCGCCGAAGGCAATCGCCACCCACTGATCGCCCCCTACGGGACGTTCGAATGCTCCGACGGCGACATCAACATTGCGGTCGGCTCCGAGGGGCTGTGGCGCCGCTTCGCCCCCCTGGTGAACCTCGACCCCGACGAACCGCGCTTCGCCGGCAACCGCGAGCGGGTGGCGCGGGTGGAAGAGCTGGAGGCCGCCATGGCGCCGGCGCTGCGGGCGGCTTCGGTCGACGAGTGGATGAAGAGGCTCGACTCGGCCGGCATTCCGGCAGGGCGGATACTGAGTGTCGACGAGGTCTACGCCTCACCACAGGTGGCGCATCTGGGCCTGATCGACGAGGTCGAGCACCCCACACTGGGAACGCTGCGGCTGCCCGGCAGCCCCTTGCGCTACAGCCGCTCGGGCCGCCGGTCGCCCACGCCGCCCCCGCTCCTCGGCCAGCACAACGACGAGCTCGACGACGAATCCGTCGGGAAGGCGAAACCGTGGTCGTCCTCCCAGTCGACGTCTACGCCGGGAGAACGGAACGAGGACGATGACACTGCCTGATCCGCGTGTCTTCGGCACGCGAGGCGGCGCTGCGGCGTGAAACGCTGGTGCGGGAATACAGGAGGTAGCGGTTGCTCAATCCGGATTACGATCTCGCCGTCATAGGCGGAGGAATCATCGGCCTCGCCACGGCATTGGCGCTCTCGCAGCGCGCGCCCGACATGTCGATCGTGGTGCTCGAGAAGGAACAGGGCGTAGCCCGGCACCAGACCGGCCACAACAGCAACGTAGTGCACTCCGGCATCTACTACCGCCCGGGCACCCTGCGAGCGCGCCTGTGCGTGGAGGGTGTCGAGCTGCTGCGCGAGTTCTGCCGGGAACACGGCCTCGCCTACGACCGCTGCGGCAAGGTGGTGGTCGCGACTCGTGAGGACGAGATACCGCGGCTGGAGACCCTATTCGAGCGTGGGGTCGAGAACGGAGTTCAGGGACTGGAACTCATCGGCCCGGAGCGGCTGCGCGAAATCGAACCTCACGCTGCCGGACTGCGCGCGATCTGGTCGCCGAATACCGCGATAGTCGATTACGCCAGGATCGCCGAAAAGTACGCCGAGCTGCTGCGCGAGCGCGGCGCTGCCTTCGAGTTTGGCGCCCGAGTAACAGGCATCAGGGAATCTCCCGGCATGCTGAGGATCTCCACCGACAGCGGCGAGATACGGAGTCGCTACCTGGTCAACTGCGCCGGACTCTATGCCGACGAGATCGCCCGCCAGGCTGGCCACAAGCCCGATGTGCAGATCGTGCCCTTCCGCGGCGAGTATTACAAGCTGACGCCGGAGCGGCGCGAGCTGGTGCGCGGCACCATCTATCCGGTGCCGGACCCAAGCTTCCCCTTCCTGGGGGTGCACCTCACCAGCACCGTCGACGGCGAGGTGGAAGCCGGCCCGAACGCCGTCTTCGCGTTCGCACGCGAAGGCTACGACTGGAGCCGGATCAACCCGTCCGAGCTCGTCGGAGCGCTGCGCTATCCCGGGGTGTGGCAGCTGGTTCGCAAGCACTGGCGGGTTGCCGCCTACGAGTACTACCGCTCGCTCAACAAGCGGGCGTTCGTGGAGTCGCTGCAGAGGCTGGTGCCCGAGCTGCGCGACGAGGATGTCGTCCGGGGCGGCGCCGGGGTTCGCGCGCAGGCGCTCAATCCGGACGGTTCGCTGGTGGACGAGTTCGTGTTCATCTCCTCGGAACGGGCGTTGCACGTGCTCAACGCACCCTCGCCGGCAGCGACAGCCTCGCTGGCGATCGGCAGGTACGTGGCCGGCGAACTGCTGGAACTCACTTCCTGAACCGCTTCGGCTCATAGGGAGTGATCCGGCCCCGGTCGCAGGCCGGGAACCGAACGCAGGAGCGCGTTACCGAGGCCGAGTGGCTTTCCGGATGGAGCCGGCTGTTGAAGGACAGAGTGATGCCGAAGCAAGACGAACTTGCCGGCGGGAACAGAGTTACCAGAGGAGGAGTGCCGATGCGTGCCATCGTTGTCAGCGAACTGGGCGGCCCAGAAGTGTTGCGGCTCCAGACGGTACCCGAACCGGAGGCGGCTGCGGGTGAGGTGCTGGTCCGCAGCCGCTACATAAGCATCAACTTCGCTGACGTGAAAGGGCGCCGGGGCAGCTATCACGGGGCGCGCAAGACTCCGTTCATCCCGGGACTCGACGTCGCCGGCGAAGTCATCGCGGTCGGCAGCGGCGTTCAGGGCATCGAGCACGGCCAGCTGGTGGCAGCGGCCACCGAGGGTGGCGCCTATGCTGAAACGGTCCGCGCCCGCAAGGAGCTCTGCTATCCGCTGCCGGAGGGTGCCGATCTACGCCAGGCTGCCGGCGTGGTGGTGCTGATGACCGCCTACAACGTCCTGGTAGTGAAGGGGCGGCTCGACCCGGGCGAAACGGTGCTGATACACGGCGCCGCCGGCGGCGTCGGGACGGTGCTGCTGCAACTGGCCCGCAAGCTTGGCGCCGGCCGCATCATCGCCGCCGTCGGCAGCGATGCCAAGCGCGAGGTCGCCGAATCGTACGGCGCCGACACGGTGGTCGTGGGCCGCGGCGCCGAGCTGGTCGAGCGGCTGTGGGAGGCGGCTCCCGAGGGAATCGATCTGAGCCTCGACCCGGTGGCTGGCGAACACTTCGCTGAAGGGCTCGAGCTGCTGGCGCCGTTCGGCCGCGTGGTGGTGTTCGGCAACGCCGGCGGCGACGGCCATGTGGGCACCGGCCTGCTACATTCAGCGAACCGCACAGTGATCGGCTACTCAAGCGGTCACTACCGTCGCAACAGGCCGGAGGGCGTGAGGCAGGCGGCCGTCGCGATGCTCGACCTGCTGGCCGCCGGCGACATCACGGTTCCGGTGACCCGCATCTTCCCCTTGGCCGAGGCGGCCGAAGCACACCGCTACCTGGAGTCGCGCCAGAGCACGGGCAAGCTGCTGCTCGAGCCGTGAGAGTGTGAAGCCCGCCGGCGGCCCGCCAGCGGACCCGGCCCGATTCTGGACCCTTTGCGCCGCCATCGGCCTGATGTTCGTCGGTCACACGATGATCGCGCCACTGGCGCCGCTCTACAGCGTGGCGCTGGGAGCATCTCCCGCGGTCATAGGCGTTGTCATTGCGGCCGCCTTCCTGTTCCCCCTGTTCCTGGCGATCCCGGCAGGGTCGCTCGTCGACCGATACGGCTCGCGCGGCATGTTGATAGCCGGCACGCTGCTGGTGGGGCTCTCGCCGTTCCTGGTACCGCTGTTTCCGGGGTTCGCGGCGCTAGGACTGCTGCAGGTGCTGGGGGGCCTGGGGCAGTTGCTGGCGGTTGTCGCCGCGCAGAGCTTCGTGGCCACACTGGGCGGCGGTCGCCGGCGCGAGCAGAACTTCGGCTGGTACAGCACCTTCATCTCGGGTGGCCAGTTGCTGGGCCCGCTCATCGCCGGCGTCACTGTCGACCTGCTCGGTTTCGAGGAGGCGTTCGCCCTGTCGGGTGTACTGTCGACCCTGTCCGTGCTGCTGGTAGTGCGGCTGCGACAGCCGGAGCGCACCGTCAGCAGCGAGCCGCATCGTTTTCCCAGCCCGGCACAGGTGTCCCGACTCCTGCGCAATCCGGGAGTGCAGCTGGCGCTGCTGGTCAGCGGCACGCTCATGATTCCCGCGCTGGGCTACCAGTCGTTCCTGCCCGCCTACCTGGACCTGCTCGCATTTCCGGCCACGGTCATAGGTGCGGTGATCAGCTTGCGGGCGCTGGTAACGATAATGGTACGGCCGTTCATGCCGCTGATCATCAGCCACCTCGGAGGGCGCTTCCGCACCCTGCTGGTCACCATGACTATGAGCATCGTCGGCTTGGCGGGAATCGTGTACGGCGATTCCATCTGGGCGCTCGCCTGCGTCGCTCTGCTCGTCGGTGTGGGGCTGGGCATCGCCCAGCCGCTCACCATGGTGGCGGTGGTGGACCGGGTGGCGGCCAAGGAGCGCGGCATGGCGTTCGGCCTGCGGCTCACCGCCAACCGCCTCATGCAGGTGACCGGACCGCTGGCGCTGGGCCTTATCGCCCAGACCGTAGGCTTCCAGGCGATGTTCCCGATCGCCGCCCTGATTTCCTGCACCTCCATCGTCCTGCTCCTGGCGCGGCGCGGTCACTTCGCCGGAGTAGAGGCGGAGGCGGACGTGGACGTGGACAGGGACGTGAAGGCGGCGGCCAAGGCCTCGGGCGCCGAGCGGCCGGCCGACTCGGGCGACGACTGAACGAGCCTCAGCGCGGACTCCACGACGGGCCGAGCCTTAGTTGGACCTGCTCGACGGCCGAGCCCTCGGGAGAACCGGCGACCCTTTACTCGTCCCCGTCGCGCCTAAGCTTCGCCTCGCGGCCCGCCTTGGCGCTCCCCTCCCAGCGGTCGAACAGGCCGGCATCGAGGCCGAACTGGTCGAGCGCCTTGCCGACCCCCTGGTCGACGAGGTCGGCGATAGTGCGGGGCTGGTGGTAGAACGCCGGCATCGGTGGCAGAATCACGGCGCCGTTCTCGGTGGCTTGGCTCATCAACCTTAAGTGCCCGGCGTGCAACGGGCTCTCACGCACCATCAGGACCAGTTTGCGGCGCTCCTTGAGCACCACGTCGGCGGCGCGAATGAGCAGATTGTCATCGTAGCTGTTGGCGATGCCGGACAACGATTTCACGGAGCAGGGGGCTACCAGCATCCCATCGGTCCGGAATGAACCGCTGGCTATGGCGCCCCCCAGGTTCTGCTCGTTGTGGACCACCGACGCCAACTCCTTGACCCGCTCGGTGTCGTACTCGGTTTCATAGGCGATGGTTGCACGGGCCCCGGCGGTCAAGACCAGGTGTGTCTCGACGCCCAGCTCGCGCAACACTTCGAGCGCTCGGATGCCGTAAATGGCGCCAGAGGCACCGCTGATGCCGACGACCAGTCTCATAGTCAAGGTGCCTCTCCCGCTTCGAAGAAAGCGAGCCATACCGGGCCGCGCTTGATGAACGCACCCAACATGTCGGTTGCCGAGTCTTCCACCTGGCGATAGTCGAGCAGCCCCAGGTATGCCAGCTCCGATTCTTGCCCGTACTCCTCGCGCTCCAGCGCCCGAGACGCTTCATCGCGAGCTCGTTCGATATTTCGCTCCCCGGCAGCGCAGAACGCCATGCCGCTGCGGCCGTCTCGCATCTTCAGCAGGAAGCAGTGGTCGAGCCTGCCCATCGGTTCTGTGACCTCCTCCAATATCCGATCTCACATACGATAGCGCACGGCGAATCGGTCACCAGCCGCGGGCCCGCCACGGTCCGGCGTTCTCGAAGCGTCGTCCACACCGTCGGCGTAGACACCGAGACGGGCCCGAATAGGGCGTGCTTCACGAAGAGACCTTCATTAATTACGGAACCGCCCTGCGCCGGGTGCGGCTAGGATAGCGGCGCGCAGTGCCTCCACGCCTGCGCCTACTTCAGACTTCCGTGAGAACCGGCACCGTACGGTGATCACCCAGGAGGGGAAATGGCCGATCGGTATGCCGCGTCCAAACCGCTCCACCCGAACAAGCTCCGCTTCGGCATCGGCGGCTACACCGGCGAAAGTTTCGAAGTCCACTGGACCGGTGATGCCCTCGAGTATCGTGTCTATGACCCTGGTTTCGAGCTCCGCATCGTTCGACTCGTGAACCCGGCGCCTCACGACTGGAAGATCTTCTGGCAGTGGCTCGACGAGCACGACCTGTGGTCGTGGCCACAGACGTATGCAAGCGAAACGCCGCTGCAGGACGGGACTTCCTGGAGCGTTCAGATCGAGGCGGGCGACAGGAAACTCGCCTCGGCAGGTGCCAACCCCTATCCGCATAGCCGCTCGGACCGTCAGCCGCCGGTGTTCAAGGGATTCCTGGCCGCGTTGCGGCGACTCCTCGGCGGCCTCGAACTGGGCTGACGCCGCCCTCCGCATCCTCGTCCTTATCAACGACGACCTGCGAGCAAACCGAGTTCCTATTGACACGGCAAGAGCCAGGCTCTAAGCTACGGCATCACTAAGTAAGGTTTCCTTACTAACGAAGGGAGGTCAGAGCCGCCGGCTTCCACTTCTCCGCCTTCCGGTGGGGAATAACGACGTTCTTTGCCGAAAGGAACCGTAACGTGAACAAGAGAATGCTACCCGCCGCGCTGCTGGCGCTGCTCCTGGCCACCCTTACCCTCGGGTCCGCCCAGCGGCAGACCCTCGAGGTCTACATCACCGGGCTCACCGAGGACACCCTCGACTGGTTCCGCGATGATGCCTTCCCGCGCTTCCAGGAAAGCCACCCCGACGTTCAACTCGAGATCCTGACCGGCGGCTGGGGCGACTTCGACGCCGCGGTAGCCGGCTGGATAACCACCGGCGACGGACCCGACATCGTCTATCTCGGTTCCGAGTATGCCGCCAGTTACGGTGAGCTGCTCACCGACATCGACCCCTACATCGGCGACTGGCCCGATCTCGAGCAGTTCCTGCCGGCCGCGCTCGCAACCGCGAGCTGGGACGGCCACCTGCGCGGCCTCCCGCTGCTGATGAGCCCGCGCCCGATGTTTTACCGGCGCGACCTGGCAGCCGACCCGGCCGCCGTTCCGGCACTGACCTTCGAGGACTCTCTGGCGTTCGTGACTGCCAACACCGCGGTAGCTGACGGCGCCGTCCAGAAGATGGGCTTCATGGACATCGGAAGTGGCCTGTTCGATGCCCAGGAGTTCATCGCCTACATCTGGAGTGCAGGCGGCGAACTGTACGGCGCCGACGGCAGCAGCGCCTTCGACAGCGAGCAGACCGCACAGGCGCTGCAGTTCATGTACGACCGCAGACGAGCCGTTCTGCCCACCGAGACTACCGCCGGCCTGCCCCCGGTCCAGGGTCCGCCCATCGCCTCCGGTCTGGTCATCAGCGGCATCTTCCCGATGTGGAATATGCCCCCTACCAGCGACGCCATCTGGAACGACATCGTAATCGCACCTTATCCGGCGGGACCGGGCGGCCAGCCGCTCGTGCAGGTCTTCACCGATTGGCTCTCGGTACCTGCCTATGTCGAAGACCCGGAACTCGCCGTCGAATTCCTCGAGTTCATCGGCTCGCGCGAGAACGCCATCGAGCTGAACTCGGTCGCCGGATTCACGCCTACCCGCCAGGACGCCTGGGCCGAGATCCGCGCCGGCAGCCCGGTGTGGTCGCAGATGCTCGACCTCGCGGTCGAGAACGGGCGTGGCTTCTCGGACATCAGGGCAAGTGCCGAGCTGCGGCCACTGATCGTCGAGCAGGTTTCGCTCTTCCTCAGCGATCAGCAGAGCCTTGCCGACACCCAACGGTTCCTCAAGGAGGAGTACGACTCCATTCTGGAGGACAGCGGCCACCTCTGATGAGAAGGCGTACCGGCCGGACCGAGGTCCGGCCGGTACGTCCCCTCCTTGTCTCGCGCGATCATTGATGCCCAAATGAACATCGATCCCACCGTGGCCGCCCGGCTCTACAACGTCTACTGGTCGCTGGCCACCATCGCCTTCATCGCGGCCGGCAGCGTGGCGCTCGGCCGCCTCGCCAGCTTTACCACCCGCTGGAGAGGCGGCACGCCCGCGCTTCAGCGGCGCGCGTTCTGGGGCTACGCTTTCGCCGCCCCCTGGATCCTGGGATTCGTCATCTTCGTGGTAGGTCCGGCAGCCGCCTCGCTGTTCTACAGCTTCACCGACTACCAGCTCGGCCGCCCCCTGGAATGGATCGGCTGGGAGAACTACCGCATACTCATCGACGGGGCTGGCGCCCACGGACGCCGCTTCACCCAGGCGATGTTCAACAGCTTCTACTACGCTCTGGTCGGCGTGCCCCTGCAGATCGCCACCGCCCTGGGCATGGCCCTGCTGGTGAGCCGCCCGCTCCCCGGCATCGGCCTATTCCGACTGATCTTCTACCTGCCGGTCATTCTGGCCGGCGGCCCGGCGATACTGCTGGCATGGCGCTACATGCTGGCCTCGAACGGCGGTTTCGTCAATCTGTCGCTGCAACGCGTCGCCGAGTCTCTGCCTCTGTTCGGGGTGCTCTACCGCGGCTTCATCTATCTTGTCGAAGGCTTCAACTCCTTCTATTCGGGAGTGGCGCGCGGCGATCCTGTCGGCGCATTCGTCTATACCCCGGCGGCGCTGTTGGGCGCCGGCCTGTGCGCCTACCTGATCTCCGGACCATGGGACGCCGCCAAGCGGGAAACGGCAACCAGGACGGTCGAAGTGATCGGTATCGTCCTGGCCGTCTCGCTGCTGGGCCGCGGCCTGGTAGCCGATCCGATCGATCCGGCCACGTGGCTGGGGCTCTTACTGGTTGTCACCCTGATCGTTTTCACCCTGACCACGCGGCGCCTGGCAGGCAGCAGGATGTCGACCGGCGTAGCACGCGGCCTGGCTGTCGCGGCGGTGGGCTTCGCCGCTGCGCTGCTCGCCCGGCTGCTGTGGCTCGAACAGGGGAGCTTCGGCTCGTTGGCGTCGCTCCTGCTGCTGCGCAGTCCGCTGGAGCTGCCCGAGGACCTCGAGTACTTGCGCGTGGCCTTCCCCGCCTCGCTTCCCGCGGCCGGCTGGATCTGGGCGCTGTTGGCGGCGGTTGCCGCCGGTTCGCTGCTCCCGGCCCTGACCGCTCGCGGGCGCGGGCTCCTGCTCGGAGCGTCGGGCCTGGCACTGGCGCTGCTGGCCGTTGGCTCGATGCTGGACGGAGCACGCTACTTCGCCGCCTTCACCGCCATCTCGGTTGAGACCGGCGCCACCACCCATCACTTCGCCCTCTTCCGCCAGGTCACCGCCGGCTTTCCCGAGCTCAACCGGGTGCCGCTGTGGCTGCAGAGCGAGCTCTGGTCGAAACCCTCGCTGGTGCTCATCACCATGTGGAGTTCCGGCACCGGCATGCTCATCTTCCTGGCGGCCCTCAAGGGCGTTCCCCGGGCGCTGTACGAGGCGGCCGAGGTCGACGGCGCCGGGCCGTTTCAGCGCTTCTTCCGGATAACCTTGCCGATGATCTCGCCCGCCATGTTCTACAACGTTGTCATCGGCCTGATCGCCGCCCTGCAGACCTTCGAGGCGGTCTACATCATCCAGACCACCCAGACCGAAAGCAGCCTCGCTTCGGCGGCGTACTTCCTGTACGTGCGAACGTTCCGACAACTGGAGATAGGCCAGGGTTCCGCGGCCTCCTGGATCCTGGCGGTAATCATAGTGATCCTCACCGTCTTCCAGTTCCGCTACAGCCGCTGGGTCCACTATGAGGGCTGAGAAGTGACCACCCGAAACGCAGCAATACCGAGCCGCCCCAAGGTTCGCCCGGCGCTGGCCGGCATCCGATTCAAGCGCACGCTGGGAGCGGCACTCCTCTACCTGACTCTGGCAGGCTCTGCAGGTTTCTTCCTGTTCCCGGTGGCCTGGATGACGGGCACCTCGCTGAAGACGATCGAGGAGGTCGGCCGGCCACAACTGCGCATGCTCCCAGAGAGCCCCCGGTGGTCGAACTACTCAGAGCTGCTCAGCGAGCGGAGCTTCTGGCGCGCCTACGGAAACAGCTTTTTCACGGTCACGCTCTCGCTGCTCGGAACCGTCGGCTCGATAACGTTGGTGTCTTTCGCCTTCAGTCGAC
Source organism: Trueperaceae bacterium (assembly GCA_040905465.1). Lineage (GTDB taxonomy): Bacteria > Deinococcota > Deinococci > Deinococcales > Trueperaceae > DASVCN01. Next base: position 7,470 of record JBBDRK010000034.1, on the reverse strand, counting down.
TGAGATGGCCGGGGCGCAACCTGGTGTTCGCCCTGATGATGGGAACGCTGATGCTGCCGGTGCAGGCGACGCTGGTGCCGCAGTACGTGATGTTCTACGAGCTCGGCTGGATCCGAACCTTCAACCCGATCACCATCCCCGGCTTCTTCGCGGGCGGCGCCGCGCTGGTGTTCCTGCTCAGGCAGTTCATGCTCACCATCCCCAAGGAGCTCGACGAGGCGGCGATGATCGACGGCGCCAATCCGTTGCAGACCTGGTGGTACGTGATCCTGCCCCTGTCGCGGCCGGCGGTCGCCACCATCTCGGTGTTCCTGTTCGTGGCCCAGTGGAACAACCTGATTCAACCCCTCATCTACCTCCAGAAAGCCGAGCTGTTCACCATGCCTATCTACGTCGCCCAGAAGAACAACCTCCAGGAGTCGCCGCTGCCCTGGCAAGAGATCATGGCAGCCAGCGTTCTCTTCGTGATTCCGGTGCTCGTCGTGTTCCTGCTGACCCAGCGCTACTTCATCGAGGGCATCACCATGACCGGGTCGAAGGGTTAGTGCCATGGGGCAGCTGATGGTCAGCTTTCTCGGGCTCACACCGCCCGACTGGGTGCTCGAAGGCGTATCGAACGGTGACATCGCCGCCGTCTGCCTGTTCGACTACAACGTCTCGTCCCCCGCGCAACTACGGGAGGCGACGTCGGCTCTGCACGAGGCGGCTCGGCTCGGCGGCCAACACCCCCCGCTGATCGGCATCGACCAGGAGGGTGGCCAGTTGATGGCGGTCACGGGGGGCGCCACCGAGCTTCCCGGCAACATGGCGCTGGGGGCCACCCGCTCCGAGGAGCTCGCCGAGCAAGCCGGCCAGGTCCTGGGGCTCGAGCTGCTGGCGCTCGGTTGTAACCTCGACTTCGCACCTGTGCTCGACCTAGCCGGCCACTTGAGCAGCGCAGTGGTGGGAACTCGCGCCTATGGCGATGACCCCAAACTGGTGGCGTCGTTGGGAGTGGCCACGATTCGAGGACTGCAGGGCGCGGGAGTCCTGGCGACGGCCAAGCACTTTCCCGGGCACGGCGACACCGAACTGGACTCCCACCACGAGGCGCCGGTCGTCACTCGCAACCGCGCCCACCTCGAACTGCTAGAGCTGGTGCCGTTCCGGGCTGCGATAGCCGCGGGGGTAAAGGCCATCATGAGCGCCCACGTTCGCTACCCGGCGATCGACGACGCGCCTGCCACGCTGTCGCGCGCGCTCCTGACCGACCTGCTGCGCGGCGAACTTCACTACTCCGGACTCACTATCACTGACGCCATGGACATGCGGGCGGTCGCCGACGGGCCGGCCGAGGTTCGCGTCGGCCAAGCCCTCGAGGCGGGAGCCGATCTGGTGCTGCTCGGGCACCTGCCTGAGCAACAGGAGCTTCTCAAACGCTTCGCCACGCGCTACCGGCGGCCGAGCCTCGAACGCATAGAGCGGGCTCGCAGCGAGCTGCCGCCGGAGCTCCCCGACTTCGGGACGATCGGCCGGCGCGAGCACCGCGAGCTGGCGCAGGCCATCGCCGAGCGGGCCGTGACGGTTGTCCGCGGAGCCGGCAGTCTGCCGCTCGTCATCTCGAGCGATGAGCTGTTGGGTCTGGTGGTAGTGGAAGCCGGAGACCTCAGCCCGGCCGACACCTCCTCAGGCGTGGAGCTGCAGTTCGCCAGGCAGGTGCGTGAGCGGCACGCTCACCTGAATATGACCACACTGCCCTACGGTGCCGGCCGAGGAAGACTGTCGGACGTCCTGCGGGCGCTCGACGGCTGCTCCACGATCCTGGTGGGAACGGTCAACGCCATCGAGGATCCGGCGCAACGCGGATTGCTCGAGCATCTGCACGGCGCCGGCAAGAAGATCGTCCACCTGGCGCTTCGCAGCCCTGCCGACCTCACCGTAGGCCCACCCGAAGCTCCCTGCCTGTGCACCTACGGGATACGCCCTGCCAACACCGAGGCCGCGGTCAGGATACTGTTCGGCGAGATCGAGGCGAGCGGAGTGCTGCCGGTGAAGCTGCCGGGAAGCGAGACTCGCCCCCTGGCCAGGAGCTGAGATGACGATGGAGCCGCGCAAAGCCACCCACGAGCAGCTCAAGCGGCACAACCGCCAGATGCTGCTGCGGGCGGTCTATCTGGGCCTGGCCGACAGCCGCGCGGCACTCGCCCACATGACCGGGCTCACCAAGCCCACCGTCTCGAGCCTGGTAGCAGAGCTGATCGCCGAGGGGCTGGTGAGCGAAGGCGGCCACGGCCCGGCGTCGGAGAGCGGCGGCAAGCGGCCCCGCTTGATAGAGTTCCGGGCGGACGCCCGGCAGATCATCGGGGTGAGTGTGGACCACGTTCAGGTAACCGGGGTGCTTACCGACCTGGCCGGACAGGTGGTCGCCCATCACCGCGTCGAGCTAGACGCAAAGCGGCCGCTCGAACTCATCGTCGGAGTGATCGACGGCCTGCGCGCCCAACTCGACGCTCCGCTGCTCTGCATAGGCGTCGGTCTGCCCGGTGAGGTGGACACCAGGAGCGGCGGCGTACGCCGTTCGGTCCCGCTGGGCTGGCGCGACCTACAAGTGGCGGCCCCGCTGGCCGGGCGCTATCGGGTGCCCGTTCATCTTGCGCACGCCACCGAGTTGAGCGCCCTGGCTCAGTACGCCTTCGGTGAAGCTTCCGACCAGTCGCCCCAGCGACTGGTGACCCTGCTCCTCGACCGCGGGGTGGAGATCGGGGTGACACTGGAGCGAGGCGCGTTCCATTACGGCGGTGACCTGAGCGGACTGCGGCTGCCGCACTTCCCGCTCGTACCGCCGACGCGGACGGGGGCGCCGGTCGATCCCGACAGGGTAGCGCGGGGCCGCCCGGAGTCCGGGGAGATCGGCGAGCTCCTCGGAGGATCGGGACGGCTCGCCGGCGCGGTGCGCGAGCTGCTGGACACTTCCCCCAGCGACGAGGTCGACTACCTGGCTCTGCGCTACGCCGCAGCCAACGGCGACCGGCGGGCGGCCGAGCTCATCGATCAGATCGCCAGCCGCGTGGCCCCACTCCTCGCCTGGGCCGTGGCGCTGTTGCGGCCCGACCACCTGTCGCTGGCCGGACCGATGACCGACCTGGGCGGCGCGTTTCTCGACCGGCTCCAACCGGCGGCCAGCGAGTGGCTGCCGGCAGCCGACTTGGAGACCGTGACGATCACCCTGGCGCACTCGCGCCTGTCAGGAGCCCTGGGCGCCGTGGCCCTGGCGCTGCAGAAGGAGTTGTCGATCGTATGAAGTGGTGCTCGTCATGAAGGATGCCGTCTCGGGAAACGGGCACGTCGGCGAGCTGCTGGTGGTCACCAACAACCGCCACCGGGTGTTCCAGAGCAAGATCATCGCGGGAGTCGAGGAGATAGGGCGCGAGCGCGCTTACCGAATCAGTGTCCTGGAGGCGGGGGGGGGGGGGGGGGGGGGGGGGGGGGG
>JBBDRK010000034.1:0-3991 GCA_040905465.1 Trueperaceae bacterium | reverse complement strand
GCCGCGGCCGGGGATGGCCGCGGCGCTGCTGGAGAGACTGGAACGGTCTACGGCCGGCATCCTACTGGTCGCGGACGTGCTGCCGGACAGCGCGGTGGAACGGCTGCACCGCGGGGGAGCCGACATCACGCTTGTCAGCCACAAGGTGCCGGGCGTGGAGGTGCCTTCGATAATGCACGACAACCGCCACGGCATCGAACTACTGGCGGCGGAGCTGTTCGACCGCTGCGGCCGCTCGGCCCCGATCTTCCTGGCGGGAAGCGGACGCCAGCGAGACGCGGTAGAGCGCGAGGACGCGTTCCGGCGCGAGCTGATGCGGCGTGGGCTGCCAGTGGACGATTCGCGGTTCCTCCCCGGCGAGTTCGAGCCCGAGCAGGCAGTCGATTCACTCGCGTCCTACCTGGACGCCGGTGGCACTCTCGACTCGCTGGTGGCGGCGGACTATCTCATGGCGATCGCCTGTCTCGCCGAGTTGCGTCGCCGGAACCTGGCGGTGCCGGAGGACGTGATAGTGCTCGGCTTCGGCGACGGACCCGAGGCGGAAGCGGCTCGCCTCACCACGGTCGCGGCCGACGTCGTCGAGTTGGGCAGGCGTGGCGCGCGGCAGTTGGTGGGTCAGCTCGAGGGGCTGGAGATCCGTGGTCTCACGCTTCTGAGCACCACCCTGGTCGCCCGGCTCTCAACGGGCTCTCGCACTGATGCGGATCAAAGTGCCGCCGATGAGGCGGACAGGCGGATCAGCGGTTAGCATGCTCTCGGCCCTCGCCGAGCCGGAGGATGTCCACCGCGTCGGTGAGCGACACAACAGTCTCGGCGCCGGCACGAGTTGCTCCACCGATCACGTACCAGGCATCCCCCACGGCCGCAGAGGCCAGGCCGTGACGGGGAGCGCCAAGCGGAACGCCTTCTCGCCACTCTCCTGTCTGCGGATCGAAGACCTCGTGTGCCTCGAAGGTTCCGCTGCTGGTGAGGTCCTCTCCTCCGGCGACATGAATTTCACCAGCCACCGCGCTCGCGCTCAGTCCGCTGCGCGCGGTCGGCATGTCGGCAACGGAGGTCCAGGCGTCCTCGCCCGGGTCGTAGATCTCCACGGTGGCCAGGTTACCGCCGCCACTGCGACCGCCGATCGCGTACAACTGGCCACCGGCCGCTACCGCCGTGAGGTGCTCGCGAGGGGTCGGCATGGCTGCCAGGCCGCTTCGCCAGGCGTCTTCCGCGGGATCGTAAGCCCACAGCTCCGCGCCTCGCGAACCGGCCCCGCCGACGGCGTAGATGAGACCATCGAGCACCACCAGGGCATGGGCCGCGCGCGGCGCCGGCATGTCGCTGACTCTCTGCCAGCGGTCTTGAGACGGGTCATAAGCCCACGTCCGCGGGTTGTCGAGGGTAAACCCCAGATCGCTGTAACCTCCGGCGACGTAGATCCGGCCATCGACGGCGGCCGCTCCGGCGTGGTGCAACCCCACCGGCAGAGGCTCCAGAGATACCCACTCATCGCCGGCCACGTCGTACGCCTCGAACGCGTTCAGGATCCGTCCGAAGGCGCCAAGCCCTCCGGGAACGTAGATGAGTCCGTCCAAGGCAGCCGCCGGCATCTCCGAGCGGGCAGTGGGCATCGCCGCGCCGCGCGCCCACGGCTCCGCCGAGCCGCCGACGCTTACCGACATCCGATACCAGGCCGCTCCGCTACCGAGCAGCGCCAGCGCGAGCGCGATGACCACGAATACGCTACGCTTCATGCCGCAGTCTAGCGAGATGAAGTGGCCGCCTCAGCAAGTCGGAGTACGGTGAGGCAGCTGGCCGTCGACTGCCGCTAACGTGGGCCGGAGACTGTCCGGCCGGCCGGAGACGCTCGGCGGATGACTCGAGCGAATCGGATGACTGTCCAGCTGAGCGTGAAAGCGCTAGGCTCGATGAGGGAGGTGTCTAGGTGAAAGACGGCTCAGAGGACATGGTGGATCTGCCGCAGGGCGCTCGCGATGCCTTGGACGAATGGCTGGCCGGCAATACCGGCACGCTGCTGCACGCCTGGATCGCCGAAGACGAAAAGAGTGTGCTGGCCGTTGTGGCCATGGTGGGCGACGAGGCGTTCGACAGCGAGACGGACTCGTACGATGTCGACAGCATAGAAATTTGCATGCTGACGGTATTCGACACCGGGCAGGAGGGCTGGGAAGTGATAGCCGACAGCGACCTGAAGTTGGGTGCGCTCTTCGGGGAGCTCGCCAATCGCTTCGTGAGCGAGGAGCGCCGCCTCTAGTCGGAAGGCGGGGTACCGCCTGAGGATGACGCCGTCTCTCGAAAGAACTGCCAGATCAGTTCGGTGGCGTCGATATCTCGGTTCACCGGACCGGCGACTGCGGCTCTCGAACTCCCCGGCCAGTTGTGCCCTCCGTTCAGAACGGCGTAAAGCACGACCCGATGCCCTTCCCGACAGGAGTCGGCACGCAATTTCACCACGCTGGTGCCCGGCGAACGCCCAGTCTGGGGAAGGTCGCTCCGGGAGGCACCGCCGCTGCAGCCGGTACTATCGGCCCAGAACGCGAAGGTGTCGGCCGCCGATGCCGACAGGAGCACCTCTCGACCCTCTACCACGGCGGTCCCACCGCCCCACGGCACCACCGTATCCGCGGTTCCGTGTATCAGCAACATAGAGATTGGCGCCGGCTGCCCGCAGAGACCGGGCATTCCCCCGAAACCGGCGGCGGCAACAACGCCGAAGGCCGAAATAGGCGAACCGGCTTGGCAGGCAAGACGCTGCGCCATGAAGCCTCCGTTCGAGAAGCCGGCAACGAACACCCGTGAAGCGTCGATCCGATGGAGCCGGTCGACATCCCGAACCAACTCCTCGAGAAAGAGTACGTCGTCGACGCCCTGGTTTCCTCCCACTCCGACCAGGTAGTTCCACTCGCGTCCCAATCCGTCCGGGTAGGCGACGATCACGCCCTGCCGCCGTGCCAATTCGTCGAAGCCGGTGAGATCCGCCATCGATCCGCCGGTGCCGCCGCGACCGTGGAGTGCCAGCAGCAGCGGCGGCGGCTCGCCGGGTGCGAGAGATTCCGGCACGAACAGACGATATGTACGCACGGTCCCGCCGAGGATGAGGTCACGATCTTCCGCCTGCGCGGCGGCAGCCTGCAGCAGCATTAGCACCGTCAGCAGTCCGAGCACCACCAGCAGGCGGCTGGCGCCGCATGCTGACGAGCGGTGAACCGATCGCGGTTGCATTCTCATTCGCATTACACGAGTATGAACCGCCGACCGCAGGCATCGGACGGAGTCCGTAGAAGGTGCCTGGTTCATCCGGCTCATCCTGGATTCAGAGAGCTCTGTTTCGGTTGAGTATTCACGTGCACAACGAGACACGCGGTCTGCCGTCGACTGTTGGCAGCGGACCGGTAACTACCCCGCATCAGGCCTATCCTGACGCTTGAGCAGGCAGCAGATAGCCTGCTTCAAAGCCGGATCACGTCCGACCCTGGAAGAACGAGTGAGTCGGATCATACGGAAGTGGAGGCGACAAAAGTGGGAATGACCACCGGAAACCGAACCGAGAACATCAGGCAGACGATGTCGGCCGGCACCTTGATCGGCGACAAGATCAGCAACGCCCAGAACGATGATTTGGGAACACTGAAGGAGATCATGCTCGATGTCGACTCCGGGCGCGTGGCGTACGGAGTCCTCGAGACAGGAAGCTTTCTTGGAATGGGGGGCAAGTTCCTGGCAATACCGTGGGAGGCGTTCAGCGTGGACGAACCCAATCACAAGCTGTTGTTGAACGTACCCAAAGAAACACTGAAGGATGCCGAAGGTTTCGACAAGAACAACTGGCCGGACACCACCGACCCGGAATTCGGCCGGCGAACACATAAGCATTACGGTTACGCGCCGTACTGGGACCGTAGCTGACACAGCACGCGGCGGAGTCAAGGTTCCGCCAACGACCGAAGCTCTTGCCTACCAGGGGAGGCGGCTTGACCGCCTCCCC
>JBBDRK010000033.1:20248-41574 GCA_040905465.1 Trueperaceae bacterium | reverse complement strand
TGAGGACGATGTCCCAGACCTGTCGGAACGGCTTGGGATCGCCGATGTCGTAGATCACCGGCGTGTTAGGAACCTGTTCCACGACGGGAGTGAGGCCGATCCCGCGCGCAAGGGCGGCGACCATGGAGCTGAGCGATTCTCCGTCGCTGTCAGTCTTGAACTCCACCCGCTGGTCGAATCGCTCGTCCGCCGGCAGAGGTGCCGGTTGGGCGAGCGCCGTACCGAGAACGACGGTGGCGAGGATGGTGAGGAGGACGAGATGCTTGTACATGGTCACCGCCTGAGTTCCAAGGTGAGGGTCTGCGTCGAATCTCCGAGGCCGAGCTGAGCCTGCTGCCCGCGCAGGTCGGTCAGCACGATCGACGTATCGGGCAGAGCCTGACCGAGCGAGATCACCACCGGCGCGGACGTGAGCGATGAGCGGAACACTCCTACGCTGACCGGACCGATGACGGAGCCGGTGAAGCGTACATTGTTGTCGCGCAGGTAGCGGCTGAGTGCCGACGTTCCGGCCGCCAGCGGAGGCTGCGTCGCCTCGCGGCCGGTCCGGCCTGCCTGAGCAGTGGACGATACCGGCCGTGTGAGTGGCTGGGGCTCGGACCGGGTGGGGGAGGCCTCGCCGGCCTGCTGAAGCTGCGTGTCTTCCTGTTCCGGTTCACGCACGGCAGCCTGGCGCCCGGCGTTACCCACGGGGACGTCCGTTGCACCGATGGCGGATCTGAGGAGCTGGGGAGTACCTCCGAGCGTACCGCCGGGCAACGCCCGCGGCAGGGTGCCGCTTGCCTGGGACCCGGGAGTGACAGGCGCCGGGGCGGGCGCCTTGGGCGCGGGGGCCGCGGCCGAGCTCGCTCGTGGGCCGTCCGGGACTGGAACCTCGGTTACCGCTCCGTTACGAGTCGCGCCGTTCCGAGCTGCCGGACGTTCGGCTTGAGCTGCTGCCGTGGCACCGCCGGCCGGTATGACCGGCGAGAAGGGATTGACGGTAGCGCGCCTGGCGCCGCCGGCGCGTGCCGCTTCGTCATCGGCCGCCTGATCCGCTTCTTCGGCGGTGTCCGCCTGAGCGGGTGGCTCGGTAACGAGGAACGGCAGTTCGAGGATCTCGAGTTCCCGAGCAACCTGCGACTCGGGTACGGGGGCGACGGTTGGTTGCGCCGGGGACGCCTGCGCGTCGGCAGGCGTGTCGCCCGAGGCAGCGCGGAGGAGACCGATATCGAGTCCGGGACCACGGACCAGGAAGTTCACCCAGAGGAATGCGGCAATCGCAAGCAGGAGGAGGCCGAGCATGATGCGCGATGTCCGGGAGAGGGTCACTGCGGTTGGTCCCCGGGGTCGTTTCCGGTGAAAACGTAGACGGTAACTCCGAAGGTCGAGCCGAGATCGGGGTCCGCTCCTCCGGTCTCGTCCTGAACGGTAAGGCCGACCTGCCGGATCTTGGTGAAGCGTTGCAGATCCTCGAGCGCCTGCAGGAACGACATCGTCTCGCTGTAGGTGCCCTCGGTTGCCAGGTTGAAACCGAGCGGGCGAACGTCTTGAATCGTCTCGTTGGAGCCGCTTTGCCCGATGCTCCTGATCGTCACGCCTGCATCAGTTGCGCTCACCCGCAGCTCGTCGAGGAGCGCGGCGACCTCGCTCTCGCGCGGGAGCTGGGACAGGAAGATCTCCCGTTCCCGTTCGAGTTGTGCGACTTCGTTGCGCAAGGCCGGCAGGTTCTGTTGTGCGGCTTCGCCGCGCCTGACCTGGGCCGTCAGCGTCGTGATGTCCGTCTCGAGCACTCGGGCGCGCTCCTGCGTGGGTCGGTACATGTAGAAGTACCAGAGCACGGCCGCGAGCACCGTTAGAGCGATGCAGACGAGCGCGATGTCCCGTTGCTTGAGGCTGCGCAGGTCGAAGTTACCGAGCTTCATTCTGATCTCCCTGGTACATGCCTACGACCAGGCTGTACCCGTAGATGCCGCGGTCCTCCTGGCGGTCGGTGCGCTGGAAAGCGACGCCGTAACTGCTGGAGTCCTCGACAGCCCGGATGAAGTCTGCAAGAACGTCGGTGTCGACCGTATTCCCGGAGACTGACATCTCGGCCACTACCGTTCGGCCCTCGTAGCGGGCGGGATCGTTGATCGGAGGTACGGACGCAGTGAGATTGAGCGAGCGGAAGTCGATCTGTCTGCTACCGGCTGCGTTCAGTGCCGGAAGGTTTTCGAGCATGCCCGTTATGGCGCTCGACCATTCGATTCGGTTCGCCCGCACCTGCTCGTAGACCCTGATCAACTGCCGAAGCTGCGCCTGGCGCTGCTGGAGCTGCTGCTGCTCGCGCAGTGCCGGCTGCAGCAGGGCGAGGCGGTCCTCGAGTTGCTGGACGTCGTGTTCGAGGTTTCGTACCGTCTGATTGGCGGTGAACTGCAGCGTGAAGACTATGGCGAACGCCAACAGCGGAAACAGCACCGCCAGCAGCTTCCAGTACCCGGGTTCCTGTACTCGCCGCAGGTTCTTCGGAAGGAGGTTGACGTTAATCAATGCCCTTCACCCCCCTGAGAGCGAGCCCGAGCGGGACCGCGAACTCCGGTCCGATCTTGCGGAGATGATCGATGTCGAAGCGGTTCTCGTCCACGGCCACGGTGAGCCAGGGATTGGCGAGGTCGACTCGGAATCCCAATGCATCGCCGATCGCTTCGGGCAGGCCGCGCAGCTTGGCGCCTCCGCCGGCGAGGACCATTCGGTTTATGTCGGCGTCGCCCGCCTGGACGCGGAAGAACTCGAGCGAACGCCGAATCTCGGTGGTGAGATCCACCAGGACCGGCCGCAGCGACTCATAGACCCGGGAGGGGCTGTACTCTTCGCGTTTGGCGTCGAAATTGAGAAGCTCTTCGTCGTCCTCCGTAGGAAGCGAGGCGGTTCCGTAATCGAGCTTCACCTCTTCGGCGGTATCGAAGTCCAGTCCAAAGGCGCGCTGCACGGCGGCTGTGAAATCGTCACCGGAAACACCGATGTTGCGATTCATCAGCACCCGCTGGCCCCGAACCAGCGTGATCGTCGTGTTCGAGGCGGCGATCTCGAGCACCATGCCGATTTCGTCCCCTTCGGTGTACTGGGTGCCGGAGAGGGTGGTCTTGGTCAGGTGATCGCCCAGCAGTGAACCACGCAGCGAGCGCAGCAGCGTGAACGGTTTGATGTCGATGACCAGCGGCTCCAGCCCGGCCAATTTGAGGGAGTCTACCTGCTGGCTGATCAGGTCGATGCGCGCAGCGGCGATGACCACCTCGAGTTGTCCGCCCTCCTCAACGTCGTCGGGATTGTCGAGAACGTAGTAGTCGAGGACCACTTCGTCTATCGGAAAGGGAATGTAGCGTTCCGCTTCCCACTTGATCGCCTCGTCGAGCTCCTGCAGGCTCATGCGAGGAACGTGAATGTTGCGGGTGATCGCCTGCCTGTTGCTGACGGCGGTAACCACGAAGTTGCGGTTGACCCCGGCCTCTTCGAAGAGCGCCTTGATCTCCTCCGCCAGGCCCTGGGGATCGACGACCTGGTCGTCCTGAATGAGCCCTGGCGGCATCTGCCGCATCCCTACCGCGGAGAGTCCGGGAATACCGCCCGGTCGAAGCTCGACGACCTTGAGCGCGCTCGTGCCCACTTCCAGTCCGGCCGCTTCGATTCGGGGATTGAGCAGGCGCGAAAATGTATCGCGCAATGAGGCCATAACGTTTCCTCCTTGACAGCCGAGGAGAGTCTAGCAGCGCACCCCGGCGCCCGGAGGTAAAGTTTCCCACGACAGGGACGCGCTTGCGGCGCGCCCTTGTCCGAGTTCTCGACGCTTCGGCTTCAGCCGGCATACCGCGGCCGGCCGTGCAGCCGGCGGACCGCCCTCAACCGGGGCGAGGCATCATTTCCGGCGGTAGCCGGGGCTCCTGCGGCTTGTCCTCACTCTTGCTCGCGCCTTGCGTTCGCCGATCCGGCGCCGATTCGGGAGACTCTGAATCGGCCGGTTCGGGCAGTGGATCTCCCCGCAGGAGCATTTCGAACTCCTCGGAGTGAAGTGTCTCTCGTTCCAGCAAAACCGCCACGATGCGTTCCAGGTCGCTCAGTCGCTCCTGCAGTAGGTCGCAAACCCGGCGATATTGGACGTCCATGATCGACCGCACCTCCAGGTCGACCATTCGTGCGGTCTCCTCGCTGTAGTTGCGAGCGCCTTCGTACTCCCCCAGGTAAGACTCGGACGTGGTCGACAGGGCGATCTTGCCTAACGACTCGCTCATGCCCCAGCGCGTCACCATACGGCGGGCGATGTCGGTCGCCTGCTGGAAGTCGTTCTGCGCCCCGGTGGTCACGTCTCCGAAGACTATCTCCTCGGTTGCCCGTCCCGCCAGTGCAACGGCGATGCGATCGAGGAGCGCCATTCGGGTGATCGATAGCCTGTCCTCCTCAGGAAACTGCATCACATAACCCATGGCGCGGCCGCGGGGAACGATGGTTATTTTGTGGACCGGATCGGTGTGCTCGAGCAGGTGAGCGGTGAGAGCATGACCGGCCTCGTGGTAGGCGGTGATCCGCTTCTCGCGGTCGCTGATCACCCGTGAGCGCCTTTCCGGCCCCATGACCACGCGGTCCGCCGCCTCGTCGATGTCGTCGGGCATGATCTCGCGACGGTTGTTGCGAGCGGCCACCAGGGCCGCCTCATTGAGGAGGTTTTCGAGGTCCGCGCCCACGAAGCCGGGAGTGCGGCGAGCTACTCGTTGCAGGTCGACCGCGCGCGCCAGCGGCTTCCCGCGCCCGTGAATACGGAGGATCGCTTCACGACCCCGAACATCGGGTGCGTCGACCACGACCTGACGGTCGAAGCGGCCCGGGCGCAGAAGCGCGGGGTCGAGAACGTCGGGCCGGTTGGTTGCCGCGATGAGGATGATGTCGTGCTGCGACTCAAAACCGTCCATCTCCACCAGGAGCGCGTTCAGGGTCTGCTCGCGTTCGTCGTTGCCGCCGTTCAGCGACAGTCCGCGACGCCGGCCGACCGCATCGATCTCGTCTATGAAAACGATGCAGGGCGCGTTCTTCTTGGCCGTCTCGAACAGGTCGCGCACCCTGGCGGCGCCTACCCCCACGAACATCTCGACGAAGTCGGAGCCGGAGATGCTGTAGAACGGCACTTTCGCCTCGCCGGCGACCGCCTTCGCCAGGTGAGTCTTGCCTGAGCCGGGAGGTCCGACCATCAGCACGCCGTGGGGAATCCGTGCTCCCAGCGCGTGGAACTTGCCGGGATTCTTCAGGAACTGGACCACCTCGGTGAGGTCGTCCTTGGCCTCGTCGACCCCGGCGACATCCTTGAAGAGCGTAGTGCTGCCTTCCTCGCTCACCAGGCGCGCCTTGCTCTTGCCGAATGACACGGCGCCGTCGCCGCCGTTACGCGCGCCTCTCATCAGGTAGAAGAGGAAGCCGACCATGAGCAGCACCGGCACCAGATAGATGAGTATCCCACCCCAGTTCTGGCCCTGCGGCATCGCCTCGACCTCGATTCCGTGCTGCGAGAAGCTGGACAGGTCCGCCGGCGGCGAGGCCAGGTAGGTGACGAACGGCTCCCCCTGGTGAGGGGTCACGTTGAGCTCGTTCTGCTCTACGGTTATTTTCTTGATGTGCCCGGCTTCGATCTGCTGTTCGAGGTAGGAGTACGGCTGCACTTCGCCGCGGGCACGCTGACCGCTCTGGCTGGCGATGAACGCCACCAGGGCCACGACTATCACTGCCACGACCAGCCCGCGAACCGGCACCTTCCCCATGCCCGAGTCTACTAATGGTCGGTGAGAAGAGTTTGATGCCTTCGGTGCTTTCTGGCCCGCGGACTCGGCCGGTGCGACCGTCTTCAGCCGCTCGTGCGGGCCAGATCGTTGAAGCGCACGTGGGCGTTGTGGAACTGCAGGTCGACCGTGCCGACGGGGCCGTTGCGCTGCTTGCCGATGATCACCTCGGCGATGCCCTGTTTCTCGGAGTTCGAGTCGTAATACTCATCGCGGTATATGAACATAACCAAATCTGCGTCCTGCTCAATAGCTCCACTATTATGACTTACAATGCTGTCGGCGAGCCAACTAGATGGTCCCGGTACGGTGATATCATACACTACCGCCGGACCAGCCGGACTAATCCCGACAACACTGTCCCAGAACAGGTCATTCGCTGCGAGTTGCAGCAACCGGTCGTCCTGCAACGCGGTCGCGTAGCTTTGAATCACACTTCTAGTAGGGGCATACTCCATATAGAGGTTAGAGCGCCTCAGGCCCCGCAACGCGGCAACGTCCTGTCGGCTCAGTCCTTGCCGCGCCATCAGCAGCGACACATGACTGAATATCTCTCGAGGCACCGTGTCGACATTGGGGTTGGCAGAGATGGCAATCAGTCTTGTACTCAGGGCGAGTCCCGGCTTTTCCCGTGGACCAAAGGTACCGACATTATCCAGAAAACGTCGCTGATCACTGCTACCGGAAACGAATACCTGGAATCCTGGCCGGTAACCTTCTTTTTGGACCGACTTTATTCGGGCGACTATCCCCAACCGGAGAAGCAGTGCGGCCACATCGTAGGCGAGGCCTTCGCTGTTGGTACCGTAGTAGACCGTCTGACTGCCTCGCTGCCCGTCCTTTCTAGTATGGATACAACCGTCTGCGGCCCACATGTGCCTGAGCAGGAGGGCTACCTGAGCGCTCGCCAGCTCGAACGCAGCCTCTGGAACGCGCTTTTGATGGGAACGTTGACCGAAGATACCCAACTCCTTCAGCCAGCCACCTACGCCACAGGCGTGCCAACGATTTCCGTTGTTTCCGATCAAGAGTTGATGCCAGTGCTTGCGTCCTTTGTAGCGCCTAACGGTCGATCCGAGCGCAAGAGCACCTTCCTCAACGACCCGGCTGTTTTCTTCGGATGCGGTTGAATAACGCAACGGCTGACCCTTCAGATAGCTGCCGTCACCTATAAGTTGTCCCAGCAGTGCCACGCTGGAATCGGGCCAAGCCTCGGCACTCCGCGGTTGCGGCAGTAGACGAGCTATAGCCAACCTGTCGCCCACCGCAAGCTCGTTAAGCGTGCGCCAGCCGTCGGCCGTTAATAGGCGGTGCTTCCCGGTCGCCCGAATCCGCCGCCCGCTGGCCAGCTTCAGCTCGAACACCTCGCGGGTACCGACCTTCCAGACCTTGTCGCTGCGCGCGACGGTCAGCTTGCCGTCAACACCGAGAGCCACGACTTCCGGCGTCGTGCCTTCCAGCTCGCTTATCGGCACTCGACGGCCGTCGCTCAGTACCACCAACGTGTCGCCCGTCACGCACTCACGGAGGTCGGACAGCATCGGCCGCTTGTTCGGCCGGGCCTCCACCGCACGAGAGAGCTGCGAGAGCACCAACACCGGGACATCCAACTCGCGCGCAAGCGCCTTGAGACCTCGGGAGATGTTGGAGATCTCCTGCTGGCGGTTCTCGCTGTTGCCGCCCGACATGAGTTGCAGGTAGTCGATCATGATCAAACCCGCGCCGTGCTCCGAAACCAGCCGGCGTGCCCGGCTACGCAGCTCCATGACCGTCATGTCGGCGTTGTCGTCGATGAAGATCTGTGCCTCCGACATTCGCCCGGCGGTATCGGCGAGCCGCTGGAAATCTCGGTCGGACAGCTGCCCATTGCGCACCCGGCTCATGTCGACTCGCGCCTCGGAGCAAAGCATCCGGGTCACTAACTGCAGGCTGGACATCTCCAGCGAGAACAGACCCACCGGCTTGCCTTCTCGCAGGGCCACGTTCTGGGCGATCGACAGGCCCAGCGCCGTCTTTCCCATGGAAGGCCGAGCCGCCAGCACATTGAGGCTCGACGGCTGCAGCCCGGCGGTGAGCTGATCGAGCTCCTTGAACCCGGTACGCAACCCCGAAACGGGATCGGGATTGGCGAAGAGCTCGTTTATGTAGGCGAAGGTATCGTTGACGAGCTCGCCCATGCCCTGGAAGTCCTGGCTGCGGCGACTGCCGGCGAGGTCGAAGATCGAAGCCTCGGCCTTGTCGAGGATCTGCTCGATCGGCATCGACTGGTCGAAGGCAGTCTGCATGATGGTGCCGCTGGTGGCGATCAGGTCGCGCAACACTGCCTTCTCGGCGACTATTCGGGCGTAGTTCTCGGCGTAGGCGGCGGTCGGAACGCTGTCGGCCAGCCCGATGAGATAGGGAACGCTCCCTACGCTCTCGAGGTCGCCGCTCTGGCGCAACTCCTCGGTCAGCGTAACGAGATCGGTCGGATCGCCGCGCCGAAAGAGCCGCTCCATGCAGCGGAAGATCTTCCTGTGACCCTCCTTGTAGAACTGTTCCGCGCGCAGCGTTCCTTCGATCCGGGCGTATACGTCGTTGTCTAGCAGCACGCTGCCGAGCACACTCTGCTCGGCCTCGAGGTTCTGGGGGGGCATTCGACTTTCCACTCACACCATTGTACGGAACCTAGCCGGGCCCGGGGTGAGGCGGAGTTCCGCTCGTGTGAGATAGCCGAGAGCTTCACGGCAATCAAGCGGGCGTACAATGGGCTCCGATGTCGACCTCGTTCACGTTCGCCGTTCTGGCGCTGGCGGCCGGTTGGCTGATCGGCGCGCTTCCCTTGGGAAGCCTGGCGGTTCGGCTGCTTACGGGCAAGGACCCCAACGCATTCACGGCGCACAACCTGGGTGTGGAGAACATGTTGCGGCTGCTGGGTCCGACTGCTGCCCTGGCCTCGCTCGTGCTCGATGTGATCAAGGGGTTTGCTGCCGTCGGCCTCACCCTCGGCAGCCCCTGGGGCGCCCTGGGCGCGTTCGCGGGTCACTTGCACCCGCCGTTTCCCGGCTGGCGCGAGCAGATTCCGCGCGGGCGTGGCAACGGCGTGCTGCTGGGCGCCCTGGCGGGCCTTGTGGTGTTCGGGCCGATGCCGTTTCTCGGTGGGCTTCTGCCGGTCGCCGTGTTCGCCGCCTTCCTGGCGAGCACCGCCTACGTTGCGCTCGCCACCCTGGTCGCGCTGGTGGCGCTGGCCCTGGTGGTCGCCGTCTTGGGACTCGGACCGCCCTACGTACTTGCGGCTACCGGGCTGCTGCTGGTGGCCCTGTGGCGCCACAAGTCGAGCCTTGCCCGGATCCTCGACGGAACCGAAGTGCGGCTCGGTGAGCCGCCGCCAGTGAGAGGCAGCGACCCGAACGTGGTGCGGGCAGCGTTCATGGTCCACCCGATGAAGCTGGGCGACTTGTGGCAGACGCGTTCGCACGGCTGGGTCGGGCGTCTGGTAAAGCACCGCTTCATCGACGAAAGACTGCTCCTGCGGATCATGCCCTACATGCGTCCTCAACTCCTCGGCGAGGTAACCGGTATTCGGCTCTCCGACGGGCGTGAACTGCGCGTGATGCTGGTCGTGGGCGGCATGCTTCCCGAGCAGATCCGGGCCTATCCCGAGCTGGCAACCAAGCTGGCCATCCAGGGTGCACGCTTCGCACGCGACCTCGGTGCCGAGGCGTTCGGGCTGGGAGCCTTCTGGTCGACCGTCGGCAACAAGGGCCTGGAGGTAAAGGAGGCGGTGCCGGAGTTGGCGATCACCAACGGCGGCGCTTATACCGCCGCCACCGTCCGGGCCGCCGTGCCGGGGCTGCTCGAGCGATTCGAGCGAGAGGGCGGCTCGTTACGCGCCTCGACAGCCGCCGTCGTGGGCGCCAACGGGGTGGTCGCTTTCGGAGTTGCTCGGATGATCGCAGGGGAGGTGGGCGAACTGATCCTCATTGGCCGCGACGCCGAACGGCTCGAGCGCAGCGCGGCGAGCCTGCAGCGAAAGTTTCCGGAAACGAAGATAGTCTCATCGGTCGACATCAACGCAGTGGGAGCGGCGGACCTTATCTTCAGCGCAACCTCGGATCCGGATCCCGTGATCTTCCCGGAGCATGTGAAACCTGGTGCCTGGATATACGACCTCGGGCGACCGGCGGATGTCGACGAGAGCGTTCACGAGGTGCCGGGCGTGCATGTGATCCCCGGAGGCGTAGTGCGTCCGCCGGGTGAGATGAGGTCTCGTATCGACATGCAGTTCGGCGACGGCCGGGTTCCGGCCTGCATGGCGGAAACCATGATAATGACCGCAACCAGGGCGTTCGAGCGGGCATCGCTGGGGCCGAGCACGCACAGTGCCGATATCGAGTTCTACTTACGGGAAGGACAGAGGCTCGGGTTCGAGGTCATCACCCGTGACGAGCGGGTGCGTGAACCGCGCGTCGAGGCGTGAGCAAGTCAGGCAGCAAGGGATCCGGCTTCGCCTTCCGCTTGCGGACCGAGTTGGGCCTGGAGGGTCCCGAGGCGCAGGAGCTCTGGGAACACGGCTGCATCGGCGTGGCAGAGGAGGGAGAGGAGATCGTCGGCTACTTCGACTCCGTCGTCGCTCTGCCGCTGGAGGGCGTCTGGCACGAGACGTTGGAGCATGACTACCTGGAACGTTACTACCGGGAGCTCGACTGCCTGACTGTCGGTTCCTTGGTGATCGCCCCCACTCACCGCACGGCCGTGCTGAGCGCCGGCCAGAAGCCACTGTGGATCGACCCGGGCATGGCCTTCGGTACCGGTCACCACGAAACTACTCGGCTGGCGCTGGAGGCGTTGACCGCGGAGCAACTGATGGGGAAGAGAGTGCTCGACGTAGGAGCGGGTTCCGGAATACTCGCGATCGCCGCCGACCTGCTGGGCGCCGGCCGGAGTCTCGGCGTCGACATCGATGATCAAACGATCCCCATCGCCCGCGAGAACGCCGAGCTCAACCGGTCACGGGCCGTGTTCGAGCGCCGCGGCCTGAACGCCGACGATCGAGCCGACCTTATCGTCGCCAATCTCCACGCCGAGCTGCACGTCGAGCTGGCTTCCGCTTATGCCGCCGCATTGCGGCCGGGCGGCAGTCTGCTCGTGACCGGCATCCTGGCCGAACGCGCCAGTCTCGTGGAAGAGGCGCTGGCAGACTCGTTCGAGTCGGCCGGCTGGCAGGCCGACGGCGAGTGGCGGCTGCTTGCGGCGGTGCGCAAGCGCGACTCGGGTTGACGGGGCGGCAGTGCGTATTCACAGGATCTACCTCCCGGAGTTGAACCGAGGCGCCAACGTCGTCATCGGCAGCGAGGCTCAACACCTCGCTCAGGTGCTGCGGGTGGTCCCGGGGGTACCGGTGCGCGCCTTCGACGGGTGCGGCAAGGAGGCGGACGGTGCGGTGCTGACAGTCGAAACCGGCAGGGTAGTGATCGAACTGCGGGAACCGAACAGCGGCCGGCTCGAGGCCGGCATCGCCGTAACCGTTGCTATTTCGTTGTTGAAGGGGGACAAGCTCGCCGATGTGGTGCGTCAATGCACCGAGCTGGGTGCAGTCTCGTTCCGGCCGCTGCTCAGCAGGCGCCGCGACGTTCCCGAGCTGTCGGCGAACAAGCTTGAGCGGTTGCGACGCGTCGCGCGCGAGGCGGCAAAGCAGAGCGGCCGGTCGGTGGTTCCACTGGTTGCCGAGGCCGTTGCGCTGCCGGACCTGGAGGTCGACGGACTGGCGCTGGTCGCGCAGCCCGGAGCCGGTTCGACGCTGCTCACGGTGCTCGGGGGCGGTCTACAGCGGCGAGACGCGCCGGAAACTCGGCTGCAGCGAACGAACGAAGTGGGCGCGACCCGGCCGCCCGGTCACGACTCCGGCTCGTCCGCTGCCGAGAAGATTACCGTCGTAACCGGCCCGGAAGGCGGCTTCACGGCCGAAGAGGTGTCCGACCTCGAATCGCGTGGTGCACGAGCCGTTCGGCTCGGAGCCCGCGTGTTGCGCGCCGAGACAGCGCCGGTGGCAATGTTGGCGGCGCTGCTGGTTCCCGAGGCCTTGTGATGCGGCGATTGACGCTCGTTCTGCTGCTCCTGCCGCTGGGCTGCCAACCGCTCTATCTGCCGCCGGTCCCCACCCCGCTCGAGGCGCGCGAGCGCTTCGAGCTGGAGGGCTTCGCAGAGGTCAAGGGTGGCCGTCCCAGCCTGGACCTGGCGATTCGGACGGTGCCCTCCGAAGGTTGGCTGGCAATCCAGTGGTTCTCTCCTGCAAACCGCGAAGTGGCGTCGGAGAGCCGCTGGATCGAGCCGGCCGATGCAGGGCAGAGGTTCAGGGTCACTCTGCCCGAAGACGTGGAGCTGCTGCCTGGGCGCTGGCGCGCCGTCTTGTCACGCGGCGACGAAGTGGTTCGGCAGCTGAGCGTGGATGTTCCGGATCCGGGTAGTGCCGGAACATCCGACTGATGGGCCCGCTCAGGCCGAGCGGCGGACCTCCCTGACCTGCCGGCGCCGCTGCCGGAACCACACGACCATGGCCGCCAGGATGAAGATGCTCGAGTAGGTGCCCACGCCTATGCCGATCAGCAGCGTAAGGCTGAAGTCACGCAGCACCGAGCCGCCGAAGAACAACAGCGCCAGTACCGGCAGCAACGTCGTGCCTGAGGTCATTACCGTACGCGACATGGTCTGGTTCACCGAAAGGTCGACGATGTCTTCGTAGGAACTGTCCCGCACCCGCCGCAGGTTCTCGCGAATCCTGTCGGCGATGATGATCGAGTCGTTCAGCGAGTAACCCACTACGAACAGCAGGGCCGCCAGGACCGGGATGCTGAACTCCGCCCCAGCGAGCTGAAGCACCCCAAGGACCAGCGCGACGTCGTGGATCACGGCGAGAACCGCGCCCACCGCCACTACCCAGTTGGGCCAGAAGCGCCAGGTGACGTAGACCAGGATCAGCGCGAGTGCAACCAGAACCGCGTAGATCGCGCCTTGCCTGAGGTCGGCACCCACCGCAGGGCCCACGTAGTCGGCAGACAGGACGTCGGCGCCGATCGCCGCGCCCAGATCCGAGGCAAGTGACTCGCTGGCGCCACCGTCATCTGTCACGCCGACTCGGACCGAGATGAGGTTGCCTTCGATGGTGTTGTCGAAAACCTCTACGATGTTGGCGCCCGAGGCGGACAAGCCTTCTATCTCGAGATCCTCCAGCGCGGAGCGGAAGTTGGCGACAGAGGTTCCGTCAGGCGCCCGGTAGAGGATGGTCGTGCCGCCGGTGAAGTCGGTCGACAGGCTCAGTCCCCTGACGGATACACCTACGATCGCGGCCACCGCCAGCAGAGCAGAGATGGTCAGGACGAACGGCGCGCGCCGTACGAACCTGAGTCCCTGCAGGTAGAAGCCGCGCGGCATGCGGGAGCGCTTGTAGCGCAGGGTGAGCACGTCGAGCAGGAACGGGACCACAACGATGTTCACGAACACGGCGCAAACGATGCCGATCGCGAGGATCGTGGCGAAACCGCGTACCGGACCGGTCGTGTACTGGTAGAGCGCCGCGGCGGCCAGCAGGGTCGTGACGTTGGCGTCGATGATCGCCGACAGCGAATTCCCGAACCCGCTCTTCATCGCCAGCCGCAGGCTCTTGCCACTACGCAGCTCCTCCTTGATCCGCTCGAAGGAGATCACGTTACCGTCGACCGCCGCCCCGATGGTCAGGACCAGGCCGGCCAGGCCCGGCAGCGTGAGGGCGGCCCCCAGTCCCGCGAGTATGCCGAAGACGAACAGTAGTACCAGGGACAGGCCGACCGTCAGCACGCCGCCGAACATAGGGCCATAGAAAAGGAGGATTGCCGCGACGATAACGGCGGCTCCGATTCCGCCCGCGGTAACGCCCGCTTCGATGGAGTCTTGTCCGAGCGTCGGCCCTATCTGCCGAATCTCCTCGACGTGGAGGTTGATCGGCAGGGCGCCGCTGCGCAGCACCAGGGAGATGTCGGTAGCCTCCTCGAGGTCCTCTATGCCCGTGATCTGCCCGGAATCGGAGATTCGGCTCTGCAGCGTCGGAGCCGTGATGATGTTTCCGTCGAGTACGACCGCCATCCGGCGGCCAACGTTGGAGGCGGTGAAGTCACCGAACTCGGAAGCGTTCTCGCGCTTGACCTCGAACAGCACGATAGGACCTATGACTCCGGCGCCAGGGGGGCTGAAGTCGGCGCGAGCCGAGCGGATTATCTCACCGGTGAAACGCGTCTCTTCCAGGTCGGCGCTCGTCAGCAGCGAGGTAGACCTGTCGCCTGCTTGCTGCCGGACCAGCCGGAACTCGAGGATCGCCTGTTGTCCGATCAGATCGAGGGCACGATCCTGCTGATCGGCGGAGAGGCCGGGCAGTTCCACAACTATTCGGTTGTCGCCGCTCGTCTGGATGATCGGCTCCGCCACGCCGAACTCGTTCACGCGGTTCTCGATTACGCTGCGGGCCGCGTCCATGTCCTCGCGCTCGGGGTTCGATTGGTCCGCCTGCAGAACAACGCGCAGGCCGCCCTGAAGGTCGAGACCCAGCTTCAGGCTGGACTCGCCCTGGTTCCAGGGCTGCCAGAGGTAGAGCACTGATAGCAAGATGGCGACGAGAACTGCCACTGCCGTGAAATTGCGTCGGTTCATCTGTTCTCCTGATAGTTCACACTCGAGGTTAGAAGGTCAGCGGATAGAGGTGTCCTCAGCCGCCTTCCAACTGGAGCCGGCCCCACAGCAGGAACAGGGTGCGCAGATCTATCGAGGGCGCCAGCGGCAGGGAGGGCGACTTCAGGGGGAAGCCGCCACCCGAGAGCAGCGAATCTACCCGCTCGATGCCGGGGTCCGACCGCCAGCCGCCCGCGTTACCCGAGCCGAGACCCGGCGCCGCCGCTTCCCAGCTCAGGGGTACCGGCACGCCCATGCCGAGTGCTCCCGAATCCGACGACAGGCCGCCGGAGAGCCATTGGAACAGCGTTGCGGCCACCAGCGTGGCGGCCAGCAGGAAGGGGCGCCGTTTTAGTCGCGGGGCAGGCGAGGTCAGACCGGCACCTCCACCATCTCGTACGCCTCGATGATGTCGCCTTCCTGAACGTTCTCGTAGTTCTGCAGGTTGATGCCGCACTCGAAACCTTGGGCGACCTCACGCACGTCGTCCTTGAAGCGGCGTATCTGGGAAATCGAGCCCTTGTACACCTCACGACCGCCGCGCGACACCCGCGCCTTGGCGTTTCGCCTGATGACTCCGTCGGTGACATACGAACCGGCGATGTTGCCGCTGCGAGGAACCTTGATGACCTGGCGCACCTCGGCGTGGCCGATCACTCGCTCCGCGTACTCCGGTTCGATCTGACCGCGGATCATCCGCTGAACGTCTTCGATCAATTCGTAGATAATCTTGTAGCTCTTGAGCGTGATTCCCTGGCGCTCGGCCGCCTTGATAATAGAGCCAGCCGGGTTTACCCCGAAGGTGAACACGGTGGCGTTCGCGGTAGAGGCGAGCAGCAGGTCGGAATCGGTGGGAGCCCCCACTTCCGCCAGCATCAGGTTGAGGTCGACCTCCTCGGTGACCTCGGACTCCTTTGCCAGCACGCCCTTGATGGCCTCGAGCGAGCCTTGCGTGTCGGCGCGGAGGATCAGATTGATGGTGGTGGCGCGGCTCTTGGCGAACAGGTCGGCGAGCGTCAGGTTCTTCTTGCCGATGAGGTCGCGCTCCTCCTCCTGGCGCCGTCCCTTGATCTCGCTGGTAAGCTGCTTGGCGGTCTGCTCGTCGGGAACCGACTCGACGGCCTGCCCTGCCTGCGGCTGCTGCGAGAAACCCAGGATCTGGACCGGCACCGACGGTCCGGCGTGTTCGACCGCCTTACCGGAATAGTCCGTCAGCCGCCTGATCTTTGCCCACGCTTCGCCGCACACCACGTAATCGGCTATCCGCAAGGTGCCCTGCTGGATGAGCACGGTGGCGAGAACTCCGGCGCGCTTGTCGAGGATCGATTCGATCACGACGCCGCGAGCCGGACCATCCGCCGATGCACGCAGGTCTTCGACCTCGGCGACCAGGCTGATCATTTCCAGCAGATCTTCGACGCCGGCGCCGGTGATGGCACTGATCGGCACCACGATCGTGTCGCCCCCGAACTCTTCGGGGACGAGCTCGAGGCGCATCAGGTCCTGCTTTACCTTGTCCGGGTTGGCCTGGGGAAGGTCGATCTTGTTGATAGCCACGATGATCGGTACGCCCGCAGCCTTGGCGTGGGCGATGGCCTCGCGGGTCTGCGGCATGATGCTGTCGTCGGCGGCTACGACGATGATGGCGATGTCGGTAGCACTGGCGCCGCGCTGGCGGATCGAGGTGAACGCCTCGTGACCGGGTGTGTCGAGGAAGGTAATGAGTCCCTGCGGCGTTTCAGCCTGGTAGGCGCCGATGTGCTGGGTGATGCCGCCGGCCTCCCGCTCCGCCACCTGCGTCTTGCGGATGTGGTCGAGCAGTGTTGTCTTGCCGTGGTCGACGTGACCCATTATGGTCACCACCGGCGCGCGCACGGGCGCTGCCGGCTCGCTGGGAGCGGTCTTCTTGGCCGTGCCCGCAGCGGGGCGCTCGGCTACCGCTTGTGCGCTGGCGCCTTTGGTCGTCGATCGCGCCGACTCGGCCGCCTTGCTCTCGGCGGCTTTGGCGGCCTCGACGGACGCTTCCGCTTCGGGGGCGCCGCCCTGGTCGGCGATTAGCTGCCGTATCGTGTCGGCTGTCTCGGTTTCCAATGTGCTCGAGTGGGACTTGTACTCCACGCCCATCTCGTCGAGGATGGCGAGCAGCTGCTTCGATTCCAGGCCTAGATCCTTGGCCAGTTGATAGATACGTACTTTTTCAGACATCGAGCCCTCCGTCCTGGGACGCTTTCTTATCTACATGTTCCTGATCCGCATGTTCCTGGTCCGCACGTTCTCGAGCAGAACCGCCGCCGTCAGCGCTCTCGCCTTGCGCCGGGGCCAGCGAAGCCAACTGCTCGGCCATCTCCGCCGCCTGGGCCCGAAACGGCCGGCCGAGCGCCTTTCGCTCATGACAGCGCGCTTCGGTGCAGACCCACATACCGCGACCGCCCGCTCGTCGATCACGGTCTATCCGCCAGTCCCCGTTCTCGCCGCGCGCGAACCTGATCAGCTGCGACTGCGGCAGCGAACTGCGGCAGACTGCGCAGCGGCGCAGGGGCACGTGACGGGAACGGCCGGCGCTCACGATCAGGAGCCGCCCTCCCGGGAGCTCTCGCGGTTTTCATCGGATTCTGCGGCGGTCGACGCCGTGGTCGTTTCTGCGTCGCCATTTTCCGAGGTCGTCTCGTCTGCCGTTTCCGCCGTCGAGCCCGCGGTGGCATCGTCGGTGGTGCCGTCGGTGGCGCTCGCCGCGGCACCTTCCTTGGCACTTCCCGTGGCGTCCTCTTCCGCCGTGACGTCGGAAGTGGTTGCGGCCGCGGCCGCGGCAGCGTCGGCTCCGGCGTTTTCGTCATCGTCCGGGCTGGCGCTGAACAGCGCGTCGAACGCCGCACGCTTGGTGTCGCTGGTGGTGCCGATGTCGGTGCCGCGTGACGCCACCGCCTGGAGTGCCGCGTCGAGATCGCTGACCGTCTCCGAGGGGACGAGGTCGATCTTGAAGCCGGTAAGTTTTGCCGCCAGGCGGACGTTCTGGCCACCCTTGCCGATTGCCAGCGAAAGCTGGTCGCTGGCTACGAGCACCTTCGCCTCCTCGGCGTCGGCGTCGAGCTCGATAGTCCCCACCTTGGCGGGGGACAGCGCATTGCGGATGAACTCGCGCGGGACGGAGTCCCACATGATTATGTCAACGCGTTCGCGCTGCAACTCACCGGTTACCGACTGGATTCGTGAACCGCGGTGGCCGATACATGCGCCGATCGGGTCTACGTTGG
This sequence comes from Trueperaceae bacterium, assembly GCA_040905465.1. Lineage (GTDB taxonomy): Bacteria > Deinococcota > Deinococci > Deinococcales > Trueperaceae > DASVCN01. The sequence goes on along the minus strand of JBBDRK010000033.1, from coordinate 23,867 downwards.
GGTTGGTGCTGGTGACAGCCACCTTCGAACGCTGACCCGCTTCGCGCGCGACGGCCTTGATCTCGACGGTGCCGTCCGCGACCTCGGGGATCTCCTGACGCATGAGGAACTCCAGCAGTTGCGGAGCCGCCCGCGATACCAGGATCGACGGGCCACGACTCGAGAGCTCGACCTTGGCGACATACACCTTCACCCGCATGCCGACCATGTAGCGCTCGCCCTGGATCTGCTCCTTGGGCGGCATGATAGCTTCGCCCCGGCCCAGATCGACAAATACGTTGCGCTTGTTGTCGGTCCGGGAGACAACGGCAGTGAGCACGTCGCCGGCGCGGTCCTTGTACTCCTCGAAAACGATCGCTCGCTCCGCCTCGCGGATCTTCTGGGTGATCACCTGTTTGGTCGTCTGTACCGCGATCCGAGTGAACTTGTCGGGATCGACGGGGAACTCCATCTCCATCCCCACCTCGACGGTGTCATCGAGCTCCAGTGCTTCCTCGAGCTTGATCTCCTTGTCGGGGTCCTCGATCTCCTCGACCACCCGCCGGACTACCAGCACTTCCATTTCGCCGGTTTCCGGGTCGAGCGTAACTTCGATCTGTTTTCCCGGCTCGATGTTGCGCTCGAAAGCCTGTTCGAGCGACTCCTCGAACGAGGTGAGCAGCTGGTCCCGGTCGAGGTTCCGCTCGGCCGCGAGCTGGTTCAACGCATCCATGAAATCTTTGTTCATACCTTCTCCCTATTCGGTTGTGCGCGCCGTATTTGCGTTGCCGTCCAGGATGCGGACGGCTGCGGGTGGGGTCGGCGCGATCGCCCCTCCGTCTCGAGCTACCGGGGTTGGTCGGGCCATTCCGCGAGGCGGGCACTGGTGAGCTCGCCGACGCGGACCGTCCGTTCGTTCTTGTCGACCTCGAAGGTGATGGTGTCATCCTCCACCTTGCGTATACGGCCGGTAAACGCCTCGCTACCGACCCTGACCTTGGCCAGCAGGTCGTGAAAGCGCTGGAAATGGCGGGGCCGGGTCAGCGGCCGCTGCGGACCGGGTGACTCGACCTCCAGAGCATATGGGCGATCGAACGGGTCGAGGCGGTCCAGCTCGAGGCCAAAGGCCTCGGACGCCACCGCGACATCGTCTACCGAAACGATCCCCTCGTCGAGCCTGTCGATGCGCAAAAGCAGCCGCTTTCCGCTGCCCTTCGAGCTGATGGTCAACTCCAGGACCTCGAAACCGAGCGGCGCCAAGACATCGTTGGCTGCTTGCTCCAAATCCATTGCACCTCCTGCTCCCAATCTCCTAACCGTGACAACAAAATAAGGTGGGTCCCCAGGCACCCACCCGAATACGGTCGTGTCCTGATGCGCAGCAACAGGGCGTCGGGATTTACCGAACGGATTATAGCAAGACCCTCGCCGTGCTCACAAGCGGGTGTGGACACACGTGCCAGCGGCTTTGGCCACCAGGCATGCCAACTTTTCAACTTTACAGCTCGTCGGGGCTCCGGTAAACTCCCTGGCATGCTTCCATCAGTCGCTCGAGCTTCCTGACCGGCGGAGCCTCACCGGCACCCGCCACCGTTCGATGACCCGCCTTCGGCGTGGTCGTTTTTTGTTGAGCCGCGCTGCCGGGAAACGGTGGCCGGGAAAAGAGACCCAGATGAGCGCCAACCACAGCCCAGGGCCCGGGCATCCGAGGCCGGAGCAAAGCGACGACGTACTGCTTCTGACGCCGGGTCCGACACCGCTTCACCCGCGAGCCCTGGCGGCGCTGCACTGGCCCGTGCGCGGCCATATGGATCCGGACGTATTCGCCTACAACGACGGCATCGTAGCGAGCCTGCACGAGCTGTACGGAAGTGGCCCTGGCGCCTTCGCTGCGCTCCTGTCGGGCACCGGCTCGTTGGCGATGGAGGCCGGATTCATGAACCTGCTCGAGCCTGGTGAGCGGGTTCTGGTAGTGTCCAACGGCGTCTTTGGAGACCGCATGGCAGAGATGGCCAGGCGTCAAGGCGCGGCCGTGGGACTCGTTAGCTTTTCTCTGGGCGAGCCGGTGGACATCGAGCGCGTGCGCGCCGAGGCCGAGAGGTTTCGGCCTAAACTGCTCGCCGTGGTGCACGGCGAGACCAGCAGCGGGGTCATGAATCCGGTACCGGCACTCGGGGCCGTGGCGCGCGAAACCGGGGCCCTTTTCGCGGTAGACGCAGTGACTACCGTCGGAATGCTCCCATTCGCGATGACCGACTGGGGCATCGACTACGCCTACACAGGCTCGCAGAAGTGCCTGTCCGCACCTCCCGGACTGGCGCCTGTGGCGTTCAGTGCCCGGGCCATGGCAGCGATCGAGGCGCGGCGAACTCCGGTGGCGAGCTGGTACAGCGACGCACTGGGAATGCGGAGCTACTGGGAGAACGGCGAGGGTGGGCGTAGCTACCACCATACGGTTCCGGTGCAGTTGCACTGGGCTACGGGAGAGGCGGTACGGGCCGCTCTCGACGAAGGCGCCGAGGCGCGGGCGCGGCGCGCGGCTCTCCTGGCCGCCGCCACCGAGCGGGCTCTCGCCAGCATCGGCTTCCGGCCGCTGGTTGCCGTCGAGCACCGGCTGGCCACGGTGCTCGCCCTGACTGTGCCGACAGGTCTGGCCGACGAAGAGGTACGCCGGCGCCTGCGCTACGATCATGGGATAAGCGTGGCCGGCGGGCTAGGCGAGCTGTCCGGCCGGATCTGGCGCCTCGGGCTGATGGGTGAGAACGCCCGGCCGGAGCACTACCTGCGCCTGATGGACGCCCTGGCGAGGGTCCTGTCCGAGCCGCATCTGCCGGCACTTTTCGAGGAGGCGCTGGCGCCGGTGGCCTGAGCCTGGACGTTCCGGGTGGGTGGGCCGTTCGGCTGGTCCGGTTCGCTTGGTCCGGTTCGGCTGGCCCGGTTCGTCTGGTCCGGTTCGACGCGATCCTTGCCGCGCCGGGTGTTCCGGGCCGTCTCGAGGAGGAGAATGAGCGACGAAAGCGAAGGCAGCCGGCGCGACGTCGAACCGAACGACGATCGCCGCCTCTCACACCACACGCCCTCCCGGGCGGCAATCCGCAGGGCACGCGAGGCCGGCTTCGATCTGGCGGCGCTGCGCAGCGACGACCCCCAGACCTACCGCATGATCTGTTCGGTACCGGTGTTGCGGACGGACGCCGAACTGAGAGGGCTGGCCGAGGGACCGCTGCAGGTCGCCCTCGGCGATCAGCACCTCTTCGAGGCCGAGGTGCAGGACGGGATCCTGATAATGGCGTTTCCGGGACCGGACCGGAGCCAGTTGCAGCGACTGGACGACCTGCTGGCGGCGGTCGTCGAAGAGGAGGCGCGCCGGCGATTCGGTTACTTTCGTGTGGTACAGGACCGCTCGGGCACGCGCAGGGAGCTGGCGCTGCCCACCGAACCCGAGTCCTGGTCGGGCCGGGACACGATGGTCGGACCGTTTGCCGACGAGGCACAGGCCGAAGCCTGGGCGGCCAGCCATGTGAACGCGCGCTCCGGCGCAACCTACGACGTCCTGCGCTACGCCGGAGCCTGGTTCTGCGACGTGTTCAGCGCGGCCGAGACCTGATCGGCCCAGTTCAGCGCGGCCGAGGCCTGATCG
>JBBDRK010000033.1:0-20148 GCA_040905465.1 Trueperaceae bacterium | reverse complement strand
CCTGATCGGCCCAGTTCAGCGCGGCCGAGGCCTGATCGGCCCAGCGTCCGCGTGTGACTCAGCGCGGCGACGAGCGCCCATAAAGCCGCCGCTCATAGCACCGCCGCCGACAGCGGCTTCCGACCGGCCGGCTCCTTATAGGGCAGAAGATGAACTCCGGCGGTCGACGCGACTCGCAACCCCACGAACCGGTCGCGGAAGACCAGCAACCGCTCTCCGTCCTCGTCTGCGATCTCCGTGCCGAGCTCGAGCTGTTCCTGAGTGAGCCGGCGGCGTACTTCCCCGTCGAGCGTGATCGCCCAGCGTTGCATTCCTGCCTCCTTGTGGAAGGTACCTCAGGCCCTCTGCCTTGGTCCTTGTAAACCGTGCAGCCAAGGTAAGAGTTTGGGGCCGCTCAGGTCTGTGTCCGGAGTACAAGTCGCTCGCCGGGCGGTATGCTCGCCGGGCGATGTGCTGACGACTCGGCCCTGGCCGGACGCAAACGGGCTAAAGACGGGCGCTGGCGGTGCCGTTGTTGACACCCCTCGGACAGCGGGCTAGACTCGTCAGGATGGCAAGCGACACGGCTTCGCCCTTTATCAGCTAGCGCGGAGCACGCTCTGCGCACACTCGATGCTGCCCTTCGCGGGTGGTGTTTTTTTTGGGCCCGTGCCGGTTGCCCAGCAGGCCCTCGGAGGAGACGAATGCGCGAGGAAGCCCTCAACGAGATCCGCGAGGCGAACGATCAACGCGAACTGCAGGCATTGCGCGTGCGCTTCCTTGGCAAGAAGGGGGAGATCACCGGGCAACTGAAATCGCTTGGCCGGCTGCCCCCGGCCGAGCGCCGCGAGGCGGGGCGCGAGATAAACGAGTTGCGCGACGAACTCGAAGCAGCGATAGCCCGCAGGCGCAGCGAGCTCGAGAGGATCGATCTCGAAGCGCGATTGTCTCGCGAGAGCGTCGACGTCACGCTGCCGGGGGTCAAAGTCAAGACCGGTGGCCTGCACCTGATGACCAAGGTCACCAACCGCCTCCTCGACGTGTTTACCTCGCTCGGCTACGAGATCGTCACCGGGCCGGAGGTCGAAACCGACCATTACAACTTCGGTGCGCTCAACTTTCCCGACGAGCACCCGGCGAGAGACATGCAGGACACCTTCTGGACCACCGACGGCAGGTTGTTGCGGACGCACACCAGCCCCATGCAGGCGCGCTACATGGAAACGCACGAGGCTCCGTTCAAGGTCGTGGTGCCAGGCAAGGTATTCCGCAACGAAGCGGTCGACGCTACGCACGAGGCGCAGTTCCACCAGCTCGAAGCTCTGGTGGTGGGCGAACGGATCACGATGGCCGACCTCAAGGGCGCGATACGCGAGATGGCGACGGCGCTCTTCGGGCCGGGAACCCGTACCAGGCTGCAACCGTCGTTCTTCCCGTTCGTGGAGCCGGGCGCGGAGTTTGCGATCTGGTGGCGCCATCCAAGAACTGGCCGGGAGGAGTGGCTCGAGCTGGGCGGCTGCGGCATGGTGCACCCCAACGTGTTCGAGGCGGCGGGCTACCGCACCTCCGGAAGCGGCGCTGTCACCGGTTTCGCCTTCGGATTCGGTATCGAGCGGTTGGCGCTCATTCCCTACGGCATCCCCGACATCCGCTCCTTCTATCAGAGCGACATGAGGATGCTCGAACAGTTCCGGGGAGAGGTCTGATGGGCCCCGCTGCATACCCTGCCGTCAACGTGCGCGGGAGCGGCCCGGGCGACGGGAACCGCTTGCGCGGCAAAGGAGTTCAGGACGGGCGCAAGCGCCCGAGCGGCCGGAGCAGTAACGACGGCCGGAGCAGCCGGCGATGAGAGTTCCGTACAGCTGGCTCGGGGAGTTTATCGAGCACCTTCCGCCGGCGGAGGAACTTGCCGCCTTGTGCGACGGCCTGGGGCTGTCGACGGAGGCGATTCACCGCTATGAGGGAGCGACGGCGGGAACGGTGGCGGTGCTGCTCGAGTCGGTGGAGCCGGTAGCCGGCTCCGAGCACCTGCGGCTGGCCACGGCATTCGACGGCAAGCGCCGCCATCAGGTGGTCACCGGCGCGCCAAATGCACGCCGGGGAATGGTGACTGCGTTCGCGGCGCCGGGCGTCGAGCTGCCGGCGCTGGGAGTGACCGTGGAGGCGCGCGAGATGGCCGGCCTGCAGAGCAGCGGCATACTCCTCTCCCCGCGCGAGCTGGGCGTCTTCGACCACGCCGGCGGGCTGGTCGAGCTCGCCGCGGAACTCGAACCGGGTAGCGACCTGGCCCGCCTCTGGCCCGGGGACGACGTCCTCGAGCTCGAGCTCACTCCCAATCGGGCGGACGCCTTCAGCATCCTCGGGGTGGCGCGCGACCTTGCCGCCAAGCTGAAGGTGGCCTACAGGAACCCGGCGGAAGGTCTCGACACAGGGAATCCGAACGTCGACGATGGCCTTGCGATAGAAATCGCGGATCCCGGCGGCTGCCCGCTTTTCACGCTGCGCAAGGTTGACGGTGTGCGGGTGGGTCCGAGCCCGATCTGGCTGCAGCGCCGGCTTGCCAGCGTTGGCCTGCGGCCACGCAACAACGTCGTGGACGTCACCAACTACGTCACCTTCGAGCTCGGTCAGCCTTCGCATGCCTACGACGCCGAGACGCTGGGCGGCGGCAAGATACAGGTTCGGCCGGCCGAGGCCGGCGAGCGTCTGACTACGCTGGTCGGTGACGAACTCGAGCTCGAATCGGCCGATCTGGTGATCGCTACCCCGGCCGCCGAGGGCTCGAAAGCCATCGGCCTGGCCGGTGTAATCGGCGGCCTGCACGAAAGCGTGGAGGCGGGCACCACCTCCATCGCCCTGGAGGTCGCCCACTTCGACCCGTTGACGATCAGGCGCACTGCCAAGCGCCACGCCTTATCCACCGACGCGCACTATCGCTTCGAGCGAGGCGTCGATCCGGCCCTGCCACCGTCGGCGTCCGCCCGGGCGAGCGAGTTGATGGTCGCCGTGGCTGGGGGCAACGTACACGAAGGCGTGAGCACGGTCGGCGGCTACGGTCGCCGGGTGGCGATGCCCTTCCGGCCTTCCCGGGTGGAGTTCCTGATGGATTTCGACGTGCCTCTCGCCGAGCAGCGGCGCTACCTCGAAGCGCTCGGCTGCACCGTTGAGGAGCAACCGGCGACGGACCGGGGAGAGGACAGTTGGCTGGTCACGGCGCCCACCTGGCGCGTCGACCTGGCGATCGAGGAGGACCTGGTGGAAGAGGTCGGCCGCCTCCACGGCTACGAGCACGTGGGGGAGACCGTGCCGGTGATGCACTTCGTGCCCAAGAGCACCGACCCGACCCACCGAGACATAAGTAGCCAGATCGCCGGCCTGGGGTTCAGCGAATCGATAGCCTACGTGTTCTCCTCCAATGCCGAGTTGGCACGAGCTGGCGCTCCCGAGGCGAGGGTGCGCCTGGCCAACCCGCAAGGCGTGGAGCGCAGCGTGCTACGCACCGCCCTCTACCCGGGGCTGCTGGCTGCGGCTGCGTTCAACCGCGCCGCAACCTCGCTGGCACTGTTCGAGATCGGCCGGGTGTTCCTCGAAGACGAGCAGGAACGCGTTGCGCTGCTCGCCCGCGGACCATGGCAGGAGCCCGGCTGGCAGGCCGGCAGGGAGTTGGATTTCTATCTGTTCAAGGGCCTGCTGGAGAGCCTGGCCGAGCGGCGCAACGTCAAACTCGAGATGCTCCCGCATTCGGCGGCACATCTGCACCCTGGCATAGCGGCGGAAGTGCTCTGGGACGGACGCAGGGTCGGCAGCGCCGGCCGTCTGCACCCAGAGATCGCCGCCCGCTACGAACTCGGCGACGTTTTCGTGGCGGAGCTCGATCTGCCGCTCCCTTCGGGATCCGTGCGCTACGTGGAACCGCCGCGCCAGCAGCACGCCGAGCGCGACGTGTCGGTGGTGGCGCCGCTGGAGGTGAGCTACTTGCAGTTGAGCCGCGTGGTGCGGGGATCCGCAGGTGAACTGCTGGACTCGCTGGAGCCGTTCGACGTATACACCGGAGTGCCGATACCTGAGGGGAAGCGCAGCCTGGCTCTGCGCCTTCGCTTTCGTCACCCGGAGCGGGCGTTGCGCGACGACGAGATAGACGGCTATATGGAGAATGTCATGAGCGCCCTTCGCCGGGATGGCTACGATATTCGCGACAGATGACCTGGATCGATCTCCTGCTGGCGCTGCTGTTCGCCGTGTTCATTGCCCTAGGGGCTGAGCGCCGGCTGGGCGGCCTGTTGCTGGGCGTGGGCGGCGCGCTGTTGCTGCGCCCGCTCCTGCTGCTCGGCCAGGCGAGCCCGCTGCTGGCGGTGGCGGTTGCGCTGGTTGCCGGCCTGGCGCTCGCCTTGGGCGCGCGCAGGCTCGGCCGCCAGCGTCGTTTCGCGCCGGTAGTGCTTACCCTGCTGGGCGGCTTCGGTGGCGGGCTCCTCGGCGCAGCGCTGGTGCTGAGCGCGTCCGTGTCGTTGCCGCTCGAGCGCAATTCGGCGAATCAACTCGTCTACCCGCCGCACGGAGTGCCGGCGCTGGTGGCGCCCGCCGTGCGAGGCTCACGGGTGTTCCGCGAGGGCCGTGATATCTTGCTCTATCCATTGCTGGCCGCACAGGGCGACATCGACCCTTCCAGGCGGCCGGTTCTCGAGGCCCTTCACTCCTACCTGGTGATCGGGGAGCCTTGGGAAGGGAGGTGAGGGAGGACGAATCCTTTCGCGAGGTAGCGCAAGCCCTGGCGCTCTGAGGCAAGACGCATCGGATAGCGTAGATGCGCCCCACGCGCATCAAAGTGCGTAGATGCGCCACACACGCATCAGTTTGCCAGGTGACGAGGTGGAGGGCTTCCGGTCCCGAATAAAGAGGGACACAGGAAGATAGGTGCACGGCACCGAAAACGCGAGCGCGTCGAGAGGCGCACAAGTCTGCGGGCCCCTCCTGAGCCGACCCCTCACTCGCGATTCCATGGGTCGTATCCGGGTTCACCGCCCGGCCAGCAAGCATTCGCAATGGGCGCAGCCGGCAAGGCGCGCCGATCAATAGCGTAGCAGCGCCTCCAGGGGCGCGCTGGGCCGTCGCATCCTCGCGGCGGTTGAGGGATCGGAGCCAGAACGAAAATGTGCGGAATCGTCGGATACGTAGGACACAGGCAGGCCACCGAGGTGATACTCGACGGGTTGCAACGACTGGAATACCGAGGTTACGACTCAGCCGGCGTAGTGATCGCCGGCGGCAACGGCAATCTGTCGCTGGAGGTGGTGAAGCGCGCGGGCAAGCTCAGCGTCTTGCGCGAGGCGTTGAGCGGACAGGCGCTGCCCGGTTCGCTGGGCCTGGGGCATACCCGCTGGGCCACGCACGGCCGCCCTAGCGACGGCAACGCCCATCCGCACCTGTCCGAGGACGGCCGGCTCGGCCTCATCCACAACGGCATCATCGAGAACTACCTGGAGTTGAAAGGGCGTCTGCAGACAGCAGGACACTCTTTCGCGTCGGAGACCGACAGCGAAGTGATGGTCCACCTCATCGAGGAGCACTACCGGGGCGACCTGGTGGAGGCCGTGCGGGCCGCGCTGAGCGAAGTGGTCGGGGCCTATGCGGTAGTGGTGTCGCATAGCGAGCATCGGCTGATAGTGGCGGCCCGATCTACCAGTCCGATGGTCATCGGTCTCGGCGACGGGGAGACGTTCGTGGCCTCCGACGTACCGGCGCTGCTGCCCTATACCCGCGATGTGATATTCCTGCACGACGGCGACATGGCGTTGCTTACGCCCGATGGTGTGACCATCACCGACTTCCAGGGCCGGCCGCTTGACCGACCTCCCGGCAAGATCGAGTGGGACGCTGAGGCCGCCGAAAAGGGTGGCTACGAGCACTACATGCTCAAGGAGATCTACGAGCAGCCGCGAGTACTGCAGGACACGCTCGGCGGCCGAATCGTGGCAGACGACAGCGACGTCGATCTCGGCCTGAGCCTGGACGCCGGCGATATCGACCGGGTCGTGATAACCGCCGCCGGCACGGCCTACTACTCCGGACTGGTGGGCGAGTATCTAATCGAGCGGCTCGCCCGGCTGCCGGTGGAGGTGGAGGTCGCTTCGGAGTTCCGCTACCGAGAGCCGGTCATCGACGAACGCACGCTGTGCGTGGTGGTCTCGCAATCGGGCGAAACGATAGACACCCTGGAGGCGCTGCGCGAAGCACGCCGCCGGGGAGCCCGCAGCCTGGCGATCCTCAATGCCAAGGGCTCGACCATCAGTCGCGAGGTAGACGACACCCTCTATATTCATGCGGGTCCGGAGATCGGCGTTGCCAGCACCAAGGCGTACACCGCGATGCTGGTGGCGTTCGAACTGTTGGCCGTCTGGCTGGGACGGCGGCGCGGAACCCTGAGCGCGGCCGATGCCACCGTGCTCCTCGGTGAACTGCGGCGCGTGCCGTCGCTGGTGGACGAGGCCCTGGCAGGGAGACCGCAAATTGCGGCCGTTGCCGAGGCGTTCAAGGACAGGCGCGATTACCTGTTCCTGGGACGAGGCGTCAATTACCCGACGGCGCTCGAGGGTGCTCTCAAGCTCAAGGAGATCTCCTACATCCACGCCGAAGCCTACGCCACCGGTGAGATGAAGCACGGCCCGATAGCGCTGATAGACGAGAGCATGCCGGTCGTTGCCGTGGCCACCCGTTCCGGGCTCTACGACAAGACGGTTTCCAACCTGCAGGAGGTGCGAGCTCGCGACGGAGTGGTGATCGCCTTGGCGAACCCGGATGACAGCGTGATATGCGCCCATGCCGACCACGTGATCCGGGTTCCCGAGACATTGGAGCTGCTCTCGCCGATCGTGAACGTCGTGGCGCTGCAGCTCCTCGCCTACGAGACCGCCCACCGGCTCGGTCGCGACGTCGACCAGCCACGCAACCTGGCCAAGAGCGTGACGGTGGAGTAGGGTAGCCGCGAAGGCACCGCACCGGCTGTGCCAGACGTCCGCCAACGGTTCTTACCGAGGACCGAGTGTAGAGGAATGACCGATGTGTAGGAACATCAAGACGCTCTTCAACTTCGAACCGCCTGCGACCGAGGCCGAGATACGTGCGGCGTCGTTGCAGTTCGTGCGTAAGGTAAGCGGATTCAGTGCGCCGTCGAAGGCTAACGAAGCCGCCTTCTCCTCGGCGCTCGACGACGTCAGCGTGGTCGTGACGCGGCTGCTCGAGTCGTTGTCGACGAACGCCCCGCCCAAGGATCGCGAGGAGGTGGCCAGCAAGGCGCGGGAGCGCTCTGCCAGGAGGTTCGGGAGCGACGCATAGGGCGAGCGGAGCGAAGCGGACCGATCGGTGAAGCCACCGATCGGTCCGCTTGCTCGTGGGAACGGGACCATGTGGTACGCTCACCGGCTGTGCCGGCCGGGGGCCCGGAGTGTCTATGGAGGAGAGATGAGCCACGAGCCAATCGCCCAACGAAAGCTGCGGGTAGGTGTAGTCGGTCTGGGATGGGCCGGAGGGCGCCATCTTGCCGGGTACGCGGCGCTGCCGGATGTCGAAATCGCCGCGCTTGCGGGCTTGGAGGAAGACAAGCTGCAGGAGCTCGGCAGCAAGTACGACATTCCTCACCTCTATAGCGACTATCAGGATCTGGTTGCCCGCGACGATCTCGACATCGTCAGCGTGTGCACGCCGAATCATCTGCACGCTCCTATCACGATCGCTGCGCTGGAGCAGGGAAAACACGTGCTGTGCGAGAAGCCCCTGGCCCGCGACGCCAGTGAGGCGGAAGCCATGGTCAAGGCGGCAGTCGATGGCGACAAGGTTTTGCACGTGGCGTTCAACCACCGTCAGCGCGGTGATGTCCAGGTTCTGCGCCGGTTCCTCGATCAGGACCAGCTCGGGCGTATCTATCATGTGAAGGCCACCTGGATGCGCCGCAGCGGCATTCCCGGTATGGGCTCGTGGTTCACCTCCCGGCACATGGCCGGCGGCGGTCCTCTCATCGACCTGGGGGTTCACGTTCTGGACCTTGCGCTCTACCTCCTGGGCGAACCGGAAGTACGCTCGGTGAGCGCGGCCACCTATGCCGAGCTCGGTCCAAGGGGGCGGGGCTTTTCGGGTACCAAGCGGATGTCGGTGGGTTCGGCCTATGAGGTCGAGGACTTAGCGACAGCCTTCATCCGGCTCGGTGACGGCTCCACGGTGAACCTCGAGGCCAGTTGGGCAGTATACGGTGGAGCGAACGACGACTTCGGCGTTACCCTGTACGGAACCAGCGGCGGCGCCGAGATCAAGGTCAGGGAGTATCGCTGGCAGGACACCCTTCGCATCTACACCGACGCCGCCGGTGTGCCGGCGGTGCTCAGCCCCGAGGTACAGCAGGGCGAGGGTCACATCGCGGTGGTCCGCAACTTCGTGGCCGCCGTGCGGGCGGAACAGGTCGACCACGCGCCGGCCTTGGCCGGCCTGCGGCGAGTGCGCATAATCGACGCCTGCTACCGTTCCGCCGTGGAAGGGCGCGAACTACCGGTGGTACACGATTGAGGCTCCACTGCCGCGGCCGGAGGACGGCTCCAGGTAGTCGGGTTAGCCGGATAACGGGCGAATCGTGGCGCAGGCGGGGGTGTTCCGCCGCTCCATCCCTATAATTGGCCGCGAGGGGAGGACTATATGAGCATTCTGTTGTGGATAGTCTTCGGTGCGTTGGCAGGCTGGATAGCCAGCATGATCATGAAGACCAGCCAGGGCCTGCTTCTTGACATAGTCGTAGGGATCATCGGCGCCGTCATCGGCGGATTCATCTTCCGGGCATTCGGAGCTTCGGGAGTATCGGGATTCAACGTCTACAGCCTGCTGGTAGCGATCCTGGGGGCGGTCGTGCTCCTTTGGATAGTGAAAGCGGCCAGGCGGACCTGAGCAAACTGACGGGCTGCCGGGTTATATGGGCGTGAGTTTCCGTAGATGCCGGCCGGTAGCTACCGCCTCGAGATCGCCGTTCGGCGGCATCGGGGCGGTTATTCTTTGGCATGACAGGCACAGATGAACTCACGGCCAAGCTGGCGCGCATCCGCAAGCTGCTCGTTCAGCAGCGAATGGACGCCGCCTGGCTGACGAGCGCCGGCAATGTTTCCTGGTTGCTTGCTGGCGGCGACCCGGTGGTGGCCCTCACCGATCCGCCTGTCGCGCGCGCGTTGGTGACGGCCGACGACGCTCGCCTGTACGCCCCCGAGTTCGAGCGCGATCGGATCGAGACCGAAGAGTTGCCGGCCGGCCTGCCGATCTACTACGTGCCGTGGGAGGAGGCCGGGGCCTTCGATCAGGCGCGGCTCTCCGTGGTCGAGCCCGAACGTACCCTTACCGATGCGCCAGCACCGGGCCTGCAGCAGCACGACTTCTGGCCGCTGCGGGCGCCTTTGCTACCGGAAGAAGTGGAGCGGTACCGGTTGTTGTGCCGCGACACCGCGGTGGCGGTGGGTTCTGTATTGCGCGGCCTCGAGCCCGGCTTGTCCGAGCACCAGATCGCCGGCGCGGTAGCGCGGGAACTGCGTAACCGCGGTATACAGCCTGCCGTGCTGCTGGTGGGGGGGGACGGCAGATTGAAGCGCTACCGCCATCCGCTTCCCTCGAACGAGACCGCCAACGACAGGGCGATGGTAGTGGTCTGTGGCCGCCGTCATGGGCTTTACGCCAACCTCACGCGCCTCGTGGCGTTCACGCCGCTGGACCCCCAGGAGTCTCGCCGCTACGAGTCGCTTCTGCAGGTGGAGGAGGCCGCATTCGCGGTCACACGCCACGGCCGGTTCTTCCGGGACGTGCTGACGGCACTTCAACAAGCCTACGCCGAGCACCACCATCCACTTGCCTGGAAGTACCATCACCAGGGCGGTCCCACAGGCTACTTCACCCGCGACTTCCTGGCTACGCCGTTCGATGACCGTATCGTCCTCGACGGTTCAGCCTACGCCTGGAATCCGTCGTTGCCGGGGTTGAAGGTCGAAGACACGGTGTTGCTGACGCATCAGAGTCTCGAGGTGCTTACGCGCGACCCGGAGTGGCCAACTACCGAGATCGCCGGCTTGCACCGTCCCGAAATCCTCGTTCTCGACTGACTCGATCTGCCTCCTGGCGCGTTGCACGAACCACGGCTGGCGGCTCACGGCGCTACAGGAAGCCGCGCCCCCGCAGGATAGCCACCAGCGTCAGCGCCACCAGAGCGTACAGCACCCAACGAAGGATCTTCAGGCCGCCCTTGCCGGGTCCCTCGCCCAGTCCCTCGCGGGCCCGCTCCCGCTCGCTGCGCTGCTGAACACGCTGGGCACGACGGAGTTGACGTACGCTTCGCCCCACCTGGCCCTTGCGCCGATATGCCACCCCCAGATTGTGGTGAGCGTTGGCGAAGTCGTCATTCACGGCCAACGCCCGTTCATAGCAGGCGATCGCCTCGTCGACTTCGCCCGCTTCGAGCGCCGCGTTGCCGAGGTTGGTGAGGGCACGGTAATGGCGCGGATCGAGCTCCACCGCCCGCCTGAAGTCCTGCCTGGCCGCCTCCGGGTCACCGCTGTAGATTCTGGCCGTGCCCTGCAAGTTGGCGGCCTCGGCCGGGAACCACGCCACCGCCTCTCCCTCCAGCAACGCCATCGCCTCCTCGGGTTCCATCCGGTCCAGGCTGCGGGAACTCTCCGCCAGCCGATCCAGCTCCGCTTCCAGCGCCGTCCAGTCGACGAGGGGCGGCTTCTCCTCCAGGCGTTGCAGCCGTCTGCTGGCGCGGGGCCACGACTTCTCGCGGACGAACTCGACTATGTCCGCCAGCGCCGATAGCGCCCTGCGCACCTCGGGATCGGGCGCGTCGGCCATGAGATAGAGCTTGTGAGCGTCCTCGAATCGGCCGGCGTACAGTGCTTGGCGCCAATCGCTCTCGCGGGCTCCGAAGCTCACAGTTCCCCCGTGACGCTCTGGTACAACTCCTCGTACCGCCGCGCCGAGCGGTCCCAGCTGAAGTCCTGACCCATGGCGGCGTGCATCATGGTCGTCCACCTCTGGGTACCGTAATGGTGCAAGGCCTCGCCGGCGCTCGCGGCGATTGCGCTTGGCTCGAGGCGGGAAAAGAGGAAGCCCGTCCGGCCGTGTTCGATGGTGTCACGTAAACCTCCGGTAGCGCGCGCGATCGGCAAAGTTCCGTATCGCATCGCGATCAGTTGACTCAGTCCGCACGGCTCGAAGCGGCTCGGGATGGCCAGTGCGTCCGCCGCGGCGTACACGAGGTGTGCCAACCCCTCGTCGTAGTCGACCGTAGCGGCAATGCGACCGTCGGTCCGGCTAAGGGCCAGTATCCGCGCCTCGAGCGGCTCCTCGCCGGTACCCAGCACGAACAGCGACCACCCTTGGTCCACCAGGTCGATAGCAGCGTCGAGCAGCACGTCGACACCCTTCTGTTCGGCCAGGCGCGACACGACAGCCAGCAACGGCCGGGTGTCGTCGAGGCCGGTCAGTTCGCACAGTTCGCGTTTTGCCAGACGTTTTCCGCTGGTATCGCCGGCGTCGTATGTTGCAGGGAGATGACGGTCGTGAGCCGGATCCCACTCGGACGTCTCGATGCCGTTGAGGATGCCCGTCAACTTGTGGCTGAGGCCGCGAAACGTATCGTCCAGGCCGTGGCCGAACTCTTCGGTAAGGATCTCGCCGGCGTAGCTCGGGCTCACCGTAGTGATCCGCTCGGCGAAGCTGCTGCCGGCTCTGAGTGCGTTTGCCAGTCCTTCACGGGCGATCGCCGAATGGGCCAGCACGTGCGGCAAGCGCAGCCAGCGCAGGGTCTCCTCGATCTCGGAGATGCCCTGGTATTGCGCGTTGTGGATCGTCAGCACACTCGGAATGTCCTGATAGCCATCGGGCAGGTGCCGGCCGCGCCGCAGCACCACCGGCAAGTAAGCGCCGTGCCAATCGTGTACATGGACCACGTCGGGCCTGAATCGGAGCCGGTCCGCCACCTGCGGCACCGACCTGGTGAATCGGCAAAATCGTCGTACGTCATCCGGGTACCCGTAGATCCGGTCGCGACGGAAGTCCTCGTGACCGACGAAGGCCAGACGGACGCCGTCCTTTTCGAGCGTACCCACGCCCGCCGTGCACTCGCCGCCGTCGAAGGGCACCTCGATGTCACCGATCCACAGCGGCTGAGCGGAGCGCAAGCTCCCGTACCAGGGGCTCATCACCATGACGTCGTGGCCCAACCTCGCGAGAGCCGCTGGAAGCGCCCCGAGCACGTCGCCGAGACCGCCGGTCTTGCTGAAGGGGTAAACCTCGCTGGAAGCGAAAAGAAGACGCACCGCCCCAGTATACGGAGAGTGTGCGAGCGGCAGGGCCGACCGCCGGATCCGGTTCGGCGCCTTACGGTTCTAATCCGGCACGCCCCATATACTTGGGACCGGGAATCTTTCCCCCCGGGAGGTTCGATGAAACGTAGATGGTTATTGTTGGTCCTGGTGGCCCTTGGTGCGTCGATCATGGTGGTCGATGCCCAGTTCTCGCGGGACTACTCGACGGAATTCCTCGAGTCCGCTGCCGGCAGGTCCCTCATCCAGACCTACGGCACGCTGAAATCGAACTATCTCGAGGACGTTGACGAAAGCGAAATCATCCAGGGTGCGATCAACGGCATGTTGGAGTCTCTGGAGGATCCGTTCTCCTACTACAAGACACCGCAAAGCGCGGCTCGCGACCTCCAGGATCAGTCCGGCTCCTTCGAAGGCATCGGCGCGGTACTCACCACCAGGAACCGCCAGAGCGGGACCGGGGTGGAGATTCTGACCGTTTATCGCGGCGGACCGGCCGATCAGGCCGGTCTCCAACGTGGCGATATCTTCGTTGTGGTCGACGGCGTGGACGTCAAGGAGATGACCCCTACCGAGGTTGCCGACCTGGTGCGCGGTCCCGAGGGAACCGAGGTACGCCTGGAGATGCTCCGGCCCGGCCAGGAAGAGAACGTCTCGTTCGAGATCACGCGCGGCACCATCAGCATCGTGTCGGTCGAGTCCGCCGTTCTGCCCGACAACGTGGGGTACGTCAGCCTCACCACTTTCGCCAACCAGCAGCTCCACGATCAACTGGTCGCGCAACTCGATGAGCTCAAGGGGCAGGGAATCACGTCGCTGATCCTCGACCTCCGTGACAACGGTGGCGGCTTCCTCAACCAGGGGATCCTGGTTGCCGACGAGTTCCTCTCCAGCGGCGACATCGTGTTCCAGCGCGCTCGCGGAGTCACCCAGAGGCTCGCAGCCGCCGATCCCGAGGCGTTCGACCTGCCCATGGTGGTGCTGGTCAACGAACACTCGGCGTCCGCGTCGGAGATCGTAGCCGGCGCCCTGCAGGAGAACGGACGGGCCCTGGTGATAGGCGAGGAGACCTTCGGCAAGGGCGTCGCACAAAACGTCGTGTCGTTGTCCGATGGCGGTCAACTCGTGTATCTGGCGTTCGAGTGGCTGACGCCCGACCGCCGCTCCATCAATCAGCAGGGAATCACGCCCGATGTCGCGGCAGAGGACACCCGCTATCCCAACATCATTTCGCTCGAAGGCCAGGGCGCCAGCCCGGGACAGACGCTCGAGATCGTCATCGACGGCGAGTCCGTCGGTTCGTTCGAGGCTAACGAGCAGGGCGAGTTCGAGTTCGTGACCACGGGACCCCAGCGCGAGTACAGCGCGGTACAGGGTCAGGCGATGGTCGATCTCGAAGAAGATGACGCCCTGCGAACCGCATATCAGGTGTTGCTCGAGCAGGTAGTCGCCAAGGCGGAGTCTGCCGCCAACTGAACTGCCGAATCGAGGCATTGCGCGGCTGAGCCGACGCAATGATAAACGGAGACCGGGCGGACATCAGATGTCCGCCCGGTCTCTTAGAGCCGCGGTCCGGCCCTTACGACTTCCGGGCTGACGTGCGCTTCGAAACGGCGGAAGTTCTCCTGGAACATCGCCGCGAGACTCCGAGCCTGCTCGTCGTACACGACGCCGTCCTGCCAGGTCCCGCGGGGGCCCAGGATCCCCGCGGGCACGTCCGGGCAACTCAATGGCACCTCGAAGCCGAACAGCGGGTCGGCGCGCATCGGAACGTCATCCAGCCTGCCCTCGAGCGCCGCCAGCACCATCGCCCGCGTGAAGCGGAGCTTCAACCTGTTCCCAGTTCCGTATGGGCCACCCGTCCAGCCGGTGTTCACCAGCCACACCTTGGTGCCGTGCCGTTCCAGGCATTCGCCCAGCATCTCGGCGTACAGGTTGGGATGCAGCGGCATGAAAGGGGCACCGAAACAGGTGCTGAAGGTAGCTTGCGGCTCGGTGACGCCGCGCTCGGTGCCGGCGAGCTTTGCGGTATAACCCGACAGGAAATGATACTTGGCCTGTGCGATGTCGAGACGGCTTATCGGCGGAAGTACACCGAAAGCGTCGGCGGTGAGGAACACAACCGCCGCCGGGTGCCCGGCCAGGCCGGACGCGCTGGCGTTGGGGATGAATTCGATCGGATAGGCGGCGCGGGTATTCTCGGTACGCGAACGGTCCTCGAGGTCGACCCGGCGGCTGGACCGGTCCATGCCGATATTCTCGAGGATCGTTCCGAAGCGTCTCGTCGCGGCATATATCTCCGGCTCGGCCTTCGCGTCGAGATCGATCACCTTCGCGTAGCAACCGCCCTCGAAGTTGAAGATTCCGTCCGCCGACCAACCGTGCTCGTCGTCGCCGATCAGCACTCGCGCCGGGTCGGACGAGAGCGTCGTCTTGCCGGTTCCCGAGAGTCCGAAAAACAGGGCCACGTCGCCGTCTGTCCCGTGGTTTGCCGAGCAATGCATCGGCATGACGCCGAGCCCAGGCAGCTCGTAGTTCATCGCGGAGAATATCGACTTCTTTATCTCACCGGCATACTCGGTATTGGCGATCAGCACCAGGCCGCCGTCCATATCCAGAGCGACGACGGTGTCGCTGAGGGAGCCGTGGCGGACCGGATCGGCCTTCAGCGACGGCAGGTCCAGGACGGTCCAGTCGGGTGACTCATGGCGCTCACCGCTGCGCAGGAACAGGTTGCGAGCGAACAGACTGTGCCAGGCGTATTCGGTGATGACCCGGACCGACCGACGATAGCGCGGGTCGCTACCGACGAAAAGGTCCTGAACGAAGAGCTGCTTTCCCCGGGCCATCGCCTCCATGTCGGCCTTCAGCCGTGCGAAGCCGTCGGGCTCGATGGGCTGGTTTACCTGACCCCAGTCGATCTTCTCGCCGGCGGCGCCGCCTCGAACTATGAACTTGTCCTTTGGTGACCGACCCGTGAAACGGCCTGTGTCCACGACAAGGGGACCGTTGTCCCCCAGCCGGGCCTCCCCCCGTGCCAGAGCATGCTCGTAGAGTAAAGCGGCGCTGGGATTGTGAATCGTCTCGGCGCCCTCTAAATCGAGTGTGCTCCGTGCTTGGGTGGTGCTCTCCCGCATCGACTACCTGCTTCCTGATGGTGTGTTGGTAGAGGCCTGGGCGCGAACGGGCCTCGATCCAAAATGATAGCAGCCCAACCGGCTCCGGCCGGTGGCGAGAGCCGCTCGCGGGTACACCGCGGTCTCCCTGACGGCAAGCCTAACCCCACCCGAGCCGCCCGGCGAAGGGTTCACCAGCGCAGCGTGACACCGAAGCGGAGTTGCTGATTATCGTCCGAGAGATCGATCCCGGCCTCGAGGCTGGTCCGCGTGTCGAACGCATACCGAACGGTTGCGCTGACTTCGGCGTCGGGATTGGGGACGCCGGTGTCTTCGAAGTTGACGCGTCCGGCCAGGTCCAGCTCGAGCGGCCCCAGCTCATATAGCAGGCTGACTTCGTTGGTAAGCGCGTACAGGCCACGTGCGTCGTCGAACGACCCGATCTGGTAGGAGGCAAAGATCTCGTCACTGAGGTATCCGCCCAGACGCAGGGATACGCTGAACGGGTCGCTGGCGTCGCGGCCGAAGACCGACGACAGGGCGGTGGTGCGGATCTCAACGACCTCGACGCCCAGAGCCTCTGCCAGGGCGGATTGCAACTCGGAAACGATCAGCAGATCGACCGCGGTGTCGATCGCCCCTTCGGCCACGGCGGTCGCCAGGCCCTGCTGGCCGGCGAGCGGGGCGTTCAGCTCGAGACGTCCGAGCGTGATCAGCGACAGCAGTTCCGGCTCGCTCAGGCTGCGAGGTCCGGACGTGATGCCGTCGCCCCTTACCTCCTGGATCAACGCCTCGGAGCTGAGAGACGGTGTGAGGTCGAGGCGAAAGGGCGGACTCTCGCCGGGCAGCGGCTCGACCTCGCCGGTAAACGCCAGGACGACCTCGAACCGGCTCCCGTCCTGCGGCGCAACGAACCTCACGCTTCCGTCGCCCGGTTGAACCCGGCGCATTTCGAAACTCGTCACGGCCGTAACATCGAGTACCGGCAGGACTCCGCGCGACGGGTCGAACCGGGCCTCGGCCGACTGGATCTGGAAGTCTCGGCCAGAGAACTGGAAAGTCCCCCTGAGCACTTGAGCGCTGCCATTGAGTTGGGGCTGGGCGGCGTTTCCGGCGAGCGTGAGGTCGAGCGCCAGCTCGGCGTTGCCGAAGTTCTCGCTGAAGCGCACTCGACCCGGCGCGCGGAGGGCGACGTCGTCGAACACGAATCGCTCTGCAACGGGATTGGGACCTCTTCGTTCGGCTCGCCGCTCGTCCATTCCGGGTGGCCTGATCCCCAACTCGAAGCGAGCCTGATCGATATCGAGGTCGCCTGAGAACCGCAAATCGTCGTCCCAACGCAAGCGCAGGGCTGCATCGGCCTGAGCGGATGCAAGGAGGAGCTGGGGGAAGCTCAGCGCCAGGTCCTCACCGACGATCTCCAGGTCGAGTGGGGCCAGCCCTCCTTTCATCGTGAACGGCTCGCCCAGCCGGCCGCCGCCTTCCAGCCACAGCCCAACGTCCGGCCGCGACGTCACCGCCGCTTCGAAATCGCTGATCTCACCCAACCCAGGCACGACGGCGGCGCCGCGGGCCGTGAACCGAGCAGAGTTGAGCCGAAGCGGAAGCAGCTCCAGATTGCCTTCGCCGGCGACTACCAGCTGACCGGTGACGGCCGACAGGCCGGTTACCCTGGCCGCAACGGCGAGCCGACCATCGTTGAGGTTCGCTTCACCCTGTTCCAGCAGGAAGTCGGAACCGGCCACCTCGAACTGCAGCGCCGGCGTGGCGAGGGTTACCTGCGGTCGGGTCATCGTGCCGGTGGCACTCAGTTCGAGCGAGCCCTGAGCAGCCACCCGATAGCGGGCCAGCGTCGGCACGAGCCCCAGTAGCGGTCCGAAGTCGGCATCTTCCGCGGTCAGGTTGAAATCGAGCAGATCCGGACTGATGCTGCCCTCGGCGCTCCAGCGCCCGGCGCCGTTGAACTCCGCCTCCCGTACGTTCAATGCGCCCTCGTCCAGCACCAGGCTGACGTTACCGGTAGTCACCACGCCCGATCGTTCCAAGCGCACCAGCTCGGTGGCCACCTCGACAGAGGGGCCCTCGCGTCTATCGAATGGCAGGACGACTCTGGCTACCCCGGTTACCTCCGCGCTCACGTCGGTGGGTCCAGTTACCGCCTCGACCATCCGGTGCAGCGGAAACCGTTCCAGCGTGGCCAGGGCGCTCAGGCTGTGGTCGTCGAGCGTGAGCCTTATCGCGCTGCCGGCCACCAGGGCGTTCATCACCAGTGAATCCAGCGGCCCGCTGACATCGATCGAAAGCGGCAGCGTTTCGCCCGCAACAGCCAGATCGGGTGCGACGAGCCGGCCGACGACGTTTCGTCCCTGAATCTGGAGGAAGCCGCTCAGCGGCGCGCTCAGATATGGGACTCGGCTCGCAACCAGAGGGAGGCTGCTGAGGTCGAAGGTAGCGAGTTGGAGGTCCAGGCGCTGCTCCCCGGTTCCCTGAGGAGCGATCGCCGCTGGCACGAACATGCCCAGGCCCAACGTCGCCGTTGCCCGCAGCGACCCGTTCGCGGCTCGTAACTGTGTAGTCCCGGTGACTGCCTGGGGGCTCACCTCGACGTCGCCGCTCAATCGCAGCTGTTGCTGGTCGTCGAGCGCTATCAACGGCAGACCGTCGACGGTGAACCGTCCAACCGGACCGATCACCGGATCGAAGCTCAGCTCACCGGCCGCGCTGCCGCCGGCGAACCGTATTACGGCGTCCAGATCGGCCGTGCCAACGTCCGTGTCGTAGACCAGGCGAACCGTGCCCAGGTCGCCTTCGGACTCCACTTCGATCAGACCGGCGTCGGCGCCGATCCGAAACGGAACCCGGCTGTTTTCAGGGAGCGCCGGCAGCAACCCGGTGCGCACAGGTGCGTCGATCACGATGTTGCCAACGAGGTCGCTGCTGACGCCGGGACCGACGCGGCCGCTCAACCCGACCGTCGCGATCTCACCCCGGTAGCTCAGGTCGTCGACCCGCAACGATAGCCGCGCGAGGTCGGCCACCACGCGCCCTGATGTCCGTTCTATGCCGGTGAACGGCAGCGGACCTTCCAGCAGGCTCGCCGGCCGGGCAAGTTCGGAAGCGCTCAGCACCGTTGAAAGGCCCGAGCCCGGCAGTTGCGGCAGGCTCAGGACGATCTCGAGACCCTGCTGGCCGCCGGGTGCCGCTTCGGCCTCGCCGGCGCCGCTGAGGTCGCTCGTGGCGTTGAGCGCCAACCGGAGGGGGCCGATATCGACAATCAGGTTGCCGCTCACCTCCGGCACCAGCCCCGGCGCATGCGGGAAAAGTACGGCGACACCAGCGGCCGCAGCGCCTGGGTCCTCGTCGGGACTGCCGCTGAACTCGCCGTCGCTGCCGCCGGTCCGGCGGCCCGAGATGCGTACCGAGGTCTCCTCGCCGGCTCTGGCGGCGATGGTCAACGGCGAGTCCAGGTAAGGGGAGTCCAGGTCCAGCTGCAGCGCCTGCTCGTCGACCACCAGCAGGGCCTGGCCGGTAAGGGTGAAGCCGGTACCCTGGGCGTTCGCGTTCAGTGCGAGTTGCGGCGAGGGCGCGGGACCTGAAATGGTGCCGGTGAACCGGCCGCTGGTGCCGGCGAACTGCACCCCGTGGGCTGCGACCTCGCCCTTCCACTGGAGGCCCATCCATTCGGGGCCCTGCCACCGGGCGTCGGGCGACTGCAACTCGGCCGGTACGGCGACGAGGCCGGCGTCGACCATCAGGGTTCCCCCCAGAAGCTCTCCCGAGCCGGCCACCGTAAGCGGCGAGGCGGGACCGCGCTCCAGCGTCAGAGGCAGCGACGCCGGCACACCTCCGACCTTTCCGGACACCACGGCGTCGAGCCGTCCGCTGGCAGCTGAACCGCTTCCGCTGGCCGTCGCCGCCATTCCGGCGGGAAGATCCAGGTCCAGCTTCTCGATGGTCCAGGCGAAGCCTTCACGCGGTCTAACGCTTGCCTGCAGATCGGGTCCGCTTATTAGGATCTCCGCACCGGGAGATGCGGTCTCCAACCGTACCGTGCCCAGCGTCACGCCGCCCCAGCCCAACGACTCGACCTGGGCCTGCAGCCAGGGCTCACCCGGCGGTCGGGAGCCGGCGTTCAGTGTCAACTGACCGTGTATGGCGTTGCCGAGCGTATCGAGGTCGGCTTGCACCCTCAGCTCGGGGCCGGCCGGAGCGAACTCCAGGCGCCAGTCGCGAAAGCGGTCGGAGCCGTCTAGGGCGATGGTCGGCAGACCGGTGGAGTCGGCCGGACGGGCGATCCGGGAGAGGACGAAGTAGCCGCCGGGAAGGTCGATGCGGCCGGCAGCGGAGACCTCGCTCACGGTCGACGAGACCTCCAGATCGGTGGTCAGCGGACCCCAGCTCAGGTCGCTGCGCAGCGAAAGGCGGCCGCTGGCCGGAGCGGACTCGATACGCAGGCGTCCGCCGGCCCTGCCGCCGGCCAGCAGGTCGAGCTCCAGTCGGGGGTCGTTGACGGGGCCGGAAACGGCCACGGACCCCGACAACGTCGAGTCACCCCCGGCCAGGCCGGCTTCCTGCAGCCGCAGGTCGCCGCGGAGCGTGCCGGCCAGGAGCGAGGCCAGGTCTTCCGCCTCGATCGTGACAGCACCTGCGAGGGTGCCGGTCAATGGAGGCTCGGGCGATGCGGAACCAGCCGAAACGGTACCGCCAGGTTCACCGGC